>CAMAYZ010000006.1 GCA_945863115.1 Bifidobacterium breve
ACGCGACCTTGCTTATCTGGAACTTCATCGTGTGCGCCAGCAAACATCACGCGCATGTAATCGCGTGCTGCTTTTTCGGTGACGGGTGCTTGGCGCAGACGATCAGTAATTGAAGAAAATTCGCCGCTAGGAAAAACATATAAACAACGTTCTTGGCCTTTTGTTATTACAAGTCCATTTGCTAATTCATCTCGGAATCTGGCGGGCAAAATAATGCGGCCCTTTTCATCGAGTTTGGGTTCGTGGGTGCCGAGAAACATTTAGCCCCACCTCCCCTAATTCACGCTCAAATCCCCCCGGATTTGATTACATTCACCACTTTACTCCATTTCTATCCACTTTGCACCATTTTCTGCCATTTATTTCCCCCTTCCTCCCATTTCTCGTCCCAATTTTGGACATAAAAAAACCACCCAATGGGGTGGCTGAGGGCAGGTTAAATTAAAGATTAATTCTCGAAGTTGCGTCGCTCCCATCGATCCTCGAGGCGTGAGCTCCACTTAGGGCGAGCGCCTTTAGGGTTCTTGAACTCAGATTTTCCAAAAGATAGGTTTGAAAGAAAGAGCACTAGGCCAGCCAGCGATACCAAGAAGCCAGCGATTCCTAGTGGAATTACCTGAGATATCAGGCCTGAGAGCAATACCAACATTCCTGCCAAAATTGATACAAATCCAAGTAGAGCACGTGAACCCCTTGGTGTGCGCTCGCGGCCATTTAGCGTTGAAACTAAATGTGGATCGTCAGCAACCAGGGCAGCTTCCATCTCGGCAAGCATGCGCTTTTCGTGATCGGATAGGGCCATGCCCACAACAATACGACAGGTAGTCAAAGTATGAAAGTCGAACCCAAGTGTTTTTGCCAGTTATAGGCAGGTTTTAAGAATCTTCTTCAATTTCATCGAATAGCCGTGCTGGCCGGACGCTTCCCTGGCCAAATCGAGCGCTCGCCTTATCCATCGCCGCGGTCGCCTGGCGCCATCCGTTCTCGCGCTCTCCCAAAACCAACTGTTCGGAGGCATCTATGCCGTCTTCTAGACCGTCAAGGCTTACTCCAACCAATCGAATCCTGGCGCGATCTAATTTGAGGCCGAGAAATAAAGCTTTGACTACTTCGAAGACTTCATGCGTTGCACTTATCGCAAGTGGAACTGTTTTTGAGCGAGAGATAGTTTTGAAATCTGCAAAGCGCACCTTTATTGAAATGGTTCGCGCACTAAAATCTTTCTCACGCATTCGGTAAGTTGCCTTCTCGGTTAACCGTAATAGTTCTCGTAAAACAATCTCTTGATCCTCGGTGTCAGAATCAAAAGTCTCAGCAGCGCTAATTGATTTATCTACCTCTTCCGGCTCTACATCACGATAGTCGCGTCCCCAGGAAAGTTCATAAAGTGAAGCTCCGGCTGCTTCACCAAGGGCGCGGATCAAAGTTTGGCGTGGGGTGTTTGCAATATCAGCAACGGTTCGAAGTCCCAGTTTCTGAAGTTCCTCATTTGTCTTGGGCCCAACTCCCCAGATTGCATTTACTGGTAACGGGTGCAGAAATTCGAGCACTCGATCTTCGGCAATTTCCAGCATGCCATTTGGCTTACACCGTCCGGATGCGAGTTTTGCAATAAATTTTGTTGTCGCTATTCCGACCGAACAAGTTATCCCTTCACTGGCTTCTACTTTTGCCCTAATTTGTTTTGCAATTTCGCGGCCATCACCAAGTAAACGTTTGGCGCCGGTTACATCAAGGAATGCTTCGTCCAAAGAAAGTGGTTCGACAAGTGGAGTAACTGATCTAAAAATTTCCATAATGTGCGATGAGACTTCGGAATAGCGAGACATATTTGGTGGCACAAAAATTGCATGTGGTGCCAATCGTTTTGCTCGACCCACCGGCATCGCGGCATGGATTCCGAATTTACGGGCCTCATAATTCGCTGCAGAGACAACACCACGAACTCCAGTTCCGACAACTACCGCTTTGCCTTTTAAAGCAGGGTTGTCGCGCTCTTCTACTGAAGCAAAGAAGGCATCCATATCAACATGGAGAATCGTTGACTCACTCATGTTGTGCTGGCTCCATAAACTGCGAGATTACGCCACTTTTCGTGAGAATTTGCTAACTCCCACGCACCAGTTCCAAGAAGTGAAATTCCTCTTGGGCCAGTTCGGCGAATTTCACCGCGGACTAAAAACAGCCAAGAATTTCGTAGCACTGCCGCAAAATCGGTCTGCTTATCTTCGAAGAAAGTTATGTCATTGCAGCCATAGCCATCGTCAATAGTTAAGAACATTACTCGTCGACCAGAACGGACTGGTGGGGTTTGAAGTGCAAGCTTCACGCCAGCAACCAAAACTGATGTTCCAGAGCGATGCTTAATTAAATCGCAAGAACGCACTGCCCCAATCTTGTTTAAGAAGTCGCCATAAAATTCGAGTAAATGGCTAGATACATCCATACCCAAAATATCTATCTCATTTCTAACCTGTTCACTTGCCGTTATATCTGGCAGGCCACTTGGTTCAAATTTTTCTGGCTGCAATTCAAAGCTCATCTGGTTCTGACTAGTAGCGCTCTTTGACCCAGCTAGGCGATATAAATCCTGCAGGTGAAGTGATAAATCGCGGCGATTGATATTTGATGTTGAAAGTTTATGAAGATCATCGAATGCGCCAATCATCAATAATGACTCGGTAGTTGGGCGACTTGCGCCAGAGCGATAAACAAAGTCGGCTAAATCTAAATATGGGCGCCCCGAAATTATGCTTTTAATTTCTTTGCCATCAATTCCATCAATATCACTTAGCGCCATCCGAATTGCAAAGCCTCTGGCATCTGGAAGTTTTAGTTCGGCTCCAGAACTTAAAACATTTGGCGCAAGATATGGCGCTCTAGTAATTTTTGAACTCTTCTCGACCCGATAAGTAGCATCTGATAAATTCACATCAATTGGTGCAATTTGAATTCCCCACTGCCGTGCTTCATCCAAGATAACGCGCTTTGGATACATGCCTGGTTCGTGCGTTAAGACACCTGCCAAGAATGCAGCGGTGTGATGAGTTTTCAGCCAAGATGATTGATAAGTCGGAAGTGCGAATGCGGCAGCATGCGCTTTGCAGAAACCAAATGATGCAAAGGCGCGCAAGATCTCCCAAACTTCTGTGACAACGACAGTGGTGTAACCGCGAGCAAGGGCGGCTGGATAAAACCAGTCGCAGACCGTTTGTTGATTAGCGATATCGCCTAATTGGCGCCGCTTCTCATCGGATTCAGCCAGCGATATTCCAGTCATTACCGAGATGATTCGAATAACTTGTTCGTGAAAAACAACTACGCCTTCAGTCTCAGACAAAATATCTTCGAGGTCGTCGTGAATTATTGGTCGAACTCGCAAGCCATGTCTGGTTGCAAGAAATGGCGTGATCATGTCGCTCTTAACTGGGCCCGGACGGAAGAGAGAGATATCAATAATTAAATCGTTGAAAGTTTCTGGTGCAAATTTTCCGACAAGCTCGCGCTGTCCTGGACTTTCAATCTGAAATATTCCTAAGGTCCGAGTTGATTTAATTAAATCAAAAGTGGCGTGATCATCTAAAGCAATCTCATCGATATCAATTGGAGCGCCCTCAATTCGCTCAATCTCAGAGAGCGTATAAGAAATTGCCGATTGCATTCGAACACCAAGAACATCTAACTTAAGCAACCCAATCGCTTCGACATCATCCTTGTCGAATTGGACCATGGGATATCCACTTGCATTCATCTGTTGTGGTGCGTAATCCCCCAGCCCTAAATCTGATAAAACAATTGCACATGGGTGCATCGATAAATGTCTGGGCAGCGAATCTAAGCGACCAGCAAGTTCAATGGCCATCTTTAGGATTGGAGTATTTAGATTTAAATCTTTTAGTTCGGGCAAGTTAGCCAGCGCCTTTGGGATATTGCTAGATCTAATATGCGGCATTGATTTTGCAATTAAATCAATCTCTATCGGGGATATTCCAAGGGCGGCGCCAACATCTCTAATCGCATGGCGGGATCGATAAGTTTCAACCATCGAAACTGTTGCGCAACGTTGGCCATACTTCTCAAAGATTGCATCATAAATTTCTAACCGCCTGGCAGATTCAACATCAATATCAATATCTGGCAGCTCGCCTCGAAGTGGCGAACAGAAACGTTCCATTAACAAGCCATGCGTTATTGGCTCGACACCAGATATTCCAAGCACATGGCAGATCAGTGAACCGGCGCCACTTCCCCGAGCTGCGACTCGAATCCCTTTGCTGCGCGCTAGATCGGTGATATCTGCAACTGTTAGAAAATAAGATTCATAACCAAGAGTCCGAATCGCACTTAACTCTTCCTCTAACCGACTTGCTGCAACAACTGATTTTGAACCAACATATCTGCGAGATAAACCAGCTTCACATCTAGAGCGCAGTTGTGTTGCAAGTTCGCTGTGATTCGTGGCCCCAAGTGCAGCAGCATCAGGTAAATGAATAGCCCCAATACCAACATCTTTTCGTGGTGAAAGAAGTGCGCGCTCCGCCCAATCCCTAGTTGTGTTTAATAACAATCGGCCATCGCGTTCGCCAGCAAGCCGAGAAATTTCATCTGCCAAATAACCCATCTGCGAACTATCTTTAAAGTAAGCCTCGCTATTCTGGCGGCTTACGCTCTTATTGCTTAATGGAACTAACTTTCGGGCTGCATCCAAAACATCAGCAACTGGACCATCATCGCGATCCAACATTCGTACTGCATTACTTAAAATTGCAGGGATGTGGTTATCTCTGGCAAAGCCCAGTATTCGCGCTGCATGCGAGGTCGAGAATTGGGCATCGCCTCGAGTTAAATGCGAAACACATTCCAGCCCTTGATCAGCAAATAGTTCACGAGTTGAGTTAAATATCGAAAGCGCCTCGGCACCTTTGCGAGCAGCAATTGTCGAAGCCAACTGTGACTCTGGACCATGTAGCACAAGTAAATTTCTAGAGTATTGGCTAAAGCGTTCTAGCAAAGCATGAGTTAATAAACTCTCGCTATTATCTAGATTTACCGCTGTTACTAATCGATAAAGTGAATCTAGATGTCCACCTTGAGCAAGAAGAGTGATGCGATATTTCTTCTGAACAAAACTTAAATTGATGCCAAGAATTGGCGCGATGCCATTTGCTTCACAGCTTTTAGCAAATCGAATTGCACCTGCCATCGTGTTTATGTCAGTAAGTGCGAGCGCAGACATTTCAAATTCGGCTGCGCGTTCTACTAATTGATCAGCATGGGCGGTTCCGTATTTAAATGAGTAGCCGCTAGCAACGCGTAGATGAGTAAAGCTCTTCATGTTTTACAGCGGCCGAGATGTTGGGCGGATCAACCAAGTTTTTGTTACTTCATCTAATTCGATTTCAAAGGTTGTTAAAGCACCTTCAGGCGCTGCTTCTACTCGCCAGATTGCGCGAGCGCCATCATCGAAGATCGTTGATTCGGTTACGCGATTCTTGCCATCACTTATGCGATTCCACCAGCCACCAGATTCACGCCATCTCGAAACGATTGCATGGATATGAAACTTGCGACCGTTGTAGATGAACTCAATTGGTTCACCTTCTGGGGCAAGCACGCGAGCACCCGCAGGGCTGGCTGGATTCTGGGTTATGGCTTCTTCGAACATATGTTCGAAAGATAACCGCCTCCCCTGACAGGCGCAAGTAAGGCCAGGTTTTTGCCCCCAAGGTGGCACGATCTGCCGTATGGAAATTGCGCTCGCCCTCATCGCAGGTGTGTTTATCGGCTCAGTCCTTGGCTTCATCGGCGCAGGTGGCGCAATGCTTACAGTCCCGATTCTGATCTATCTATTTAATTTCACACCAGTTCATGCAACTACCGCTGCCCTGTTGGTTGTATTTCTTGCCGCTGCATTTGGTCTAGTCCCCAAAATAAAGGCTGGCGATGTTCAAATCAAAATCGCGCTTTCCATTTGGTCACTCGGTTTAATAACAAACCTTGGTGGCGCAATTGTTGCAAGGCACCTATCTGATGCTTTCATAATCACCGGGTTTTCAATCATCCTGGTTTTAGCTGGGCTTTCGATGCTTCGCGCGCCAATAACAGAGCGCACCGAGAAGAAGATTCCAATTATCGCCTTAGTTCCGCTCTCTTTGGTTATAGGTTCGATGACCGGAATCTTTGGTATCGGTGGCGGCTTTCTTGCAATCCCGATACTTGTAATTTTCTTTCACACCCCGCAAATTAAAGCAGCCGGAACTTCACTCTTTATTATTGCGATTAACTGCCTTACAGCTCTGCTTGGACGTCAGTATTTATGGCAAGAAATTGATTGGAAGATTCCAGTCATAATCTCGATCTCAGCAATAATTATTTCGATCTTTGGCTCTCACCACAGTTCTAAAGTTCCAACTGCGATACTTCGTAAATCCTTCGCCTACTTGCTCTTTGCTATTGCAGCATTTTCAATCCTAGAAACCTGGGTTATTTCCTAACCGTAAAAGTCAAGAATGAAGAGACTGGATGTCCATCTTCAGAAACTACGCGCCACGAAACTTTAATCTTTCCAGTAGCACTGCGATCTTTGATATTAACGCCGACCCTGGTGCCACTAACGAAAGCTTTTCCGTCACTTAGCTCTCGTCCCTTACTGTTTTTAACAGTTAAGAAATTAGTCTGCTTATCCGCAATCGTTATTAAATCGCCATCAAATTCCACCCAAACAAGCTTCGGCATCTTTGAAAGAGTTGAGCCAGCCTTTGGATTTGATGAAACAAATTGCCCATGAGCCTCTGCCCAGCTTGGGATAAGAGCTAAAGAAGTTGCAATAAGAATAGTGAGCAAACTTGAGGTGAACTTGCGCATATTTGAAGGCTATCAAAGTATTTAGCAATACGATAACCACATGCCTTCAGTCCTATTCGTTTGTGTACACAATGCTGGTCGATCTCAGATGGCTGCCGGATTTATGACAGCACTCTCTGGTGGAAAAGTTGAAGTTCTCTCCGCAGGTTCTGCGCCAAAAGATTCCATTAATCCCATCGCGGTTGAAGCGATGGCTGAAGTTGGAATTGATATTGCAAATAACGTTCCTAAAGTTCTTACAACTGAAGCCGTTCAACAATCTGATGTGGTTATAACAATGGGCTGCGGTGATACTTGTCCGTTCTTCCCAGGAAAGCGATATGAGGATTGGGTTCTAGAGGATCCGGCAGGGCAAGGAATTGAGCCGGTCCGCGTGATTAGAGATGAAATTAAGAAGCGAGTGGAAGATTTACTCAAAGAAATAATCTAGTTTCATCTAAAGTAGCGCTATGGAAAATGTTCTCCAAAATCCTTCAGTTCAACGAGTCTCTGCAAAGCTAAAGGAACTTGGCGTTGGTGGTGAAGTTCATGTTCTCTCTGATAGCGCACGCACAGCACAAGAAGCGGCAGATGCTTTAGGCATATTGGTTGGTCAAGTAGCTTCATCAATTGTCTTTAAACTCGATGACGAATCACCTTTGTTGGTAATCACAAGTGGTCGCCATCGCGTTGATACTAAATTGGTTGCCGAAAAACTGGGCGTTGCAAAATTGCACCGCGTAGATGCCGATTACGTGAAAGAGAAATCAGGCTTTTCTATTGGGGGCGTATCCCCTGTGGGTTGGGTCAGTCAAGCAACTATTTTGATTGATGAAGCCCTTAACGATTATGAAGTTGTCTGGGCAGCCGCCGGTCATCCGCATTCGGTTTATCCAACAACATATTCCGAACTTATTAAATGCACTGGTGCTAAACCTATGGTTGTTGGGGATTAATGGTTGCCTTAGTTTATTTCTGGAAGCTAAATCTGCGATCGGTGCCGCTAGCAATTCTGCATATGGCGCTGGATCGCTTAAGCCTTAAACGAAATAAGAAGATAACTTTCTTTAAATCGCTAGGGACCGGTAAAGGCGAAACCTTCACGCCCAATGATGCTGATGCAAAGCAGTGGGGTTTACTGGTTGTTCTCAATTCGAAGGAAGTTGATTCATTTGATTCATCCAGATTAATCACTAGCTGGCGAAAAATTTCTACCGCAGAATATCGAGCAATCTTGCAACCGATTTCATCACATGGAATGTGGTCAAAGCGCAAACCGTTTGAAGAGAATCTAATTTCTAATTGGCAAGGTCCCGTGGCAGCAATTACTCGTGCCCGAATCAAATGGTCAATGAACTCTAAGTTTTGGCGGGCTGTTCCTCCTGTAACAGTAAGTTTGAAATCATCTCCAGGATTGATTAGCGCGATTGGAATTGGCGAAGCTCCCATTGGACTTCAGGGCACTTTCTCTAGATGGGAATCTGGGGCTGCCCTTAGAACTTTTGCCTATCAAGGACAGGCGCACATTGCCGCGATCCAAGCTACAAAAGATTTAGATTGGTATGCCGAAGAACTCTTTGCGCGGTTTGCGATAATCGAAGAGCATGGTGGGTTCTAGCCGGTCTTAAGGCAGAATTACCCCATGTCAATTCGCCAATACCGCCCGAGAAATAATCGGCGCCGTGGAATTTCAGCGAATCAAAGTTTTGGACTGATTTTACTTTTCGCCTTAACTGTTTCATTTCAGATCACTTATCCCCTCGTTTCTGGGAACACTCTGCGCTATGTAACTATCTTCTTTGTTATTTCTGGTGCCCTCTTAATGCTGGCTCATTCTTTTCTATCTTACGGATTTAAATACTTTGCAATTTTCGGAAGCACCACATTTATTTTCTCGCTCTTGGTTGAAATTTTGGGAAGTAAAACGGGTTGGCCTTTTGGAACTTATGCCTACGATGATTCTCTTGGATTCAAAATTGCGGGTGTTCCAATAATTGTTCCTCTCGCTTGGATAATGATGGCTCATCCAGTTTTGATTGCTGCTAGAAAAACTATTCCAAGTTGGGCATTTTTATATGGTGGTGCTGGTCTGATGGTTTGGGATCTCTTCTTAGATCCACAAATGGTCGCAGTTGGAAAGTGGGAGTGGGATGTCGTCGGACCACATGTTCCATTCCAACCAGAGATTCCACTTTCGAATACTGCGGGTTGGCTATTCGCTGGCATGGGATTGATGGCACTTTTGAATTTAATCTTGCCAAAAGAACGGCGCAAGATTGGCGTAAATTCAACTATTCCAGATTTGTTTTTAGCGTGGACCCTTTTCTCATATGTTGTTGGAAATCTATTCTTCTTTGATCGTCCCGGAGTCGCAATCTTTGCAGGTCTCGCCTTCGCAATTTGGATTGCGCCTTATCTCTTTGTAATCTCTTTTGGCAAGCCTGACTTACTTAAGTAAATGATTGAATTCTGGCTCTGCGCGATTGCGCTAATTATTACTGTTGTAAATGTAATTAATATGCGGGTTGTCGGATTGAGAGGCGCCACAAGTGTTAGTGAAACTATCGATGTTCTCATTCCGATGCGTGATGAAGAAGAGAATGTCGAAGGTTGTCTTAAGTCGTTAATAAATAGTGAATTACTAGAGGCCAGCCGAGTTTTCGTTCTGGACGATGGGTCAACTGATTCAACAGCTCAGCTAATTAGCGAATTCAAAGTTGAAAAGTTAACAGGTACGGAGCCTCCAGCTGGCTGGCTTGGCAAAGTATGGGCCTGTCACAATCTTGCGCAAAGCGGTTCAGGTAAGTATTTAGTCTTCATGGATGCAGATGTTCGCCTTCATCCTTACGCAATCGCATCTGCCATAACAAAGATGAATAATTTTGGTTGGGATTTCATCTCACCATATCCAAGACAAATTGCTGGTTCATTTCTTGAGAAGCTAATTCAGCCACTTCTCCAATGGTCCTGGCTTGCAAGTGTTCCACTCCGAATTGCAGAAAAATTCCCCAACCGCTCTATGACTATTGCAAATGGCCAGTTCTTTATAGTTAAACGAAGCGCTTACGAGAAATCTGGTGGGCATGCCGCAATTCCAGGTGAGGTATTAGACGATCTAGAACTTGCCCGGCTATTAATTAGCCACGGATTCAAAGGCGGAGTTGCAGATGGAAGCGCTGTTGCAAGCTGTCGGATGTATAAAAACAATTCCCAGTTAATCGATGGCTATACCAAATCACTTTGGAAGGCATTTGGCGGTCAATTCGGAACTTTGCTGGCAATCTTCCTTCTTTACTTCACTGGAGTATCGCCATATCTAGGAATCGGAGCACCAGCTTCATTTATTTTTCTCTCACGTGTTCTTGCGGCAATAAAGACCAGATCCAATCCGGCATATGCGTTCTTGCATCCGATAGCAATTCTAGTTTTATTGTATTTAATTGTTCTATCTTCGATTCGCAAATCCCGTGGAACCTTAACTTGGCGCGGTCGGGAGCTTTCTTGAATGTCTAAAGTAATTGTTATAGGTGCTGGAATCGGTGGCATGTCTGCTGCTGCGAGATTGGCTAAGGCTGGACACGATGTCACAATCTTTGAAAGCAGTGATCGCACTGGTGGGAAATGCCGCACAAAATGGATCGGCAACTACGCATTCGATACCGGTCCCTCTCTCCTCACTCTGCCAGCTGTATATCGAGATCTCTTTTTAAAGACCGGAAAACGTATTGAGCACGTTCTGGAAATTCAACCGGTTGATCCAGCATTTGAATACAACTTTGCTGACAAGACAAAGTTAACTTTCCCAAATCTCTCACTTAAAGGAATTTGTGACTCAATCGAATCAGTTTTAGGTAAAGCAGCGGGCGATGAATGGCACAACTTGATGCAACGCGCTGAACATATGTGGGATGTATCTAGAACCCCATTTGTAGAATCCGAACTAAAATCGATTAGAAGTTTGATTGCTAAAAAGGGTTTCTTGTCAGATCTACGAGTTATTGCTCCGTTGTTATCGCTTCGAAAATTAACAAGCCAATACACCAAGAATCCATATCTTTCGAAGATAGTCGACCGGTATGCCACATACTCAGGTTCTGATCCACGTAAGGTCCCTGCAGTATTACTTACAATCGCATTCGTTGAATCTTCCTTCGGTGCCTGGCATATCAAAGGCGGCATTGGCCAACTTGCTGTTGCACTTGAAACTCGTTGCCGGGAATTAGGCGTTAAATTTGAACTCAATTCACCAGTAACAAGTATTAATCATGATTCAAAAATAGCAACTGGGATAACTGTGGGAAATCAAACCCATAAAGCAGATTTTGTAGTTGCTAATGCCGATGCCGAAATCGTTTATAACAAATTGCTCTCTTCAGATTTAAATATAGTTAAATCAGAGCGCAAGAAACTAGCCGGATCCACAAAGTCACTTGCTGGTTTCTCACTTTTGCTTGGACTTAACAACAATAAATTATCTGGACCAGCCCCAAAAATGCCTCACCATTCAATCTACTTTCCAGAGAATTACGATGCAGAATTCGATAACATTTTTGAAAAGAAGATTCCGGTTAGTGAGCCAACTATTTATATCTGCGTGCCTAATGATCCAAAGATGGTCAAGGGTGAGAATTTAGAAGCTTGGTCGATTTTAATCAATGCACCGAGACATGAACCTGGTTCTGGTTGGGATTGGAACAACAACTCTTCGCTTTATGCTGCAAAGATAATTGCAAAGTTAGATGAACTTGGTTTACAAGTTTCTGAACGTTTAGAAGTTATGGAGTATGAGACACCTGCTGATTTAGAAAATAGCGTTGGCGCACCAGGTGGTTCTATCTATGGAACTTCAAGCAATGGTGCACGCTCAGCTTTTATGCGGGCTAAAAATACTTCTCCCCTAAAGAATTTATTTTGCGTTGGTGGCTCAGCACATCCTGGTGGTGGACTTCCGCTAGTTGGTATTAGCGCTGAAATAGTCGCTGAGGCAATCGGAAAAGCTAGTTTGTAAGGCGCTTGTAAAGACTTCTGGTCAATTGGGATAGCGCGAAGATTTGCATTGCAACCCAGATAACCGAGATATAAGTAACTAATTCAAAATTTAGAACGTTAGCAATAATTGCAATAAAAATAAGGCTTGCACGAACTGGTCGCTCGCAAATAGTTACGATTCCCACTTCCTCGTAGCCCAGCCCACCTGCTCTTGCTCGCAAATATTCTTGAATATAAGTTGCCAGCAATGCAATAAAAACTAGAAACGCAGGAGCCCCTAGTTTGTAGAGTGCAAGGGCCCAGAAAAATTCGGAAAGTCGGTCTACAAAAGAATCTGTGAAGGCACCAAACTTTGAGGTAACTCTTGAAACTATTGCAAGTGAGCCATCAATTCCATCAAAAAATAATGATAGAACTAGAAAAACCGCTGCTGCCCAACTATTTGCGAATTGCCAAAGCGCAATTGCTGCTAGCAAACCAGCAAAGGTGAGCAGATTTGGTGTGACTTTTAATTTAGAAAGTGGCTTTACAACTGCGAATGAAATTTGTAACCAAGCCTTAACGATTCCTTCAATTTTTGCATCTCCGTGCAATTTAGACCAGGTTGCGAAAAACTCTTCTTTATCCACGGTTATTCAATCCCAGGTTTCCGCAAATTTCTAACGTAGCAACAGCCGTATTCATAGTGTAGAAATGTAATCCAGGGACTTTTAGTTCAATTAATTCTTGACATAGTTTTGTGGCTAAATCTGCCCCAGCTTTTCTGACCGCATCTGGGTCTTCTGAAATCTCATTGAATAACTTAGAAATTTTCTCAGGGATAGGAGTGCCACCAAGTTCGGCCATGCGATGTAACTGCTTTACATTTGTAATCGGCAAAATTCCGGCAATGATCGGGAGGTTCGAGCCACGGGCTGCTAACTTCGACACCAGAGTTTCCCACTTAGAACTCTCAAAAAAGAACTGTGTTGTTGCAAATGTTGCGCCTAATTGTTCTTTGCGAATTAGAACATCGATATCCTTCTCGGAATTACCAGCGCTTGCTGGATGACCATCAGGAAATGCTGCTACCCCAACATCAAATCCACCTTGGCTAATTGCAAGTTCTACTAATTGATCAGCATGATCAAAACCGCCGTCAGTTGTAACCCAATTTGCGGCTGGTCCGCCGACTGGATCACCACGTAGTGCCAGAATGCTTTTAATTCCTGCGCCCTTGTATTGACTAAGAATTTCAATTAACTCTTCTTTAGTAGAGCCAACACAGGTTAAGTGCGCGACGGTGCCACGCCCGGTCCGCTTGGTAATCTCTTTTGTAATCGCAATTGTGCGATCGCGAGTGCTTCCGCCCGCGCCATATGTCACTGAAATAAAATCAGGTGCAATGCTTTCCAGCGCAGAACTAGCCTCCCAGAGTCGCGCTTCCCCAGCGTCGTCCTTAGGCGGAAAAAACTCCACCGAGACTGTCATGTGTTCCATAGCGGGTCAGGTTACCCTTACGCCGTGAGTTTTTCTCCTACCAATGACCTTAAAGAGATTCGTAATTTAGTAAATCAAGAGTTACTTAACTTTGTTGCAGTCGAGAATAAATACCTAAATGAAATCGCCTCTGAATTAGCTACAGTGGCATCGGCTATGGAGCGCTTCCTTTTGGATAGCGGAAAACGGCTTCGCCCACTCTTCGCATACATTGGATTTCTCGGAACCGGTTCAAAACCTAGCGTTGAAATTTTGCGTGCATGCGCAGCCCTTGAATTAATCCATGTCTGCGCGCTTATGCACGATGATGTAATGGATGCATCTGACACTAGACGTGGTGCACCTGCAATCCATAAAGCATTTGAAGCGCTGCACAAAGATCAGAAATTAAGTGGATCTAGTGAGCAATTTGGAATTTCGGCAGCGATCTTGCTCGGTGATTTAGCACTTGTTTGGTCTGACAAAATGTTGCACCAATCAGGGATCGATAGCCAATCTTTAATTCGTTCGCTTCCAATGTATGACGAGATGCGGGTCGAGTTAATGGCTGGGCAGTATCTCGATATTTACGAACAAGCATTTGCTTCTGAATCAGTTGAAAGATCGCTAAAGGTCGCGCGATACAAATCTGGTAAATACACAATTGAACGACCACTTCACTTTGGCGCTGCACTTGGTGGCGCGAATCAAAGCCTTTTCAAAACTTACTCTGATTATGGTTTGCCACTCGGTGAAGCATTTCAACTTCGTGATGATGTTCTAGGTATTTTTGGTAACCCGGATGAAACCGGAAAGCCGGCAGGCGATGATTTACGTGAAGGAAAACGAACCGTTCTTCTGGCCAAGACGATGGAGCTTGCCGATGCAGGGTCCAAGGCCGTTATCAAAAGCGCACTGGGGAATCCGAAACTAACGCTCGAAGATGTCAATAAAATTCGCGAAATCATCATTAGTTGTGGCGCACTCGCTGAGGTTGAAAATCTTATTTCTTCGATGACTTCCAGCGCGCAATCAGCCCTCGAACATGGTGAAATTGACCCAGTGGGCAAGGCCGCACTGACGCAGCTTTTAACCATAGTCACCCAACGAACTCTTTAAGTATTGGATATTAAATGCCGGCACGCGTAAAAGGACCTACTGATCACGTTGTAATTGTTGGCGCCGGACTCGGCGGCTTAAGTGCTGCGCTCCGACTTGCTGGTGCTGGTCGAAAAGTTACTGTCATCGAACGCGAGAGTGTTCCGGGTGGTCGCAATGGTTTATTAAATAAGGATGGGTATTCATTTGATACCGGTCCAACAGTTTTAACCATGCCAGATTTAATTCAAGATGCACTCTCCTGTGTTGGAGAAAAACTTGAAGATTGGATGGAACTACTTCCATTAAAGCCTTTGTATCGCGCGTTTTATCATGATGGCTCGACACTTGATGTTCATGCCGAAACTGGTCGCATGCAGGAAGAAATTAGAAATGTAATTGGACCCGACGAAGCTGCTGGCTATGGAAGATACGTTGACTTCGTAACCAAACTTTACAAGTATGAGATGAAAGACTTCATCGACCGTAATATTGATTCGCCTTTTAATCTATTAACCCCAAATTTAGCAAGACTTATTGCACTCGGTGGCTTCCGCAGACTGGCGCCGAAAGTAAATGACTTCTTGAAAGATCCGCGCACTCAAAAGGTTTATTCATTCCAAGCAATGTATGCGGGTGTAAGTCCGCAACAAGCTCTCGCAATTTATGCGGTTATTGCATATATGGATTCTGTAAATGGTGTCTTCTTTCCTAAGGGCGGAATGCATGCACTTCCTCGCGCACTTGCTGGCGCTGCCGCTAAGCATGGTGTTGAATTCAAATACAACCAGACCGTCACATCTATTGAACATTCCGGTGGACGTGCCCGCGCAGTTATAACTGCTGACGGCGACCGAGTTCCATGTGATGCTGTGATTCTAAATCCTGATCTTCCAGTTGCTTGGCGCGAACTACTTGGACGAACTCCACCATCAGTAAAGCGTCTAACTTATTCGCCATCATGCGTGACGATGTTAATCGGTTCTAATAAAAGTTATGACCGCTTGGCTCATCACAATATTCACTTTGGAAAATCATGGGATGGCGTTTTCGATGAACTAATCAAGAAGAAGACTCTGATGACTGATCCAAGTTTGTTAGTGACTGTCCCAACTCATGATGATAAAGATTTAGCTCCAGCCGGGAAGAATTCTTATTACGTTCTCTTCCCTACCCCAAATCTTTCAGCAGACATTGATTGGAAAGTCACTGGGCCTAAATATCGTGACCAGATGTTGCGCACGATGGAAGAGCGTGGCTACGAAGGTTTCGCTGATTCCATTGAAGTCGAACACATGACAACGCCACTTGATTGGCAGAATCAGGGCATGGAACAAGGCGCCCCATTTGCAAGTGCTCATACCTTCTTCCAAACTGGGCCGTTTCGTCCTAGAAATATTGCAAAGGGTTTTGAGAATGTAGTTTTTGCTGGCTCTGGAACTCAACCTGGCGTTGGCGTGCCAATGGTTTTAATTTCTGGTCGACTTGCAGCAGAAAGAATTGTTGGACCCGTTAAGTAAATGAGTGAATTAGATGCAGCCGGAATATTCGATCCCGAACTTCGCGCTTCATATACCGAATGCAAACGTTTAAATTCACTTCATGGAAAGACTTACTACCTAGCAACTCTGCTTCTTCCACCTGCTAAACGCCCATTCGTGCATGCGCTATATGGCTTCGCTAGATATGCCGATGAGATCGTTGATGATTTAAATTCGACGCTTACTGATGAAGAGAAAGCTGCAGAGCTATCGACTTGGGGAAACCAGGTATTAAGCGATATTAAAAGTGGAACAAGTTCAGATCATATTGGACGAGCACTTGTCGATACCGTAAGGCGATTTGATATTCCAATCTCTTACTTCGAAGCATTTTTGCATTCAATGACTATGGATTTAACTGTGAGCGAATACCAAAGTTTTGAAGATTTGATGGAATATGTTTATGGATCTGCATCCGTAATTGGTTTACAAATGCTTCCAATCCTGGGCTCGACTTCACCCGAAGCACTGGTTGCGGCAGAGAAACTTGGAACTGCATTTCAATTGGCAAACTTCATCCGAGATGTTGGTGAAGACTTAGACCGCGGGCGAATCTATTTACCTATTCAAGAATTAAGCGCGCATGGCGTTACTCATGAAATGTTGGAAGAAAGAGTTTTGACCCCGCAGATAAAGGCCGCACTTCAAGAACAGATTGCTCGTGTCCGACGCTTGCAGAAGGAAGCGGCGCCTGGAATCAAATTTTTGGCCCCAGAATCCCAAGCCTGTATTGAAGCTGCATCGGAACTTTATTGCGGGATTGTTGATGAAGTTGAGAAAATTGACTACGAAATTTTCGCTAAGCGTGCGAAGACCTCGACTTGGCGCCGAATCAAAGTGGCGCTTCCTGCACTTCTTAAGGCGCGCGCAGCAAGATAAATTGCTAAAGTTTGTCGGGACGGGAGCCGAGAAATTGGCTGAGAGGATCTGAAATTCAGATCGACCGTAGAACCAGTTCGGTAATGCGAATTGGAAAGGGGTTAATCGATGAATTTAATGGTTACAGTTTTAACAGCTTGGGGATATGAACTCTCCCTTTTAGAACTTCTTGCATTTATAACTTCGCTTATTGGCGTATCACTTGGGGTCTTTGGCCCACGAATTACTTGGCCATTTTGGAGTATAAGTTCTCTGCTTTATGCCGCACTTTTCTTTCAATGGAACTACTACGCCAGTGGTTTTCTCCAATTCATATTTATCGCTGGTGCAATCGCGGGATGGTTTGGCTGGGGGCCCAAGGGAGCACAACCTAAACGGCTGACTAAGCGCGATGCTGCAATTTGGGGCGCTGCATATTTAGTTGCATGGTTCTCGCTTTATCCAGTTCTTAAGAAAATTGGTGCAGCCGCATCTTTAACCGATGCCTTCGGATTTATTGGAAGTTGTATTGCCCAGTTCCTCATGGTTATTCAGCGCTATGAAAGTTGGATAATTTGGGTGATAGTAGACCTCGTTTACACCTACCAATATTGGAATGGCAAAAATTATTTAACTGCAATTCTCTACTTTATTTTCACTCTTATTGCAGTGGCTGGTTGGAAGAGATGGCGTAATGAATCAGCAATTTCAAGAGCTTAAGGAGTTATTGCCGCAACTCATTGCAAAATGTGGTGAGTGCATCGTTATAACAATTGATGGCCCAGCTGGTTCGGGCAAAACAACTCTGGCTAAAGAGTTGGCTTCGGTGCTTGATTCTTGCTACACGATTCATATGGATGATTTATATGAAGGTTGGGATTCAACACTCACTCCAGAATTAACCAAGAAATTGCAGGCGATTTTAAAAGGTGTAATGACCGAGAACCGAATCAGATTCGTACCATTCAATTGGTTGCAAAATAATTTCAGCCCTAAGGTGGAATTATCGGCCCCTAAATATTTAATCATTGAAGGCGTTGGATCAGGGCAAATTGCTATCCGGGATTACGTCTCACTATCGCTTTGGATTGAAGTCTTGCCCGACATAGGTTTAGAACGGGTAATCAAACGGGATGGGCCAGCCGTTGCCCAATTCATGCCCGCATTTATAGTGGCGCAAGACATCCATTTTGAGAAAGAAGCGACCAAGAAGAGCGCGGATTACCGCTTAAGTGGGCAGGGCACTGTCTAAGATTTCAGCGTGTCCGACTTAACCGGCGAATTAATCGATAATCGCTACCAGCTTCAACGCGTGGTGGCATCTGGTGGCATGGCCACTATTTATCACGCACTTGATCTTCGACTTGATCGCCAAGTTGCAGTAAAAATCATGCACCCACATTTAGCAAATGATGAAGATTTTGTTGGCAGATTTATTCGCGAAGCAAAAGCTGCAGCCGCTCTCGCACATCCAAATATTGTTGCAATTCAAGACCAAGGTTGGAACGAAGGTGGAGTTCCTGCAGTCTTTATCGTTATGGAATATATCGAGGGTTTCACGCTTCGCGATGTTATAGCTGAACAAGGTGCACTTGGTGTCACTGAAAGCTTAAGATATTTTGCGCCAGTTGTTTCGGCTATGTCTGCTGCCCATAAAAATGGCATTCTTCATCGCGACCTTAAACCTGAGAACATTTTGATATCTAAAGATGGTCGAGTAAAGGTTGCAGATTTTGGCCTGGCTAAGGGACCGCAATTAGGAGCGACTTTAACTGTTGAATCAAGCGTGATTCTGGGAAGTGTTTCCTATTTATCGCCAGAACAAGTTCAGCGCGGGCTATCTGATATGCGCAGCGATGTGTATTCCTTAGGAATAGTTCTCTTTGAAATGTTGACTGGCAAGAAACCATTTGATGGAGAAAGTCCGATTCAAATCGCCTATATGCATGTAAATGAAAATGTGATGGCACCCTCGACGTTGAATTCAAATATCCCACCAGAGCTTGATGAAATAGTCTTAAAGGCAACAGCGAATAATCCCGACAAGCGATTTAAAGATGCCGGAGCCTTGCAGGAACAGATTCTCTCATTGCTCGCTAAATTGGACCCAAATAGAAGGCAGATGAGTCTTGAACTAGATATCCCTATTCCCAAGGCAAAAACTTCGAAAAAGAAAAGTGAAAAACGTGGCAAATTAGATATTATTAAAAATATAACAACTCAGTTGGATCTAAAGAGGGGCAACGTTATGCGCGAAACATCCGGAGCTACCAAGCGAAAGCGTAAAGTTTCTGCCCGCGTAAAACGCAACCGCGCCATAGCGATCCTTATTGTTCTACTCATTGTTGTGACGAGCTGGTACAGAATTTCTGGGCCAGGAAACAAGATTGTTGTTCCCTCTCTTGCCGGAATGTCACAAACTCAAGCTGCAAAAACTGTTGCTGAACTAGGCTTAAAAGTTGAAGTAACTCAAGAAGTATTTAGCGAAGATGTGCCGAAAGGGAAAGTTATAACATCGGATCCTGCCGGAGGCGGCCGAGTTGAGATTGCCGGAACTGTAAATCTAATAATTTCAAAGGGTCAAGATCGAATCAAAGTCCCAGATTTAGTTGGCTTAACACTTGAGTCAGCTACTGCTGTCCTAAAAAGTAGTGACCTCAAAATTGGACGTGTGAGTGAGAAATTTAGTGAGAACTTTGAGGCTGGGTTACTAATCGACGGAAATCCTTCTAGTGGGTCGCCGGTCAGAAAAGATAGCTCAGTTGATTTGATAATAAGTAAAGGACTTGAACAAGTTGAGTTAACAAATTTCCAAGGAAAGACAAGTGACCAAGCCCAAAGTGAATTAACAGCGGCCGGGCTAATTGCTAGCAGCAAATATGAATACAGCGACACAATTCCAATTGGCACAGTCATATCACAAACCCCAAGTGATGTGTCTACTGTTGGCAAAGGCGAGAAGATTACTCTTGTCATCTCCAAGGGGCCTTCTAAGATTTTTATTCCTAATGTTTATTCCCTATCAAAACTGGCTGCAACAAAAATCTTGGAAGATCTAGGTTTTAAAGTTGAATTCAAATACATCGCCAAAAAGAAATCGGTTACGAATATTTCGCCAAAATCTGGCACTGCCGTCTCCCCCGGATCGACCGTAACGATTACTTTAGGGTAACTATTCGTCTGTTATGAGTTAGGGTTTGCCAATGGTCAGCCCAAGAAAACTCCCACGACTGGGCGCGCACACTCCGACTTCAGGCGGTATGGCAAAGCGTTCAATTGCATATGCGCAAGAAGTAAAAGCGGAAGCTATTCAAGTATTTGCCTCTAACCCTCGTGGTTGGGCGATGCCGGATGCAAATGTTGAAGCCGATACTTTATTTCGGGATAAAGCTTTAGAGCTTGATATCGAAACTTATGTTCATGCACCTTTCCTTATTAATTTGGGCTCGCCAACTGTTGCTACTTATGAAATTTCAGTTGCATCAACCGCATACTCGCTTCGCCGCGCTCGGGAAATCGGATCAAAAGGTGTAGTTGTTCATACTGGATCTGCAGTAGATGCTGATTATGTTGATAAGGCGTGGAAGCAGATAAAAAAAGGCGTAATGCCAGTGTTGAATAAGTTAAAAGAAGACGATCCCTGGTTGCTACTCGAACCCACAGCTGGTCAAGGTCAATCTTTAGTTAAGAAATTAGATGATCTTCTTTATTATTTTGAAGCTTTGGAATGGCATCCTAAAGTTGGCGTCTGTTTGGATACCTGTCACGTATTTGCTGCTGGACATGACATTGCGAAAAAGGGTGGAATGACCGAGACTCTCGACTTGCTAGTTAAGTTGGTTGGGATTGAACGGATAAAACTTATTCATACAAATGATTCAATGGATGTTTGTGGCGCCCTTAAAGATCGCCATCAAAATCTAGGTGACGGCGAGATTGGTTTAAAAGCTTTCGAAGAATTACTGGCCCATCCCGTTGCCCAAAGTGCGCCATTGATTCTTGAAACTCCGGGCATGGAAGAGAAGCACGGCGAAGAGATTGCACTCTTATCGAAAATGAGAGCCAAGATTAAGTGAAAGATAGCAAAGTATTTTCTTCAGTAGCTCTGATGGCCGTTGCAGCAATTTGGGGCAGTGCTTTTCTCTCTATGAAGGGCACGCTGGAACGCCTTGATGTAAATTCATTTCTTACTTGGAGATTTGCCATTGCCACACTCTTATTAATTGCGATTCGTCCATCAGTTCTAAAGAAAATTGATACACCCTTCTTAAAGAAGGGTGTATTACTAGGAATATTTCTAAGCAGTGGATATATCTTTCAGTCCTTTGGGCTAACGCTAACTACGGTATCAAATACCGGATTTATCACTGGCTTATATGTAGTTCTAACCCCAATGGTTGCTGCGGTAATTCTGCGAAATAACATCACCATGGTCGAATGGTTTGCCGTTTTGGTTGCAACGGTTGGTCTTGCGCTTCTCTCTTTCAATGGATTTAAATTTGGCCTTGGTGAATTTTTAGTTCTGATATCTGCTCTTCTCTTCGCCTTCCATATTGTTGGCCTCGGTGAATGGTCGAAAGGACTTGATACCTACGCGCTTACAGTTCTCCAACTTGGAACCTGTGCTGTGGTTACGTTTTTTGCAAGTTTCAAAAGTGGGTTCAAGGTTCCACCTGATTCCGGAGTTTGGTGGTCAATTATCTACACTGCGATATTCGCAACGGCTCTGGCATTCATAGTCCAAACTTGGGCGCAATCCTTCATTGCACCATCAACAGTTGGTGTTATCTTGGCGGCCGAAGTTGTTTTCGCAGCAGGATTTGGAATTTGGCTTCTTGATGAGCCTGTGACTCTTCGAATTGCACTTGGTGGTTTGCTTGTCCTCGCCTCTATGTATTTAATTATTCTGCTTGACCAGAGGAAAGAGAGTGCAAAATCTTGAGCCAAGTATCCGACTTCAGATCCGACACCGTAACAAAGCCATCGCCCGAGATGATTGAGGCTATGTCATCGGCGATTGTTGGCGATGATGTTTTTGAAGATGATCCCACGGTTAACGCTCTGGAGAAAAGAGTTGCACAAATGTTTGGCAAGGAAGCTGCGCTCTTTGCAGCCACCGGTTCACTAACCAATCAACTTGCTATTCGCTCATTAGTTAAACCGGGTGAAGAATTATTAACTGAATTAACTTCACATATTGTTCGGGCAGAACTTGGTGCTGGTGCAACATTCAGTGGAATCACAACACGAACTTGGGAAGGCCATCGGGGATCCTTCAAGGCGAGTGAAGTAATGCGAATTGCTTCCCCAGATGCTGGCCCATATTTAGTATCAACCAAGGCAATCGCAATTGAGAATTCTCATAATTTTGGTGGCGGCTATGTTCAATCTTTCGATGAGATTAAAGAACTTCGGAAAGCAAGTTCTGCCGTCGGAATAAACATGCACCTCGATGGTGCAAGAATTTGGAACGCTCATGTCGCAAGTGGAGTCGCGCTTAAAAACATTGGTGCGCAGTTCGACACAATCAGTATCTGTTTCTCAAAGGGGCTAGGCGCACCAATCGGCTC
Source organism: Bifidobacterium breve (assembly GCA_945863115.1). Classification (GTDB taxonomy): domain Bacteria; phylum Actinomycetota; class Actinomycetes; order Nanopelagicales; family Nanopelagicaceae; genus AAA044-D11. The sequence continues at coordinate 22,358 of CAMAYZ010000006.1, forward strand.
AGCAGTGCTTTCAACGTCAGAACGCATCGCTGATTCACGAATTTGGCGCAAGCGATACGGTGGCGGAATGCGCCAAGTCGGTTTCCTGGCAGCAGCAGCAAATTATGCTCTCGATAACAATATTTCAAGGCTAAAAATTGATCATGTGAATGCAAAGGCGATAGCTGAAGCTTGCGCCGCAATCTCCCCTACTCTCATCGATTCAACCAGTGTGGAAACAAATATTGTTGCTCTAAATTTATCTGGCACTTCAATCACGGCCAATGAATTGAATAATCAATTGAAGGAAGCGGGAATTCTAGCTGCCGCACTCGGACCAAAGTTTCTTAGAATCGTAACGCACCTGGATATTTCTGAAACAGATATGACGAAAATCCTTGATGTGCTTCCTAAATTACTTAAGCGCGCCCTCGTGGCGTAACAGCCAATCCTTTACTTCTAAACCATAACCATAATTTCCCAGCGCTCCCCCAGTTTTAATCACTCTGTGGCACGGGATAATTGGTGCAATTAAATTTCTAGCGCATGCAGTTCCAGCTGCGCGAACAGCGCTAGGTGAGCCAGCTCTTCCTGCTAAATCTGAATAGGACCAAGTTTTGCCAACCGGAATCTTGCGCATGGCTTTCCATACCTCTTGTGAAAATTCTGCACCAGGCTGTCTAACCTTTATGCCACCAAAAGCTGTTAAATCACCATCGAAATAATCTTTAACTAAATCAGTAATAATTGGAATGCTTTTCACGCTTTTAACTTCACGCTTCTGATCTGCGCTATCCATTCGCTCAAATAAATCCTTGAAGTTTCTAAAGCCAGCAGCAAGGAGAATATGTTCGTCACTTACAAGAAAAAGTTCCCCAACCGGGGTCTTGTGAGTTGCCTGAAAGAGCATCCCATAAGGCTAATACGAAACTAGAAAATAACTAGTGGTCGCGTAACATTTCTGCAACGAGGAAGGCAAGCTCAAGGGATTGGGTGTGGTTCAAGCGCGGGTCACAAGCGCTTTCATAGCGAGTTGCTAAGTCAGATTCCAGAATCTGTTCGCCACCGCCAACACACTCAGTTACGTCATCTCCAGTTAATTCAATATGAATACCGCCGGGATGTGTGCCCAGTGCCTTATGTACTTCAAAGAAGCCACGAACTTCATCCATAACATCATCAAATTTACGGGTCTTGTAACCACTTGGAGCTTCGTAAGTATTTCCGTGCATTGGATCGCAGACCCAGAGAACTTTTGCGCCAGAATCAGTAACTGCCTTTACAAGTGCTGGTAGCTTTTCGCGAATAAGTGATGCGCCCATACGAGTAATAAAAGTTAAGCGCCCTGGTTCATTATTTGGATTGAGCATCTTGATCATCGCAAGTGCATCTTCGACTGTGCTCTTTGGCCCAAGTTTGATACCGATTGGATTTTGAATCTTTGATGCAAAGTCCATGTGTGCGCCATCTAATTGTCTTGTGCGTTCACCAATCCAGACAAAGTGCGCCGATACGTCATAAGGTAAATCTGTTCTGGAATCGATTCTGGTTAGTGCCTTTTCATATTCCAAAATCAAAGCTTCGTGCGATGAATAGAAATCAACAGTCTTAAATGCATCTGGATCTACTCCGGCTGATGCCATGAAATCTAAGGAACGACCAATCTCACTTGCCATCTGCTCGTAGCGCGCACCGAAGCGTGGATCCTTGGCAAAACCTTTATTCCATTCATGAACTCTGCGGATATCAGCAAAACCACCTTGAGTAAATGCGCGAACTAAGTTGAGAGTTGATGAAGAGGTGTTGTAAACCTGAACTAATCTCTGTGGATTAGGAGTGCGTGCTTCAAGTGTGAAAGCTAAATCATTTACCGCATCACCGCGGTAAGCCGGAAGTGTTACATCGCCACGTGTTTCAGTATCGCTGCTGCGTGGCTTTGCAAATTGCCCAGCCATGCGGCCAACTTTGATTACCGGAAGACTTGCGAAATATTGAAGAACTGCTGCCATCTGTAAAATTGTTTTGATTCGGTTTCTAATTGAATCTGCAGTTGCAGCTTCAAAAGTTTCGGCGCAATCTCCGCCTTGTAACCAGAAAGCTTTTCCTTCTTGGGCAATTGCAATTCGCGCTTTAAGACTGTCACATTCGCCCGCGAAAACTAGTGGTGGCAACTTGCGAAGAGTCTCAACTGCCTTAGTAACTTCAGGACCATTCACTCCACCAGGCCATTGCGGTTGTTGCGCAGCCACTAGGCCCGGAGTAAAGAGCGAATCGGTATTCATCATGTCCTCAATTTTAGTGAAGTAGGGGAAGTTGGTGCGACCTAATTAATCAATTTATCCGAAGAAGACCTGGGCTTCAGCGTATAAATCAGGAGTTACTAACTTAAGTTGAGTAGTCGCAGAGGCCAATGGAACTCGCTCGATCTTGGTCCCGTGAAGTGCAACCATCTTGCCGAAGTCACCTTCGTGAATTGCAGTGATTGCATGCAATCCGAAACGAGTAGCAAGCACACGATCGAATGCAGTTGGTGAACCACCACGTTGAATGTGTCCGAGAACTGATGTGCGAGCTTCTTTGCCAGTCTTCTCTTCAATCTGACCAGCAAGCCATTCGCCAATTCCAGATAACTTCACGTGTCCGAAAGAATCTAGTGTTTGATCTTTAACAACCATGTCACCGTCTTGTGGAATTGCACCTTCAGCAATAACAATAATTGGTGCATAAGAAGATTCGAATCGAGAGTTAACCCATTCGCAGACCTTGTCCACTGAGAATTTAACTTCTGGAATCAGGATGCAAGAAGCGCCACCGGCAATACCAGCATGAAGTGCGATCCAGCCAGCATGGCGGCCCATAACTTCAACAATCAAAGCACGGTGATGTGATTCTGCAGTTGTGTGAAGTCGGTCAATTGCTTCGACCGCAATATTTACTGAGGTATCAAAACCAAATGTGTAATCTGTATTATTCAAATCGTTATCGATTGTCTTAGGAACGCCGACAACTTTTACGCCCAATGAATCAAGCTTCGTCGCGACACCAAGTGTGTCTTCGCCACCGATTGCAACCAGGGCATCGATATTCATCTTTGCGAGGTTTTCTTTAATACGCTCGACGCCATTTTCGATCTTAAATGGATTTGTGCGAGATGAACCAAGAATTGTTCCGCCGCGAGGCAAGATGCCACGTGTTGTCTTTAGATCCAAAGGCATTGTTAAACCTTCTAGTGGACCCTTCCAACCATCACGGAATCCAACAAATTCGTAGCCGTATTCTTTTACACCCTTGCGAACCACTGCACGAATAACAGCATTTAATCCTGGGCAATCTCCGCCACCTGTTAGGACACCAATACGCATCTTTACTCCTGATTTAATTATTAATAGCGTTATAAAAACTATTTGGGCTGGTCAACTTTGACTGTCGAAGTCTACCCTCCGCTTAGAGGTGGTTAAATCATCCCCTAGAGTCTTGAGCAAAATGTCTGGAGTAAAAATGCAATTAGTGGCTGGTATCGACACCTCAACACAGTCGGTCAAGGTTGTAATTCGCGACGCTCAAAGTGGCCAAGTTATTCGCGAGGGCCGTGCCCCGCACCCAGATGGCAGTGAGGTTGATCCTGCACATTGGTGGAGTGCGACCCAAGATGCAATAAAAATGGCTGGTGGATTAGATGGCGTTGCTGCGATTGCAGTTGCTGGTCAACAACATGGAATGGTTGCTTTAGATAAGAATGGAAAGGTTATCCGCCCAGCACTTCTCTGGAATGACACCAGGTCTGCTGCTGAAGCAGCTGAATTAAATTCCGAAGTTGGTGGGAATTCTGAAATTGCAAAAGCTGTTGGATCTGCATTGGTGGCAGCATTTACGGCAAGCAAAGTTCGTTGGCTAGCAAAGAATGAGCCAGAAAATGCAGCACGAGTTGCGGCTATTGCACTTCCCCACGATTGGATTTCCTGGAAAATTTCTGGAAGTGATTCAATCGCAGATTTGTTTACCGATCGCGGTGATGCAAGTGGAACTGGATATTTCGATAGCGTCAGTAATAAATATCGCGAAGATATTTTCCAGTTGGCAATTGGTAGTAAGCAAGAAATAACTTATCCAAGAATTGTTGAACCAAAAACTTTTGCCATGAAGACTAAGACCGGAATCCCTATCGCTGCTGGAACTGGCGATAACGCTGCCGCCGCAATTGGCGTCGATGCTCAACCAGGTGACGTTATTGTTTCACTTGGAACCAGTGGAACCGCATTTGCCGTATCGAAAACACCGACTCATGATGCGAGTGGTGAAGTTGCAGGTTTTGCAGATGGAACTGGATATTTCTTGCCGTTGGTCTGCACGTTAAATGCTGCTCGAATCTTGGATGCAGCAACTCGAATTCTTGGAGTAAACCATGATGAACTTGGTGTGCTTGCACTTAAAGCAGAGCCAGGCGCCGGTGGTCTAACACTCCTTCCTTATTTTGAAGGTGAGCGCACTCCTAATCGCCCAGATGCAACCGGAGTTTTCTCTGGAATGAATTTAAACAACTCAAACCCAGAAAATTTAGCCCGAGCAATGATTGAAGGAATGCTCTGCGGTATGGCTGATGCTGTTGATTCTCTTGAAAAATTAGGAGTAGAAGTTAAACGAATCTTGTTAGTTGGTGGCGCAGCTAAGAATCCTGCAGTTGGGAAAATTGCATCAGCAATTTTTGGACGCGAAGTTTTACTTCCACCTCCTGGTGAATATGTCGCAATCGGTGCCGCGAAACTTGCAGCATGGGCACTGCTCGGAACTGATCGACCACCACAATGGGATTTAGGAAAAGTCGAAAGTATTAAAGAGAGCGCAACACCAGAAGTATTAGTTAAGTATCGCAAGCTTCGTGATCAAACCCAGGGTTGGTAGAAGTGGGACTCAAGCCAGAACTCGTTGCTTATCTACAAGCTCGCAGTCAAAGTGGATTGCCCGAAGTTTGGCAGGCACCAGTTGCAACTCTTCGCAAGAATTTAGAGAACCGAGCAATTCAATCCGGAGAGCCCGAGAAAATATTTGAAGTTACCCATCGTTTTATTCCTGGTCCAACTGCAGATTTACCTATTCGAATATATCGCCCCGTAAAGGGTGCAGTTTTGCCGGCCCTAGTTTTCTTTCATGGCGGCGGCTGGGTAATAAACAATTTAGATAGTTACGAACAATCTATGCGCTCACTCGCAAACAAAGGTCAGTTTGTAGTCATCGCAGTTAATTACCAGAAGGCACCAGAATCGCCATTTCCGATCCCATTCGACGACTGTTATGCAACTTTATTATGGGTCGCAGAAAATGCCGAAAAACTTGGAATTGATCCGACGCAAATCGGGGTTGGTGGAGATAGCGCTGGCGGAAATTTAGCGGCAGGTGTTGCGATTAAAGCCAGAGATACCGGCGATGTAAACCTTGCATTCCAACTACTTATTTATCCATGCAACGACAATGAAATGAATTATGAATCTGCTTATAAAAATAGTGATGGGTATGGCTTAAGCACCAAGGCGATGAAGTGGTTCTGGGAGCAATACCTATCGCGAAAGGCTGATGCTAAGAATCCATATGCGGTTCCTGCCGCAGCAAAAGATTTTTCAAATCTTGCACCTGCAATTATCACCACTGCCGAATTTGATCCGCTAATTGATGATGGCTATATCTATGCAGAACTTCTGCGAAAATCTGGAGTATCAACTGTTTATCGAGAATATGAAGGCATGATTCACGGATATTTCACTTTAGCTGGCATCACTCCCGAGGCGAACGTCTTGCATCAGCACGTTGCAGATGAAATTAATGCTCTGCTTGCGCGCTAATTTTGAATAACCCACTTATTAGTAGAAACTAACCCAATGTCTAGACGAAATTGGTTTCTCTTCATTCTCGTCGGATTTCTCTGGGGAATTCCCTACTTGCTAATTAAAGTAGCAGTTGAAGAATTGTCCCCCACAATAATTGTCTTATCTAGAGTGGTTATTGGGGTTCTAGTTTTAGTTCCGATGGCGATGCGGCTCGGATCTCTGATGCCAGCGATAAAGGCTTGGCGCTATGTGATTCCATATGCAATCGGCGAAATGATTGCACCTTGGTTTTTAATTACAGCAGCCGAAGAGAAGATGAGTTCTGGCTTAGCTGGACTATTGGTTGCAACAGTTCCAATCTGGGCAACACTAATTGCTTCTATGCATGGCGATAAAACTGTGTGGCAAACCAAACGTTTGATTGGAATTTTGATTGGGTTCATCGGGATTGTCCTTGTTGTTGGAATCGAAAGTTTCTCCGGTCGCCAATCAATTGTTGCGATTTTCATGATTCTAATTGCCGCAATTGGTTATGCCTGGGCGGTCACGATGGTTACGACAAAGATTCCACATATCGAGCCCATCTCAATAAATGCTGTTGCATTGGTCTACACGATGATTGTTTACCTCCCATTTTTATTCATATATGCACCAGAGAAAACACCTTCAATTGAGGCTATTGGATCTGTAATTATTCTTGGATTATTTCCAACAGCACTGGCGTTCATTCTCTTCTTCCAACTAATTAAAGATATTGGAACTGCGAGAGGCTCACTTGTAACTTATTTGAATACTGCATTTGCAGTCATGCTTGGTGTAATTATTCTTAACGAACCATTTACTCTGGGAATTGCAATTGGCCTACCACTTGTTTTAATTGGCAGCTATTTTGCAAGCCGCAAAGTAACTACTTCCGCTCAATAAATCCAAGCTTTGTAAGTGCCTTGGCATCTCGTTGCCACTCTTTGCTAACTTTCACATGTAGCCCCAAAAATATTTTGGCATCTAGAAATGTTTCAACTGAACCTCTTGCTCGAACTCCAATATCTTTCAGCCTTGATCCCTGTGGTCCGATGACAATTGATTTCTGACTATCTCGTTCGACATGAAGTGTAGCGTGAATATCAAAGAAATCTTTACCTTCCCGCTTAGCCATCTCATCAATTGTTACAACTATTGAATGCGGAACTTCTTCATAGAGATTCTCAATTGCGGCTTCACGAATTAACTCGGTAATTGTCATTTCTGCGGCTTGGTCAGTTGTTATGTCCTCAGGATAGAGCGATGGTGAGACCGGAAGCTTTTCAGCAAGTAACCCTAATAAGAGTTCGGTCTGATCTAAATTTTTAGCTGATATTGGAACAATCTCTGCGACGGTTAATCCCACTCTTTTTGCAAACTCTCCGACCTCTATCAATTTAGATAGAAGTGTTTCTTGCTTCACACTGTCAGTTTTAGTAACTGCAATAAAAACACGACGTTGATGCAATACCTGCTTGGCGATATATTCATCTCCAAAACCAATTTCTTCATCAGCTGGAAGACAGATTAGAACTGCGTCAACAGATTCCAGATTCTCTGAAACCATCGAATTCAGCCTTGAACCAAGAAGTGTCTTTGGCTTATGAATCCCTGGGGTATCAACCACAATCATCTGATAATCAGGTTTTGAAATAATTCCACGAATAGGATTTCGGGTTGTATTTGGATGCTTTGAAGTTATAACAATCTTTCGACCAACTAGCGCGTTAACGAGAGTGGATTTACCAACATTTGGGCGCCCGATAATTGCGACGAAGCCCGCTTTGTGATCAACACTCATGAATGAATTCTCTCACTTAATGCTTATCGGCTTCACCAATTCCATAATTTCCGAGACCGAGCAAACTAATTCTGCAACTCGTTCGACTATAAGTCGATGACAGCCCTCGCTTGTTGGTGCATTTATTGGACCAGGCACTGCCATGACTGGTCTAAATATCTCTGCCGCATCACGAGCGGTTCGAAGTGAGCCACTGCGAAAAGCAGCTTCAACCACAACTGTTGCCTTCGAAAGCGCTGCAATCAATCGATTACGAGTCAAGAAGCGATGTGGAATCGCAGGAACATCTGGCATCACTTCAGATATCAAGATTCCACTCTCGCTTATTTCCGCAAATAACCTTTCATGTGTTGCTGGATAATTTTTATTAAACCCACCACCAAGAACTGCAACCGTAATTCCTTCCCCGACTAAACAACCTTTATGCGCAGCAGCATCAATTCCAATTGCGCCACCACTTACTACCGCCCATTCATGATCTGCTACACCGACTCCAAAATCCCCCGCGATTCGCACTCCATAAGAAGTTGGATTTCTAGTTCCAACAATTGAGATTGAGTTTTCCAGATGAGTTAAATTCTCGCGCTGCCCCTTAATAAGTAACGCAATTGGAGGAGCTGCTAAATCATTTAAGGCAACTGGCCAATCAACATCTTCTGGGGTGAGAATGAATGCGCCAGCATTAGTTATTTGAGCCAACACTTCTTCACCGGAATTTGATTTTAATCGCTCAGTAACTTTGGAAGCGGCGCTGTAATCCCCGCTGAGTAATCGATCTCTAACTTCGATTGGACCTAATTTGGAAATCTCTTCTGCCCAAGCAATCGAGCCACCTTCGATTGCAGAAAATAACTGGGCTCTTGCCAACAAAATACTCATGCCAACATCTCCATACCTTCGCGCAACCTGAAGGCTGATTCAACATCTTCTCGGTCTGGTGTTGAGTGCCCATTGGAATCAGCAATGCTCCAAGCTATTCGTAGAACTTTATGAAAGCCCCGTGCACTAAGTCGTTCATTATCTAGTTCGGTATGCAGAAAATTCATGCCTAATTTTTCAGCACGGAATCTCTTCCGTAATTCACTTGGTGGAATTTGTGAATTCAACTTCCATAAGCAATCCGCAAATCGATCATTCGAAACTGCGCGGGCTGCAATAACTCGCTCACGAACTACAGCACTAGATTCCCCAAGTTCATCACTGGCCATTTCAATTCGACTTGGCGAATCCACAAATACCCGGATATCAATTCGATCGAGTAACGGACCGGATAAACGTTGTAGATAGCGACGAATCGCAACTTGCGTGCACGTACAGCTTCTGCCCCGGCCGCTAAATCTTCCGCAAGGACAAGGATTTGCTGCAAGAACCAACATAAATCTTGCAGGATAAGTGACTGACCCGACGGCTCTGGAAATAGTTACATTTCCAGATTCAAGAGGTTGCCGGAGTGAATCTAAAACGCCACGTGCACATTCTGGAGCTTCGTCAATGAAGAGAACCCCCTGATGTGCGAGCGATGTAGCTCCCGGGCGAATTGCATGTGCGCCACCACCGATCATTGCGGGTGCTGTCGTTGTGTGATGTGGTGAAACAAATGGTGGAAGTTTGGATAGCAATTCTCGGTCCAGAAGTGTTCCGGCAATCGAATGAATCGCTGTAACTTCTAAAATCGAATCTTCACTAAGTGGCGGAAGAATTGATGGAATTCGTTCTGCAAGCATCGTCTTCCCAGTTCCGGGTGGTCCGATAAATAGAAGATGATGTCCGCCAATTGCTGCAACTTCTAAGGCTTTGCGAGCACCGATTTGTCCAGCTACATCACATAGATCTAAGTAACTATCGGTTTCATTAGATATGAATTGATCTGGCGAATCTGGAACTTCACCCAAGCGTAAGTAGCGCAACGCATCAGTAAGTGAATTAATTGCGATGATTTCGATTCCTGAAACACACTTAGCCTCGGCATAATTTTTGAAAGGGACTAAAGCTTTAGAAAAACCTAGCTTCTTTGCTGCAAGAACTGCTGGCAACACACCTCGCACACTTCGAACCTGTCCATCTAAGGCTAGTTCGCCCAGATAAATGCAAGTTCCAGGTTCATCCTTTGGGATCAAACCTTGGGCCATTAGAAGAGTTAGCGCAATTGGAAGATCGAATGCTGATCCGCTTTTAGGTAACCAAGCGGGTGACAATGAAACCGTTACTTTTTTATTTGGCCACACTTCCCCACTATTTACCAGCGCGGCACGAACTCGATCTTTAGATTCGTTCAGAGCCGCATCAGGCAATCCCAGAAGTATGTAACCTGGCAGACCATCAGAGATATCAACTTCTACATCGATGAGGTTACCGATTAATCCAGTTAGCGAAACAGTAGACGTGAGAGCAAGTGACATTAGAGAACTGCGATTCGATAATCAATTTCAAATTTTTCACCTTTAGAGATTAAAACTCCGGCAGCATCGATTCGATATTCAAAGCCCCACCTGTGGTGAACTGTTAGCCAGGCAAGTGCCAATCTCTGTAACCGATAAGCCTTATCTCGAGTAATGGCCTCAAGTGGATGACCAAATGTAGAGTTTGTTCTGGTCTTTACTTCGACGAATACGACTATTCCATGCTCCGAAATTGCGACGAGATCCAATTCCCCTTCGCGTATCCGCCAATTTCGATCCAGGATTTCATAATTTCTTGCTACTAAATACTTTGCTACAAAGTCTTCACCTAGTGCACCGATTAATTGTTTTGTTCCCATAGAAGGGCGAGGTTAAAGCAGGAATGCATATTGTTACCGGGCCTGCCGCCCTCTTGTGGAACTGAGCTACCTGTTAATAAGCGCTGCAATATTGGCAAAAGATTTGCGATGAATCTCTGTTACTCCTAATTCGCCCAAGGCTTTGGTGTGTGCAGCTGTTATGTAACCTTTATGTTTTGCCAGGCCATATCCTGGATATTTCGCATCCAATTTCACTAGTTCTCGGTCACGATAAACCTTAGCCAAGATTGATGCTGCACTGATTGAAACTGCGACTTGATCGCCCTTCCAAACAGCTAAATTTGGAATTGCTAGCCCTTCGATTACATACCCATCAGTCAAGACATATTCGGGAACCACTTCTAGTGAATTAATTGCCCGGCGCATGCCTTCGAGGTTTGATTTGTGAAGTCCGAAGCTATCAATCTCTTCTACTGAAATTTCGATAATTGAATAACTTAAAGCCTGTTCTATAACAACGTCAAAGAGTTTTTCGCGTAGCGCTTCGGATAGCTCTTTCGAATCTCGAACTTCAGAAAGTTCGGGAGCGAAAGGATCTTTGAGAATTACTGCGGCAACTACAAGTGGTCCGGCACAAGGCCCTCGGCCTGCTTCATCTACTCCAGCAATCTGCTTGATTCCAGATGCGATTAACGTGGATTCAATTTTCACAGTATTTTCATTACTTGCTTGGTGTTTTTACTTCAACCTTAGATAAATCGCTGCCAACGCTTAAGAACTTCAGATGATTAAATGGCCAGACTACGACTGTTGCGCGGCCAACAACTGAAGATAACGGCACCATTCCTTTATGTATGTCATCGGTGTGGAATCTTGAATCAGCACTTGCTCCACGATGATCGCCCATCACCCAGATGAAACCCTTTGGAACTGTGACTTTGAAATCTGTGTCACTTGGTTTATCTCCGGTATAAATATAAGGCTCTGTAACTGAAACTCCGTTGACAGTAAGGAAGCCCTTCTTGTCGCAACAAGTTACGGTATCGCCGCCAACTCCAATTACGCGTTTAATTAAATATTGTTTTGCTGGATCTGGAAGAACTCCAACGGTAACTAGGCCGCTCTTTATAGATTGAATAATTTTAGGATCGGTGCTCTCTGACGGAGTTCCAAGCCATCCTGCAGGGTCACGGAATACAACAACTTCTCCGCGCTTTGATTCCCCGAAATAACTTCCGAGTTTATTAACTGCAATGCGGTCCCCAACCTGAAGGGTGTTCTCCATTGAGCCAGATGGGATGAAGAAAAAATGGATAAAGAAAGTTTTAACGATTATCGATACGACTAAAGCCGAAACGATGATTATTGGGAGTTCGCGAAGGAGCGAACCTTTCTTTGGCATGCGCATTTAGATTAAACGCACTTAAAAGTTATTTAAGCTTCTGGAGTAGTTTCAACAACAGCTTCAGCAGTTTCGACTACTTCTGCAACTGGTGTTTCAATTACTTCAACAGTTTCAACAACTGGCGTTTCTATAACTTCTGCAGTGGTTGCGGCTGCGGCTACAACTACGGCTGCTGCTGCGACTGGCGCTGCTGCGATTACCTCTTCAACAATAAACTCGCCGCCAATTCCACGACGCTCTTTAATCTTTGAAGCCTTGCCGCGAAGTTCGCGAAGGTAATAAAGCTTGGCGCGACGGACATCTCCGCGACGGACCATTTCATACTTTTCAATTACAGGTGTGTGAACTGGGAATGTGCGCTCTACTCCGACACCATAAGAAAGCTTGCGGATTGTGAAAGTTTCGCGAACGCCTGAACCTTGGCGACGAATAATTAAACCTTGGAAAACCTGGATACGGCTCTTGCTACCTTCGATAACACGAACGTGAATCTTGATCTCGTCTCCGGAACGGAAGGTTGGAACATCGGAGCGAAGTGATACGGCATCTACCGCGTCTAACACGTTCATGGCATTTCCTTTTCTATAGTAAATCAAGGGCTAAATCTTTAGCGCATTTTCATCGCAGACCCCGTATCTTGCCACAGCCACCCTTATCCGACCAATTCGTCTCTGGTCAGCCAATCTCCTTGACGAGCCTTGCGTGCAGATGTGGCCCCGCTGCTATGACCATCTCCTTGCCCGCTGGTCCGCCATTTCGCCCGGTAACCACGGCCCCGGCCTCCGTTGCAATTAATCCACCAGCAGCCAGATCCCATTCGTTTAATCCCTTTTCGTAAAAGGCATCTAGACGACCAGTTGCTACTAAACATAAATCTGCAGCGCCAGCGCCAATACGACGTAGGTCGCGAATCTCTAATAAAAGTTTGGAAACTAATTTTGCTTGGGCATCGCGATCACCAACATCATATGAAAAACCAGTTGCGATAAGGGCTCGATTTAACTCGACCGGGTCGTTGCAGATTATTTTCTTTCCATTACAAGTTGCGCCGCCACCTTTTGTTGCGGCCCATAGCGAATTAATTGATGGTGCATTTACTACGCCAACTTGCACGCCTTCACTATCTTTTGCTGCGATGCTGACATTCCAACCAGCTATTCCATAGAAATAATTCACAGTTCCATCAAGCGGATCAATAACCCAGGTAACTCCAGATTTTGATGGGATCGATGAACCTTCTTCACCAATAATTCCATCATCTGGGCGAGCTTCTAGAATTTTAGAAACAATCAACTTTTCGCTTGCGATGTCCATCTGGGTTGCAAAATCAATCGCCGTCGATTTAGTTTCGAGATCGAAAACATCGGGCCTGGCCATCAACAAATCTCCGGCAGATTTAGCTATTCCAAGTGCTAGTTCTAGGAGTTCGGCTTTAGTTTCACTATTCACAGGACAATTTAACCACCCGTTGCTACCCACTTTTTCTCACCCCTTGTGGCAGAGTTACGCCCGTGAGTGATGAAATGACCAATAAGCCAGCCGAGCTACAACTCGTTGGTCGAACCGGCGACGGGTCAGCAATCGAATTAACTGATAATTCAGGTGCAAAGTTTTCATTACCAATTACTGAAACTCTAAAGACCGCTTTGACTCAACCAAGATTGGTTTCAGTTGCTCCGATTGATGAGCGCCCAACTTTTGGTGTTAAAGAAATTCAAGCCAGACTTCGAGCCGGCGAGAGCATGGGTTCAATCTCCCGAACAACTGATTGGTCAATGGAAAAGATTGAAAAGTTTTCTGGGCCAATTCTTCAAGAGCGGGCCTATGTAATTGAAACCGCTCTCAAATCTTTTCTAAGACGCGAATCTTCTTCACCAACGCTAAGCGAAGCGACATTCATCCAGCTTTCGAATCACGGCGTCGATATGGATGCTGTCGAGTGGAACACCCACCGCAATGTTGATGGCACTTGGAACATCGTTGTGCAGTATCCAAATATTGATGGAACAGCCGAAGCTAACTGGAACTTTGAATTAGGTAATCGAATTCTGACCGCTCAAGATGATTCAGCTAGATGGATAGCTGGCGATGCCAAAGAATCTCGACCAAGAACTGCTACTCATGGCTTTATAAATTCACAAGACCCGACACCTTTCGCTCCCACAACTCCCCCACCGCCAGCACCAAGACTTGTTGCGGTTCGCGAAGAAGTAACTGTCACTGAAATAATTGAAGAAGATGAAGAATATTTCGCAGAAGAGTTAGATATTGAAGTTGTAGATGAATCGGATCCGGCTACAGATGGAGTTGTAAAGCGCCCGAAGTTGCCTTCATGGGATGACATCATGTTCGGTGGCTCAAAGACCGAGGATGAATAACTTTTTGGATTTAGCTTAGTTACTTCTTCTTGAAACCAGTTGGGCACTTTGGATTTATGCCCGCAGCTTTTCTAATGATTTTTCCCTTTATACAAGTAATAGTTGTTTTCTTAACCACTGGTTTTACCGTTGGTGTCGAGACAGCTGATTTTGATGCTACTAATTCTATTGCTGCCTGCACCATGGTGATATTTGCTGCTGGGAGACCTTGTGTTGCAGCGCAATCAACGTTGCAAGTTTTAGTGCAACCCGCACCATTACTAGAACTTTGAGCACCGATATAGATCCACTTTTCATTTACCTTCTTAAGTAGTGGTCCTCCCGAGTCACCTCCGCAAATAGTTTTATCGACGGAAATTTTCGTAGCAGAAAAAGTTTTAGGGGCCAGAGTCGCAAACTGCTGGGGGATGGCATTTGTAAAAGTAGTTTTGAGTTGATTTGGAGTCTGGCTAGTCACTTGGCATGGCGGCGTATCAACAAGTGCTGTGCAGCCATATCCAAGATGCAACACCTCAGCCTCTGCGCTCATCCAGTCTTGAATTTGTTGGCTTGTGGCTAGTTCTAATGTTTCATAATTCTCAAAGGAAGATTTGAGGACAATAATGCCAAAGTCATTTTGGTATGGAAATTTTGCAGCAGTGAATCCCTCTGGAATATAGATTCGCTCGGCTTGGATTCTTTTCTTACTTAGATCTCGGAGGTCGCTACCCGGTTCAGAGATCCAGAGATTATTAGCAGTGCTAGTTAAACAGTGCGCGGCTGTCATTACGATTCGCGGTGCTACCAAACCTCCGCTGCAACCAGAAGTTGTTGCCACTTCACTAGAAAGCAATCCAACAACGACTTTGTTGCCTATCGCAGGTGAACCACCATAAATGGCAAATGTTGGCAATACGTTTATTACTAAGCCGATGCTCAAGAAGCAAGTAAAAATGCTTAGCAGCCGGTATTTAATCATGGGTGAATTATCGAATCTTCAGTGAAAATAGTCGAGAAATTCAAAATGAACTCTTAACTTTGGTGCGTTAGTAAAGGAATTGCTAATTCAATAGATTCAAGTCCGCCATGATGCCCAACCATCTTGCTCTCTTCTTTAATTCGGGTTGGGTCAATCAAAATCACCTCGCCCTTTGCGATTGCGATTAAATCGCCCATTCGCTCTCGGCTATCTAATGAAACTTCTGGCCCGAAAAGTTCTGCAGCGATAACTTCATCACGACTAAACACATCAGCTTTAGCACCCAAGAATTCGCGCCACATCGCGACGGTTTCAGTGGTTGCACCATCACGGAGATAGATATGGCGGGCTCTGGGTTCGCCACCGACCAGAGTTACATTTTCCATTAAATTATTATCTTCACCCAGAATTAACTTTTCACCAACATTTATCATCCCGTGATCTGCGGTGACCCAGAGTCTGGTCCCCTTTGGCAGGCGATCTCGAAGTCCAGTAATTAATTCCGAAACAGTTGAAAGTGCAAGTAGCCACTTCTCTGATCCCACTCCGTCATCATGTCCTGCGGCATCTAAATGATTTATATATACGTATGTAAAAGATGAGGCTGGTTTCATTGCTTCTACTGTGTTTTGGATAATGTCTTCAATTTGATTGGCGCCAAGATATTGCGCACCTCGAAGTGCTGCTTGAGTAAAGCCAGATCCTTCATATCTTTTTGCTGCGATATGTGAAACAGTTATTCCTTCTTTCGCGGCTCTTTCAAATAGCGTCGGAACGCTCTGCCAGATAATTGGATCGACTCGTTCATCCCATTTAAGTGAATTCAATAAGCGACCTGGTTCGCCGCTTCGTGGAACTCGAACGGTATAGCCCAGCATTCCATGAACACCGGGCAGGGTTCCGGTTCCCAGTGATGAGAGATTTGTTGCTGTTGTTGATGGAAAGTGTGAATCTAAATTTGTTAGAGAATTTAACTCTTTGAAGATTGGAAATTCTGATCCATATTTAGCAATTAAATCTGCGCCCATCCCATCGATCAAAAGTAGGCATTCGCGGGCGCCAGGGTTTTCAGCAATCCCAAGTTGGTTTTCCGCTCCTGAAACCTGCAGGGATGAAAATATGGAATTAGATAGCGCAGCTAAATTCCGAGGATTCATAGTCCTATCTTGCCCTAACTTTTTTAGCCACAGTGCAATTGCCTGATGTAATGTGCGCAGGTGATTAAGTATTCGAAGGAAGTAGCCGCCGCTAAGAGTCAGGGCCGTCCGATTGTCGCCCTCGAATCAACAATTATTTCTCATGGCTTACCTCGTCCAACAAATCTTGAAGTAGCAAAAGAGGTTGAAGAAATAGTTCGGAGCCAAGGCGCTACTCCAGCAACAATTGCGATTATTGATGGTGAGATTTTTGTTGGTCTAGAAGAGGGCCAACTATTTCGAATTGCTAACGATGAAAATATTGTCAAGGCTTCAACTCGCGATCTCGCGATGATTTGTGCTGACAACAAGAGCGCAGCCACAACCGTTGCGGCCACATCGCATATTGCTCATCTTGCAGGTATCGACGTCTTTGCAACTGGCGGTCTAGGTGGAGTTCATCGCGGTCATGTTTATGATGAATCTGCTGATTTAACTGAGTTAGCTAAGACAAAAATAATTATTGTTTGTGCTGGTGTGAAGTCCATTTTGGATGTTGCCGGAACGCTAGAGCGGTTAGAGACCCTCGCAATCCCGGTTCTTGGATATCAGACAAACAACTTCCCTGGTTTCTACCTAACTGATTCCGGTTTCAAAATCGAGCATCGAGTCGAAAGTTGTGAAGAGATTGCAAAGATTTGGGGTTTGCGCCACGGACTAAATACTGATGACACCGCAATCATTGTTGCAAATCCGGTAACCAATCAGATGGATAAGAATTTCCACGATCAAATTTTGGAAGCTGGGCTATCAGATGCCACAGCAGGAAAGATAAGTGGAAAAGGTGTAACTCCATTTTTATTAGAACATTTCCATAGGACAAGCAAGGGCGAATCCTTGCGAGTAAACATTGAAATTATTAAGGCAAATTCCAAGTTGGCGGCACAAATCGCCTGTGCGCTCTAGATAAATTTTCCAATATGGCTGATCTAAAAATCTTATGCATCGGCGACATAATGTTGGATGTAACAGTTCTACTTAACCGACCAATAGTTGAAGGCCTAGAAACTCGGGCAAAGATTTCAACCCAAGGTGGCGGCGCTGCTGCGAATGTAGCCTCTTGGCTTTCCCACAATAAAACTCCTGCATATTTAGTAACTCGAGTCGGATCTGATTCGGCCGGCCAGACACTGCTTGCAGAGTTAGATGCATATGGCGTTGAGCATTCAAATAGCGTAATTCCAAATATGAATACTGGCGTGGTTATTGTGATTGTCGGCGCCGATGGCGAGCGAACTATGTTTCCGGATTCTGGGGCAAACTCCGGACTTGGTTTAAGCGATCTTCCAGATCTTGCGCAATTTAGCGCTGTTTATCTTTCAGCTTATTCACTAATCAATCCACAATCTCGTGCTGGAATTCTAGAAATTATTTCGAAGATTAAAGCTGCTGGGCTGCAAATAATTATGGACCCGGCAACTGTTGGCGTATTAATGGAAGTGGGCGTTAAAGCTGCAAATGACTGGCTTTCATTTGTAGATTGCATTATTTTGAACGAAGAGGAATCTCATTTCTTAACTGGAAAAAAGAATCCAATTGATGCTGCTGGCGAATTATTAAAAAGTGTTAATACTGTTGTTATCAAACGCGGTTCGAATGGGGCGCTCGGACAAACACGAGGCGGTCAATTAGTTCAATTAGAAGCGAAGCAGACAACTGTGGTGAATACAACAGGTGCCGGCGATGCCTTTGCTGCTGGATTTATTTCAGTTTGGGCCAAGAATGGTGAGTTATTAGAAGCGCTGGAATCTGGAATCGACCTTGCAGCCAAATGTGTTGCACTTATTGGAGCAAGGCCGACTGATAGAACTTAAAGAAACTTGATAAAACGAGTCGCTACCGAGTAATTAGATAGTTCATTGGCAAGATACGCACCATGGCAAAAACACCCAAAGCCGTTCTCCCAAAACCAGGTGAGAACCCAGGTCGAATAATTGATATCGATGTCTCGCAAGAGATGTCTGAATCATTTCTCGAATATGCATATTCCGTAATTTATTCGCGCGCACTTCCAGATGCACGTGATGGTTTGAAACCAGTGCAACGTCGAATCTTGCACCAGATGTCAGATATGGGTCTTCGCCCAGATAAAGGCCATGTTAAGTGTGCACGTGCTGTTGGTGAAGTAATGGGTAAGTTGCACCCACACGGCGATGGTGCAATTTATGATGCGATGGTTCGTATGGCTCAAAGTTTCTCAATGCGACTTCCACTTATTGATGGTCACGGAAACTTCGGTTCGCTAGATTCTGGCCCAGCTGCAATGCGTTACACCGAATCTCGTCTTGCACCTGCTGCAATGGCGATGGTTAATGAATCAGATGAGAACACCGTTGATTTTGGATCTAACTACGATGGTCAATTACTAGAACCACAAGTTCTCCCCGCAGCTTTTCCAAACCTCCTAGTTAATGGTGCGACTGGCATCGCTGTTGGTATGGCGACAAATATGGCTCCCCACAACTTGGGTGAAGTTATCGCTGCTACTAAGCACTTGATCGAAAACCCAAAGGCAACCCTTAAAGCGCTTATGAAGTTTGTTCCTGCCCCTGACTTTCCAACTGGTGGCGAGATCGTTGGCAAAGAAGGTATTGCTGAAGCCTATGAATCTGGTCGTGGATCTTTCAAAGTTCGCGCAACTGTTGCGATTGAGAAAGTAACTGCTAGAAAACAGGGCCTCGTTATAACCGAACTTCCTTACAACATCGGTCCCGAGAAGATTGTTGAAAAGATTGCTGACCTGGTTAAGGCTAAGAAGATTCAGGGCATTTCAGACATCGTTGATTTATCTGATGGCCAACAAGGAACCAAAGTTGTTGTTGAACTTAAGAATGGTTTCGAGCCTGAAGATGTCTTGGCAAACCTCTTTAAGTTAACTCCAATGGAAGATCAATTCTCGGTAAACGCTGTGGCACTTGTTGGCGGAAAGCCACTAACACTTGGACTTAAAGAGCTTCTACAAGTATTCATTGATCACCGCATCGAAGTAATTCGACGTAGATCCGAATTCCGTAAAGCAAAAGCCGAGAGCCGTCTGAACTTAGTTGACGGACTTCTAAAGGCGATTATCGATATCGATAAGGTCATTAAATTAATTCGCGCTGCTGAAGATGCGCCAGAAGCAAAGGCTGCACTTATCAAGGCTTACAAACTTTCTGACGAGCAAGCTACCTACATCTTGGATATGCCACTTCGTCGTCTAACCAAACTTAGTAAGTTGGAACTTGAAACGGAACAGAAAGATCTCAAGGCAATTGTGACTAAGTTGAAGGCGCTACTTGCTTCAGAAGATGCGATTAAAGCTCAGGTCTCGGTTGAACTTGATGAGGTCTCAAAGAACTTTGCAACACCACGTCGCACCCGCATCGCTTAAACTTCGGAAATGGCAACACCAAAAGACTCAAGCCGCGAGTCCCATTTTCCGGCAATCGAAAAGAAGTATGGCGAGAAGATGTCATATTGGTTCAAGGTTATGGCCAAACTTGAAGGACAAAAATACCCAGAACAGATTGCGCACCTTCGCGAAAATTATGGCTTCTCGCAAGCTCATGCCAATGCCCTAGTTATGTATTCACGTGGTTCGGTATCTGCCAAACGATTTGAAACTCCAGCCCAATACTTCAAGACTTTAGATCCGAAGCAGGCGACAAAAGTTCGAGCAATCTTGAAGGCAATTACTTCAAAATATCCGAACCTGGAACTCGTTATCGCTTGGAATCAACCAATGCTAAAGCTTGGTGACCATTATGTTTTTGGAGTTTCAACGGCAAAAAACCACATTCTCTTCGCTCCCTGGAGCCAGGATGTTCTCGAGAAATTCAGACCGAAGATGTCTGATCTTGATGTTAAGAAAAAGACCATTGGTGTGCCAAACGATTGGAAAGTTGACGAGAAGTTGTTGCAGGCAATGGTTAAAGCCAGAATTGCTGAAACTAAGTAACGAGATTAAGCGTCAATCCGATCGCGGGCGATATCAGCAGTTGAAATAAATTCTTTACGAGGTGCTACTTCGTTGCCCATAAGCAGTTCGAACATTGCTTCTGCGGCGTTCGCATCCTTCATTGTGATTCGACGTAAGGTGCGATGCGCTGGGTCCATTGTGGTCTCACGTAGTTGATCTGCATCCATCTCGCCCAAACCTTTGTAACGTTGAATTGGTTCTTTCCAACGTTTGCCGGCCTTGGTTAAATCTGCAGTCATCTTCTTCATTTCATCATCAGAATATGTGTAATGGACTTCCCCGCGCTTTCCACCAATAACTTCAATTCGGTGCAGTGGTGGCATTGCTGCGAATACCCGGCCATCTTCAATCAATGGTCGCATGTAACGTGAAAGCAATGTTAGAAGTAGGCAACGAATATGTGCACCGTCGACATCAGCATCTGACATCAGAATAATGCGGCCATATCTTGTGTCATCCAATGTGAATGATCGGCCAGAACCCGCACCGATTACTTGAATGATTGATGCGCATTCGTTGTTCTCGAGCATCTGCGAAAGCGATGCTTTCTGAACATTCAAAATCTTTCCGCGAATTGGAAGGATTGCCTGAAACTCGGAATTTCGCGCTGCTTTTGCTGTGCCAAGTGCGGAATCGCCCTCGACGATATAGAGCTCGGTGCGATCGGTGTCATCTGAGCGACAATCTGAGAGCTTTGTTGGAAGCGAAGAACTTTCGAGTGCATTTTTGCGACGTTGAATATCTTTGTGGGCACGAGCAGAAATACGAGTTCTAGATGCGCCAGCAACTTTCTCCAGAATCATCTTGCCGGTGGCTTTATCAATTCGCTTTGTTGTTGCGAAGAACTTCTTCATCTCTTCGCCAACTACTGCAGTGACAATCTTTGTTGCAGCTGCGGTTCCTAGAACTTCTTTGGTCTGGCCTTCGAATTGTGGCTCTGACATTCGCACTGTTACAACAGATGTAAGGCCCTCTAGGACGTCATCTTTAATGACATCGCCTTCATTATTCTTCAAGGTCTTTGTTGCGCGAAGTGCGTCGTTAAATGCTTTTGTGATTGCCCGTTCGAATCCTTGAACGTGAGTTCCGCCCTTTGGTGTTGAAATAATATTTACAAAGCTCGACATCGTGTTGTCATAACCATTGCCCCACTGCAGTGCAATGTCGACGCCCATCTCACGATTAACTTCGGTTGGCATCATGTGTCCTTTTTCGTCAAGGACTGGAACGGTTTCGGTGTATTCACCGGTTCCGGTTAAGCGAATAACTTCGCCGATTGGATCATCAGGGCGAAGGAAAGAACAGAACTCAGAGATTCCACCTTTGTGGAAGAACTTCTCGGTCGTCTTGGTCTTTGCTCGATTGTCATTAACGATAAGTGTCAGACCAGGAACTAGGTATGAAGTTTGACGTGCGCGAGCGTAAATATCTTCGATAGCGAGCTCGGCCTCTTTTAAGAAAATCTGACGATCGGCCCACCACTTAATTCTTGTGCCAGTTACTTTGGCATTAACTTTTCCGATAACACGAAGTCCAGAACTTTCGGTGAATGGCGCCTTTGGTCCATCGCCATCAAAGATTCCAGCATTACCGCGTTGGAAAGACATCCAATAAATTTTTCCGTTACGGTCAACTTCAACATCAAGTCGTGATGCAAGTGCGTTTACTACTGATGCACCTACTCCGTGCAATCCACCAGATGCTGCATATGAACCGCCGCCGAATTTTCCACCGGCATGCAATTTAGTCATAACAACTTCAACACCAGTAAGCCCAGTCTTTGGTTCTTTATCTACTGGAATTCCGCGACCATCATCATGAACTTCTACTGAGCCATCAGATTCCAGATTAATTTCAATGTTTTTGCAATGTCCGGCAAGAGATTCATCTACTGAGTTATCAATAATTTCCCAGAGACAGTGCATGAGTCCGCGAGAATCTGTTGTACCGATATACATTCCGGGACGTTTGCGAACTGCATCAAGGCCTTCTAATACGGCGAGATCTTTGGCGTTGTAGCCATTGTCTGTTGTAGATGCAAGATCGTCGGTAGCCACGGAGATGAAGGTTATCTTGTGCCAGGTGATTTTCTTGGCTGATTGCAACTACTTTGCAGAAAAATATTAATTCAGGGCATTTACAGGAAATTATGTGGGATTTATGACACGCCCGAGCGTAAAAAAAGATATTTTAACGAGCGGGGAATAAACGATTCGTGGTTTGATGTTCCCCTAACCAAGAGCAAGAACTAGCAACCATAAGGAGCGAAATGACCGAGCAACTGATTCTCGAAACCACACCGCTCAATGCTGTCGATCGTTGCGATCGCTGCGGAGCCCAGGCTTATGTTCGTGCAGTAATGCTAAATGGTGGCGAGCTCTTGTTCTGCGGACATCACGCTAAGGAATACGCTGAAAAGCTAAAGCCAGTTGTTAAAGAAATTCAAGATGAGACTGCAAAACTAACAGCAGTCTCTTCAAACTCTAACTAATTTTTTAATTAGCTCTTAATCTAAATAATCGCGCAGAACTTGTGAACGCGATGGGTGACGTAGCTTCGACATCGTCTTAGATTCAATTTGGCGGATCCGCTCACGTGTAACGCTGTAAACCTTACCGATTTCATCCAGAGTCTTTGGTTGACCGTCGGTTAATCCAAAGCGCATCTTCACTACACCGGCTTCACGTTCAGACAAGGTGCCAAGAACAGAGTGCAATTGTTCTTGAAGTAGCGTGAATGAAACTGCATCAGCAGGAACAATCGCTTCAGAGTCTTCAATCAAATCTCCGAATTCAGAATCGCCCTCTTCGCCAAGTGGAGTGTGAAGTGAGATTGGCTCGCGGCCATACTTCTGAACTTCGACAACTTTTTCCGGTGTCATATCTAATTCTTTAGCTAGCTCTTCTGGTGTCGGTTCGCGACCAAGATCTTGAAGCATCTGGCGTTGAACACGTGCAAGTTTGTTAATTACTTCAACCATGTGAACCGGAATACGAATTGTGCGGGCCTGGTCTGCCATCGCACGTGTAATTGCTTGGCGAATCCACCAGGTTGCGTAGGTCGAGAACTTGTAACCCTTTGTGTAGTCGAACTTCTCAACTGCGCGGATTAGACCAAGGTTTCCTTCTTGAATTAGATCCAAGAACAACATGCCACGGCCGGTGTAACGCTTTGCAAGTGAGACCACAAGACGAAGGTTTGCTTCGAGCAAGTGGTTCTTTGCGCGCTTTCCATCAAGGACCAACTGCTCGAGTTCGCGCTTGTATTTCTTATCAATCTTCTTCTCGTGCTTGATGATTTCTTCTGCAAACAGTCCGGCTTCTACGCGAAGGGAAAGGTCTACTTCCATTTCAGCATTTAGAAGTGGCACGCGACCGATGAGCTTTAAGTAGTCCTTAACTGGGTCAGCAGTAGCACCTGCAGTTAATACGGTTTGGACTGGTGCGTCATCTTCTTCAGAATCTTTGATTGTGAAAGCGTTCTCTTCGTTCTGTGATTCTTCCGCGACATTTACTACACGGATTTCGTTCTCTTTTTCCTCTTCAATAATCTCTTTTACTTCTTCAACCAAAGTTTCAAGATCTTCTAACTCAACTTCTTCGAGTTCAACTTCTTCGCCATCGATCTTTGTAATGATTGGCTTGCCAGGTTTTCCTTCAACGACTGGCTTAACGCCTAGAGCTGCTAGTCGCTTTGCTTCTAGTTCGGCCTTGGTTGGAAATAATTTCTTACCAGAAGCAGCAGGTGCGGTTTTCTTAGCGCCCTTATTTGCTTCGGCTAATTTCATGGCCTCTAGTTCGGCTTTAGTCGGAAAGCGACGGGGCCCGGTTGACTTCTTAACAATCTTTTTTGGGGCAACTTTCTTCGCAGTCTTCTTAACAGCTGATTTTTTCGCAACAACTTTCTTGGTCGCGGCTTTCTTCACTGTCTTCTTACTACTAGCGCCATTTTTTTGCGCACGAATTCCAGCCACAATTCATCCTTTGGTTTGCCTGGCCTCTCTTCGGACCAGCGAAACTTGCTTAGCTATATTATAAATTGTCCACAGGCATTTATGCACATCGCAAAACGCTTACCTCTGGAAACTATTTCCTAGTTATTTGCTGGAATTGCCCTTTTGCCCAATTGCGAGCGCATCTCGGAGCACACTTCCCACTGCTTCGACCTCGATAAGGAAGCCGTCATGGCCAAATGGTGAGGAAATCGTCACTAACGGCAGGGCGGTCGGAGTCAATTCGACTATCTCTTCCTGCAAACGAGGCCAGAAGAGTCGATCTGAATCAATCGAAATTATTACTACTGGAATCTTGATGGTCGAGAGCGCCTCGGCGACTCCCCCTCGATCTCGGCCAACATCGTGAGAATTCATGGCTTCGGTAAGGGCGATATAGGTATTGGCATCAAAACGTTTAGCCAATTTATTGGCCTGGTGGTCTAAATACGATTCAACTGCATATCGACCGGTGTCATCGCCTTGAAGTTCGCGACCAAAGCGCACATCCATCTCGGTTTCGGTGCGATATGTCAGGTGAGCAATTCTTCGAGCGATTCCCATGCCTTCAGTCGGGCCCTGCTCTTGTTCGTAATAATCGCCATTGTTGAAATGTGGGTCAGATTTGATTGCTCGGATTTGAATCGATGCTGCTCCGATTTGATCGCCAGTAGCAACTGCTGAAGAACCGATTGTGCAGATTGCATTAACCCGAGTCGGATGAGAAATTGCCCATTCAAGTGCGCGCATTCCACCGAGTGATGGACCTACGGACAAGATGTAATGCGAAATTCCTAGTGCATCAGTCAAAGCTAATTCAGCTGTAACCATGTCGCGAATTGTGACGGTTGGAAATCTAGAACCCCAACGTTTGCCATCCGGTGCAAGTGAAGATGGGCCAGTGCTTCCCTGGCATCCGCCAATTACATTCGGGCAAATAACAAAGTATTTATCGGTATCAAGTGGAAGTCCTGGGCCAACCATCGAAGGCCACCAACCAGGAACATCCGACCAGCCAGTTAAAGCATGGTTTACTAAAATTGCATTATCGCCCGCTGCATTTAGCTTGCCCCAGCTTTGATAGGCGATTGTTGTGTCTAGAAGTTTTTCGCCAGATTCAAGTTCAAGGTCTCCGATTTTTAGGAATTGCCGATCACCAGGGTCATGGCTTTCAAGCCAAGCCCCAGTGATATGACAATTACAGTCAGATGCCATGAGTTTAGTTTCGCAGATTAATTATTTAGCTGCGGCGAAACCATCGGTGATATCAGCTTTAATATCTTCGATGTTTTCAATGCCAACAGATAAGCGAATTAATCCTGGTGTTACACCGGCGGTCAATTGTTCTGCTGGTGATAATTGTGAGTGAGTAGTTGAAGCCGGGTGGATGACGAGTGAGCGAACATCACCAATGTTGGCAACATGTGAGTGCAACTTAAGTGCTTCGACAAACTTCTTTCCGGATTCGATTCCACCCTTGATTTCAAAGGATAGAACTGAGCCAGAACCCGTTGGCGCATACTTTGTAGCCAACTTGTTCCAAGGTGAAGATGGTAGAGATGCGTAGTTAACCTTTTCAACTTGTGGCTGCTTCTCAAGCCAGGCTGCAAGGGTCTTTGCATTTGAAACATGGCGTTCCATACGCAGTGAAAGTGTTTCAAGTCCTTGCGCCAATAACCAGGCGTTAAATGGGCTTACAGCAGCGCCCATATCGCGAAGCAGGGTCAAGCGAATCTTGAAGATGTAAGAAAGGTTGGCACCAAATGCTGATCCCACGCCAAGTGCTTGTGCGTAAACCAGGCCGTTATAACTTGGGTCTGGTTGGTTAAATCCTGGGAAGCGATCTTTGTGTTGGGCATAATCAAACTTGCCTGAATCAACAATCGCGCCGACAACTGAGTTTCCGTGACCAGCCAGGAATTTGGTTGCTGAGTGAACTACAACATCTGCGCCAAAATCAATCGGGCGAATTAAATATGGTGTTGCAACCGTGTTATCAACAATTAGCGGCACGCCATTTTTGTGGGCGATATTTGCAACTGTTTCGATATCTAGAACATCATTCTTTGGGTTAGCAATTGTCTCACCGAAGAAGGCCTTGGTATTTGGCTTTACTGCCGCTTGCCATGAAGCTGGATCATCTGGGTTTTCAACGAAGGTTACTTCGATGCCAAACTTTGGAAGTGTGTAATGGAACAAGTTGTAAGTTCCGCCGTAAAGACTTGGTGAAGAAACAATGTGATCGCCAGCTTCAGCAACATTTAATACTGCATAAGTAGTTGCGGCTGAACCTGATGCAACTAGAAGTGCGGCAACGCCACCTTCAAGTGAAGCGATTCGTTGTTCAACTGCATCTTGAGTTGGGTTCATGATGCGGGTGTAGATATTTCCAAGTTCAGCTAGACCAAATAGATCTGCTGCATGCTTGGTATCGCGGAATTGGTATGCAGTTGTTTGATAAATCGGAAGTGCACGCGCGCCAGTTGTTGGATCAGGAACTTGACCGGCATGGACTTGGCGAGTTTCAAATGAAGCTTTATCTAATGAAAATGACATTACAGACCTCCCAGGAATTAAGGGGGTAACGTTTTTTATGCGATACCCACGCTTGCCAATTGCAATTTGCAACTGACCTGGTCTTCACCCGGAGCACCCCACCGTGGTGGAGGGTTGCCGTCCAGTAAGCCGGGGCTAAAACCTGGAACTCGTGACCTGGGAAAAGTGTAAATAACTAAATGCGAGATGTCTAATTGCTAAAGGCTTGCACTTACTTAATTAAGGCTTTATTGAAGCTAATTGTGTTCGCGCCAGGATGAGGTAATTGGCAATCTGCGATCTTTGCCAAAGGCCCGCTTAGAAATCTTGGTGCCCGGTGGATACTGGCGACGCTTGTATTCCGCGGCATCGACCATTCGAATAATTTTGGTTGCCAGTTCTAAATCAAAGCCGGCAGCCAAGACACCAGCTAGCCCTAGATCTTCATCGATGTAAATGTTGAGGATTTGATCAAGCTTTAAATAATCTGGCAATGAGTCTGTGTCCTTCTGGCCCGGGCGAAGTTCCGCACTTGGCTCCTTAGAAATTGAGTTAACTGGAATTGGTGGCGTGTAACCATTCTTCGTGGCCTGATCATTTCGCCATTTTGCCAGCGCCCAAACTTCGGATTTAAATAAATCTTTAATTGGGGCATATCCCCCGACGGCATCGCCATACAAAGTTGAATACCCAACCGCGAGCTCTGATTTATTTCCAGTAGCCAGAACCAGATGACCTTCTTGATTTGAAAGTCCCATCAAGGTGGTTCCACGAACTCGGGCCTGAACATTCTCTTCGGCCAGCCCGGTTAATCCAAGTTGAGATAAGAAGGTTGAAACCATTGGTTCGATTTCGATAACTCGATAATTGAGTCCGATGTTCTTTGCTAATTCGGCTGCATCGGTAAGTGAGTGGTCAGATGAATATCTGCTTGGAAGACCAACTCCAAAAACTCGATCGGCTCCGATTGCATCTGCTGCGATTGCAGCAACGATTGCAGAATCGATTCCGCCAGATAGCCCAAGAATTACACTCTTAAAATTATTCTTCTCAACATAGTCACGAAGCCCAATAACTAAAGCCTGCCAAGTCTGAGAGAGGCCGCTCATTGGATGGGCAATTCCGTGAGTTATCTTCTCGTAAGGAGCAAGCGGGTCAGCTGAAATAATTACATCCGGGGTTGAAGTCCCAAGGCGCACATCCAAATCAACAACCATTAGCCCATCGAAAAATTGTGGTGCCCGGGCCACGATGTCGCCATTTGCTGTCGCGACAATGCTGTCACCGTCAAAGACCAAATCATCTTGGGCCCCGGTCATATTTACATATGCAAGTGGTGCACCAATATCTTTTGCCCGTTTTCTAACCAGCGATTGTCGAACATCTTCTTTGGCGCGTTCATAGGGACTGCCATTTGGGACAAGAACTAATCCAGGTGTTCGGGCTTTCAATTCTGCGACTGGTCCATCATCGACCCAGATGTCTTCGCAGATTGCGATTCCAATATCGACCCCATGAAAGCGAACTACTAAAGATCGGTCACCCGCAACGAAGTTACGGAATTCATCGAAGACGCCATAGTTTGGAAGGTGGTGTTTTATATAAGTGGCGACGACTTCACCACGGTAAACCAGGGCTACTGCGTTTTGTGGTTTCTGTTCAGCGCTGCCATCTAGATATCCAATGACTGTAAGAATTTCGCCAAAACCTTGATCTGCTAACCGGTCGGCCACTTCTAAAACTGCGGCTTTGCTTGCAACTCTAAATGTCTGGCGAAGCGCTAAATCTTCGACTGGATAACCAGTTATAACCATTTCTGGAAAGAGCAAAACATGGGCTCCGGCCGCACTTGCCTTAGCTGCGTATTCCAAAATCAAATCGCTGTTGCCAGTTAGATCACCGAGGGTTGGGTTGATTTGGGCAAGGGCAATTCGCAGTTGTCCGATAGCAAGACCGCCGTTATTTCCCATGTGACTAGCCTACCTGCACACCTATTGGTTACACTTTCCGTTAGTTCAACCACCGACCAGGGACCGAAATTCGGCTTTGAGTTCGTGACATTGAATTTAGGAGCCTTACATGTCTCTCAATAATCGGATCACGATTTCAGATCTTGCTGCCATGAAAAAGCGTGGCGAGAAGTGGGCGATGCTCACCTCTTATGAGCAGATGACTGCCGAGATTTTCGACGAAGCCCAAATCCCAGTTCTCTTAGTTGGCGATTCCGCAGGCAACAATTTCTTCGGACACGAGAACACAATCCCGGTAACCGTTGATGAGCTAATCCCATTAGCCAGGGCTGTTGTTAATTCAACTTCTCGCGCAATGGTGGTTGCTGACTTTCCATTTGGATCATATGAATCCGGCCCGGATGCCGCTCTTGCAACAGGTATTAGATTCTTTAAAGAGGCAAAAGCGCACGCAGTTAAATTAGAGGGTGGCAAGCGAGTTGTTCCGCAGATAAAGAAACTAATCGAATCTGGAATTCCGGTAATGGGCCATCTCGGACTCACCCCGCAATCAGTTCATGCTCTAGGTGGTTTTAAAGTGCAGGGCCGCGGCGATGATGCAGCTCGCATTTTGGATGATGCCAAAGCCCTTGAAGCGGCTGGAGTTTTCGCACTAGTTCTCGAGTTGGTGCCAGAAGAATTAGCGGAATTGATTACGAAAGAGCTTTCGATTCCGGTTATTGGTATTGGCGCCGGTGCCAAATGCGATGCCCAAGTATTGGTGTGGACTGACTTGATGGGAATAACTAAAAACGCACCGAAGTTGGCTAAGGCCTACCGAAATCTGCGAATTGAGATGCTAAATGCGGCAAAAGAGTATGCAAATGATGTTTCTTCGGGCCAATTTCCTGGTCCAGAACAAACTTTTCACTAAATTTGTAGAAAATATTTGTCGAAATACATAAAAAAATAAAAAAATATTGTTGCGACACGCAGGTAAAAAATCACTCAAAATAGTGGAAAGTTTTTGCATTTAATGACACGCTTATCCATGAACAGGTTCGGTGACGGATCGAACTATTCTGATTAGGAGATGTAAATGGCCGCAGCTAAGAAATCTGCACCAAAGAAGCGTCGCAAGAAGGCAGCTGCTCCTGCAGCACCAAAGAAGCGTCGCAAGAAGGCAGCTGCTAAAACAGCAGCACCAAAGAAGCGTCGCAAGAAGGCAGCAGCTAAGAAGGCTGCTCCAAAGCGTCGCAAGAAGGCAGCAGCTAAGAAGGCTGCTCCAAAGCGTCGCAAGAAGGCAGCAGCTAAGAAGGCTGCTCCAAAGAAGCGTCGCAAGAAGGCAGCAGCTAAGAAAGCTGCTCCAAAGCGTCGCAAGAAGGCTGCTTCAAAAGCAGCTGCTCCAAAGAAGCGTCGTCGTAAGAAGGCTGCTGCAAAGTAGTTTTTCTCGAAAAAGCCCCGCAGTGAAAACTGCGGGGCTTTTTCATTTACAAAAACAATTTACAAATCGTCTCGAAATTCATCTCGCAACTTCGTTGTAACGCGATCAAAGATTTTGGTTAACTCTTCTTGATCCTTCGCAGTTAAATTATTTACGAATCTATTTCGCACACTGTCCACATGATCTGGCGCGGCTTTCACAATCGCTCGCCAACCCTTATCGGTCATGACGGCAAAAGATCCACGTTTATCTTCGGAGCAAACTTCGCGGCGAACCCAGCCGGCTTTTTCCATAACTTTCATCCGGTGGGACAACCGGCTCTTTGACAGCATCGCGATCTCAGCCAGCTCTGTCATCCGCATCCGACGTTCTGGTGCATCCGAAAGTTGGGCCAAAACTTCGTAGTCGGCCATTGATAAATCGTGGCCATCTAAGTCGGAATCAAGAGCCTCAAGTAGGCGGCGCGAAGCAATAATGTAAGAGCGCCAAGCTTTCATTTCACGCGGGTTTAACCACTTTGGCTCATTGGCTGACATAAATTAAGTTTAGGTTAAAAGCCAAGTAGTTGAAAGTTGAATCACTTATTTATGGTTGTAATAGGCTCCTGCCCATGAATAGCGGAATTGATTTAAGACATTTAAAGCCAACTGTTCGACCCCAAGATGATCTGTATCGACACGTCAATGGCACCTGGATTGATAACGCGCAAATTCCTGCCGACCGTTCTTCCGATGGCGCCTTCTATGAGCTCTATCAAAATGCAGAGCAGCACGTCCGGAAAATTATTGAAGAGCTTGGCGCAAGTGGTGGAGCCAAGGGCAGTGTCGCTCAGAAAATTGGTGACCTCTACGGCTCGTTCATGGATGAGGCAAAGGCAGACTCCCTCGGTATAACACCAATCGCAAAAGATTTAGAACTTGCACTGAGCGTTTCTAACGTTGATGAATTTCATAAAGTTCTAGGAGATTTTGAAAGCCGCGGACTTGGTGGAATTTTCTACCAATACATAACAACTGACAACATGGATTCAAATACCAATATTGCTTACATCGGACAATCTGGGTTGAGCCTTCCGGATGAGGCTTATTACCGTGAAGAAGAATTTGCCGAAATTAGAATTGCTTTTGTTGAACACGTAACCAAAATGTTCACTCTTGCAAAGATTGAAAACCCGGCGGCAAAAGCTGATGCCATCTTGAAATTAGAAACTGAAATCGCCAGCAAGCATTGGGATCAAGTTAAAGACCGAGATGCTCTTCTGACTTATAACAAGATGACTCTTGTCGATTTGAAGGCGGCCTCCCCTGGCTTTGATTGGGATACCTGGTTAGCCACTTCAAAGATTCCTAGCAAAGTTATGGCTACTGTCATTGTTCGCCAGCCCTCATTTTTTACTGGCCTTGGTGAAATTCTTAAAACCTTTAAGGCCGATGCTTGGTCGGCTTGGTTGGCCTGGCATTTACTTTCCGGTGCATCGTCTTATCTAAGTAGCGAATTTGTAAATGAGAACTTTGCGTTCTATGGCACCAAGCTCTCTGGAACTCCAGAACTTAAAGCTCGTTGGAAGCGCGGTGTTGGTTTAGTCGAAGGCTCACTTGGTGAAGCGGTCGGTCAGATCTATGTTGAAAAGCATTTCCCGCCCGCAGCAAAAACTCGCATGGTGGAATTAGTCGCAAATTTAATCGAGGCCTATCGCATTGATATTGCCGCTCTATCTTGGATGACTTCCGAGACTAAAACCAAAGCCTTTGAGAAGCTGGATAAGTTCACCCCGAAGATTGGCTATCCAGATAAGTGGCGCGATTATTCCGCATTGGAAATTACTCGCGACGATTTGATTGGAAATTTGGCTCGCGTTACTAAATTTAATCAAGACTTTGAATTCGCAAAAATCGGTGCCCCGGTAGATCGCACCGAATGGCTTATGACCCCGCAGACTGTAAATGCTTATTACATGCCGGGCATGAATGAGATTGTTTTTCCGGCCGCAATTTTGCAGCCACCGTTCTTTGATATTGATGCTGATGATGCCGCAAACTATGGCGGGATCGGTGCGGTCATCGGCCACGAAATTGGCCATGGCTTCGACGACCAAGGTTCTAAATATGATGGAGATGGAAATCTAAATAACTGGTGGACTGATTTGGATCGCGAAGAATTTGAAAAGCGCGCAAATAAGTTGATTGCCCAATATGAAGAACTGCATCCACTTGAAGCCCCAGATGTCCATGTAAATGGCGCCCTAACAATTGGCGAAAACATCGGCGACTTGGGTGGTCTGACAATTGCTTACAAGGCCTATCAACTTTCGCTGGGTGGCAAAACTCCCCCAGTTATCGATGGCCTGACTGGCTACCAAAGATTGTTTATGGGTTGGGCCCAATGCTGGCGCCAGAAAATGCGTGGCGAAGAAGTTCGTCGTCGGGTTGCAACCGATCCACATTCACCTGATGAATTTCGTTGCAATCAAGTGGTTCGAAATCTCACTGAGTTCTACGACGCTTTCAGTGTTAGCGAAAAAGATGCGCTTTATCTGCCCGAAAGCGAGCGCGTTCGAATTTGGTAGCCCAGAAATGGGGATTATTCGCCTTAAAAGGCGGTTTTAAGCCCCTTTTCCCGCAAAGCTACATCTCTAACTTTCGAAAGCAAATTAAAGGTAGATAATACGGATATGAACCAATTTAAATTTAAGGTCGAGAAAGATATTTCCGACTCGAATTTAAATGGTCGAACCGGTGTCATAACTACTCCTCACGGCGAGATTAAAACTCCGGCATTTATTCCGGTTGGCACCAAAGCCACAGTTAAATCAGTTCTTCCAGAATCTATGTCAGACCTTGGCGCCCAAGCCCTTCTAGCAAATGCTTATCACCTCTACCTCCAGCCAGGTCCAGAGATTGTTGATGAAGCCGGTGGCGTTGGAAAATTCATGAATTGGTCTGGCCCGACTTTCACCGATAGCGGCGGCTTCCAAGTTCTCTCCCTTGGAGTCGGATTTAAAAAAGTTATTGCGATGGACGAAAACACCTTCAGATCTGATGAAGTTATTGCTGACCAGAAAGAACGTCTGGCCCATGTCGACAACGATGGCGTGACTTTTAAATCGCACCTTGATGGTTCCATGCACCGCTTTACTCCCGAGGTTTCGATGCAGGTCCAACACCAACTTGGCGCCGACATTATTTTTGCTTTCGACGAATGCACAACACTTCACAACACCCGCAAGTATCAAGAGAAATCTTTAGAGCGCACCAGACTCTGGGCAAAACGCTGTTTAGTAGAACATGGCCGCCTCACTAAAGAGCGCTCAAGTAAGCCATATCAAGCACTTTGGGGCGTTCTGCAAGGTGCGCAATATGAAGACCTACGTCGTAAAGCCGCAAAAGATTTAGGTGCACTTGATGAAGATGGAATTACCTTTGATGGATTCGGACTTGGTGGCGCACTTGATAAAGCGAACCTCGGAACCATTGTTGGCTGGATGACCGATGAGTTGCCTCGCGATAAACCTCGACACTTACTTGGAATCGGTGAACCTGATGATTTATTCGTTGGAGTCGAAAATGGCGCTGACACTTTCGATTGCGTTGCCCCATCGCGCCAAGCTCGCACCAGCGCCGTCTTCACTAATGCTGGCCGAGTAAATATCACAAACGCTAAATTCAACCGTGACTTCAGTCCAATTGAAGAGAGCTGCGATTGCTATACCTGTAAAAATTACACCGCTGCTTATTTGAACCACCTCTTCCGCAGTAAAGAGATGATCGGTTCTACCCTGGCGACAATCCACAACGAAAGATTTATCGTGCGTCTGGTCGAACGGATGCGAACCGAAATCGAGAAGGGTGACTTCCAAGAATTCAAGAAGGATTTCCTTGGACGTTTCTACTCAGCTTCAAATAAGTAAATGTTGATTCTGCTACCGCCCAGCGAGGGCAAGAACGAACCAATTTCTAAGGCCCAGGTAAATCTCACAAAATTGGCATTTCCTAAAGAGTTGCTTGAAATCAGAAGTCGGCTGTTAACAAAGGCTTTAGCCACTTCTCCTGCGGCGAAAGCTATGGATGTTTACACGGGAGTTCTTTATCAAGCCCTGGATTGGAAAACCCTAAGCCCAGCAGCAAAAGCCCGAGGCGAGAAATCTCTTTTAATAACTTCTGCGATATTCGGCGTCCTTCGCCCAAGTGATTTGATTCCAAATTACAAAGCAAAGATCAAGACCTCGGATTGGAAGGCCGCCCTAAAGCCAGCCCTGGATGGTTTAGAAGCTGATTTAATTATTGATTGCAGATCCTCAACTTACGCCGGTGTCTGGCAACCTTCTCCAGCAAACACAGTTGCAGTTCGGGTCTTTAAAAAAGAGAAGGGCAAGATTTCAGTAATCACTCACCTGTCTAAGAAATACCGGGGCGAGTTAACACGAGAGTTATTGAAGGCCGGCAAGCCGCCAAAGACACCAACTGAATTACTTGCGATTGCAGAAAAGCATTTCGATTGTAAGTTAACTAAAGCCAAGGGCAATCTGCCTTGGTATCTCGATTTAATTATTAGCTAATACGAGCAATACGCTGGCGAGCCAGATTCTGACTTGGTGATTCAGGACCGAGGATTGCGCCAAAAATAATCAAAGCTCCCCTGGCGACTTTTAACCAAATTCTTGATTTAGCTTGAAGCCCTAAGATCGCCAATTCATTCTGATTGAGAGTAGCGATCGCAGCATTTGCGATTATCTTGTAAAAAAGTAGACCGGTGCTTCCAAAAGGTGGCTTCAAAATAAATTGAACTACTTCTAAAGTTTTTTCAGTTCTCCCTAAATCATTCATCCGAAAATCTTGAAGAGTTTCCTCTAACTCTGCGATTGATTTTGGTGCGGTATTGAGCCCCAAAGGAATTGCACTCTTTGCCCAGTCGCGAACGTATTCATCTGCGCCATCCGGAAGTGGGTAACCAAGAGCCAGATGCGACTTAATAAATGAGTCAGTAAAGGCGCAGTGCACCCAGAGCAAAAATCGGGCATCTTGGGCCCGGTAACTTGAATGTGCTCCTGCCATGTCGGTGTATTGCCCTGAAACCTTGGAATGCATTGCGTTAACGCGCTTTGCTTCGCGTTCAATTATTTCTGTCGAACCAAATGTTGTAATCGTCAGCCACCTAGTTGTTCCAGCTAAACGACCCATTGGATCCGACTCGTATCTCGAATGTTGCGCTACCCCAGCAAGTGGTGCGGGATGTGCGGCCTGCAACAAAAGAGCTCGAACTCCTCCGACCAATGTCGCCAAACTTCCATGAACTTTCCAGACCGAGCCATCGGGCCTGAAAAGCCCAGCATCGCTTCCTGAGGCAATATCTTTCGCCCAATCGGGCAGCCCGTCCTTAGATCCTGAGACATTCTTGCGAAAGGAATCGGCTAACGGCTTGGTCAGAAAGAATTTGTGAAACGCGGGCACGTATAAAGAATAAGGGAAAGAGCATTTTGTTACGCTTTGAAAATGGAAGATAAACGCCACGGCCGCCGCTTAATCGAGCATATGCTTGAACGAGTTATGTTCGGAAGTCGATGGCTATTGGCGCCGTTTTATCTGGGCCTGACTTTCGCTCTTATTATTTTATTAGTTAAGTTCTTCCAAAAATTCTGGGGCTTTGCGAGCAATGTAACTTCAACTTCGACCGATGACATGGTCCTTGGATTGCTCGGTCTCTTAGACCTAACACTTCTTGCTAATCTAATTTTGATTGTAATTTTTGCGGGCTACGAAAACTTCGTCTCCAAGATTGAAGTTGCTGCAGATGATATCGACCGCCCTGAGTGGATGGGAAGCGTTGATTTCTCTGGTTTGAAACTTAAGTTGATTGGTTCGCTGGTTGCGATTTCAGTAATCGAACTTCTAAAAGACTTCATGAACGCAGCAAATGGCGTGAACGAGACTGAAGTTAAATGGCGAATTGCAATTCACTTAACTTTCGTTGTGTCTGGCTTAGCATTTGCAATTATGGATTGGGTCGCAGACCTAAATAAGAAACCTAAAGGAAAGTAACTACTTAAGAATTCGATGCACCTTATGTTGGGCAGCTTGGGCCAAAGGTCTAACGACTAGTAGATCTATGTTTATATGTGATGGAAGCATTACAGCCCAGCGAATAGTTTCAGCGATATCAGCATCGGTCAGAGGTTTTTCTACCCCTTCATAAACTTTCGCAGCCTTGGTTTTATCTCCAGCAAATCTTGTCACTGCAAATTCATCTGTCTTGACCATACCGGGAGCAATTTCGGTGACTCTAATCGGGTGACCATTTAATTCAAGACGAAGCGTCCCTGCAATTGCGGCAACAGCATGCTTGGCTGCAACATAGGTTCCACCATTTTCGTATGCGATTCGACCTGCAGTTGATGACATCAGAACAATATGACCCTCTCCATGTTTCTTCATCAGTGGAATCATTGCTTTAGTCATTCGAACTGCGCCCGTAACATTTACCTCATAAGTCTTGGCCCAAATTTCGGGATCCGAATCTTCGATTGATGCGGCATCAAATGCCCCGCCTGCGTTATTAATTAAAACTGAAACCGGTTTACCGACAAGTTGTGCTGCAAGTGTCTCCACACTCTTCTGGTTTGTTACATCTAATTCAACGATTTCGATATTTAAATCTGATTTAGCTAGTTCTGCTAATCGATCCATGCGGCGTGCACCAGCAATTACATGGAAACCATTAGCCGCCAACAACTTCGCCGTTGCAGCACCAATTCCACTACTTGCCCCGGTAACAACAGCGTAATTTTTCATTTACCAAGCCTATACGCTTGCCCACGTGACTATTTCAGATTGGGTCCAGCAATATCTAGGCTCAACTACCCCATTTTTTATTTACATTTTAATTGGGGCCATCGTATTTATCGAGACCGGAATCCTTCTCGCCTTCTTTATTCCCGGAGATTCGATCCTCTTCGCAGCTGGATTTATAGCGGCGACTCGCGACGATACAAATATCGTAATCCTCATAGCAATAATTGTTCTGGCTGCATTCTTTGGTGATCAAGTTGGTTTTGTTCTTGGAAGAAAATACGGGAGAAATTATTTAAGTAAAAGTGATCGACCAAGCATTCAAAAAATGATCAAACGCGCAGAAGATTTCTATGAGAAATATGGTTGGACTGCAGTTGTGCTGGCTCGCTTCTATCCTTGGATCAGAACGTTCATGCCGCCAATAGCCGGGCTTGGAAAGATGAACTACTACAAGTTTTTAAGTGCAAATATTTTCGGAGCGCTTCTATGGGGCGCAGGGATAACAACGCTTGGCTACTACGCGGCATCAATTCCCGCATTAGATAATTCCTCTAAACAGATTGCTGGCTTCTTCATAATCTTAACTATCGCCATAACGCTAAAGAATTACCTTAAAGCAAAGCGAAATTAAAGCGAATCTACCGCGGCTTTTATCCAGCCCGAGCTATCTTCAATTGTTTTCCCGAAAGAAGAGTTGAGATTTATCCAGAAACCATTTATCAAGAATTTAACTTGATACCTACTAAATTCATTTGTTGGTGATTGATCTCGCTGAAAGAAATAAGCTTCGCTCTCCATCAAATTTGGAATATCTATTTTTTCATACCCCTCAGATAGCCAACCTGCAATGCGATTGTTGAACAACACAGTTCCATTGGCTACCCAATCAACGGTTATTCCAACTTCCGCGCTCTGAATCCCGTAAGTGCAGGCAAGGCCGCCGTTATTTAGAAAATCTGCAAGCTCAGTTCCTGGTGCTGGTTGCCAAGGCATATCGATGTATTGGGCCTGGCGGATATCTTTTTGAAGTTCTGCTAATACCTTGGTTGATTCACAATCTTTAGGAACTGAATATGAAATTGGTGCTACAGGGGCAACGTTTTCAGTCTGGGCAGAAGCACTTATTACTCCACCAGCTAAAAGTGCCATTACCAATCCACCCAATGCAATTCGATAAATAATGAAGGGCATAAAACTCTTTGTAGTAATAAATTTAATCAACCAGGCAATTACTAGATACCCAACGACGAATGCCACGATTGTTGCAACCAAAGTTTCAGTAAGTGAAAAAACCGGTTTGGCAGACTTATCTGATATTGCCTTTTCTAATTGAAATAGCCCACTTCCAAATACAGCAGGTATTGCCAATAAGAATGAATATCGAAGGGCAGCTTCTCTGTTGTATCCAAGCAAGCGACCCATCGCAATCGTTGCACCTGATCTTGATACTCCTGGAACCAGAGCCATCGCTTGTGCTAATCCATAGAGAATTCCATGAGAAATACTTAAATCCTTCAGGCTTTTATCGGTCTTTCCGTATCTATCTGCGATTCCAAGAATCACGCCGAAGATGATTAAAACTGATGCAATCAACCAGAGTGAACGAAAGTTCGTCGTAATTGCATCTTGACCAAGATAGCCAAGAATAACGATTGGCAAGCTTCCAAGAATTATCAGCCAACCCATTCGGGCATCTGCTGCTTCTTCGATATGCAAATCTTTTCTAAAGATGACTTTCCGGAACCAAGCAGAAATTATTCTCGCGATATCTTTTCGGAAATAAATTAAGACAGCTAGTTCTGTTCCAATTTGCATAATGGCCGTAAACATCGCACCTGGATCTTCAGACATGCCAAAGAACTCGGCGAAGATGCGCACATGGGCAGTTGATGAAATTGGAAGAAACTCAGTGAGCCCCTGGAGAATTCCAAAGAAAATTGCCTCAAACATCAGTTATCTTCCTCAATTTGCTTCCGAGACAGTTTTTAATCTAACCAAAGATTTTGCGACCGCCTTCTGCACCCACGGGTAAGCATCACGCATTTTCAGCCACGATTTAGCGATTCTCGGACAGTTAGATGCATCAAACGTCTCTGTAACTAAAGTTAAGTTTGGTCCAAGTACTTTTAACTCATA
Organism: Bifidobacterium breve; assembly: GCA_945863115.1. GTDB lineage: Bacteria > Actinomycetota > Actinomycetes > Nanopelagicales > Nanopelagicaceae > AAA044-D11. Next base: position 61,435 of record CAMAYZ010000006.1, read on the forward strand.
ACGCCAATTCCACTTTCCCAGGTGACGCCAAGCGATTAACTCATTCTCTTTGTATTCAACAACAGTATTTGTAATTCGATACTTAATACCGAGTCGCATCTTCATTCCAAATTTTGACCCAAGTTCAAGTCTTGCTGGGCCAGAAATATTAGAAGTAATCGTAGAAGACCCATCAATCTCTTTATGCCTTTTGGGATCACTTAAGATTGCAAAAATAGTCGAAGGGTTGGCTGCAATTTCGATTCTTGCTGCCTTTATTTCTGGATTACCGGTATCGAAAATTTCGGATCGAATTGGATTTACATTCACTAGAAAACCTTACTTCAATTCAGCCACCGATATAAGATTTATGCGTGAGCGCGGCAAGTGAATTAAAGGCACTAGCAAATCCAAGCCGGGCTTTTGGACTCCAAAAGTTCTTCCAAACGGCCAAGGGCCAATATGGTGAAGGCGATATTTTCCTCGGACTAACTGTTCCAGAGGTTCGCAAGGTTGCTGCAAAATACAAACACCTTTCATTCCCTGAAATCGAAAAACTGATATCCTCGAAATTCCATGAATTTAGATTATGTGGGTTAGTAATACTCACACTCCAATTCAAATCCAGAAAAGAACCCTTAGAGCACCAAAAAATCTTTAACTTCTACATGAAGCAGGCAAAAGCTGGATATATAAACAATTGGGATCTGGTCGATGTGTCTGCCCCGATAATCGGTGTATACCTAGTGAGCCAAAAAGATCCGTATCCATTTCTTGAAAAGCTTTCCCGCAGTAAATCGCTCTGGGATCGCAGGTTGGCGATTATCTTTACCTTCGCATTTATCCGCGCGGGCGAATTAGATCCGACTATTGAAATTTCGCAGATGCTTTTGAAAGATGAACATGATCTGATTCATAAAGCAGTTGGCTGGATGTTGCGCGAAGTCGGAAAGCGAGATGGCCAGTTATTGCGCACTTTTCTAACTGCAAATGCTTCGCAAATGCCTAGAACAATGCTGCGCTATTCAATTGAGAAATTCTCTAAATCAGAGCGAAGAAAATGGCTCAGTTACTGAATTTGATTCTTGCAGTTGCAAGTTAATTGCAATTTTACAAGTCTTTAGTTCTGAGTTATTTTACTGCCATGATTTTAATCAAACGCAGAGTTATTGATTACTGTCGTATTACTTCAACAAGTTGCTGATTTAAAAGCTCTTTACCAAACTTGTAATTAATTTTTTAAAGCTATTTAACCCAAACTATAGAAATGGAAACAATAATGTTTAAAGCAAAGAAAGTTTCAGCCGCAATTGCTACTGCGGTAGTTCTAGGTTCGTTGGTTTCACCGAGCGCAGATGCTGCTCCAAAGAATCAAGCACGTGCTGTTGTTCAAGCTGATTGGCTAGAGAAGAACATTGATGATCCTAAGGTTCGTATCATTGAAGTAAGCACAGAAGCTGGCCTATACGAGCGCGGTCATATCAAGAATGCATTTAAGATCAATTGGTATACCGATCTTGTTGACACCGTAAAGCGTGACATCGTTCCAATTGGAAAGTTCAATACGCTAATTGCAAAAGCTGGAATCGATAAGGATTCGACCGTTGTCTTCTACGGCGATAAGAACAACTGGTTTGCTGCATGGGGCGCTTGGATTTTCAACCAATACGGTATCGAAGATGTTCGCTTGCTAGATGGCGGGAGAGTTAAGTGGGAGAAAGATGCTCGCGCATTTACCACTGCAGTTCCTACATTCAAGGCTGGAGCTTTCAAAGCGACAAAAGTTGATAGAAGTCTTCGTGCAAATTTAACTTACGACGTATTGCCAGTTGCTAAGGGAATCAAGAAGGGCGTAAAGCTCGTTGACATTCGTTCTGCTGATGAATACAACGGAAAGATTTTCGCTCCAGCCGGATTCCAAGAACTAGCAGTCCGAGCCGGACACATTCCTGGCGCAGAAAATATTGCTTGGGGATTAAACGTGAATGCAGATGGCACATTTAAAACTGTCGCCGAGCTAAAGAAGCTATACGCAGATAAGGGAATTGATGGCACTAAACCAATCATTACTTACTGCCGAATCGGTGAGCGTTCTTCGCTAACCTGGTTCGTACTAAGTGAAATCCTCGGATACGGCGACGTGAAGAACTACGACGGATCATGGACTGAGTACGGAAACTCAGTTGGTGCGCCAATTAATAACCCTGCCGGAACTATCTGGGGCGCTCAGTAATTAATACTCAATCCAATCAAATCGGCAGCTCAGGCACAGGCCTGGCTGCTGATTTGTTGTGGACTAAAACCGAGAAGTTAAAAACACTTTTCTCAGGTCTAGTAATAATTGCCTTGCTGGCAACTGCATATTTTCTTTCGTCAAAAGAGAATCCTGGTAACGCCCCAATCTCCTTAATGATTGGCATCAGTCTTGGATTGCTTTTGGAACGTGGAAGATTCTGTTTCTTCTGTATCTACCGAGAAGGTATTGAAGATAAGAACACAACACCATTTCTCTCGATTTTAGTTGCGATTGCAAGTGGATCAATTGGTTACGCAATAATCTTTGGCCAGTTTTTACCTGATACTTCTGGTGACAGCCTTCCGCCAGCTGCTCATATCGGCCCAGTTAGTTGGCCTCTGGTAGTTGCAGCTCTTGCTTTTGGAATTGGAATGTCACTTTCCGGAGCTTGCATTAGCGGCCATCTATATCGAATTGGTCAGGGATACTTGCGGGCGATTCCAGCGCTAATCGGTGTTCTGGTTGGATTTGTAATTGCATTCTTAACCTGGAACTGGCTCTACCTGCGAGCAATTGCAGATGCACCAACAATTTGGCTACCACACACATTTGGATATGCCGGTTCGATTCTTATTACCTTTATTGCTCTAATCGCGATTGCAGTTTTTGCGATCAAAAAAGGTAAGAATTCTGAACCCATTAGAAGTCAACCACTACAAGTTTTGACGTTTAAGAGTATTTATCGAAAAGTTATTTCAGAGCGTTGGAGCCCAATCACAACTGGCGCTTTAGTTGGAATCGTTGGAACTTTTGCATATCTGCGGGTCGAGCCGCTTGGAGTTACTCGCCAACTAAGCACTACAGCTAGAACCTTTATGGAAGAAAGAAATATTGGACCAGATTCGATTCTTGGTCTCGATCGTATGGCCGGATGTATCGCTGTTGTTTCTGAAACAATCACCAACAACGGTTGGCTAGCAATCGGAATCATTGGTGCTTCATTTGCCGCAGCACTGGCTGGCGGAAGATTTAAATTCTCAAAACTAACCTTTAAGAACTCAATCGCATCACTAATCGGTGGAATTCTTCTTGGTTGGGGCTCAATGACAGCACTCGGTTGCACAATCGGAGTTCTACTTTCAGGAACGCAAGCCTTCGCCCTTTCGGGCTGGGTCTTCTTCCTATTTAGCTTCCTCGGAGTCTGGCTAGGAATTAAAGCCAAACTCCATAAAATCTAAATTTAGAAACGATCCGCGTTCATAACCTTTGTCCAAGCAGCAATAAAGTCATTTACAAACTTCTCTTTGCTGTCATCTTGGGCATAAACCTCGGCATAAGCACGAAGAATCGAATTCGAACCGAAGATTAAATCAACACGAGTTGCTGTGTATTTAACTTCTCCGGTTTCGCGGTTGCGAATCTTGTAAGAATCACTTCCTGCTGGCTCCCAGACATAGTTGATATCAGTGATTGTCGTAAAGAAATCAGGAGTTAGAGCGCCAACTCGATCAGTGAATACACCGTGCTTGGTTCCACCATGGTTAGTTCCAATCACGCGCATTCCACCAACAAGAACTGTCATCTCGTGAGCAGTAAGGCCCATTAATTGTGTGCGATCAAGCATTAGCTCTTCGGCGCTTACAACGTAATCCTTCTTTAACCAGTTGCGATATCCATCATGAATTGGCTCTAGTGGTTCGAATGATTCGACATCTGTCTGTTCTTGAGAAGCATCACCACGACCGGCCTTAAATGGAACTTTCACATCATGTCCAGCTGCCTTGGCCGCCTTTTCAATTCCAACGTTTCCGGCAAGAACTATTACATCAGCAAGACTTGCGCCCGCTGCTTTTGCAATTGGTTCTAAAGCTGAGAGAACTTTCTGAAGTCGGGCTGGTTCGTTACCTTCCCAATCTTTCTGTGGTGCAAGACGGATACGAGCACCGTTTGCTCCCCCACGGAAATCCGAGCTTCGGAATGTGCGAGCGCTATCCCATGCAGTTGTAACTAATTCGGTGACAGTTAAATTAGTTGCAGCAATCTTTGCCTTTACATCTTCAACGTTGTAATCAGACTTTCCGGCAGGAACTGGATCTTGCCAAATCAAATCTTCGGCAGGAACATCTGGTCCGAAGTAGCGAGCCTTTGGTCCTAAATCTCTATGAGTTAACTTGAACCAAGCACGAGCAAATACTTCGCTGAAATAATCTGGATCTTTATGGAATCGTTCTGAGATTTCACGATAGATCGGATCTTTAATCATCGCCATATCTGCATCAGTCATGATTGGGTTGTAGCGGATAGATGGATCTTCAACATCCACTGGCTTATCTGCCTCTTCAATATTGATTGGTTCCCATTGTTGGGCGCCGGCAGGAGACTTCTTAAGCTCCCAGTCATACTTAAATAACAAGTGGAAATATCCGTTATCCCATTTAGTTGGATTTGTAGTCCATGCGCCTTCAATTCCGCTTGAAACGGTATCGCGGCCGACACTTCGGGTTTCGTGATTCATCCAACCAAGACCTTGCTCTGAAATATCTGCACCTTCTGGTGCTGGTCCAAGTCTTGCCGCACTGCCATTTCCGTGTGCTTTACCAACGGTGTGACCGCCAGCAGTTAGTGCAACAGTCTCTTCATCGTTCATCGCCATTCGAGCAAAAGTTTCACGAACGTGCGCAGCAGTTCTTAGTGGATCCGGCTTTCCGTTTACGCCTTCAGGGTTTACATAAATAAGGCCCATCTGCACTGCAGCAAGTGGATTCTCCATTGTTGTTGCATCATTCAAATCGCCATAACGTGAATCACTTGGCGCAAGCCATTCCTTCTCAGATCCCCAGTAAATATCAATCTCTGGATGCCAAATATCTGCGCGACCAAAACTAAAACCGAAAGTCTTTAGACCCATTGATTCGTATGCAATCGTTCCGGCCAATACCAATAAATCTGCCCAGCTAACTTTGTTGCCATACTTCTTTTTGATCGGCCACAGAAGTCGACGAGCTTTATCAAGGTTTACGTTATCTGGAAAAGAATTAAGTGGAGCAAAACGCATATTGCCAGTTCCGCCGCCGCCACGACCATCTGCAGTTCTATATGTTCCTGCCGCGTGCCATGAAAGACGAATCATCAAACCGCCGTAATGACCCCAGTCTGCCGGCCACCACTTCTGGCTATCTGTCATCAGCGCATGCATATCTTTCTTAAGTGCGGCTACATCTAACTTCTTTAACTCTTCGTTGTAATTGAAATCTTTTCCAAGAGGATTTGTCTTGCTGTCATGCTGGTGCAGGATGTCTAAGTTAAGGGACTTTGGCCACCAATCCATATTTGAATCTTCAACAGTGGTTAGGGCTCCGTGTGCAACTGGGCATTTTCCTGAATCAGACATTTCAAACTCCTCGGGTTCTAGCGGTTAAAATTTATGTCTCAATCCTAATGGCAGAAAAATAATCTGCATCTCAGGGTTATATTTCAAGGGTTAGAGGCTAGAAAACGCCCTAGCAATCTCTAGATACAAAGGAATTCCAACAAGCAAATTGAACGGAAATGTAACCCCGATGCTAGACATCAAAGCCAGTGGCGCATTTGCTTCTGGTAAACCAATCGACACTGCAGCAGGTGCTGCAATATATGAAGCGCTAGCACTCAAGACTCCAAGAATTGTCGCTCCCCCGACAGAAAGCCCGACCATGGTTCCAGTTACTACTCCTAAAGTTCCCGCGAAGATTGGGAAGATCAATGCGAATACTCCGACCATCGCACCAACTTTCTTTATCTCACCCCAGTTGGTTCCTGCCAAATAACCAAGGTGTAGCAAGAAGAGAACCAAGAAACCAGATTGCAGATCAATAAAGAACGGAGTCACTTTCGAATATCCAGCCTGGCTTGTGATTGCTCCGATAACTAGCCCACCAACCAAGAGCAAAATTGTTTTACCAGTTATTACTTCATGCAGAGTTTTACCCCATTGCACGCTCTTGTTGCGGTGGCGCGAACCAAGATAAACGCCAACAACAATCCCTGGAACTTCCATGATTGTCAGCAGCGCCGTTGCAAAACCTTCTACCTCTATCCCGCTGCTTTCCAAGAAGAGCAGCGCGGCTGAGAAAGTAACTAGAGATGTAGAGCCGTAATGCGCAGCAATAGCGCCACGATCAATGTCATTAATCTTCTTTACAAACTTTAAAGTCAGATATGCAATAACTGGGATGAGAATTCCAAGAGCTATCGTCGCAAGTGCCGGGGCCGCAAAGCTTGAGAGTGAAGTTCCTTTAAGGGCGTGACCACCTTTAAGTCCGATTCCAAAGAGCAGAAAGATTGAGATCATTTGATAAACCTGCTCGGGGATTCGAACATCGCTCTTGATTCTGGCTCCCAAAAAGCCCAAGATGAATACCAGAACGGACACTGAAGTTAGATTTGTTAAAGCTACTGAATTGGAACTCATTAAGACCCCCCTTTTTAGGAAAACGAATTCAATCTAAATCTTTTCGTGCTTCCCGGGTTCCTTATGACTGGTAACACGTCCAGCATGTGCAACTGCACTTGGATCACGCTTTGACTTAACCAAGCTTGCAACTGTTGAGACGATAAGAACTGCTGCAATTACTAAGAGGCTTACAACTATAGGAATCTTTGGCACGTCATACCAAACTTCATGCAGATAAGTCATGATCAACTTGACTCCGATAAACATCAGAATTATTGATAGACCAAGTGATAAGTAGATTAATTTATCTAGCAAGCCCTTGAGCAAGAAATACAGTGCGCGCAAGCCAAGCAACGCAAAGGCATTTGCTGCAAAGACTAGGAATGGCTCTTGAGTAACACCGAAGGTTGCTGGAATCGAATCCAAGGCAAACAGCAAATCTGTAGAAGCAATTGCAATCATCACCAAGAACATTGGCGTTGCAATTCGCTTTCCGTTGATTTTTGTAAAAGCTTTTGATCCATGGAATTCATCGGTCATAGCAATCCGTTTTCTGATTACCTTAACCAGGGCGTTGTCTTCAGGCGAAGGATCTTCATCCCAGTGTTTGAACAATCCAACGCCAGTCCAAATCAGAATTGCACCGAAGATAACGAAGGTAAAGCTGAATGCCGCAAGAGCGGCGGCTCCAACTGCGATAAAGATTCCGCGCAATACAAGTGCCAAAAGCACACCAAACATAAGAACTCGTTGGTGATAAATCGATGGAACTTTAAATTGTGCCAAAATAATAATGAATACGAAGAGATTATCGACCGATAGGGATTTCTCAACTAGGTATGCTGCAAAATACTCGGTTCCGAATTGCGAACCTGCTGATTGCCAGACCCAGACACCAAAGCCAATCGCAACAGCGATATAGAAAATCGACCAGGTTGCTGCTTCTTTAAACTTTACTTCGTGTGGTTTGCGACTGACGGTAAGCAAGTCGACGACGATCAGCGCAAGAATCGCGCCGATAACGATAAACCACGTGGTTAATGAGACATTCATTGATTACACCTATTTCGTTAAAGGGGCCATGGAGCCAAGGTCTCCCTCAACCACTTAGTGGTCGCAGCTCCGGGATATTTCTATCCGTGTTGACGAAGATGCCGAACGAGGTACTCCCCTTAACGTAGGTGAATGCTAGAGGCTGACCAATTTTGAGGCAACCTAAAAGCATTTATTTCGCAAGGTGTCGCACCAATTAAAGGTTAAAAGCTTAGGTTTACTGCTTCTGGCGAGAGAAAATTCGGAAGAGTAAGACTGAAATCAAAGCGCTAACAACGGATGCAAATATCACAGAGATTATTGCCAACTCTTGGATCTGCTGATCCTTAAATGCCAATTGAGCAATAAAAATGGCTACGGTGAAGCCAATGCCCGCTGTGCTTCCGGTGGCTGCAAGAAGTGACTTGCTTGCTCCCTTAGGAAAATCAGCAATATTTAACTTTGAAGCAGCAATGGTCGTCGCCAAGATACCGATTGGTTTTCCTGCAACCAGACCAAAGAAAATTCCCCAGGCAATTACAGATCTGCTAGCTTGGCTCAAAGTTTCAGAATTAACTACAACTCCAGTGTTCGCGAAAGCAAAAATTGGGACGCAGAAGAATGCGCTATATGGATGAAGTTTATGTTCCAACCATTCAATAACTGAGTATGAATCCGAATCTCCAGAAGAACCTTTCTTCATTTGCTTTGGAATGTTTGGGGTCAATAATCCAAGAATTACACCCGCAAGAGTCGGATGCACGCCAGTCTTGTAAAGAGCGAACCAGAGCAGAATTCCCAAGACTAAATATGCAACCACAGATGAGACATTAACCTTTTGCAATATTACGACTGCAAGAACGACAGCTAATCCCATAGCCAGCCAAGAGAATTTGATACCACTGGAATAAACAAATGCAACGATGAGAATTGCAACGATGTCATCAATAACAGCGATTCCGAGCAAGAAAGATCTAAGTGATTCTGGAACCAATGAACCAAGCATCGCTAGTAAACCAACAGCTAAGGCAATATCCGTGGCAACGGGCACTCCCCAACCACCTGGCGCTTCTCGTCCTGCAATTGCTAAATAAATCAGAGCTGGCACGGCAATTCCACCAAGAGCAGCCAACAATGGCATCAAGGCTTTTTTACCTGAGGCTAGGTGTCCGGTTGTGAGTTCTCTTTTTATCTCAAGCCCAATAACAAAGAAGAACAGTGTCATTAGCAGGTAATTAACAACTTTTTGAATTGTTAAGTTAATTGCGAGAGCACCCGACCCTAAGGAAAAATCAATATCTAACACTTTGAAATAAGTGTCTGAAAGAGGCGAATTTGCTACGAGTAAACCGAGGGCTGAGGCAATCAGGATCAAAAATCCACTGGCCGATTCATTCCTGAGAACTTCGCGAACTGAGAATTTACGTCGACCCATAGTCGAATCTTATACCCCTGACATCAAAGTCTTCTTATAGATCTTTCCCTTTGCATCATATGTAATCCAAGTTCCAACCTGTTCGCCATTTTTGAAACTTCCAGATCTCATAATTACACCGGTTTTACGGAACCACTTCCAATCTCCGTGGAGTTTATCCTTTCTATACTTTCCACTGGCTTTCAATACGCCGTTTGGATAGAACTCAAGATATTCACCAGTTTTTTTCGGATACAGAGCATTTATTTGTTTAATTCTTTCATCGAGAATCTTTTTGACTAAAAGCTTCGGAATACTTTTCTCAACCTCGAAGTGGATTGACCCCTTAGTTTGTTCATAATTCTTAAGCTCTTCTCTTAACCGAGCATTGAACGAGCCGTTGTAAGGAAAAATACTGTTGTGGTTCTTAAATCCATCAAAGCCGATCACTGGAACACCTTCAATTAGGAAGGTTGGTATTCCATACTTAATAACTTGTGTTGAAGCTGGGAGCCTGGACTCTATGTATTCCCGTAAGTCCACCAGAATTTTTCGCTGAACAGGTGGGAATTTACGTAGGTGCGCTGCTAGGTAAGCCTTAGACATAGCTAAATTGTAACAATTTTTTCCATTTTTAGATTTGGAAGAAGTAATGAATGGGCCTTTTTTGTCTCAAGCTGGTTCGTCTTTCATTAGCTAAAATTCTTTCCTCCATCCTCAGACTTTAAAATCTGATTCCCAACAATGGCGATAAGCAGTTCATTTGATGAACTAAGTCCAGATACTTCGGCGCCAAAGGTAGAAATTTTCTTCCAAGTTTTTCCCTGATTTGAAGATCTAAAAATAGATTTATCAGAGGCAGCATAAAGAGTTCTTCCAACAAGTTCGATCTCGCTGACTGGGAACACTGTTTTTACTAGGGATAGGTCTGCGAAAGTCTTCGAACCCTTGAAGAGTTTTCTATCTCGGATTACAAAATTCTCGCCTAATTTTTGACCTGAGATAGCAATATCGGAGAACTTATTTGGCCCTAAATTTCGCCATTCTCTTCCCGAGTTTGAGGAATACAAAATCATATTTGTTTGAGCATCCACCCCATAAATTTCGTTTCCTGCTGACCACAAAAAGTGAAAATCAACTTCGCCTTGAAGTGAGACTTTTTTCCAGTTGTCTCCCTCATCATCGGATCTAAGTAATCCGACAGGCTCTGGCAGCTTTGAACCTTTTCCAGGGTGCCCACTTGCAAACATCGTTCTGCCCGAGATTGCAAGACCCATGATGTCGAAGCGTTCTTCACCGATCGGTTTCATATTGTTTGGGCCCTGATAAACGAAAAGTCCTTCGTGCGTGCCTATTAATATTTTTTTACTAAGTACTTTTATTGAATGTATGTGTGTGACGGAGTCAAAACTCTGCGCATGAATTGCAGGCGCTGAAAAAAACGACAATGCTACTGCGATTGAAGAAATCATTAGTATTTGCTTAATCTTTTGCATTTAAACTCTCCCTGCGAATGGCATCATTCCTGGAACACTATAGATATTTGAATATCTGAGACCCGATCTCGTCGATCTCGCTTCCCACATCATTCCACCACCTGCATACATACTCATATGATGAATAGTGTTTTGAGTTCCTTTATAAGAATAGAAAATAAAATCTCCCGGCTGCATTTCAGCAATTGGTATCTGTTTGGTGTAGGTATAATACAAACTTGCATTGAGGCGGTCCCAATTTGGCCAGCCAAGTCCTACACTCTTGAATGCGGCGTAAACAAGACCTGAACAATCAAATGAGTTTGGCCCTTCAGCACCCCACACATAAGGTTTCTTTGCTAACACTTGTCGCTTAGCAAATTCAACAGCTTTAAGCCGCTGCGCTTCGGTTGTGCGGATACTTTTTGCGCCAGTAGGCCCGCCAATTGGCCAAACTTTGGATTGGTTCGGAGTCTTTCCTGCCTCAACCGATCGAGACTCTTCCAGAATTGCAAGTTGCCTTCTCTCTTCCAGTGTCAGCCTAACTTTTCTTGCCGAAGCCAATTCGCGTTGTAATTTGTCCTGAACCGCTTGAAGCTTTGCAACCTCGGCTTGTTGGGCGTTTCTAACATCATCCGCTTCTTTCTTAATTGCTCGGACTTTTTCTACAACAACCTGCTGCTTTTCTCGTGCGGTTTCCGCGACAATCCTGGCCTTCTGCGCGATAGCTTCCGCTTCCTTATATCTGAACAAGACAGTTTTGTTGCGTGCTCCTAGATTATTCAGTGCGGATAATCGGTCAATAATCTCCTGTGGGCCATCTGCATTTAAAACCGACTCAAAGTTACTCATTCCACCGCCCGAGATATAAGCATTTCTCGCCAAACTACCAATCTCATCATGGGTATCAGAAACTCCTACGAGAGCCGCTGTATGAGCCGCTGTTGCGGTATTTAGTTCTTCTGTTGCAGCACTTAGTTCCTTCTGAGCTGCCACATATTTTGATTGCGCAGCACTTGCAAGGATTGCCAACTTCTTAAGGTTTCCCCTAGCGCTGTTGAGTTTTTTAGCAGCAATTTCGGCAACTCTCTTCTTTTCTAATTCAACCTTCTTAGCACTTTCAATCTGCGCCAGAGTTGGTTTATGGTTTTTTGCAACAGCAACTCCATTCAAAAATGAATAGGTGGCAAAGAGAACTGAGATCAGAACAAATGAGATATATTTTTTAGTCATATTCTGCGTGCCCCCACGAATGGCTTGGAACCAAACATTCTCGTTACCGGAATAACCTCAACTCTTTTACCTGGACGTGGGGCTTGCACCATTTTTCCACCGCCCATATACATGGAGACATGACTGTTCGGAATGCCATAAAACAATAAGTCTCCCGGCTTAAGCCGTTCATATGAGACAGGTTTCCCATATCTAATTTGCGCTCCAGAAAAGTGCGGTAAAGATACTCCGGCAGTTTGAAATGCGCGCATGGTTAAGCCAGAGCAATCCCACCTGGTGGGACCCGCCGCCCCCCAAACATAAATATCACCGATTTGTTTTAACGCAAATCGCAACGCTATTGAACCCCGCGAATTATCTCCCTTAAACGCACTCGCATACTTTTTTGAGGCATCAAATATTTTCTTTTCACGTAAAGATTCTGCCCGTAGCAACCTCTCGCGGTCTTTCTTGCTCAAAGCTTTCAATTTCTTATTTGCTGTGGCTAGAGCCAATTTTGCGGCAGCTACTTCTCTATTGAGAATTACTTTTTCAGCTGTCAGTTTTGCTGTGCGATCCTCCAAAAGTGTTACAGAGGCTGCAACGCGCTGCTTTAATACTGCAAATTCACGTGACTGTCTTGCATATCTCGCCTCTATAATTTTGAGAGACGATGCATCAGATAAATACTGCGTGGGATTTGTGCTAAATAACAGCTCCAGGCCTTGGCCGAGGCCCAAATTTTTATAGTTATTGATTGCAATCATACCCAAGACCTTGTTTACTTCAATGAGTTGTTTTCTGGCAACTAATCCCTTTTCCCTTAAATTTCTAGTCTCGTTTTCTAAACGCTTGATTCTCAACGTTGCTTCATTTGCCGCCTCGAACTTTTCTGCTGCCACCGTTCTCAACTGGTCTATTTCGCGTTGCAAAGAGGCAAGCGTCGGGGCCGCCCAAAGTGATGTTGGTTGGCAAATAAAAAGTAGTGCTATGAAAGCGGCAATTAGCTTTTTCAAAAGAAGTTCTCCTTGAGTCCCTTTCTTGATCAAATAAACAAAATCAAGCGAGCCAGATTTGCATATTTAATAACGGAGCTGAGCCTGAAAGTGTTTTCACCTTCAGGCCCAAATTAGTTATTTCAGTTAACTAAGAAAACTCTCAATTAACCGATTGTTGCCACACCTCTTGAGACCTTTATAGGAACTCGAGTTAGGCGTTTTGTGGCTGGTCCTAAAACCAAATCACCGTCAGCCTCGAATTCAGAACCGTGAGCATCGCACTTCCAACCGTTTCCCTCTCGTGACACTGTCACCTGTTGGTGCGGGCAACTTAAGGAGAAGGCTACGTATGAAGTATTTCCAGTTCTTGTAATTGCAACTGGCTTTCCTTTTACCTCGCCAATCCCCACAGTTCCACCAACACTTGCAAGTTCAGGGATGCTCTTAAGCTTTACTGAAACACGACCGTTGCTTAACTTTCGTATTCCGTTGCTTGCTGATGCAGGAAGAGTTCCTAGACCAGTTAAAGCAAGCAGGGCGCAAGCCCCCGAGATCAAGGTCCGGCGATTGATTTCACGATTCTGATTCATATGTTTTCCTTTCAAAGTCCGAAACTAATTATCTCTTAGACTTTAGTTTTGAATACAAAGTTACATCTGCAGTTGCAAAGGCCAGACCTTCAGGAATCGAACCTTCAGGCAGTTCCAGCAGAGATGATAGCGCTGCGCCAATTCCTGGGGCCAGTGAAAGTGCAGCACCCTTATACGCAGTTGTTTTTAGTGACGCTTTACGGTCCTTAGTTACGGCAGGCTTCAATGTCGAAGCATTTGTAATCTGTAGAACAGTTGTAGCTTCACCGGTTCCTTGAGGAATTACTGCGCTTATTGTTCCTTTACCCAAATCGATTATTGGATTCTTTAGTTGAACTTGCTTGTTGTTAGCAGAATTGAAAAATACGATATTGCTACCAACATGCTTAACGCCATTCTTTGCTCCAGTGATCGGAATATGAAAGACAACTTGACCATCAGCAGAACTTACGGATTCCCCCGCGACTGCTGAAGTTGCCCCACCTTGAACGTAGAGCAAAATTCCTTGCCCTTCTAGGGTGGCGGAAATTCCTGCCAAAGTTTTCATGTGAGTCATGCTCTGCCCTGGCTTTGCTGCATCGGCAAAGGCAAAGTTCGAACTTGCGACAAGACTTATTACCGTTGCAATACCTACAAGTGTTTTACGCATTTTTTCTCCTTATTTTATTTTAGTGAGTAGTTGCTTCATGGATGTAATTTCTTTGCTTTGTGCAGATTTAATCGCCTTGGCAAGTGCCGCGGCCTCCGCATTACTGGAGTCAGAAATGAGACCGAGCATTTCAATCGCACCTTTATGATGTTTAATCATCAATTGAAGGAATGTGCGGTCGAACGCGGCTCCAGTTAGGCGCTTGAGCGAACCAAGTTCCTTTGTGGTTAACATTCCTGACATTTTCATGTCATGGTCCATAGTCATTGAAGAATCTGTTGCTTTCAGCCAATAAGTTAACTGGGATACCTCAGCACTTTGCAGGCTATTTATCTGCCTAGAAAGCTTGAGTATGCCTTGGTTGCGACTCTTCTTGAGGGCGGTCTCTGACATTGTGATCGCTTGCTCATGATGCGGAATCATCATTTGGGCAAACATGATTTCTTCCATGCCCAAATTTTGTAATGACTTTGCGTGCGATGAAGCAAAAGCACCGTTCGGTGTCAAAATGACGACAAAAGATAACAGTGCAACAAAGATTTTTTTAAACATTTAAATTCCTTTATCTCGAAGTTAATTTATGGACGAGATAAGGATTAGATTCGAATTATCCCCAACTTGAGATGAGTTACGTTGAGATAGCCGAGATTTTTTGAAAGAAGCTGTGGCATTAGCAATTTAGGCTGCAAAATTTGCTTTACAGCGAAAACTGACTTCTTAACTCGCAAGAAGCGGAATGAGAGCAGAACAATAAATCCGACTACAAAACACATTTCATAATCAATAGCATTACTTGTTGAAACATTTAATCCTTGATTGCTAGAAACTGCCGTGCTGGTTACATATTTTGAATGATCATGAGGTATTCCACCGTGACTATGTGGAGCCACCGACTGATTGGTTGTTGGAGCTGATGATTCAATGTGACAGTCAGGTGCTGCTGCTGTTCCTGCGCTGAAGAGCAGTAAGAGCACGGCAAGGGGAAGGACCACCAAGCGCGCCTTCAATACCCTAAGCAACATTCTGGAAGTTTAAAGGTCCAGCCCGGTGAATTCAATTTGAAACACGTTGGTGTCTCATTAAAAGTAGGTTAATTCCTCACGAGCAAATACTGAAGGTGCTTGAGTTATAGGCCGTTCTTGCTTCTGAAATGGGCAACAAGTGCATTTGCGTGGCCATGTCCCATTTCAAACTTTTCTTTTAGATGAGCGACTTGTTCCATGTGGGCAAGCTTTGAAACCTTCTTAAGCTCTTTCATCCAATGTTCAATTGGCTTGCCGTATTTCTTTTCAATTGAAGGAAAGTAGGAAGCCGGTCCTGTTACTTTTTTCACCGCCATTGAGCAATCATAAAAGAAGAGTTACCCAATAT
Source organism: Bifidobacterium breve (assembly GCA_945863115.1). Classification (GTDB taxonomy): domain Bacteria; phylum Actinomycetota; class Actinomycetes; order Nanopelagicales; family Nanopelagicaceae; genus AAA044-D11. The sequence continues at coordinate 76,823 of CAMAYZ010000006.1, forward strand.
GTAAGATATCGACCCTGATAAAGTTCGGGCATGGCACAGCAATTCCTTTATTCGGTAGAGCGCGAATATCCCGTTTCTATAGAGCGACTTTGGAAGGCATGGACTGATGCCTCTGAACTTGAATCTTGGTATCACCCAACAGATTTAAGCTCCACAAAAGGCGCCACAGTTTCAGATCTAAGTATCGGCGGCTTGTGGAGTTGTGGGGTTGAAGTTCCGGAACATGGTTTTACAGCTTATTTTTTTGGTCAATACACGAAAATTGTGCCAAGCGAATTAATTGAGCACACTTTGCACTATACGACTTCTGCAGAGGAGTTTGCAAAGACAGATCTTTCTACAGAATCACATTTAATTCGGATTGAATTTGAAAATCGCGGATCTAGTTCTTGGTCAAAGTTCTCTCAATTTGGAGAACTGCCTGATGGACAAGCAGAAATGGCTCAGGCAGGAATGGAAAGTTACTTTGATTGCCTTGGAATTTTTCTAAGCAAATAACTGGGCATCGGCGTTTAATGCATTGGCCGAAGTTCAACTTTTCTATTGCATGCCTTTGATGCTGCATTTGCCAAACTTTCTGCAACTTCAGGGCTAGCAGCCTCAATCACCCAGAATCCACTGAAGTTCTCTTTTGTATCGAATAGCGGTTTGCCAGTGCTGATGTTCGCGTCGTTACGGTTATCTATCACTTTCGCAGTGTTAGGCGGCTGCAAACCCCAGGCAAAGATCCACTGATCATTCGCGCGCAACGCATTATTGAACTTGTCTATTTCAATCATCTCAGCAGTAGTAGCCGGGTTCTCGGCATGATCAATTACCGAAATTAGATATTTCATGGCACTGATTATAAAAGAAGAATCGCTCTATAAGCCGGAAAGATTTAGTTTGTCTTTTTACTCCAAAGCGAACCTAGGAATAAAACCAAAAGCAGATAAAAAGCTACACCGTTTAATGCTTCACCGGGTGGTGTTCCTGTGGTCGTTAAACTCATCTGCTGCCCGGCAACAAAACGTAAGACTGGGTCAAGGGCAAGAGTTAGCAAAATCAATGGGGTTAATCCTGGATAACGGAAAAACAATAGAAGCAGGAGGACGGCAAGATTAAGTTGTATCGCGCCCCATTGATGAAAAATCGCAATGATGTTATTTCCGCCTTCGACAGATGTATCAATGCCGGCAATGCTCTGAGCACCGCCATCAGATGCAAATAGGTGAATGCAACTGCGAGCAACCATCACAAACATATAGAGCACGGCAATTAAACGAATTATGCGAAATCCTTCAAACTTTGAAAGATTATTGGGAAATACTTTCTTGAAATCAAGCCTCATATATCCAACTATAAACCAGATCCAAGATTGCCCAGTTGAATGTTGTTTCCAGACATTCTGACAGAAAGTCCTTTACTGCTGAGTGAAACGGATTTAACTTTAAGCCCCTTAGGTGGCGTCAGACTTCTTTGGCTCTTGCTTTTAATTTGATCCTGTAGATCGGACGGCAATGATGAAGCAGGGATTTGATTGCCAAAGATTGAAACACTCTGAAGTTCAAAATAAAGCTGGCTATTTGAGTAGCGTGGAATTAGGAGCGCTGTACCCATTCCACCTGCTCCTGCAGACACCTGCAGAGTGTTTCCCACAATTTGTGCATCATTGAATTCGGATGCCTTTGTAATTGTCGATGCAGGAATAGTTGCCGTTACTTCCAAAGAGCCAACCAGAGTCGGTTTTGCTTTACTGATACTTGATGCAGATATGTCTAGCGAAGTCTTTGTGCCGCTCTCTTTAAGAGCAAAACTCTTGATGTTTATGTCTGCAGATTTAATTGAATCAGAAGTCAGATTGCTGGGTACATCTGCCAATGGAACAGATGCACTAATTCCTGAAGCATTCGGCATCTCTCGCTGAACCTTTGAAGTGATCTGCGATGAAATGTATTGTTGAACTCCTATTGCTCCGCCCAAAAGAAAAAATATTGTTGCCGAAATTGCAATGGTTTTAGTTTTCATTCGAGGAACTTATCGGATCAAATTCTTCAAATCGGTAACCACTGGTGTGAATTCCCTGTGAAATTAGAAAAGAAGTGTCACCTTGTGAGTCGAATCAGCCTTTGATAAATCCATTCTTAATCAAGTAATCCGCAGATTCTTTTAAGGTGACTTCAACAGGTATAAAACTAATGCTCAATAAGCGCTGTGCCTTAGCCCCACTTACATTCATTGGCTTGCCCAATTGAGGCAAAATCGGTTTTATTGAACCATCGAATAGTGAAAGCAAGCGAATAATGAATGTTGGCGCCTGAGATGATTTCACCTTACTCTCTGGATAAATTCTCTTTAACAACTTAGCTATCTCGACAAATGACCTGGTCTCTGAGGAAGCAATTATGCGTTCACCTTTTGTATTCTCATTCTTGATTGCGTCAACATGCATCTTGGCGACATCTCGTACATCTACGATTGCGAATTTTAGATCCGGTAACATGGGATCACTTCCGTTTAGGACTCTTTCTACAAGTGAAATTGAAGAGCCAAAGTTCTTATCTAATGGCGCACCAAGGACCAACACTGGATTAATAGTTGTTAACGAAATTTCAGGGGCATCCTCTTTGATGAAATTCCATGCAGCTTGTTCAGCCAAAGTCTTGGACTTTGTATAAGCAACGCGCCCAACTGGATGTTCAACATCAGTCCACATAGTCTCGTCATAGGCCAAAGCGCCAGAAGGTAATTCAATGCCATAAATCGCTGCGACTGATGAAGTCAGAATTACTCGCTTAACTCCAGCATTTTTTGCAGCGCCTAGCGCTCTCAATGTGCCTTCGACTGCAGGGCGAATTAGATCATTCTCATCTTTTGGCGAAGTGAGTGGAAAAGGCGATGCAGTGTGCATCAGCACATCAATACCTTTAAGTGCTGCTTCCCAACCTGATTCTTTTTCCAAATCTAGTTCAACAAAAATCAGCCGTGAATCTAGGTTTGATTTATCTAAAAGATGTGGCGCGACTGCATCGCGAACTTCTGATGACTTTGAAAGTTTGCGGACTGAAGCGCGAACTTTGTATCCCTGATTGAGAAGTTGCAGTGTGATGTGCTTGCCGATGTATCCGCTTGCACCTGTAAGTAGCACTGTTGTCATGGCGGAAATCATTCCATAACTCAGGATAAAAGGAGAGTCGCCCTATAAGCCGGAAGAAAGACTCTTATGCTTCAAAGCCATAATCTCGGAGCACTTCACAGACTTGAACTGAGTACTCCTCGTAGAAGGAATCTCGGCCCAATTGTTGGGCCATCTTGTGCTCATCTAAGTTCTTCCACTGCGAAATTGCCTCTAAAGTAGTGAAATACGAAAAAGTTACCCCGTCACGACTTATTGCGTCTCGAAAACCGAAATGATGTTCGTAGCCATCTATCGTCTTTACTAAGGCCTCCATTTTTTCAGACCACTCAGAATACAAATGCCCATCGTCTAATTTGCGAGTAGAGCGGAAGATAACTACGAAGGACATGATCGTATTCTGCCAAAGAGTTTGAAATTTAGTATATACCAGACAAGAAAAAGAAGAGTCGCCCCACAATCCATTGAGTTGGAAAGAGCCCCGATCTCTCGAGGCTCCCCCATGCAAAGCTGAAACAACTACATTGACCGATACCAATAGATCGAGTTGAAACACCTAAGACTGTGGTGGAGACGACGGGATTTGAACCCGCTCCGACTGCTTGGTAAACAACCAGGCTGCCAATTACAACACGCCCCCATCACGGAAGTGAAGTTACGGTTGAAGTGTTAATCAATTTAGGGCTTAACAAGACTTTGTGCATTAGAGAGAGTTGTGGAAAAGCAAAAGGGACTTAGTGATTAACTAAGTCCCAATTACTACCAAGCAGTCGTTGCTGAATTATGGCACATTAATGAAGTTACTCGCAGTAACGAATAAAAGAAGAGTCGCCCTATAAGCCGGAGACGACATTGGTATGTGTGAAGCCACGCTTGACTTTTAGGATTGCCCACAAAATTGCCCACACAGCATTACAAGGTTTTACAAATATTTATAAGGTTTCGAACTCTGCCTTACGTGCTGCCATCCATGAATCCATTTGACCAGATTTCATGAGTTCCATCATTGTGCCCATCGCTGCCATGTGTGGACCATCATTTGCCCCATACATCTCTTTGCCATGTTGTTGGCTTTGGGCCGCGAGGTCATCAAAAGTTTCACCAGAAAAAACCTGCTCGCAAGCACCACCGAGTTGATTACATGTCATTGATTTCATAAGAGCACTTTAGTGTGGTTATTAGAAATAAAGAAGAGTCGCCCTATAAGCCGGATCCTGTGTTTCTTGCGAAACGATCACCATCCATCTAGATCTGCAATTGCTCACAGATTCAAGCAACCTACCTGATGACTCGAGCGAGCAGCTCTCAAGCGCCATCTTTTTGGTCTTGCTCCAAGTGGGGTTTACCTAGCCAATCACATCACTGCAATTGCTGGTGGTCTCTTACACCACCGTTTCATCCTTACCGTTATT
>CAMAYZ010000007.1 GCA_945863115.1 Bifidobacterium breve
CAAGATGTTTTCGTTCACTACTCAGCAATTCAAGGCAACGGATACAAGTCTCTAGACGAGGGTCAAGCCGTGACATTTGAAGTAGTTCAAGGTCCAAAGGGCCCACAGGCTGACGCAGTTAATCCTGCATAATCAACCATTAACAAAAAAAGCCTCACCTTCGGGTGGGGCTTTTTTAGTTGCACAAATTAATCAATAACCAACGTGCTTAGGAACTTCTCCGACTTTTCTCAATTTCGCAAGAACTTCTTTCGCCGGACTTAAGTCCTTGCCAGCTTTCCATGCATTCAAATATTTCCACGGAGAAATTTCTCCACGACGAACCCACCAAATTCCAGCTTTAGTCGGCCAAGAAATTCCAAAGTGCACATGTGGCGCTGTTCCTGCCGCATCCCCCGATGTTCCAACTAGTGCAATCAGTTCGCCAGCTTGAACGCGATAGCCCGGAACTACTTTTGAATAGATCTTTGAAAAGTGTGATCCGTAATATCGAACCCCGTCATCACCAATCATTGACACTGAAAGTCCCCCACGAATTGCGCCATCATTATTTTTCCAAGAGTAAGTATCAATCGCATTCACTTCATCAATCACACCAGTTGTTGGGGCAACAAATTCGCATCCCTTTTTTGCCAAAATGTCAGTAGCGGGATAGTCGTGATGGGCCTGCGAATACGTTGTCTTACAGCCAACAATCGGAAATTCATATTTTGGTGCAGCGCTTACCGGCGTTGCCGTTCCTATTAAAATTAGGCAAATCACTGCGGATATTCGGCGCATCACGCGAGTTAGCATAGACTTACCCAACCCTTGCAAGTAAAAAACTTCGGGGCGGTAGCTCAGTTGGTTAGAGCCCCGAACTCATAATTCGGTAGTCGTCGGTTCGAGCCCGACCCGCCCCACCAAAGAATTTAAAGCGAATTAGACTCAAGCCATGAAACCAATCCTTTGGAACGCTGCGAAAAGTAAGAAGTGTTTAGTCGTTCCAAAATCTTATGATCACAAATATTCCAGAGGCGTCCTCGGCGTAATTACGGGTTCTGCGCAATATCCAGGTGCTGCAGTCCTATCGACAAGAGCTTCAGTTGCAACTGGTGTTGGAATGGTTCGTTTTTATAGTTCATCAGGCTTGGCGCACTTAGTTTTGCATTCATCACCAGAAGTTGTGGTCCAACCAGGTGCTGTAACTGCGTGGGTTGCAGGGTCTGGAATCGTTGACAAGAAGTTTGATGACTACACAACCTGGCTTCGCCATCGTTGGTTTAAAGTAATTGAAAGACAGAGCGTTCCTACTATTTTGGATGCCGGTGCTTTACATCTAGCAGAGAAGTTGGAGCAGCCAACTTTGATTACTCCACACGCTGGTGAATTAGCAAAGCTGCTAAAGAACAATGGGATCAATACTTCAGCGGATGAGATTTCAGATGACCCGAAGCGTTGGGCGCAAGAGTGTGCAGATATTTTGGGCGTTACCGTTTTGCTTAAGGGATCAAAGACTGTCGTAGCAAATAATGAAATGATTATTGAATTACCAACTGCTACGCCTTGGCTTGCAACTGCTGGTTCAGGAGATGTGTTGGCTGGGATCATTGGTTCACTCGCTGCCACTAATGAGATTGAAATTCTAAATTCAGCAAATCGGTTTGCCGAAGTCGCAGCTACCGGTGCATTCATCCATGATCGTGCGGCACGACTTACTTCAAAGGGTGGGCCAATATCGGCGACATCAATCATTGAATACATTCCTGAAGCTATTCGAAAGATTCTTGGCTAAGGTTTAGCACATGGCTAATAAGTATGAATTGATTTCGAATCAAGCAACGCCAATTGTTTTAGAGCCAGAAAATAGCCTTAAGTTAAAGACTCTGCTTAATTCAGGTAAGTCCTCTGGCGCAATCAGCGCTACTGAAGTTGAAATATCAGGTGAGCATCGCAGGCTTCGAACTAATTCAATTCTGCGCACATATTATTTAGTTTCTGGAAGCCTTGAATTTGAGATTGATGGTGAAACCGGAATCAGCATGAAGCCTGGTGACGCTCTTACCTTGCAGAAAAATTGCGAATATAGCCTCAAAGGAAGCGCGAAATACTTGGTTATCAATACACCGGCATTTAAAGATGGAGACGACACTTACCTGATGTAAGTAGCACCGTTTACATCAAATGTCGTGCCGGTCATCTGTTTGTTCTTGCCTGTAGCGAGGAAAGCGACCAAATTCGCGATTTCACTTGGCGGAACCCACTCGCCCATCGACAGCGTTGCAGTAACTGCATCTTCGCCGCCTAAAGATTTGGCTGATGCTTCAGACATTGCAGTTCTCACAATTCCAGGTGAAATCAAATAGGCATAGATTCCATCTTTTGCGTATGCGCGAGCCACTGTTTTTAAGAGCGCAGCAATTACAGATTTTGATGCGGCATAGCCACCGAGTTTCGGATTTCCAGATCCGCGATGTGCGGCCCAACTTGAAATACCAATTATGTTTCCTCCACCATTTGCAAGGAAATGAATTACTGCTTCACGAATCAAAAATGCTGGTGATGTTGCGTTCACCGCTAATGCGTCATTCCAAGCCTTGCCCCAAACTTCGACTGGTTCAGTGATTGCGGCTTCAGGCATGATCGCGGCATTTGGAATTAAAACGTCAATGCGGCCCTTCCAAGCCAGGGCTTTCTGCCAAAGTTCTAAATAACTATCTGGTTGACTTAAATCAACGCTGATTAAAAACTTGCGATCCTCTGGAATATTTTTAGTTGCATCCTGTGCGCCTTGCGCATCTTTCCCATAGTGTGCAATTACAGATGCACCGCATCGCCCCAGAGTTGCCGCGATTTCACTACCGATGCCCTTTGAAGTGCCGGTAACTAAAATAACTTTGCCAGTTAAGTCTTCGCTCACTTTATTTTCCCCCAGAGAAATCCTATAAATCCCAGCTGCATTAACCTATGATAGAGATTATTGAGCGTTATGGAAGAATAATCTATAGATTTATTTATTTGGTCAGGAGTTGTTAGGTGCGAGTCAAGGTTAAGGGTGTAGATGCTTACGGACCTCCTTGCACATTTGAATTTAACGGCAAAAAACAAGATGGCGTAATTGGCGATTCGATTGCATCGGCGCTGATCAATTCTGGTGAATATGGACTTAGAAATACTGAAGGAACTGAGAAACGTGGAGTTTTCTGCGGAATGGGCGTCTGTAATGAATGCCTAGTAAATGTAAATGGCGAAGAAGGTTTACTCGCCTGCATGACGCAACTTAAGCCTGAGATGAAAATTACTAATCAGAGACAACATATTTCAAAACCAAACTTTGAATCCGAACCAGAGATTGAACAATTACCTGAAATTGCGTTATCCCCTGATGTTCTAATTATTGGTGCGGGGCCAGCAGGTATGAGTGTTGCAGCTAAGTTAGGCAACGCTGGAAAGCAAGTTCTATTGATCGACGAACGTAAAGCATCTGGTGGTCAATATTTTAAACAACCTGCAACTGACTTCCAGGTTTCAGAAGCGAAGCTAGATTCGCAATATCGCAAAGGTAAGGCGCTAATAAGAAAATTTGAAAAGAGTGGTGCTAAGTCGCTATTCAATATGAAAATTTGGGGCGTCTTCGGACCAGAGAAATTTCTAGGTTATGACAACACCAATAGATATGTGATTACTCCAAAGCACATTGTCATCGCTACGGGCGCCTTTGAACGCGGTTTAGTGTTTCCGGGTTGGACGCTTCCTGGCGTGCTGACGACTGGAGCTGGTCAATCTTTGTTGCGCAGCTACCAAGTATCCGCTGGTAATCGAGTTGCAATTGCAGGAAATGGTCCCCTTAATTTACAACTTGCAGCTGAATTAATCCGTGCCGGCGTTGATGTTGCAGCGATTGCTGAAAGTGCAAAGTTATTTAATGTAAAGAATTTAATCTTGGGTGGGCTGCTGTTTCTTAGATCCCCAAAGCTGGCTTTAACTGGGGTTGGCTATGTTTTAACTATTGCACGAGCGAAGACCAAGATTTTACCGGGCTATGTAGTCACAAGAGTTGATGGCAAGGAAACAGTGGAATCTGTTGAGTTCAAAAAATTAGATAAATCCTCGGCCAAATCCTTTAAAATTGATGCAATAACAATTGGCTATGGATTTATTCCTTCAAATGAAATTGCTCGAGCACTTGGCTGCGATCATGAAGTTCACGAGCGCTGGGGTTATTTAGGTGCGAAGAAGTCTTTTGTTGGTTCTACAAATATTCCTAACGTTTGGATTGCTGGTGACGGCTCAGGAATAAATGGCGCTCAAGTGGCGCAATCTAGCGGAAATCTTCTTGCATATGCGCTGCTAGCCCAAGAAGGCGTGCGCAAATCGCTATCGGATCGACTATCTAACCTTGTAAGTAATTTTCAACTACGAAATCAACTTGGCTTCCAGAAAGTTTTATGGAAGATATTTGATGCTCCGATATTAACGGATGAATTAGCTGAAGAAGAGACTGTGGTTTGTCGTTGTCTAAGCATTAGTTATTCCCAAATTAAAGCTGGTATTTCTGACGATACTTTAAGTGCTGGCGCTTCGAAGCGTATAAGTCGAGTTGGTATGGGCCGTTGTCAGGGACGTTATTGCTCGCCGGTAATCCAGAAGCTAATTGCGGAAAATTCTGGTTGCGAAATAGATGAGCGTTCTGGATTCGCCCCTCAGATGCCGATCAAGCCAGTTGAAATTGGTGTCATTGCATACTCCCAAGAATCTTCAAATGAGTAGACGTGGCTTATTTCTCTTTATAGGTAGCAGCATCGTCGGAGGCTTGCCCTGGATTTTCACAAAAATTCTTCTGGAAAGATTTCAACCGAGCAGCATCGTTTTAGTTCGCGCGCTAGTTGCTGGATTAGTAATGCTTGTCTATTCAATGCAACAGAAGACTTTATTTGCTGCTCTAAGGAAGTGGCCTTGGATTTTGGTATTCGCACTAATTCAAATGACAATTCCCTGGTGGCTAACTAGTTACGCCCAGAAGAGCATCGACACCACTGTTGTTGGTTTGTTGATGGCGACTATTCCAATTTTCGCTCTACTTTTTGCATTTATCGAACGGGAACATAGCGCAATTACTCGACCTCGGATCGCAGGTGTTATCACGGGAATTATTGGCGTGGCATTTCTGATTGGAATTGATGCCGCTATTGGTAAGTCAGAGATAGGGAAAGTTTTACTTGTTGTTTTATGCACTATGGGATTTGCTTACGGTCCACGAATAGTGCGTCGACATCTTTCGGAAGTTCCAACGTCAGGAGTTCTTGCAGTTGCCCTGATGTTTTCCGCCGCGATTTGGTTTGTTCCTGGTGCAACAAGTTGGCCTTCAGATAGCCTGCAAACTAGATATGTAGTCGCAGCGTTGGCTGTCTCCCTACTTTGCACTGCAATCGGTTTCATAATTTACCTTGAAGCAATCAAGGAAATCGGACCACAAAACATCGCGCTACTAGCTTTCACCAATCCAATCGTCTCAATTTCAATCGGTGTTCTCTTTGCGCACGAATCAATTTCTCTGGGCTTGATTGTTGGATTCCCAATCATCATGTTGGGCATTTATCTTTCAACATCGAAGAAATTGAGTACTCAACCCCTGCCAATTTAAGTATCGTTCTACTATTGCGTTAAGGAAATTGAAACAGGAAACATTTAGGGAGACTTGTGGACGAAAAAGACTTAGCTAGATCTAAAGACTACGTGCAATCTCTGGGGCGCGGTCTTGCAATCATGAAAATATTTAGCGAAGAAAATCCAAGACTTACTCTCTCTGAAGTTGCTGAACTAACTGGATACACCCGTGCTACTGCAAGAAGATTTTTACTAACTCTAGAAGCTCTCGGCTATGTAGGCAGCACCGAGCGACATTTCTTTTTGAAATCTCAAGTGCTGACTCTTGGTTATGCCTATCTATCCTCATTCAGTCTGATCTCAACAACACAGATGCATCTTGAAGAATTGTCAGCAGATTTAAGAGAATCCTGTTCTGCATCAGTGCTTGAGGGCGAGAATGTAATTTATGTCTGTCGCGTGACTGCAAACCGCATCATGACAATTAACTTGGCGGTCGGTACCCAACTTCCGGCATATTGCACTTCTATGGGACGAGTCTTACTTGCTTCGATGAAACCAGCTGAAATTGATTCCTACTTCAAGAATGCAAAACTAGAGAAGCTAACTCCGAAAACTGTAGTTGAAGAAGCAAAGCTTCGAACAATTATTGAAGAAGTCCGTAAAAATGGATATTCAATAGTTTCCGAAGAGTTAGAAGAGGGTCTGGAATCTGTCTCGGTTCCTATTCATGGGAAAGATGGAAAAGTCTTAGCCGCGGCAAATATCAGTGCTCATGCTGCGCGAGTGAGTATCGATCAACTGCAGAACGAGTTCCTTCCAAAACTCAAAAAAAGCGTAAAGGACATCGAAAAAGCTCTTGCAATGCAGTCTTAATAGGTGTTTTATCAAAATAGGCTAGACACCTCTTTATGGAGTCGCTAGATTTGAAGCAGTCTAATTTCCGCATAGCGAACAAATAGGGATGGCAATTTCAATGAGCAAAGATTCGGGACTTTCACTTACCGAAAAAGATACGAGCTACTTTTTCCATCCATTTACTGCGCTGAAGTCGCACGAATCAACTGGTGGAAAAATTATCGTTGAGGGAAAAGGTTCGACGCTAACCGACAGCGAAGGCAATAAATTTCTCGATGCTATGGCCGGTTTATGGTGTGTAAATCTTGGCTATGGCAATACTGAACTTGCTGACACCATTCATGATCAGGTTAAAAAGCTCTCTTATTACCATACCTTCTCTGGAATGAGCACGGACTTAGCTGCTCAACTTTCAGAACGAATAATTAATATGTGCCCAGTTCCAATGTCAAAAGTTTTCTTTGGTAATAGCGGGTCAGATGCAAATGACACCCATGCAAAAATTATTTGGTTTTACAACAACGCATTAGGAAGACCCGATAAGAAGAAAATTATTTCTCGCCATCGTGGCTATCACGGAGTAACTGTCCTATCTGCCGGGTTAACAGGATTATCAAATCTTCATGATGGATTTGATTTACCTCTTCCAATGATCAGACATGTGCGTCCGCCACACCGACTATGGGAGAAAGCACCTGGTGCAACTGATGCGGAATTCTCACAAACTTTGGCCGATGAATTAGAAGCCCTAATTGTTAAAGAGGGCCCAGATACCGTTGCAGCATTTATTGCCGAGCCAGTGCAAGCTGCGGGTGGTGTAATTGTTCCGCCAAGTGAATATTTCCCAGCGATTCAGAAGGTCTTGAAGAAATATGATGTTCTGCTCATAGCCGATGAGGTTGTAACTGCATTCGGTCGTCTTGGAAAAATGTTTGGAACCAGCGTTGTTGGCATGGAACCTGATCTAATGACAATTGCTAAGGGTTTAACTTCGGCCTACATCCCGCTTTCTGGATCAATTGTTTCCGAGAAGGTTTGGAACGTATTGCGTGACGGTAGCGAAAAATACGGTGCCTTCGGCCACGGTTATACATATTCAGCACACCCGTTAGCAGCTGCTTGTGCATTGAAAACTTTAGAGATAGTCGAACGCGATAACTATGTAGGCAAAGCTGAGAAGCAAGGAAAACTTTTACACCAACTTCTACAAACTCATTTTGCAGATCATCCACTTGTTGGCGAAATTCGTGGCCAAGGTTTAATCGGCGCCGTCGAATTAGTTGCAAATCGCGATAAGCCAGAGGCCTTTGATCCTTCGCTCAAGATTGCACCAAGAGTTGCTAAGCGTTCAATGGAGTTAGGCGTTATCACTCGAGCACTTCCAGCGGCAGATACCGTTGCATTCTCACCACCATTCATTGTTACTGATTCTGAACTCGAAACTATGGTGAGAACAGTTCGCAAGGCAGTCGATGAAATCGGCAAAGAAATCGGACGCATGTAATAAATGCAAAAGCCTGGTGTTTTGAAGATTGGATTTTTGATAAATCCAATTGCAGGCATGGGCGGCAAAGTTGGTCTCCATGGAACTGATGATTCATTGGCCGAGCGCGCTAAAGAGCTTGGCGCAAAGAGCGTCTCAACAGAGCGAGCTTCGAGAGCGATTATGGCCCTGCTCCCCCAACTCGAAAAAATTTCTTTTTATGCACCATCTAAATCAATGGGATCAGATTTGCTTCAATCCTTAAATGTTGGTCATCAGACAATCTATGAAACCGACAGCCTTAATACTTCCTCGGAAGATACAAAAGCAGCAGCTCTTGCCTTTCAAGCAAATGGTGTCGATTTAATTCTCTTCGCTGGTGGAGATGGAACTGCACGGGATATTTTCTCAGTTGTTGGTGAATCTATTCCAATCTTGGGAATTCCCGCTGGCGTAAAAATGCGAAGTGGCGTCTTCGCTAATTATCCAGAAGAAGCGGCCGAGATTATTCTTGATGCGATTGCTTCGATTGAAAACGGTAAAGAAATAGCCTTTATTAGTACTGAGGTTTTAGACCTTACAGATTCAGAACTCGATTACTCGCAATCTCATTACTTTGGCAGTGCTAAAACTTTTCTCGCACCAAGCAAAATAACTAGCCCCAAAGTTAATTCCAATGCAAGCAGCGATGTTGCACTAAAGGAATTAACAAGGCATTTGGCTACTGAGATTTCTAAAGATCGGCTCTATTTTTTCGGCCCAGGAAGAAGTGCCAAGTTAATCTTAAATGAATTAGGCGTTACCGATTTAGATCATTCGCTAGCCGGTGTAGATGCCCTTTTTAATGGCAAACTCATTGGAAAGGATCTAGATGAGAGCGAGATTCTTGAACTCATAAGTTCACATTCAAAAGTCGCGGGGCCATTTATCTTTCTAGGCGTTATCGGTGGACAAGGGTTCTTGCTGGGCAGAGGTAATCAGCAATTGAGCCACGAGGTCATGTCCCGCATTGGGGCAGAGAATGCATTTGTATTAGCGAGTGCCAGCAAAATGACCGGAACCGTGCCAACCCGGCTTTACGTGGACTTTGAAGATGCACTTTCGGAGAAGCTATTCCCAGATTTTATTCAAGTTCACGTTGCGAAAAATCGCACCCTGGTATGTAAAGTTGTCTCATCGGGATTAGCTACAACGAACGTTAGAGCTAGTTGATATGTTCGCAGACCTGAAAGGAAACCAATGATGGAGAAGAATAAAGACTTGCCAACGCCTCATCCTTTTATGGCGAACTCTGCGGAAGCAAGTTTCAATGAGCTACTCAAGGTTGCAAACGTCACCGACATCGATGAATTATTTGAGCAGATTCCAAAAGATCATATTTTTAAGGGCGACTGGAATTTCGATCCACAAATTCCCTCCGAAGCTGCGCTCTACAAACATCTAACAAGAATTCTTCGAAAGAACTCTTCTGCCGAAGAGAACCTAAATTTTCTCGGAGCCGGTTGCTGGCAACATTACGTTCCAGCTATTTGCGATGAGATGGTCACAAGAACTGAATTCCTGACTCCAGTTTGGGGAACTCCATCTTCTGATCATGGTCGAAATCAAGTCTGGTTTGAATTCCAGAGCCAGATCGGTGAATTAGTTGGAATGGAATTCGTTGGTCTACCGCTCTATAGCTTTGGAACAGCTGGCGGTCACGCAATTCGCATGGCAGCAAGAATCAATAAGCGCGGCAAAGTTTTAGTTCAATCTTCAATCGACCCTGAGCGTCTTGCGGTTTTCAAAACCTACTGCGGTTATCCAGAATTAGATGGTTATCTTGAAATCGTTATGGTCGATACAGATGCAAAGACTGGTCGTATCAACCTTGATGATCTAAAGGCAAAGATTTCAAAAGATGTCTCTTCTGTTTACTTCGATAATCCAAATTATCTAGGCGTCATTGAAAGTGAAGCTAAAGAGATCGCGAAGATTGCCCACGATGCTGGCGCAGAAGTAATTATCGGTGTTGATCCAATTTCACTTGGCGTTCTGCCATCGCCTAGCGAATACGGCGCAGATATTGTGGTTGGCACGACTCAACCGTTGGGCGTTCACATGAATGCTGGTGGTGGCGTTGGTGGATTCATCGCCACAAGAGATGATGAGAAATATGCTCACGAGTATCCAACTCTGCAAGTAAGTTTGACCGGAACTTCCGAGCCAGGCGAAATGGCATTTGGCCTAACACTCTTCGAACAATCTTCATACGGATCTAGAGAGCACGGTAAAGATTGGACTGGTAACTCGGTCTATCTCTGGACAGTTGCAAATGCAACTTACATGTCTGTGCTTGGACCAAATGGTTTTGCTGAAATTGGTAAGACAATTCTGCAACGTAGCCACTACGCAGCAAAGAAGATTGCTGAGATTCCAGGAGTATCAGTAACTTGGCCTTCAGGTTTCTTCAAAGAATTTGTTGTGAATTTTGATGGGACTAAGAAGAAAGTTTCTCAAATTAATAAATCACTTCTAGCAAAGAAAATATTTGGTGGAAAAGACCTCTCGAAGGATTTCCCTAACTTGGGTCAATCAGCGCTCTATTGCGTAACCGAAATTCATACCTTGGAGGATTTAGATTCCTTAGTTAGCGCACTGAAGGAGGTAACAAAATGATTAAGTCAAAGATTCGCAAGTATCACGCTCCGGTTTGGGACGAACCACTTGTTATGCAGATGGGTCAGACCGGTCGCCGTGGATCAATCGCGCCAAAGACTGAGAGCAAAATAGCTGACGCCGTTGGCAACGCTTTAGATTTATTGCCAGCTGGAATGAAGCGAACTAATCCGCTTAATCTTCCAGAACTTTCCGAGTTTGAAGTGCAGCGCCATTACCTCCATTTATCTCAACAAACACTTGGCATGATGGGTATCAGCTTGTTCGGTACTTGCACTATGAAATACAACCCAAGAGTAAATGAGCGAATTGTTTATCAACCATTTGTCGCTGAAATGCACCCTCATCAAGATCCGGAGACTATGCAGGGAATTTTGGAAGTTGTTAATCGCTTTGATCACTTGCTTCGCAAGTTATCTGGTCTAGATAAGTTCGTATTCCAAGCAGGTGGCGGCGCTGATGCTGCATACACTCAAGCTTGCATGACTCGGGCATATCACGCTTCACGTGGTGAACTTGAGCAACGAAATGAAATCATCACAACTGCGCAAGCACATCCATGTAATCCAGCTACTGCAGCTGCAGCTGGATTCAAAATAATCACGCTTCCTCTTGAAGATGATGGTTTTCCTTCAGTAGAAGCGCTAAAGGCTGTTGTTTCCAATCGCACCGCTGCTCTGATGGTAAATAATCCAGATGATATTGGAATTTACAATCCAAATATCAAAGAGTGGGTAAAGATTGTTCATGATGCTGGCGGATTATGTTTCTATGATCACGCCAATTTCAATGGCGTAATGACCCGTATTCGCGCAGCTGATATTGGTTTCGATGCATGTATGTATATGTTGCATAAAACTTTTGGTGGTCCAAAGGGCGGCGGCGGTCCAGCTGTCGGAGCATATGGTTGCAACGAAAAATTGATTCCATTCCTGGCCGGTCCAACTGTAGAAACAAATCCTGATGGCAGCTTCTACCTTAAAGAAGGTGGCGAACATAGCGTTGGCCGAATCCGCGAATTCTTAGGAAATATTCCAACAGTTATTCGTGCTTATTCTTGGACTAGATCTATGGGCATCGAAGGTTTACGTGATGCCGCAAATATTTCTGTGCTTGCCAATAACTATATGGAAAAAAGACTTCTTGAGATTCCTGGAATCACAAAGGGTATGCCAGATGTTAAAGGTCGTCGCCTAGAAATGACTAGATACAGTTTGGGCGAACTAACTGCGGACACTGGAGTTTCTGTTTTCGATGTTCAAAATCGAATGACTGACTTTGGCGTAGATGCTTATTGGCTAAGTCACGAACCATGGTTTATTCCAGAACCATTTACTCCTGAAGCTGGTGAATTGTGGTCGGTTGAAGATATCGATTACTGGATCGATGTTCTGGAGACCGTCTGCAACGAAGCTCGAACTAATCCAGAGCTAGTTAAATCTTCGCCACATAATCAAGTTGTTCATAAGCAGAACTCAACTAACTTAAGTGATCCTGCGAAGTGGGCTACAACTTGGCGAGCATATAAACGCAAATACGGAATCTCTAATTGATTTCACGGGGTATTTAATTGTCTGATCCAAAGTTTTCAATAATCGGGTCAGGCAGTATCGGAATTGGCTGGGCAATTGTTTTTGCTCGGGCAGGCTACAAAGTAAAAGTTTACGATATTGAAGAATCTGCTCTTCGTAACTTTGAAGGCCAGGTAAAAAACCGCCTTGAGTTACTTGATGAGAATAAGTTGCTAACCAATTCTCCTAAGAAAATCATGGGAAGAATTCAGACCACTCTGGACTTAGCAGAGGCAGTTGCCGGGGCTGATTATGTTCAGGAATGCGGCCCGGAGAATTTAGAATTAAAGCGAGATTTGTTTACTAAGTTAGTGAGCCTAGCTAAGCCAGATGCAATTCTTGCAAGTTCTTCATCAGCGCTACGGCCTAGTGAATTCGCTTCAAATATCGCAAGCAACGAGAGATGCCTAGTTGTTCATCCAGGCAATCCCCCTTATTTAATTTCTATCGCTGAAGTTGTTCCTGCAAAGTTCACATCAGAACAATCAATAAAAACTTGCACGGATTTGCTTAATAAGGTTGGGATTATTCCAATTCGCGTTAATAATGAACCTCAGGGTTTTGTTTTCAATCGACTTCAGGGTGCAATCTTGCGTGAGGCTTATTGTTTAGTTCGCGATGGCGTTATTTCACCAACTGATTTAGATTTGATTGTTACTGAAGGCCTTGGAAAGCGTTGGTCCATCGTCGGGCCCTTTGCTACTTCGGCTTTAAATGTTCGCGGTGGAATAAAAGCTCACGTGGCCAGAATGGGTAAGAGTTACTTTGAAATGGGCAGAGAACGCGGCCAGAACGATCCTTGGGATGAAGCGCTAGTGGAACGTGTTGCTGCTGATATAGAAAGTAAATTACCTGACGCTAAATGGGAGAAAAATACCGAGAAGCGTGATCTAGCACTTATGAAATTAAATAAGCTTCTGGCAAAGATAGTTAAACCCTAAATTATTTATCCGAGGTGCTTACTAAGGCCCGAACTTTATCTAGCTCAGATTGTTCTGGGGCTTTTGTAGTTTTCAGATTAGGAGAAACCTTTAACTCCCAGCCAGTGTTTTCAATTGCCTGGCTGATGTCAACTCCGGGATGAAGATATGTCATCGTAAGTTCTAAAGTTTTAGGATCTGGTTCTAAAATTCCTAAATCAGTAATAACTCGACTTGGACCACCACCACGTAACCTATTCTTCTCTCTGGATCCAGGTCCATCTCCAAAGCCCATTGAAGTTACGAAATCTACTTGTTTCACAAAGGTTCTAGTTGTTTGTCGAATAATTATGGCAACCTCTTTGCAAGAGGCGGCAATTTCTGTTGCTCCCCCGGCACCAGGCAGCCGCACCTTAGGTGAGTCATAAGTTTGCCCAATAAAAGTTGTATTTATATTTGCGAATCTATCAATTTGAGCTGCGCCCAAAAATCCAACATCGATTCGACCAGATTGCAGCCAATAATTAAAGATTTCTGGCATACCAACAACTGTTAGCGCATGGTTGGCCAATTCGCCATCTCCAATAGAGAGTGGCAATTTTTGTGGGTTGGTGTTTACAGTTCCAGATTCGTAGATCAAAAATAGACTAGGTGCTTGCATAGATTTAGCCAGGATTGCAGCTGTGCTTGGAATACCAATTCCAACAAAGCAGGTATTTCCATCTTGCAGTGTTCTAGCTGCGGCAATCGTCATCATTTCATCGGCAGTCCAAGTTGTATTCATGTTATTTACCTGCCGAACTCTTGTTGTAGATCTCGCTATTCAACCATTCGGTAAATCGATCACGATCTTTAGAAATATCATCCCAAGCAATGTATTGATTATTGTCGCGCTCATAAAAATCTGATGCATATGAAGGCCAAGCACCATTTGGCACAACCGAAATTGCATCAATTAGATTGCTTGGAATAATTATTGAACTGAATTTAGGTTCGAATTTTTCAACAACTTCTTCGACAGTGACAATTACCTTCGATGCTGCGAATACCGCTTCCTTTGCTACTCCAGTAATTCCCCACATCATTACATTTCCAGCTTTATCTGCTTGCTGCGCATGGAGAATCGTTACATCTGGATTGATTGCAGCTACGGCTGTAATAACTTCGTCCGAGAAAGGCGACTTAATCTCTGCGACATTCTGAGTGTGGCTAACTAAATCTGAACCTGAGTAACCTTTAAGAACAGCGAACCCGATGCCTGAGGCACCCGCAACATATCTATTTGTGAGACCAGCATGTGTGTGCTCTTCAATTTCGATTTTATTTGGCCAACTGTTTTGATAAGCATCTCGGAAGCGATGAAGCGAACCAACTCCAGGATTTCCGCCCCAGGAAAAAATAAGTTTCTTAACGCAGCCGGCACCGATCATCTGATCATAAATTAAGTCCGGAGTTAATCTCACGGCAGTTAAATCCGTAATCTTCTGGCGAATTATTTCGTGCCCTGCGGCAAATGGAATCAGGTGCGTGAAACCTTCCATGGCAATGACATCACCATTTTTGACATAACTCTCTATAGCTTGGGGTAGCTCGAGAAATTTTGACACCTTTAACGCTCCATCTAATTCGATTGTTGCATCAATCATAAAGGTAGTAGCGCGAAAGGGAAATAATAAGTACGCTTCAAGTTATATTCCGGTAATCGAGCAAGGGAGTTCGGATGACGCACACGAACATGGCGAATAAAACTGCCATCGTTACAGGTGGCTCATCTGGAATTGGATCTGCAATTGTTAAGAGATTTGTAGCAAATGGGGCTCAAGTAATTTCAATTGATTTGAAGAAGCCTGAAGTTGAAATTGGAAGTGTCCATTATTTTGATTGTGATTTGACCAATGAGAGCGAAGTTTCACAGGTATTTAAGAAAATCTCTGAAAAGCACCCGGTAATCGATGTTCTGTGTGCGAATGCGGGAATTGTTCCAGCATGGAACCGAATAGTTGATACGACTTTTAGCGACTGGAAAAAAGTTATTGATATCAATGTGAATGCTCTTTTCCTCACGATTGCACAGGGTGCAAAACTACTGAAAAAGGGCTCTGGAACAATCGTGGTTACAGGATCTATCAACTCAATTAAAGGTGATCCAAATATTGCAGCTTATGTTGCCAGCAAACATGCCGCACTTGGAATCATTAAATCTGCAGCGCTAGATCTTGGACGGGACGGAATCCGAGTAAATGGCGTTGCGCCAGGACCGATTGCTACTAAAGCGCTGATTTCGCGAATTGAAAATAGGTTAAAGACCAACGGTGGCTCGCTCGATGATTATTTAGCAAAGATAGCGGGACAGACCGCACTTGGCAGAATTGCTACTGAAGAGGAAGTTATAAATACAATTGAGTTCTTAGCAATTGAGCTTTCTTCGGGCATTACTGGTCAGCTTATTTCAGTAGATGGTGGAGCATAAAATGACATATGACTTAACTGGAAAAACTGCTTTAGTTACTGGTGCATCTAGAGGCATCGGTGCTGCTGCTGCTCTGTCACTTGCATCAGCAGGTGCACACGTGATTGCTCATTACAGTTCGTTCGCACAAGGCGCTATCGATAATTTATCCAGCATCCCAGATTCTCGTAAGACTTTCATTCAAGAGGATTTAGCGGTTGCTGGTTCTGGTCGAACGCTCTGGCAAAAATCACTTGCAGCGGTGCCCAAGATAGATATTTTCGTAAACAATGCTGCAGTTAATATTGAAACTCCCTTTGAAGGCACATCAGAAGTGTGGGATAAGGGTTGGGCAGATACCTTTGCAATCAATGTTTTTGAAGCCGCGAATATCATGAAGGAAGCAGTTGAGCATTTTCGCAAAATAGAGGGCGGCGTAATAATTTCGATGTCCAGTTGGTCTGGTCAGCGCGGTTCAGCTCTACCAACTCTTCCTGCATATGCCGCATCTAAAGCCGCAGTAAAAGCCTTGACACAAACTATTGCAAAGAATTTTGCTAAAGAAGGAATCTTGGCTTACATAATCTCACCTGGAATTGTTAAAACCCGAATGTCAGATTTAGCAGCAGTAGTTCGAGGTGGCGAAGAAGCTATGAAATCTCAGCTAGTAATGGGCGAACTTGTTAAACCTGAAGAGCTTGGCGAACTTATTGTTTTTCTTTCATCAGGATCCTGCCGTCATCTAACTGGTTCAACCATAGATGTTAACGGCGCCTCCTATATTCGTTAAAACCTTTTAAGCTATTTTCTACCATTCGAGTGCATGGTATTTCTATGGAAATCTTGCATTCCTACGCCGAAAAGTTTTAGATTTTTTATAAACCATTTGCCTTCTATCTTTACAAATTCATGTTCGTATCCACCCCAAAGGTGACCAATTTCCTCCTTCGAGTGATACTTATGCCAGGCATAAAGATAGGAAGTTGAAGTTGCTGAAGTCTCGCTTTTAAAAGAGACCAATACATTACTTATGTGGTGGCTAGTTGCTAGAAAAGTTTCTGCTAATCCTTTTGAAACCATTTCAAAAATTTGTTTTCTACTGGTTAAGTTTGCAATTTCTGGGCCATAATCTACAACTGCGTCAACCGTGAATAACTGGGATAATTCTTCCGGCTGATTGCGATCAAAGTAGTAACAATATTTGTAGATAAGCTCTTCGACAGCTTGTCGGTCAAGTTGGGAATTGGTTTCGCTCACCCCTCTACCCTCCCCTAGATTGGTTGAAATTCCTAGACCCATATTTGTGCTTATTTCTGGGTGGTCCGGTGACTGTTGTTCGCAATGAGAACTACTGAGCGGTAAGCGGGAAAAAGTTATGGTTTTGTAATGATTAACCCTGTTAAGAAGGGCGCTTTCATGTCAAGATTTCCCTCAGATTTCACCTGAATTTAACTTAACGGACGGAAGGACTAACAAACGGTGCCAGCAAGCGAAGTATTGATGGAGCTTTCCGGCGTTCGTAAAACTTTTGGAACTATTGAAGTTTTGCATGGAATTGATTTACAAATTACCAAGGGAAGTCATGCCGTAATTTTCGGTCCATCCGGTTCTGGAAAATCAACAGTTCTACGTTGCATGAATTTATTAGAAGAACCAGATGTTGGTTCAATTAAATTTTTAGGAAATGAATACGGGCCAGGCAATGGCGCCAAGGCTGAAGGTAAGCGCGGAAAACCAATTGAGCTTCGTCGCAAAGTTGGAATGGTTTTTCAACAATTTAATTTATTTCCTCACCTATCGGCGCTAGATAATCTAGCTCTACCGTATAGATCTGTTCGTGGTGGATCACTTAGTGAAGCTCAAGAGCGAGCAGCCCACGAATTAAATAAAGTTGGACTATTAAAGTTTGCCGCAAATTATCCTTCACAACTTTCTGGTGGACAACAGCAACGTGTAGCCATTGCTCGAGCTCTGAGTTTGGATCCAGAATTAATGTTATTTGATGAACCTACTTCTGCTCTAGACCCAGAACTTGTAGGCGAAGTTCTTGCAGTTATGCGCGATCTAGCGGAATCTGGAATGACTATGGTCGTTGTTACGCATGAGATGAACTTTGCGCGTGAGATTGGTGATCTCAATATCTTTATGGAGGCCGGAAATATTGTTACTACCGGTGGTTCTGACTTCTTCGAAAATTGCACAAACCAACGTGCTAAAGAATTTATTGGATCGGTGTTGTGATGTTTAGACTAGAAGAAGATGGTGTCGCACCGATTAACTTTATGTGGCACCTGGTCTGGGATTTCAGATGGGATCTCTTTAAGGGCCTCTTAACTGCAATCAGCGTTTCAATAGTTGCACTAATTCTCTCCATGGTCATTGGCCTAATTTTTGCGCTAGCCCGTATGAGCCGATTCAAAGTTTTCTCAATTTTTGCAAGCTTCTATGTAAATATCTTCCGGGGAATCCCAGCACTTGTAAGTGTGATCTGGGTTTACTTCGGCTGGTCCTTGCTATTTGGTCATAACTTCACTGTTTTTCAAGCCGGCGTGATTGCTCTGACCCTTCTTTACTCTTCATTCTTCTGCGAAATTTTCAGATCGGCTCTGCAGGCTATTCACAAGGGGCAACGTGAAGCAGGTTTGGCTCTTGGATTAACTCGCGGGCGAATCTTCAGATCCGTGATGCTCCCCCAGGCCACAAAAATCGCGATTCCTAATATTGGAAGCATGTATATCGGAATGATTAAAGACACCTCGACGTTTGCCATTATCGGTATGGTTGAGGTAGTTCGTGTCACTCAAAATTTAAACTCAACATACTTCCAGCCCTTCGTTCTTTACACAGCAGCTGCTGGTCTTTATGTAATTATCGCTTTCCTAGTTGACTTCATTTTTAGAAATGTAGAGCTCAACTTTGCATATCCGCCGCAAGGCCGCATCGCTAAATTTCTCAGCCGAAAAAAGAAAAAGAAAATCGAAGAGTTGATGAAGTCAACTTTATGATTTTCAATTTCAGCCGAGAAAACCCGGGACGTCCCAAACAAATGAAAGGTATAAAAATGCGCAAAAAGATTAGCTTGGCTGCAATAGCTGGACTCGTTGCATCCACAGTAATTTTTGCTGGAGCGAATACTTCGGCAAATGCTGCTTCAAACCCACTAAATCTGGTTAAGCCGGGTTCATTGGTAGTTGGAATGACACTTCAATTCAAGCCACAGATGTATCTAGATGAAGCTGGAAAGCCAGCTGGATACGATGTTGAATTGGTAAAGCGTCTAGCAAAGTCACTTCGTCTAAAGCTTGAAATTAAGAACATGGACTTTGCTGGTCTTATTCCTGGCCTAGTGTCAAAGCAATTTGACTTGGTTTCAGTTGGACTTACAAAGAATCCAGATCGCGAAAAGTCAATCCAGTTCGTGCGTGAATACATGCCTTACACAACAGTGTTGGCTGCACGTTCAGGCGATTCAACAGGCGCTACAAAAGCCCTTTGGAACGTAGCTGGCAAGAAGATTACTGCGCTTCAAGGTGCTGCTGCATCTAGAATCGTAAAGGCAGATTTCCCTGCTACAACACTTGTTGAATTCCCACAACAGAACGATGCATTCCTAGAAGTAGTTTCTAAGCGTGCTGATGCAATTGTGGTAGAAGAGAACCTTCTAAACCAATTCAATAAGACTAACCCTGGCCAACTTGCAAAGGTAAAGCTTCCTGCGCCACTTAGCCAAGCATTCGGTCAATGGACAGTTCAACTTGGTAACAATGCACTAGATGCAAAGTTAACTCGTTGGCTATGTTCAAACCAAGAGGGTGGATATTTAGCATCAGTATTCAAGAAGACAATGGGATATACCCAGCCAACTCTTCCTGAGTGCACAGAGTAAAAAACGCTATGAGAGATCCCGAAGTGAAATAACTTCGGGATTTGCAAGAAACTCGAACTGGCAACCTTCACAAAGGTTGCCAGTTCTCTTAATTTGAGATTGAAAACTAGCAAATCAGTGGAAGGATAATGGCTAATGAAAACCTTCGACTTGGTTGTTATCGGTGGTGGCCCTGCTGGTATTGCAGCTGCCGCGACTGCTTCTAAGCATGGGTTGCAAGTTGCCATTATTGATGAGCGACCAACTCTTGGCGGGCAAATTTACAAACGCGTTGGGCCTGGCTTTAAGGTTAAGAGCGCTAAAGAAGTTGGTAAAGACTATTTTCTGGGCGAAGAATTAATCAATGAACTAGAAAATTCAAGTGTTGAACTATTTTTAGAAACCCTTGTTGGAACCATTGAGAATTCAGCTGTGGTAATTGTTAGAAATGGCGAAAGCGCCGAGAGGTTGAATTACAAGAAGTTATTGATCTCACCAGGTGCTTATGACCGCCCAGTCGCATTCCCGGGCTGGACGCTTCCAGGAGTAATAACTGCGGGTGCAGCGCAATCATTAGTAAAGACTCAACGGGTGAATCCGGGATCTAGAATATTTTTTGCTGGTAGCGGACCTTTAGCTCTCGCCTTTCCGGCGCAGTTAAGTGGATATGGCGCAAATATCGTTGGCATAATTGAAGCGGCACCACGACCAGGAATTTTTAAGGCGCTCCGCATTCTGCTCGCCGTAATCGGTAATTTAGATTTAATGCGTGATGCTGCAAAATACCAATTCCATTTAATTTCTAACCGCATCCCAATGACATATCGAAGAATTATCGTCAGCGCCAATGGTAAAGATCGAGTTGAATCTGTTACTCACGCCAAAGTTGATAAAAATTGGCGAGTAATCCCAGGAACTGAAAAAACGGTTGAAGTAGATGCGCTCTGTGTTGGATATGGCTTCTTCCCATCTGTTGAACTATTCCGGTTATTAGATTGCGAATTAGAATATGAAGAGAGCCGTGGTGGGGCTGTCGTTAAATTAGATAACTGGGGCGCAACATCCGTTGCAAATGTATTTGGAGCTGGCGATGGCACCGGAATTTCTGGTTCATATGTGGCAATCGCTCGGGGCCGACTTGCGGCACTTAAAATTGCAGCCGAACTTGGAAAAATCTCAGATAAAGCTCTGTCAACCCTGGCGGCTGGCTATCAGAGAACTTTTTCCCAGAGAACTAAGTTTCAACGTGCTATCAACAACGCTTACGAAATTAAGAGTGGCATTTATGAACTTGCAGATAATGGAACGGTGATTTGCCGATGCGAGTCCGTTAAATTAGAGAGCATTCTGCCAGTTCTAGAATCAACGATTGATCCTTCGGTTGTTAAGGCTTACACCAGATGCGGAATGGGACTCTGTCAGGGTCGCAACTGTCAACGACAGATTTCTGCGCTAATCGCTCAAAAGCATGGAATACCAATATCGCAAATCACTCAAGCAACGCCAAGATTCCCGACAAAACCAATCAAGCTTGGACAGATTGCTGATGCAACAGTTACCTCTGAGAAATACTTTATCGATGCTGAATAATACTTTTCTGCCTGGATATCTCAGCCAATCTGAGAATTTTGAAGAGCTGCCAACGCAGAGCGATGTTGTAATTATTGGTGGCGGACTTTTAGGAACTGCACTCTCCTACTACTTAGCAAAATCTGGTGTCGAAGTAACTCTGCTAGAGCGAAATGATTTAAATCGTGAAGCATCCGGAACTAATGCTGGAAGCTTCCACTTTCAAATTGCACTTCACCAGCTAACCGACAATATGACTGACGCTGACGACAAGCGTTTAGCCGAAGAAACTAAGTTGATGTTAGATGCCGCAATGCTCTGGGATGATATTGAGAAAGAGTTAGATGCTGATCTTGGCGTTCACTTCACTGGCGGATTTATGGTTGCTGAGACCCAAGAAGAGCTTCAAGTACTCCGCGATAAACAGCGAATCGAAGAGATTGCCGGTCTTGAGACCCAAGTAATGACCGGAAATGAAATGCGAGAGTTTGCCCCGTATTTAGCGCCAGACTTGTCCGGAATCGCTTTCTGCCCACGAGAAGGACATGCCAATCCACTTCTAGTTGGACCAACTTATGCATATCGCGCACATCAACTTGGCGCAAAGATTCGCACCAATTGTGAAGTCATTCGAATCGAACAGATAACTGGAATACCTGGCTTTCGATTTAAAATTCATACTAATCGCGGAACCATTCTTTGCAATCGTGTAGTTAATGCAAGTGGTGCCTGGACTGCTGAAATATCTTCGCAGCTAGGTTTGAATTTACCAATGGGTTTAAGTGGCCTACATGTAAATGTTACCGAGCCTAGAGAATACTTCTTGGAAGCCATGGTTCAACATATCGGGCGCCGGTTAACTCTTAAACAGACTACAAACAATACTTTCATCATTGGTGGCGGCTGGCCTTCTCGCGAAGAGAAGTTTCCGCTGCGCTATTCGAACTTTTGGGAAAGCGCGGCAGGTAATGCAGCAGTTGCGGTCCGAGTTCTTCCAATGCTTAAAGATGTGCAATTAGTTCGAGTCTGGTCTGGTGTTTGGGCATATACAAATGACTTCAAACCAATTCTTGGCGAATCTGAAAAAATACCGGGCTACCATATTGCAATGGTCCCAACAGGTTTTACACTAGGTCCTATGGTCTCCAGAATGCTTGCTGAATATATGTCGCAACCTGGCGCTAAAGGCCTTATTCCAAATGAATTCCACGTTGATCGCTAACTGAAAAAAATAGGAGCAAATAAAAAATGGATAGAAACTCCATCGATTGGAAGGGTTACTGGCCCGCAAGCCCTACCCCTTTTAAAGAGAATGGCGACCTAGACCTTGAAACTTTTGGGAAGTTAGTCGATTGGTATCTCGAGTGTGGAATGCATGGCATTTTTGTTAATGGAACTACTGGCGAATGGTTTTCCCAAACGATTCCAGAGCGCAAAGAGTTAATTGAATTTGTATTAGATCGAGTAGCCGGTCGAATTCCAGTAGTCGTTGGTATTACAACATTTACCGCTCGTGATTCAATCCCATTAGGTGTGCATGCGATGGCAGCCGGCGCCGCTGGTGTTTGTTCATCTGCTCCCGCTTATGCAAAGACACTTCCAGATGAGACCGTGGCTTATTTCTCTGAACTTTCAACTGGTATTCAAGGTCCAGTCATGATTTATAACTGGCCACACGGAACCAATATTGAAATCGAGGGCGAACTCGCTGAGCGCTTAGCTGATGTAGAGAACATTGTTGCAATCAAAGACAGCACAGCGAATGGCGATCAGTTTAGAGATACCGCTCGCCGCGTAAATGACCGAGTCCGAATTTATGGAAATTTCATGGTTCCTGAAAATCTAAAGTTCATGCAGCAATATGGTGGTGACGGAACGATTGGTGGCGGAAGTATCTATGGAAAAGCTGATCCATTGTTCTGGGAAAATTACTGGAGTGGAAACATCGAAGCTGCTCAGAAGCATGCAGTCGAGAATGAAATACTTCTTGGAAAGCTCTGGCAACCAGGTGGTTGGCGTGGAATTTACGGCTCGTATCAGAGCCAATTAAAAGCAATCATGAAAATTATGGGACTTCCTGGTGGCAGCGTTAGAGCCCCACGTCTTCCACTAACAGATCCAGCTAGCCTTGCAAAAATCAGAGCAACTTTAATCGAATGCAATATCCCAGTCGGAAAGGAATAGTTCGGTGCAAAATTTTCGTGGAGTAGACCATGCTGGTATTGGTGTTGGCAATATGGACGAGGCACTTCTATTTTGGCGAGATAAGTTAGGTTTCACTGAACTTTATTTTGATTACACCGGACCGGTTCCAGGTCTTGAGGAAATTTGCAAGAAAAAAGATGTCAAGGCCAGAATTGTTATGCTCGGAAACCGCCATACAACTCGACTTGGACCAGGGAAAGTTAAGTTAGTTCAACGCTTAGATGGAAATGGTGCGCCTGAATATCCAGCAGGTATTGGATATGGTGAGGTCGGACTTGCTGAAGTTTGTCTTCACACCCTTCACACCGAAAAAATATTTCGCCACTTGGTAGATGATCTAAAAATTAAATCTTTAATGGAACCACTAAGTGCAAGCGTTGGTGAACATGGTATTGATTTAGATATTGCATATGTTGCAGACCCTTGGATGGGTAAGGTTGAATTAATTGATTGGAAGGGGCTTTGGACCTCGCGTCCAGCTGCGCCACGTATCGAAGGCGTAAACCATGTGGCCTTCGGTGTTCATGACATGAAGGTAACAACTGATTTTTATAAGCAATTAGGTTTCATTGATCAAATCTTTGAATCAAAAGAGTTCTTTGATCCGATGGCCCCTTGGTATCAAGTTGGTCGCCCACTTCCAGGACATCACATGACACTCTGGTTGTCTGGTGAAGGCGCTGGAATCGAACCAGTTCGACTTACCCCGCTCTGGGAAGATTGCCGCGGCGAATGGGGCCATGTCGGGCCAATGGATTTTGGAATCGGCGTGCAGAATATTAAAAAGGCTGTCGCAACGTTGAAAAGTTTAGGAATTGAAACACATAGCGATATTCAAGTATTAGATGTTGGAAATACTGAATTCAAATATGTATATTTCAAAGATCCAGATGATCAATATGTATCACTTGTGGAGAGCAACTACTAATTAGTTCAATTAGTTAGAAGCTTTTAACCCGTCTTGGGTTCTAATATTCATTCCGGCTTTTACCCAGGTCATACAAGCCCGAGTATTTGGTTTGTCATCGACAACGACTAAACAATCGAAACAAACTCCCATTCCGCAAAAAACACCTCGTGACTCCCCCAAGGTAGTTGTTCGCATTGCGAAAACTTCTTCAGAGAGCAGGACTGTGGCAACACTTTCACCAAGATAGGCAGTTACAGGCTTGCCATTTAAGTCAATTGTTACGGCTGCACCACGTTCGATATTTCCATCGAGTGGAATCCGCCCTGAAGTATTTTCTTTCACTCCGCTAGTGTGCCAATCTAAGATAGAATTTTCAATATGACATCAGCACTTTTCACACCAATTAAAATTCGTTCCACTGATTTCGCAAATCGTGTTTGGGTAAGCCCCATGTGCCAATATTCCGCTAAAGATGGTGTTGTCGGCGAATGGCACAACGTTCATCTTGGGTCATTTGCTACTGGCGGTGTTGGATTGATAATGGTTGAGGCAACTGGCGTAGAACCTGAAGCACGCATTTCAATTGGTTGTACAGGTATTTGGAATGACAAGCAGGCTGCAGCATTTAAACCGATCGTAGATTTCGTTCACTCGCAAGGTGTAAAAATTGGAATTCAATTGGCACATGCTGGGCGCAAAGGCTCGACCATGGTTCCTTGGGATGATCACGAAATTGCAAGTGCTAGTGAAGGTGGTTGGGAGACTACAGCTCCGAGCCCAATTAGCTTCAAAGATTTTCCCATTCCAAGAGAACTTACGGTTGCTGAAATTAATGGACTAACAACAAAGTTTGTTGAAGCGAGTCTGCGTTCAATTGATGCTGGTTTCGATGTCATTGAGATTCACGCAGCTCATGGCTATTTATTCCACCAATTTATGTCTCCAATAACAAATAAACGCAGCGATCAATACGGTGGCAGCTTTGAAAACAGAATTAGATTCCTAGTTGAAACCGCAAAAGCCATCAGAGAACATATCGGCGATGAAATGCCACTATTTACTCGGATCTCGGCAACTGATTGGGTTGAGGGCGGTTGGGATGTTGAAGAGTCCATTGCGCTCTGTCGAATTATTAAAGATGTTGGTGTTGATTTAATAGACGTCTCATCTGGTGGCCTAGTTCACGATGCAAAAATTACAACAGGCCCTGGATATCAAGTTCCACTCGCTGCTCGCATAAAAGCAGAGTCGAAGATATTAACTTCAGCGGTTGGCATTATTACCGAGGCAGTTCAAGCCGAAGAGATTATCGAAAGCAAAAGCAGCGATGCGGTAATGATTGGAAGGCAGATGCTACGCAATCCACGTTGGGCAATTAGTGCGGCTGAAGAACTTGGCGAGAAAATTCCTTGGTCTCTACAACTAGAGCGCTCACGTAGGATAGGTGCGAGGAAGTCGCCTCAGTAGTTCGGTTAGAAACGTGTTAGCGCGAATGGCTTTAAATCTATTTTTGAAGCTGAGTTAAGAACTAAATCAGATAGAACTTCCCCTAGAAGTGGCGAAGCAGTAAATCCCATATACGGATACATGCCTACGTAGGCACCAGGAGTGTTTGGCAGTTCCCCAATAACTGGATTGTGATCGGGTGTTCCGTTTCCGACTCCAATCCAAGTTCTAATTACTTTAATCTTGGATATCGAAGGGCAGACCTTTAGCGCTACCCGCAGATTAGATTGCAATGAGTCAAGATTTAATACTGCCTCTCCTGAGTTGTCGTATCTAGCTGGCCAGCCACCACCGATCAATAGCGAGCCAGAATTCGCCTGTTTAAAGGTTAATTTCTCAGTTGTGAAATAAATCAGATGGTTTACGAATTTATCAACTTGTTCGGTTACCGAAACCTGTACTGGCACATCTGAGATTGGCAGATCTAAACCTAAAGATTTTGCGAGTTTAGGTAGCCCAGCATTTGCAGTAAGCACCACCTTTTCGGCAAAAAAATCTCCGGCGTCGGTCAGAATCTTAAATTTTCCATCTACCTTTTCGATCGCCAATACTTCAACTCCAGTGACAATACTGGCTCCGACTTCTTTAGCTCTCGCCGCAAAAGCAGGCGCTGTAACTAATGGATTCGCTTTCCCTTCAATCGGGCAAAAAGCAGCACCTAGCATTTTCTGAGAAATATATGGGGCCATCTCATGTAACTCTTTTTGATCAATTAAACGTGATGCAATTCCAACTTCATTCTCAAGTTTTACCTTTGCTTCTAGCGCAACCATATCTGAAGCGGACTCAGCGACCATCAATCCACCCTTGCCGCCAACTTCAAGATCGGTATTTAATTTCTCGCCAAGGGTTTTCCAAATCTCAAGTGAAGAAGCTAAAAATGATAATCCTGGTAGAAAATCTCTCGCCCATTTCATTCCGAGTTGATGAAATGGTTCGAATTGAATTTGTCCGTGCAAGCTTCCGGCATTTCTGCCTGACGCTTGAGTATTCAAATCAAATTTTTCTAAAAGTGCGACATTCGCACCCTTGATTGCGAGGTTGTAGGCAGTAGCGCAACCTGCAGATCCACCGCCAATAACAATTACATCGAAATTTCTTCTCGTAATTGATTGATGTGAATTGGTAAACACATTAATATACTAACTTACGAGCTGATGTTTGAGTAGTTGATTGGGGAGAAATGTCTAAGCAATTCCGCGGTAGTTACGGTGTTTTGGTAACACCATTTACAGAGGGTGGAAAATCGGTAGATACCGCTGCACTTAAGAATCTTCTCGATTGGCAGATCAAAAGTAAATCTCCCGGAGTTATTGTTTTAGGAACTACCGGAGAATTTTTAACTATTAGCGATGACGAGCGTCGAACAATCGTTGAAACAACTGTGAAGCACATTGATGGCCGGATAGATGTATTGGTGGGCACCACAAACGCCTATACCCCAAATGCAGTTCGATTTAGCAAAGAGGCTCAAGAGTTGGGCGCCGACGGCTTAATGATTCTTCCGCCCTATTATTACAAACCAACACTCGATGAGATTTATAACTACTACAAAGCAATCTGTGGTGTGGTTTCAATCCCAATCATGATTTACAACAATCCATTTACATCGAATGTAGATATTCCAGCAGCTCTGGTTGCGAAAATAGCAAAGTCTTTCGAGCAGGTTAGGTACATCAAGGAGGCCAGCCAAGATATCGCCCGAGTGCGCGATGTTATTGAAGAGTCAAATGGTCTGGTCAATGTTTTTGCCGGTGAGCGAGTAGTTGAGTCGTATCAACTGGGCGCCGTCGGATATGTAAATCCTTACGCAAATTATATTCCGGAAGCTTCAACGGTCATCTGTGAATACTTGGCGGCTGGTCGCGTTGAAGATGCAAAGAAGATAGATCGATTCATTACAAAGATTGACCATGTAATTGCCGAAGGTCACCCACTTTATGGTCACCAGTGTTATTCGAAGGCGCTAGCTGCTGTTCGCGGTTACCCAGTGGGCGATGTAAGACCGCCAATTACAACTTTCGCAGAACTCGGTCAAGAAGGAAAAGACCGCGTCACGAAGATTTCTAAATTGATGGATGAACTAGATACTTTGCTGGTTCAACTAGCTAAATAGTTTTTAGATCAATCGAAGATTGGTTTAACTGTTCTGGTTCTCTTGATTTCAAAGAATCCAGGATAACTAGCAACTCCAACTACACCATCAAATAACTTTCCGGCTTCCTCACCTTTTGGTGCTGGCGAGATTACTGGTCCAAAGAATGCGACTTCACCAACACTAATAATTGGCGTTCCAACATCTTCGCCAACCTTACTTAGCCCGCGATTGTGGACTTCGATAATCTTTTCATCTAACGATTCATCTTGGGCAAACTTCATTAGATCTTGTGAGAACGAAAATTGAGAAAGAACCTTTGCAGTTAAATCATCCGAAATCTTCTGCTTCCCCGGATGGATCTCATTACCAAAGGCGGTGTATAAATCGCCCTTGATTTTCTCGCCATACAAAGCCTCAGCGGCCATAATGACACGAAGTGGGCCTAGAGCCTTCTTTGCATAATCCAGATACTCGGCGCTAATTGATTCGCGACCTTTATTTAAATAGTAAAGACTCATTGGATTCCAGACAATTGAAATATCCCTAACTTTTTCTACTTCAACCAACCATCTAGATGTCATCCAAGCCCAAGGACAGAGCGTGTCAAACCACATCTCTACTTTCTGAGTTGCCATTTTAATTACAGCTTATTCTCGACAATTTGGCCACCTTGCATTACCAAATCTAATTCTCGTAAGTTCTGTGGGTCATCTAAAGGATTTCCGCGCATTGCAATGAAATCACCGTAGAAGCCCTTATTAATCTGACCTAATTTATCTTTTTGATTAATCAAACTTGCTGCTGTTGAAGTTATTGATTGAAGCGACTTCAAGGTGCTTAAACCGGCACCATGCATTAAAAATAGTTCGTGTAGTGCGGCACTTGTTCCTTCAACCTTGTCCCCTGGTGGGTAATCAGTTCCGTTTGTCATCTTTATCCCAGCTTTGATTGCAAGTTTTGCGCTTGCTAAGTGCCGATCAGCAACCGCTAAACAGTTCTGAATTGATGCCTCTTCAAATCCTTTTTCACGCATCCAGCTCTCAGACCTTGTGACACATAACGTTGGTGAATAGAAAACATCTTTCGCAGCCATTGCATCTACCGTGGTTTGATCCATTATGTAGCCATGTTCAAATGAGCGAACGCCAAGACGAAGTGCCTGTTGAATCGCAGCTGATTCACCGGCATGTGCAACAACATAGGTGTTTCGCTCTTCTGCCGCCTTTACAACTCCTCTAATTTCATCATCGGTCATCTCTGGATCTTCTGGTCGCTCTCCCGCACGGGCTAATCCACCAGTGATAAATATCTTTAAATGGTCAGCACCATCATCTAATTCGCCAATCGCGGCTTTATAGAAGCCATCGAAATCTTTTGCATAGCTGCATGCAGATCCTGCGCCATGTCCATCTGGAGTTGAGAGCGCACGACCAGCACCAAAAATTCTTGGACCTTTAAACCAACCTGATTGCGCAGCTCGACGCAAATATAAATCAACTTGATTCTGTTCGTGAACCGAGCGCAGAGTTGTAATGCCGGAGTGGAGCGCGTCATGTGCTCGCTCTGCCGCACGAAATGCAGTGATCGCAGGATCCTCATTTGGATCTGTCAGCGAGAATGGGAAGACAACTGACAAGTGGGTGTGGCAAGAGATCAAACCGGGAAATAAGTATCTTCCATCTAAATCGATTATTGCTTCATCAGCGCTGCGATTTAGAGTAGTTGATTTACCGAGCTCGGTGATCTCGCCATTAGCTGAGACCCGAACCGCATCTTCACTTCTAATTTCGCCAGATACAACATCAACTATTTTTGCATTTGTAATTAGCAATTTAATCTCCGCGATTCTTAATTTAAAGTAATTGTGACTGGTTGGTTTCCAGCTGTTTGAAGAACACAGGCAACATCTCGGCCATCGCCCAATTTACGAAGTCCTGGTTCTTGGGTTTTACACTCTTCCTTCGCTAATGGGCAACGTGGATGGAAACGACAGCCACTTGGTGGGCTCATTGGATTTGGAACATCGCCAGGTAAATCTTGTGGCATAAAGGAAGTTCCATCTGCATGTGGGATAGCAGAAATTAATGCTCGGGTATAAGGATGAGATGGGTTATTCCAAATTTGATCGACGGTTCCGACCTCAACAATCTTTCCTAAATACATAACTGCAACTCGGTCAGAAATTCTGCGAACGATTGATAGATCGTGAGAAATAAAGACCATACCCATATCAAATTCATCTACGAGATTCACCAATAGATTTGCGACCTGCGCTTGTGAGGAGGTATCTAAAGCCGAAATCGGTTCATCCGCGATAATCGCTGTTGGTGCTGCGGCTAGCGCACGAGCAATCGAAATCCGCTGACGTTGACCGCCAGAGAATTGGTGAGCAAATCTATCTACAGCATTTCTTGGTAGGCCAACCTTTTCAAGCAAATCTGCGGCCTTAAGTAAAGCTAATTTCTTCGGCATTCCAGCAACAATTAACCCATCTGCAATCTGGACGCCAATTTTGCGTCTTGGGTTTAGTGAGCCATATGGATCTTGGAAAATCATTTGCAAATTACGGAAATGCTCTGGGCGCTTTCCTCTAGTGAGTTTCTTAACCTTCTCGCCATCAAATACAACTTCGCCCGTAACTGGAGCGAGAATTCCTACAATCGCTTTTCCTAAAGTTGATTTTCCGCAACCAGATTCCCCTACTAGACCAAGAATCTCACCTGAGTTGAGCGTTAAATCTACGCCGGCCACCGCACGGACCTTGCGACCATGGCGATCGTATTCCACCGAGACGTTCTTGATATTTAGGATTTCTTTCATGATTGCGATCCAGCGCTTGTAACTTCGCTAAAAGGATTTATTGGGCAGAAAATTCGATGAGTTGAATTCAAATTAGTAACTTCTGGAATTGCGCCCTTACAACTCTCCTTTGCATAATTGCAACGAGTATGGAAGGCGCATCCGGTTGGGAAGTTTCCAAGTTCCGGTGGCATACCGTCAATCGAAAGTAAGTTCTTAGAATTACTTGCAGAATTTCCAGGCAACGCGGCAATTAAACCCTTTGTATAAGGGTGACGGGGATTGCGCAACAAATCTGTTGTTAAGCCAGACTCAACTTCAGAGCCGGCATACATGATCATGATTCGATCAGTTAGTGAGGAAAGAACTCCTAGATCGTGCGTAATTACCATGACTGAAAGATTGCGCTCTTTTCGAAGTTGGTGAAGTAACTTCAAAATTCCGGCCTGAACAGTTACATCCAGCGCAGTTGTTGGCTCATCTGCAATTAGTAATTTTGGTTCGCAAGCTAGTGCCATGGCAATTGCAATACGTTGACGCATTCCACCTGAGAATTGACTTGGGTGGGCACGAAGCGCAGCTGCTGGTTCTGGAATCTTTACAGTTGCAAGAAGTTCTAGTGCACTATTTCTAGCAGCATCCTTACTTACTTTGCGGTGGTGGCGAAGGTGCTCGGTTAGTTGAACTTCGACAGTTAGCATTGGGTGAAGCGATGTCATTGGATCTTGAAAGATCATTGCGATTTCTTTACCGCGTAAATCGCGATATTCGCGCTTTGAACTTGTAAGAATTTCGCGACCATCAAATTTTATAGAGCCACTCGCCTTGCCTTTATAAGGCAGAAGCCCGAGCATGCTGAGCGCAGTCATCGTCTTTCCGCTACCGCTCTCGCCTGCTACTCCTAAAATTTCTCCGTGGCCAACATTGAACGATAAGTTTCTAACCGCCTGGGCATCGCCACTTCCAGTCGCAAGAGTTACCGTTAAATTCTCTACAGTTAAAAGGTTCATTAGTCGCGCAGCGCCTTTGCAGTTCTTGGATCAAGCGCGTCCCGAAGTGAATCGCCAATGAAGTTAAAAGCTAATACGGCCGTCAAAATTGCTAGCCCTGGGAATAGTCCGACCCACCAACGATCAAAGTTAACTGCGCCCATTGAAACCATCGAGCCCCACTCTGCAGATGGCGGTTGGGCACCAAGTCCAAGGAATGAAAGTCCGGATAGAAGTAATAGGGCATTTCCAACTTCAAGTGATGCCAGAACAAAGACTGGCCCAGAAAGATTTGGGCGCAGATCAACAACTAAAGTTCGAAGTGCAGAAGACCCAAGTAGCGCTGATGCCGTCACATAATCATTCTGCTTCGCATTCAAAATTAGACCACGAACTAAACGCGCGTATACCGGCCAAGCAACAATTGTTACTGCAATAACTGCATTTCTAATTTGGGGTCCAAGTGCGGCAGCTACTGCCATTGCCAAAACAATTCCTGGGAATGCAAAGAAGACATCGGTTACGCGCATGATAAATGAATCAACTTTGCCGCCGGCATATCCTGAAATCGCGCCAATAACTGATCCCAGAGTTGCGGATAGAACTACTAATAAGAGTGAATAAGGAAGTGAGATTCGGGCTCCATAAATAATACGGCTCCAGATATCACGGTTTAATTCATCGGTTCCCATCCAGTGCGCAGCTGAAGGAGTTAAAAACTTCTCAGCGTCTTGGGCATTCGGATCATAAGGTGCAATCCAAGGAGCAAATACCGCAAGGATTGTCCAAGTTGCAATAATTAAAATACCAACAACAGCAAGCGGTTGGCGCCAGATAGAATTAACGCTCTTAGAACGCTTCGTCTTTTTAATTAGAGTTGCCATTAAGCAGAATCTTTCATTTGCGGATCAATAATGCGATAGAGAATGTCTACAAGTAAATTCATGGTGATATAAACCGTTGCGACAATCATGCTAACTCCCATGATTCCTGGTAGATCCAAACCAACTGCGGCGCGATATGCATATTGACCTAGCCCAGGCCAAGAGAAGACGTTCTCAACTAGAACTGATCCGGCCAGCAAACTTGCAAAAGCCACACCTGCTACCGTAATAATTGAAAGTAGAGCTGGGCGAAGAACATGTCGTCTAATAACTGTAAATTCTGGAAGACCTTTTGCTCTTGCCGCTCTTACATAATCATTACCCAAAATTTCAAGCATTGAAGCGCGAGTAAACCGGGTTAAGACTCCGACCGCATAAATCGCTAGAACAATTGCAGGAAGTAATAGATATGAAAACGCCTGTCTAAATGTTTGAAAATCACCTTTAATTAGCGCGTCAATCGTGAAGAGACCCGTAACTGTTGGAGGTGGTTCTCCGCCTGGTTCAAGGCGGCCAGTTCCCGGCGCCCAACCCAGTACGAAGAAGAAGATATAGAAGGCGGTTAGTGCCGTCCAAAATGCAGGCATTGAAACACCAGTAAGACTAAAGACTCTAATAATTTGATCTGGCCAACGATCGCGAGTAACCGCGGAGATTATTCCAAGAAGTAATCCGACAATTAGCGCAAGAAATACTGCGACAAGTGCAATCTCTAAAGTTGCCGGGAAATACTCTTTCAAATCTTCTGCTACTGGGCGCTTACTGGAAAGTGAAACTCCAAGGTCTCCCTGAAGTAAATTTGTGATGTATCTGTAATATTGAACTGGTACTGGCTGATCGAGGCCGAACTCTTTCTCGAAGGCGGCCACAATTTCTGGATCGCTATATGCGCTCTGACCTAAATTTGCAGCTACGGGGTCTCCCGGAACTAGCTGAGTAATTGAAAAAGAAATAAATGTAACACCGAAAACTAAGAGAATGCTGGTGAGTAATCTCCGGATTATAAAAGGAGTGAAGCCAGTTCCAGAGAGAGGTCGCTTGCGCGTTTTCCTCTCGCCTGAAACTGGCTTCACCTTCACCTATGTATCTTAACTAAATTTAAGTATTAACTACTTAAGTTCAGAAAGATTTACCTTCCAGATTGGATGGTCTTGAACACCCTTTACTGACTTGTTAGCAACAAGAATTGCTGCTGGCTGAACTAGAGGAATAAGTGGACTGCGCTTATTCATTTCCTTCTGCCATGATGTAAAGAGAGCTGCGCGCTTCTTAGGATCAGTTGCTGTAGCTGCCTTTGTTTGAAGGTCAGTAATTACAGCATCTTGTCCAGCGACCCAACCCATACGTAGACCAACCTTTGTACCTGGGCTAAAGCTTTCGGTGTAGTTGGTTGAATCTGGCCAGTCTGGACCCCAGAGCCATAGACCCATCTCTTCTTTATTTTCGCGGTAAATTGGTAGTGAAACCGCAATTGGTGCGCCGGCAAGCTTGGTCTTGAAACCAATTGCACGTAGATCTTCATCTACAAGTGCTGCAAGTGAACCGAAGCTGAGGCCGTTAACTGCGCCGCCATCTCCCCAGTATCCGATTGAAACTGGTGTGTCTTTGATTCCACAAGCATCAAATGCTGCCTTTGCACGAGCTGTATCTTGCTTGATTGCATCCTTCTGAGTTAATGCACCAGAGAAGAAGCTTGGGATAATTCCAGGAGCTTGGATTGCGCCAAGACCTGCGTAGCGAACTATCTTGTTGTAGTTGATTCCATAACGAGCTGCTTCTACGCACTTTGGATCAGCAGTGAACTTTGTTGCTCCAGAGAATGTGCTGTTCGCACTTAGGTAGAAGAAGAAGACGTTTGAAGCCTTACCTGTAACAACATTTACCTTGCTGCCAACACCTGATGCTTGATCTGGTGAAAGGTCAACTGCGATAGATGAAGTTCCCTTAATAACGTTTAGACGTTGAACGTTTACAGGAACGTTTCTGACAATAATCTTGTCATATCCTGCTGGGTTTGCGCCCCAGTACTTAGCATTCTTCTCTAGAACAACTTCAGTTGTTAGGTTGAATGACTTCAATACGTAAGGTCCGCTACCAACTGACTTAGTCTTTAGGAAATCAAGAGCCTTGTCTGTTTCCTTTGCGTCAGCCGCATCAGAACCACCGTTAGCTTTTACAACCTTGCTGTTCAAGATTCCAAGAGCTGGTGATGTAACGATTGCTAATACTTGTGGTGTCGCCTTCTCAGTTGTCAGAACTGCAGTCGATGCATTTGGAGCAGAAACTGTAATTCCGTTCATTAGTGAAGAAGGGTTGCCCTTAACGTTCTTCAAACGGTTAAGTGAGAAGACTACGTCTGCAGAAGTTACCTTTGTGCCATCAGCAAACTTTGCCTTTGGATCAATTGTGAAAGTAAATTCGGTTGCTGCAGCGTTAACTGTCCACTTTGATGCGATACCAGGAACTGGTGTTGAAGCATCTCCACCCTTGTATGTAACAAGTGTTTCGTAAAGTGTACGGTTAATCATGTTTCCGGTTTGCTCGAATGAACGAGCAGGATCTGTTGATGTCAACTGGAATACAGTCTCAACAGTAAGATTCTTAGTCGCAGCATTTGCTGGCAATGCAACAAGGCCAGCAGTTACTACTGCTGTAGATAGTGCAATGCTGGCAATACTTTTAAAGTTCAACTTCATTGATAGTGCCTTTCTTTTTGCAATCGGAATCGCACATGAAAGCAGAGATTAAGCTCTACCGATATGGACGACTTTGTGGATGAAGTCTGCCTAAGTTAACAACATGAGTCAACGCAAAAATGAGAAATTTTCTACCTTATTGTGCGTAAATAGTGCGAATCTCGAACAAAAAATGATTACATTTTGTTATATAAAATTTTGTTACAAACTACCCGCAGGTAAATCAGTTCGCGACTAAATCAGTTGGATGCTGGTTAATTTTTCGGCCGCCAGTTTCCTCAACAACAATAATGTCCTCAACTCTAACTCCGACTTTGCCGGGCCAGAAAACTGAAGGCTCAATTGTGAAGGTCATACCAACTTCCAGAGGCGTGTGATCTTCTTCAGAGATGAATGGGAACTCGTGGACATCTAAACCGATGCAGTGTCCGGTGCGGTGTCTAAACCAATCGCCATAACCACCTTCAACGATTACATCACGAGTTGCTTTATGAACCTGTGATGCCGGAACACCAGGTGCAACAGCAGCGATTCCAGCAGCTTGTGCTGCCATCACCAATTCATAAACCTTTTGATATTCACCAGAAGGGTCGCCAACAAAAACGGTTCGACCAAAGTCAGCGCAGTAACCATTGATAACAGATCCGAAGTCAAAGGAGACTCCCATGCCGCCAACAATTGGATTGCTGCTTCTACGATCTGAAGCGTCACGATTATTTTTAGGACCCATTGACCAGACCGCGGTATCGAATGATTCAGTTTTTGATCCACGTTCATTCATCTGGAAATTAACTTCAGTCTTTAAATCAAGTTCGGTAACACCGATATTTACGCGACCTTCAACCTGAGCCAAGACTTCATCAACTAGATAACAGGCTTTAGTCATTTCAGCAATTTCTTCCGCTGACTTAATGCGACGTAGCTTGTTAACCAATTCTTCAGCGTTAACTATGGTTGCATCTGGAAATACTTGCATGATGTGCATGATGGTTTCGCCCCAAGTTCTGGAACTTACCGCAATCTTTTTTACCTTGCCGAAGCTCTCGGCAACCTTTTTAAACTTCGCATGAGCATCATCTAGTTCGCTGACAGTTGTGGTGTTTGGATCAACACCATTTGGGGAGTCGAATTCCACAATCATCCGAGGAAGCACGAATTTCGGGTCATGCTTTGGATGCAAAAATGCCCCTGCAACCCAATGGTGGGTATATTGAACATTTCCAAATGTAACTACGCGACGTTCGGTGCCGGTTAAATAATCTAGATCGGCAGAATGCTTTGGAAGGAAGACAAGGTCTACGCCTTCTGCTTCCATAAGCGCATAAAGCTTGGTCCGGCGCTCTTTGTAATCAAACATTAGAGTGGAAGTTCATCTTCGTGGTTATGGATTATCTGCCAGCCCACTGGGAATTTTTGCCAGATACCAGTATTTCGAACTTCACGAGTTGGTGAAGACCCATTCTTGTAAACCACTTTGAAATAATGGCGAGCAATTGCAAAGTCACCATGAATTGAAATTACTGGATCAGTAGCGTCGATTCGTTCTACTTGTGGCGCGTTTGGATCGGTCGGGCGGCGGCCACGAACTTCATTTAGTCCCTTGATGCCGAAGGCCATATCGCGCTCGGTCGAATCCCAAACGGTGCAATCTTCGTTAATGAATACGTCAATCTTTGGTCGGTTCTTTTCAATAAATCCTTCATACATGGTGAGAACACCATTCCAGATATATTCTTGATCAGCATTCATTTTATTCTCCTTTATATTTTGAGGGTTGATAAATTCTTTGCTTTTTCAATCGATGCAATTTCACTTGCATCATCTAAGTATTCAAAGCGCAGAAGCGAGAGCGGCACATTTCCATTTAGCCAGAGGTAGTCATGGAATTCCTTCATGTCGAAATCCTTATTGTTTGCGCGTTGTTTTGAAACCGCATCGGAGAAGAGCTTGATTATCTGGGTCTTACCAATTTGGTAGGTAAGTGCTTGACCCGGGCAAGAGGAGAAGAAAACTGCTTCTTCGTAGGCAGTTCCATGGTCCATTGGGACTTTACGCTCTAAATAGGCAGTTGCAGTTGGAATATCAATCTCGCCAGTTGCTAAAGCAACATCAACGATTACTCGCATCGCACGTAACTTCATGAAGTTATACATAACTGTCTTTGAATGGACTGCATCGTCAAATAGACCGGCAGCCAAGAGAAGTTCTTCATTATAGAAAGCGATTCCTTCATTCACGCCAGAGTCATAATAATGTCTACGTAATTTACATTCGTGGCGCCATGAAATTGCCAGTTGTTGGTAGTGCGCACCTTCGTGAACAATTCCAGCTCTGGTATCGCGAGCATTTGCTGCATAGAAATATGGCAGTTTGTCATGGGGTGTTGGGACATATGAATATCCATCTTCATCAACTCGGGATTGT
This sequence comes from Bifidobacterium breve, assembly GCA_945863115.1. GTDB lineage: Bacteria > Actinomycetota > Actinomycetes > Nanopelagicales > Nanopelagicaceae > AAA044-D11. The sequence goes on from CAMAYZ010000007.1 coordinate 37,471, forward strand.
CCAGTTAAATCATCAGTAACACCAAGCCACTTGATTGGTGCCAGATATGTTGGAAGTGGCGCAGTTAGATAGTGCTTCAAAGAGTTTGGTTGAGAAAGAATTCCCTCGTTCTCATAGAAGTCTCTTACTTGCACTTCTGCTTTCGCTTCATTTGCAACCTGTTCGACATCCGTTTTAGGAATTGGCGGAACTGCAACTTTGCGATACTTATTGGCAGTTAAATGCTCGAGCGTGACTGCTCGATCCCATTCGATTTCGCCAATCAGACGGAGCTCGGCGGTAGAAAATGGAACCAATGCAATGTTATTGAAGAACCACTCGTATTTCTCTTTACCGATTGCCTTGATTGGCTTCATTGAACTTAAGTTCTTCTTTAGCCACTCTCTAAATTCGATAAAGGCAGCAATCGCAGGTTCGGCCGCACTCTTTAACTCTGCGGCAAGGTTGGCATCTACTAATTTCCCAAGTTCACTTACAGTCGTAGAAACTTGCTCTTCAATGTTTTCGAGTAATTCAATTGCGACTGTGGCATATGGCCCAACCGAGTTGCCCTCTAAATTACTACGACCATTATCTAAAATTTCTTTGGTATTTCCCAAGATAAATATCGCTTCTTTTACTTCCTTGGCAGTAATTTTTAATGGAAGAAGTAGGTCAAATAGAACACCAATTGTTTGATCTATATAGAAGCGAGGTTGTTCCTGCCAGATCTTTATATGGTCGAGCTCCCAATAAACTCTGTGGATTGCGCTACCGATTAATTGATAATCAATCCAGCTAGCTTTATCAACCTTCAATGAAGCAGATGTTCCAACATCAATTGATTTCCAGCGACTCTCAAAGTTCTTAATCTCAGTGCGATATTTTGTGACATCACTCGGTGCCCAAGCTGGTTTCCAATTAGCTACTCGCTCAAGTCGAGGAATGTCATCATGCGATCTTGGTTGTTGCAAGGTTCGCCAATTCCAGAAATCTGAACCAAGTTTCTCGATTTCGATAGCTAAACTCATCGCTCCCCCAATATCGGCATTCACTGATTCCGAAATACTAGTTCAAAATTCTTAACTTAAAAAGGGTCTACAAATAGAAATTGGCTTGCGCAATGCGAACAATTTAGTATGGAAGAACTTTCTTTGGCTTGCCCTGCTTGTATTGATTTAGCCATTCCAATTCAACGCCAAGAGTTGTTGCTGCGCTTAACACCCAGTTAGGGTTTCGGAGAAATTCGCGACCCAACATAACTGCATCCGCTTTTCCAGATTCAACAATCTCTTGCGCAAATTTTGGATCAGTTATTACACCAACCGCACAGGTCAACATCTTGCTTGCAGCTTTAACATCTTCGCTAAATCGAACTTGATAGCCAGGTGCAACTGGATAAGTGATGTCGGATTTGATTCCACCAGATGAGCAGTCAATTAAATCAACGCCCAATGGAAGTAGAACATTCGCAAGTGCGCTGTTCTCGCTAGTGTCCCAACCGCCGTCAATCCAGTCATGTGAAGAGGTTCGCAAAAAGAGCGGCATACCTTCTGGAATAACACTTCTGATTGCTTCTACGACTTCGAGTAAGAAACGAATTCGATTATCAAACGAGCCACCGTATTCATCGCCTCTCTTATTTGAAATAGGTGAGAAGAAAGAGTGAATTAAATAGCCATGAGCGCCGTGTATTTCAATGACGTCAAAGCCAGCTTTTACTGCACGAAGCGCAGCGTTTCTATAATCTTCAATTATTGATTTGATATCTTCTTTAGTAACCGCTCTTGGTGTTGGTAATTTTCCAAATGCAATTTCACTTGGTGCAACTGCCTGCCAGCCGCCCTCTGCCGGTGAAACATAATCTTGACCCTGCCACGGTGCTGTAGTTGAACCCTTCTGGCCGGCATGCCAGAGTTGAATTCCAATTTTCGAACCTTGCTCGTGAACAAAATTAACTATTGGCTTCCATGCAGCAACTTGTTCGTCGTTCCAGATTCCGGTGTCGCGAAGGGTTGATCTAGCAGAGGGAGAAATTCCGGAGGCCTCGGTCATTACTAAGCCAACTTTGCCCATTGCATATTTACCCAGATGAATCAGGTGCCAATTATTAGGCAGGCCATCCACCGCAGAGTATTGGCACATGGGTGAGAGCCAGATCCGATTAGGGATTACTAGGTCTCTTATTTTTATTTCGTCAAAAATACTTGGCATTTGCAAATCGTATATCTATACGACTAGAAAATATATGGATATTGTATGGATATGGAAAATTCTTTAAACGCAGGTAGTTGGGTTACTAAAGTTGCAGATGAGCTTGCAAGAGTGTTGCAGCCCACAGTTAATTTAGATTGGGAGATTAAAACTCCAGACTTAGATTGGACACAATCTCAGACCGCGATTCACACAATGCGGGCCTGTCTTGAATATTCATATCAGGTTGTTGGAAAACGAATTGATACTTATCAACCAGTGCTCTTTGAGAAAAAAGAAAAAGCTACGCCTCCTGAATACTTACCGATGATTGCAACAGCAGCCAGGGTCCTTGAGAAAGTTGTAAAAGACGCAGATCCAAGTGATCGCGCTTGGCATGCATATGGCATTTCTGATGCAGTTGGATTCGCAGCGATGGGAGTCGTAGAAGTAAGTGTTCATACCTACGATCTTGCAAAGGGTTTTGGGATTGATTTTGTTCCTAATAATGAAGCAGCGGAATTTGCAATCAATCGAATCTTCTCTGGAACCACTGAATATCCAGCTCATAAATCACAAGGTGAACTATTACTCTGGCTTGCAGGAAGAATTGAATTATCTGGTGTTGCCAGACGATCAGGCTGGAAATGGAATGGCGTTCCTAGATAAATTTAGATAAATCTAGATAAGCATTAAAGATTTATTAGCTTCGCCAATACTTGTGGCTGTAAGTGAAGAAGGCTGCAGATAGTCCGAGCAACGTTGCAAGTGCCACCATGAACCCATTAGTTCCGCCGATTTCCAGAATAAAACCAAGTATCGGCGGGAAAATAAATGCACCTGCCATTATTGAAATCATCAAGACCGTTGTTGCTAGTGGAAAACCTGGTGTTTTGCGTGCGATCCAGCTTGAAGAGTTAGGGAAAATTGGACCTAAAAAGAATCCGCAAAGTGCAAGACCTAAGCCCATGTGATCTCTGCTAATCATGGCAAATGAGAAGGGCAGAAGAGTTGCCAGGATGCCAACCAGAATTATTGTGTGCGGTTCAAGATATCTCGCGATATAGACCCCGAAGAATCGGCCAGCTGAGAAAAATAGATAGAAAAATGCACTACTTAGCGCCCCCGACTCTAAAGAGCCATTTGAGGTCTTGATGATTGTTGGAAGCCAAGCGCCGATTGAATTTTCAAGTCCGGAATAGAAAATTACTGCCAATAAGATTATTAGTAATTGAAATTGATTCTGCTTAGTCTGTGATTTATGTTCATATTTTTCGACTCGCCAATCAGCGCCCGTTAAAAATCTGGTAGCAACGAGGGAACATCCAATAGCAAAAACAATAATTAAAGGAATCTTCGATGACCCAAGCATTCCAATAGTGAATGGGCCCGCCAGCGCTCCAAATCCTGTCGCTGCACTAGCTAGATTCATGCGAACGTGTGACGCGTTACTACTTCTAGTAAACAGTTGTAATAGTGCAAGTCCGGTAGCACCATATCCAACGCCAGCGAAGCAACCCGCGAGTGTTAATAGAACAGCGCTATCTAAAGTAACAACGCCAATAAATCCGATAAAGGCAATTATTATTCCGCGTCGTATGAACCAAATTAAATCCATCTTTGGGCCAAATACTTGGACCAAGATTGTTCCGATCAATGTGTGCAGAGAAAATCCTGCCAAAACCAGTCCAGAGGTTGAGATCGATAAATTATTTCGCTCAGCTATCCACGGCAGCATCGGTCCCCAACACGTTGAGGTAAAACCCATCATCGCGAATGCGACTGCTGCACAGATAAAGCCCCGACTTGTTAGTTCGCGTTCTCCTGGTTGCGCTAACTTTTCGGTCTTATCGGTTGACATCTTCGTAGCCTAGACTTTTTGAGAGTTATTTCCCAGGAAGAATTACCGGAACTTGGATACTTAATCCCCCATCAATGGCAATTGATTGCCCGGTAATAAAGGCAGATTCGGCGGAGACTAAGAAAACTGCTAAATCTCCAACTTCCGAACTTTTAGCAATTCTTCCCAATGGGTGTCCAGCTCCCCAATCAGACAGCACTTCTTCAACGCTCTTTTCGCCGCGATGCATGTCTGCTGATGTCCGCAACATTGGGGTGTCGACTGAACCAGGCAGAATGGCGTTTACTCTTACATTATCAATTGCAAGATCAATTGCCGATGCTCTAGTTAAGGAATTGATTGCACCTTTAGATGCCGCATAGGCAACAACAGTTTTCTGGCTCATTAGTGATTGAACAGATGAAATGTTTACTATCGAACCTGATTTTTGGGCAATCATTATTGGGGCAACATGTTTTGCGGTTAAAAACATGGATTTAACATTCACATTAAAAGTTTTATCCCAAATTTCTTCAGTAGTGTCGACAACGCTGCCATAAGTCTGGATGCCGGCACAATTTATTAAGCCGTCTATTCGGCCATAAGTTTCTTGAACTTTTGAAACCGCATCTTTTACTTGAGCTTCATTACTGACATCCACTAAGTGCGAAGAGAATCTTGATTCTAATTTTGAATACTTCGATGCTTGGTTTTTTAGCGATGAACCATCTAAATCGAAGGACACTACTGTTGCATTGGCGTCCACGAATTTTTGGACACAACCTTCGCCAATACCCTTCGCCCCACCTGTAACGATTACTACTTTCCCGCTTAAATCGATGCCCATTTTTACTCCATTAGATTGAAACCCAAGATGAATCAAAGGATAAGGCATTTAGTATGATTGCCAAATGTCAGCGTCGGATTTAGTTGCAAAATTAACTGCCCTTCTCGGCAGTGATGTTGTGCGAAGTGATGCGGTATCACTACAGGCCTACAGTCGCGATGCGACTCCAATGTTCGAGGGCCTTCCTGAAGTAATCGTGGCCCCTAGGAACACCCTTGGAGTTTCAAAGATTGTTAAATTCGCGCACGATACAAAGACACCAATTATCGCAAGAGGTGCCGGCAGCAATCTATGCGCTGCAACCGTTCCACTTAATGGTGGAATCGTGATGAGCATGACAAATATGAATAAAGTTTTAGAAGTTTCAAAATCTGAAATGATTGCAATAGTGCAGCCAGGTGTCACTAATTTAGATTTAGATCAGCTCGTTGAAAAAGAGGGTCTGCGCTTTGTGCCAGATCCGGGTTCGCGAAATGTTTCAACTATTGGTGGAAATGTTGCAACAAGTGCTGGTGGGTTGCGGGGTCTCAAATATGGCACGACCCGAAATTACATTCTAGGTTTAGAAGCAGTTCTTGGGACTGGCGAAATTATTCGCACCGGTGGCCGCTTGGTAAAAGATGTCGCTGGTTATGATGTAACAAGATTATTGGTTGGCAGCGAAGGAACTCTTGCGGTCTTTACTGAAATTACAGTTGCACTCGCACCTCGTCCAGAAGCATCGAAATATGGTGTCGCCTACTTTGAAGATTTAGCTGCAGCTGCAGAAGCTGTTGAAAAAATAATTACATCAGGAATTTTGCCAGCGACTTTGGAATTTTTAGATAACACCTGTCTTGTAGCAGTCGAAGATTTTGCCCATCTTGGTTTAGATACCAAAGCAGGTGCGCTCTTATTGTTTGGCGATGATGGCGATTTAGTTTCAATCGAACAGAGCGTAAGTAAGATGGCTGAAATTGCTAAAGCTTCGCAAGGTTGTCGCGGTGTAACACTTGCTGCTGATGTAGCGGCGGCTGAAGCACTTCTATATGCTCGTCGTTGTTCACTTCCAGCACTTGCTCGGTTGAGTTCACTCTCAATTCTTGAAGATATTGCAGTCCCAAGAAAATCAATGGCTGAAGTCGTTAACCGAATTGAAGCGATCGGCAAGAAACATGGACTTCGCATCGGAACTTTTGGTCACGCTGGTGATGGAAATCTGCACCCAACAATTGTTTTAGATAAAGATGATCCACGTGAAGTTGCTGCGGCAGAAGCCGCGCTTGCTGAAATCTTTGCACTCCCCCTTGAATTCGGTGGAACTATTACAGGCGAACATGGAGTTGGCTCAGCAAAATTGCCATATCTTGAAGCCAAAATTGGTTCGGTAAATATGCAACTACAAAGAAGCATCAAGAAAGTATTTGATCCAGCCGGAATCCTGAATCCAGGACGTATCGGTTCATGAGAGAGAAATTTAGCCAAGATAAATTAGATCGCTGTATTTCTTGCGGATACTGCTTACCTGCTTGCCCAACTTACAAATTAACTGGAAATGAAGAGTCATCTCCACGTGGTCGAATAACTTTGATGCGCGCAGTGCAGAACGATAAATTGCCAGCGCTGGATTTATTGCAAGAATCATCTTTCTGTCTTGGATGTAGAGCTTGTGAACCAGTATGTCCTGCTGGCGTTGAATATGGCGTATTACTTGAAGAGATGCGTGAGATTACTTGGCAAGGAAAGAACCGACCTTTAATCATTCGCGGTTTATTTTTTATTGTCGAAACCAAGATTGGAATGTGGGCACTTGGTCTGCTCTCGCCATTCGCAAAACGGCGTGAAGCAAGTAAAGATTTACACCTTATGTATGGCTGCTTTGAACGGCGCCTATTTCCATCCGTGAGTCGTGCAGTTGCCAAACTTGCGCCCGAAGTTTCTTGTTCTTCTGATCAAGGTTGTTGTGGCGCTCTTCATGCGCACAATGGTGAACTTGAAAAAGGTAAAGAGATGGCCAAAGCCTTAGGTGAAAAATTGTCAGGAACAATTCTTACCACCGCTGGCGGCTGCGCAGCACACCTTGCTTCAGTAATCGGAAGTGAACGAGTTCAAGAATTTTCTCAATGGTGGGTAAAGCGCGATATCGAGTTAAAGCCAATTAAAAATGCTGGCCGTAAAATCCGAGTGGGATTACAAGATTCTTGTCATCTGCGAAATGGAATGGGTGTGTTTGCCCAACCACGAAATATTCTGGCCCAACTTGGTGATTACGTTGAAATTCCTGGGGCTGCTGATTGTTGCGGCGCAGCTGGAAGTTATGCGCTGCTACAGAAGAAAAATAGCCGAAAGGTTGTAAGCCAGAAGATTGCGGATATTGAAGCGCTTGATCTTGATTACATTGCAACTGTTAACCCTGGATGCACCCGGCAATTAGTAACTGAACTTCGTAGAGCCCGAGTGAAAACTAAAGTAATTCACTTAGCCGAATTAGTTGCGATCTCACAAAACTAATGAACTCAGAATTCTCACTGGAAACTCTAAAAGCATCTTGGAATCAAGTTCTTGATGCAGTATTAGAAGTTGATCGAGTCGCCTGGTTGCTCTGGTTTGATGCCAGATTAGTAAAACTTGAGGGCAATGTATTGGAGGTGAGCTTTGCCGATAGTGAAAAATTTAGTGGCGACCACAACTTTAAATCAGCGCGTAAGCCCGAACAAACTGCCAAACTAGTATCTGCAATATTGGAAGTTACCGGACAGAAGTTGGAGGTTATAGAGTCTTGAAAAGACTATTCATCCTCTTAACGCTCTGCCTCACAATGGTTTCAGATAATGTAATTGCAGCCGGTCCCCTTCAACTTGTTACTTCGGGACCAGGAAATCGAATTCACGGTGTTGACATAAGCAAGTGGCAGCATCCATACGGAAAACCAATTAATTTTGTTAAAATGGCAAAAACTGGCGTCCGATTCGTAATGATTAAGGGCTCCGATTCTCAATCTACGGCTGATGCTGAAGCTAAAAAATATCTAATTGCAGATCGCAAAGCTGCACAAGAAGCTGGCATGTATACCGGATTTTATTACTTCGCTTATCTACCGGACACTACAAAGAAAACTGAAATTATTGCTGATGCAAAAGCCCAGGCCCAAAAAACTATTTGGCGACTTGCTGAACTTGGTGGTTATACCGAACAAGATTTACCTGTGGCTCTTGATTTAGAAACGAATTGTGTCCGTAGAATTTCCGGTATTTGCCAGAAATACGCAAGTCGCGCTCACGTTTCATTATGGGCAAAAACTTGGTTAGAGGAAGTGACACTTAAAACTAAGCGACTTCCATTCGTTTATTCTTATCCAAATTTCTTGCAGAGCGCTAAGACGCGATCAAAAGAATTTGCCAAGTATCCGTTATGGATTGCAGCATATGGAATTCATCCAAAAGAGCCAGCAAATCATCCTGGGATGAAGAGTGTTGGCTGTTATGTCCATTCTTGGACCAAATCAGATTGCACTGCTGATTACACGATTTGGCAATACTCATCATGTGGTAAAGGTTCTAAATATGGTGTTGCAAGTTCGAGAATTGATTTAAACGTGTTTAATGGTGGCGAAGAGAAGTTTTATGCACTGACCAAGGGTGTTTGGAACCCAAGTGCGGTTGATCTTCTTCCTTACAATGAATCCACGACGGCAACCTTGCTATCAAGTTCGAGTTCGATAACTACAAACGATAGTGCGAATTTTGTAGTAGATGCGGTTCGACCAAATGGCACTCATGTTGTTACTGGTAGCGTCAGATTTGTTTCCGCGGATTCGACTGTTAAAACTGGAGATCAACAAGTAATTCGATCTGCATCTGGAAGATGGACTCTCAAAGTTTCTGGACTAACTGCCGGTACTTATGTTGGCTATATTGAATACTTCGATGAATCAGAAACTCATGCGAGCGCAGTTATGCCAGTGATGTTCGAGGTAACCCAGGGTCCAACCCCAACGCCTAAGCCAACCCCAACAAAGAAACCAGCACCAAAGCCGGTTGATGCTTGCGCGGGGCAAATTCGTAATTAAAAGATAACGAAAGATAGAGTTTGCCCTTGTGAGCAGCAAAGAATCTATCCCATTGAGTCACGGCATCGTCCGCCAAGATCGCAAGTTGAGCGATGGTCGAACTATTTCTTATTACGATTCAAAGCCCGTTGCCCGCGATGCAGTAGACAGCAGACCAGTTGAAAAGCGACCAGGGCTTGGCGAACTTAGATTAGATGCGCTTACAAATGAGTGGGTCGTTATGGCGGCGCACCGTCAGACTCGTGCGTTCTTACCTCCAAAAGAATTATGTCCACTCTGCCCAACTAAGCCAGGACTTCAATCAGAGATTCCGGAATCAAATTATGAAGTCGCGGTCTTTGAAAATCTTTCACCATCACTTGCACTTGCTGGCAGTGACTGGAAATTGCCATCATATGATGGGTTAAATACACCGATTGTTGATGCCGCTGGTTTCTGCGAAGTGCTTTGCTACACCGATAACCATGAAGCTAACTTTGGAACGCTATCTCTAGAACAGATCCGTATTGTTATGGAGGCTTGGCGCGATCGAACTCGCGAAATTTCTAAACTCCCAAATATTGCTCATATCTTCACATTTGAAAATCGTGGTGTTGAAGTCGGCGTAACTCTTCATCACCCACATGGTCAAATTTATGCTTATTCGTATCTTCCACCAAGAGTTGAAAAGATGTTAAAGATAGCCGCTGACCATTTAGCTAAGCATTCGCGTCCACTTTTAGCCGACATTATTGCCCGTGAAATTAAGGATGAGGTGCGAATCGTTGCGCAGAATAACGATTGGATTGCCTATGTTCCCTTTGCCTCTAGATACCCCTTTGAAATTCACATTGCGCCAAAAGTATTCACAGCCGATCTGGCCGTGCTGTCTGATATGCAAGCAGATTCCTTCGGAGCAGTAGCTAAGGAATCATTACAAAGATTAGATGGTGTCTTCGGAATCGAGATGGCCTATATGGCATCTTGGCATCAGGCACCTGTAAATGTAGGAAGAGAAGCACTTGGCCTTCATATGCAAATAACAAGTATTCGTCGTGCACCTGGCAAATTAAAATATCTTGCTGGATCAGAATCTGCGATGCAGGCATTTATTATGGATTTAAAACCAGAGCAATCTGCGGCACAACTGCGTGATGTAAAAATCTAATGCGCGTTCTTGTTACCGGTGGCGCCGGCTATATCGGCTCGGTCGCAACAGCAATGCTTTTGGAACGTGGATTTGATGTAACAGTTCTAGATGATTGTTCTACTGGCCACCGTGATGCAGTTGCAGGTGCCGCGAAGTTTGTTGAAGGTTCAGTTTTAAGCACAGATTCAGTTGCATTAGCACTTACTGGCTGCAGCGCTGTCTTTCACTTTGCCGCAAAATCTTTAGTCGGTGAATCAGTTGAAAAGCCTGATCTTTACTTTGATGTCAATGTAAACGGAACTAGGAATTTGTTGGACCAAATGTCCAAGGCAAAGATTTCCAAATTGGTTTTCTCCTCAACTGCTGCCACTTATGGCGAGCCAGAAGTAATCCCAATTACTGAAGAAGCGAACACGAAACCAACTAGCCCGTATGGCACAACAAAATTAGCGGTCGATAAAATGATTACCGAGGAAGCTAAATCGGGCTTGGCTGCAATTAGCCTTAGATATTTCAATGTAGCCGGTGCTTATAAATCAAAAGCTGGTTGGTTGGCCGAACGTCATAATCCTGAAACCCATCTAATTCCTAATTTATTGCGGTCAACGAGAGATAAACCAATAAAGATTTTTGGTAATGATTGGCCAACTAAAGATGGAACTTGTATTCGAGATTACATTCACGTAGTTGATTTGATTGATGCTCATATTTTGGCGCTCGAGAACCTTGCTTCGGGTCAGCATAAGATTATTAATCTGGGCAGCGGTGGCGGCTATTCGGTAACCGAAGTTGTAAGTGCCGCAAGTAAAGTTCTTGGAAGAGATATTCCGACAGAAATTGCATCTAGACGTTCAGGTGATCCAGCGGTTCTAATTGCCGATATTTCTCTTGCGGCACAGTGTTTAAATTGGGCGCCAAAACGCGGTATCGAAAATATGGTTCGGGATACTTGGGAATCACAGAATGCATCCACTAGCAAGTAAATTCCAAGAAGTTTTCGGAACCCCACCTGACGTTATTGCCAGTGCTCCGGGGCGAGTAAATCTCATTGGTGAGCATGTTGATTTTCTAGATGGTTTTGTTCTGCCTTTTGCAATCTCTGATGCAACCACGGTTGCAATCGCAAAAAATTCAAGTAACAAAATTCGATGTGCATCCATCCAGAAGAAAGGCGCAGTTTCCACTATTGATTGTGCAAATATTGCACCAAAGAGTGGAGAGGCTTGGGCGCGTTATCCAATTGGAGTTCTCTGGTCACTTGGGATTGATACTGGCCTAGATATTTTGGTTGATGGCCAAGTGCCGTTAGGTGCGGGTCTTTCATCGAGTGCTGCACTTGAGTGCGCAGTAGCAACTGCAATAAATGAGTTATTTAATTTAGGTTTGACGCTTCCAGAGTTAGCGCGAGCCGCACAACGTGCTGAGAATATTTATGTGGGCATGCCGTGCGGAATCATGGATCAATCAGTTTCACTTATGGCAACCGAAGGAAATGCGCTGCTTCTCGATACCCGAGATCTTTCAATCGAACAGATACCTTTTAATATCGCACCACTTGGTCTTGAACTATTAGTGATTGATACTCAGGTGCATCACGCGCTAGTAGACGGTGGATATGCCGAACGACGTGCTTCGTGTGAAAAGGCGATTGCAGATTTAGACATCACCTCTCTTCGTGACATTTCAATCTCAGAATTTGTAGCTAGAAAGCCTGAATTAGATGAGAAAACTTATCTTCGCGCTTTTCATGGTGTAACTGAGATGCAACGCGTTCTAGATGCAGTTACCTTATTAAAGGCCGGTGATTTTGTAGGATTTGGTGAGATTGTTACTGCAGCTCATATATCGCTCCGAGATTACTACACCGTCTCGTGCCCCGAATTAAATTTAGCTGTCGATACTGCTCTGAAATTCGGCGCCCTTGGTTCGAGAATGATTGGCGGCGGCTTCGGCGGAAGCGCAATCGCTCTAATTAAAGCTAAAGATTCTGATTTGATTAAGAACGAAATTAAGAGTGGCTTTATGAAGGCAAGATTTAAGAGTCCAAGATTTTTCTCTGCGCTACCAAGTGCTGGTGCACGGATTATCAATTAAATCTGGACGATATTTATACCCTTAATTGCAACTCTAATTTTAGGTAACGCAATTTTGGTTGGCCCACTAATCGCAGCACCATCTTTTGTTGGATCAAATCGAGCATTGTGGCAAGGACAGATCAAAACATTACTTGCCGCTTCATAACTAACACTGCATCCTTGGTGTGTACAGATTCGCGAATAGGCAAAGACGCCAGATTTTGTTCTAAAGAGAACGGCTGGACTTCCATCGGCAGCCACAAATTCTTTAGAGGAACCAATTGGAAATTCCGCTTCCTTAACTATCGAAGTTCCAGTTTCTGGAGTTGGATTCGAAGTCTCAAATCTCTTGCCAACAAATACTGCTGCTACTGAAGCGGCTGCAACACCAAGAATACGAATAACCTCTCGGCGATCACGCAAATCTGGCAAGAGCGCAATTACGCGACGCCCCTTGGTATTTTGGCGAACCAAAAAGAAAAGTGCCAACCAGAGAACTGCATATGCGGTATCACTTCCCAAGAAATATGGTTTTACAGTCCAAGTTGCGGTGAGCCAGAGCGTGATTGAAAGAAAGAAACCACCAAGTGCCGCAAGTTCGAGCGCTATGCCCGCTAGCGTTGCAATTCCGATTGCAAATTCAGTAATAATTATCGACCAGCCAAATACGGTTGCATGTTCGATCATTGGTTTTAAAGCGAAAGATATTGGAGAGGTATCGAGATAACTTGTAATTTGGGCGCCGATATAACTGGCTGATTGCGGATTTAAAAATCCTGGGTCTGTTGCTTTGTTCCAGCCACCATAAATAAAAGTAACTCCAAGAAAGAGTCGAATTAATCGCGCACCAACCGGGATGTTCTGCCAAGATTTCGCAAAACTATAATTTGCCACCGAGTGGTCCCTTCGTGACTTTAAGGTAAAGCTCCCTCACTTGGACTCGAACCAAGAACCTGCCGATTAACAGTCGGCTGCTCTGCCAATTGAGCTATGAGGGATTATTTAGTTATTGAACGTGCGAACTATATCTGAAGCGCGCGAGCTATCCCAACTCGCCTAAAGCGGCATCTTTCTGAACTCGACGCTCGGCTTCCATCGCTACCAAAGCCCCGAAAGTCTCGTTGTATTGGGCCTCATTCTCTGTTGGATTTAAGCGCTGCAAAGTTGATTTAATTTCCGCAATTGATCGACTGAGTGCGACTTCGCGAAGTCTGGCAAAGATTGCAGCGATATAGCGTTCGGAGATTTCGCGATCTGTGCGAATTGGTTCAACTGTAAGTTCGGTAATCAGCGCACGAATATCTTCGCTCTCACTGCTCTCAAGTAATTTTTGAATATTTAATTCTGGTGAACTATCGATTTGAGTGCGAAGTTGGTGATACGCCCAATAAGAGAATGCATTCTTCTCTAGCAGCGCCCAATCCTTTGCCATCTCTGGATGCTGCAACTTAATCTTTAGAACTTCCCGTTCCATCATTAAAATTGGGTCTCTCAAATTCACTTCAGATTGAACAGCAGGTTCTAGGTTCTGCGAAGGCACACTTCTCGTAGCAGTTTTTTTAATTGCACTTGTGACAATATCAACTTCCATGCCTAACCAACCGGCAACTAAGCGCGCATACTCTGGTCGCAGAGATGCATCTCGAATTTTTCCGATTAATGGGGCGACTTGATTCAGGGCCGAAACTCTTCCTTCTGCTGAATTAACATCATATTTAGCAATCTCACTCTTTATGGCAAATTCAAATAGTGGTACTCGGCGCGCAATTAAATCTCGGACTGCGGCATCTCCGGAAGCGATTCGCAAATCACATGGGTCCATTCCTGAAGGTTCAACCGCAACAAAAGTTTGGGCAACAAATTTCTGATCATCGCCGAATGCGCGAAGCGCTGCTTTCTGTCCAGCAGCATCGCCATCGAAGGTAAAAATCACTTCACCACGAAAAGCGTCGTCATCCATTAATAGTCTTCGGATTACTCGGATGTGATCGTCACCAAATGCGGTCCCACAAGTTGCGACCGCTGTTGTTATTCCAGCTAAGTGCGCCGCCATTACATCGGTATACCCTTCAACGATTACAACTTGGCGCTTCTTTGCAATCTCTTTCTTAGCCATGTCGAGGCCGTAAAGTATCTGGCTCTTCTTGTAAATTGGAGTCTCTGAAGTATTTAAATACTTAGGACCTTGATCAACTTCATCGCTTGCAAGTTTGCGGGCACCAAAACCAACTACATCACCTGAGATATCTTTGATTGGCCAGACTAAACGATTTCGATATCTGTCAATCGGGCCCTTAGTTCCATCCTTACTTAAGCCAGCGAGCGAGAGTTCGTTGTCGGTAAAACCTAAAGTTTTAAGATGCTTATACAAACCATCCCACTCATCAGGTGCATATCCAACGCCAAAAGTTTCAGCTGCAGCCTTATCAAAGCCCCGCTTTTGAAGAAAATCTCTGCCCACTTGGGCGCCACCTGGAAGATTTAATTGTTCACGGTAAAAATTCATTGCGGCAACATTCGCTGCAACTAACCGTGAGCGATTAATGCTTGGGCCAGTATTTGTATTGGTGCCGTCATAGCGAAGTGTGTAATTCATTCGATCGGCTAAGCGCTCGACCGATTCTGAAAATGATAAGTGATCCATTTTCATTAGGAATGCAATTGCATCACCACCGACACCGCATCCAAAACAGTGAAAGTAACCTTTGCTTGGCGTTACGTGAAACGAAGGACTTTTCTCGTCATGGAAAGGGCAGAGGCCTTTCTTCTGTCCCCCACCAGCACTTTTTAATTGAACGAAATCGCCAACAACATCATCGATTGCGCTGTTATCGCGCACATAGGTGACATCTTCATCGCGAATTCGACCGGAAGCCATGGCGTTATCTTAATCGCGCAGCAAGCGCGATTGCTCCCGGATCAGTTAGCGAGGCCACTTGGTCAATAACTACCCGCAATCTTGCGGCATCAGTTGTTGCGCGCTGCCAATCTTGGAGAAAGAAGGACTCTAAAGTATTTGGGGCGTCCTTTAGAACCGCAGCCACTAACTCGTGAATTAGCGTTTGCTCATTGTCATAACGTTTAACCGAACGCTCTGAATTAATAATATAAAAACCAGCAAGTGATTTTAGGAATGCGACCTCAACATGTTGAGCACGTGGAACCACCAAGTTAGCGTTATATCTAGTTAGTTGGCCAGTGCCATATTGCGCTCGAGTTTCCTCTTCTGCTGCACGTGCAAAACGTCCGACCAATTGGCTTGCTAAATCTTTTAATCTGGCAAGCGCACGATGGCTGCCATCATAATCTTTGGGCCAACAAGAGAGTTGTTGTAAATTCTCTAGTGCAATTCTCGCTTCATCAATAGTGATATCAGCTAAATTATTTGATTGCGCATCTTTGTAGATATCTACAAAATCATTAGTTAAGTCATGGAGCTTTACTTGGCCCGAGACTAAGGCATCCTCTAGATCGTGAACGCTGTATGCAACGTCATCAGACCAATCCATAATCTGAGCTTCAAATGATTGGCTACCAATTGGTGCATCCTTACGGACCCAATTGAAGATATCTAGATCATCATCGTAAACGCCAAACTTATGCGCATTCGTTGCACGTGGCCATGGATATTTTGTTGCGGCATCTAAGCTGGCACGAGTTAAATTCAATCCCAGAGAAATTCCATCTGCATCAACAGTCTTTGCTTCTAGCCGAACTAATAATCTAAAACTCTGCGCGTTACCTTCGAATCCCCCACAACTAAGTGCGGTCTGGTTTAAAGCTTCCTCACCATTGTGTCCAAAGGGTGGATGGCCAATGTCATGCGCTAAACATGCACCTTCCATTAAATCTGGATCTGCGCCAAGTGCTGCGCCGAGTTCGCGACCAACCTGGGCACATTCAAGTGAGTGCGAAAGTCGGGTTCGTGGAAAATCAGTTGCCCAGGGAACTGCTACTTGAGTTTTTGCTGCTAGGCGACGAAGTGCAAATGAGTGAATGATTCGTGCCCGATCGCGCGCAAATTCTGTGCGTCCCAATCGCTTTGCTGGCTCATCAATAAAACGGGCACGATCGAACTCGTTGTATCCCGAGTGTTCAACCGCTGCTTTTAACACCATAGTGTCGTAACCCTAACTCTTTAATTAATTCTTAACTTGGTCGGTCAAGTGAATACCATGCCGGCCAAGGGTGACATAGGCCAGATAAGCGCCGGTTTCCCGCACTAAATAGCGAAGGCTCGAATTGGTTGTAGAGGCCGGTCCAGTCTTAGTTGGTGCGCAGGTAGCAGATATCTTTAAATCTTCGGCCATCGTTACTGCACGAAGACAGTGATATTGATCGGTAACAATAATTGCCGATTTTAAATTCAACTTTTTCATGACACTGACATAACTCTCGGTGCTTGCAAAGGTATCTCTTCCATAGGGAATTGAATCAACAAATTTCTTTCCAACGCCATGATCAACTAACCAATAGAAACCACTTGCTGCTTCAGTTGTTCGATCACCAGGGGCTTTAGAACCTACAGTAAGAATTCTGGGAGCTAACTTCTTTTCAAATATTCGCTTTGCTTCCAACAATCTGGCTTCCAAAATTGGGCTAGGAACGCCATCAAATTGCGCCGCACCTAAAACAATAATTGCATCACTCTTTACCGGTTCGGTGTGATTGGCGGTATACCAAACTCGGCCGCCCACATATAACGGCAGAACAATTACTACTAATAAAATTAAAGCGATTACACGCTTAACTATTTTGAAAATCAGAAACAAAGTTAGCCACCCGAGACTGAATCATCAATTGTTATTTCTGGAATTTCAAAAGGATCATTTAGCCAGCCATCAGGAAGATGAACCGGGCGGCCATGGCTAGTTCTTCCTCTTGGTGACTCGCCAACTTCAACTGGATATGGTTGATCTTCAAGTTGGCTAAGTAAGTATTCCAATTCGCCAAGTGAGGCAACCATTCCAAATTTGCTGCGCAGTTCGCGCGGAACTCTAAAGCCCTTTAAATACCAGGCCATATGTTTACGTAAATCTCGCATTGCGCGACCCTCGGCTTCGAAGAATTCAATCAGTAATTCACCATGTCTAAAAATTATGTCGCGAACTTCGAAGAGTGTTGGCGTAATTCTGGAATCAGATCCGTTAAATGCCGCAACTAAATCTCCAAATAACCAAGGGCGTCCCAAGCAACCGCGGCCAACTACAACGCCAGCACAGCCGGTTTCATTCATCATTCGAACCCCATCAGCGCCCGACCAAATATCACCATTACCTAATACTGGAACACCAGTTGGAGCAAGATGTTCAACAAGTCTAGAAATTGCTGACCAGTCAGCTTGGCCTTCATACATTTGCGATGCAAAGCGCGAATGCAACGCAACCCAAGCAACTCCGGCATCTGCAGCGGCTTTGCCGGCCGTTAAATAAGTTTCATTCATCGGATCAATTCCGATTCGCATCTTTACCGTTACTGGAACTCCAAATGGCTTTGCCGCATTCACTGCTGCACTAACTATTTGTGAAAATAACTTCTGCTTAAATGGAAGAGCCGATCCACCACCACGTCTTGTAACTTTAGGAACCGGACAACCAAAATTTAAATCGATGTGATCCGCTAAGTTCTCTTCCATCAATAACTTAACGGCTAGTCCAGTTACATTTGGATCAACTGCATAAAGTTGAATTGATCTTGGGGTTTCACCTTTTCCAGGAGTGATTAAACGCATGGTCTCTGGATGTCTTTCAATTAGAGCGCGTGCAGTCACCATTTCAGAAACAAATAAGCCGGCACCTTGTTCGCGACAGAGCGTGCGAAATGCTGAATTTGTTATGCCCGCCATTGGCGCAAGAACAACCGGTGTATTTAAAACCACCTGATTATTCTCAAATTGGCCATTGGCAATTGGAAGAACCAGTGGTTTATGAGATGTAGTTAGCAACCCAACAACCGTGGCGCGAGCCAATTTTGAACTTGATCAATACTTATTCGCTCTTGCGCCATTGAATCGCGTTCGCGGATTGTGACTGCGTTATCTTCTAAGGTTTCGAAATCGATTGTTATGCAATACGGAGTTCCGATTTCATCTTGGCGACGATAGCGACGACCAATTGCGCCAGCATCATCGAAATCAACTGACCAATTTTGGCGAAGTTGCGCTGCTAAATCGCGTGCCTTTGGTGAGAGATCTGCATTTCGAGATAGCGGAAGAACTGCAACTTTGATTGGAGCCAAGCGATAATCCAATTTCATTACGGCCCGCTTCTCCATCTCGCCTTTAGCATTAGGAGCTTCATCTTCAGTATATGCATCCATCATGAAGGTAAGTGCGCAGCGATCAACACCGGCTGCTGGTTCAATTACAAATGGCACCCAACGTTCGTTCTTCTCTTGATCAAACCAAGATAAATCTTTTCCAGATGCAGCGCCGTGTGCTTTCAAATCGAAATCAGTGCGGCTTGCAATGCCTTCAAGCTCGCCCCATTCGGTTCCGTTGAATTCAAATTTGTATTCGATATCAACTGTGCGCTTTGAATAGTGTGACAGCTTCTCTTTTGGATGTTCAAATAAGCGAAGTCGATCAGGATTGATTCCTAAATTCTTATACCAATCAAGGCGAGTATCAATCCAGTACTGGTGCCAATCTTCATCAGTTCCTGGAACAACAAAGAATTCCATTTCCATCTGTTCGAATTCACGAGTTCGGAAAATAAAGTTTCCAGGTGTAATTTCATTTCTAAATGATTTACCAATCTGGCCAATACCAAATGGTGGTTTCTTACGTGAAGTGGTTGCTACGTTCTCGAAGTTAATGAAAATTCCTTGTGCAGTTTCAGGACGTAGATAAGCCATTCCAGATTCATCTTCAACAGCGCCGAGATAAGTTTTAAGTAGACCAGAGAATTGTTTTGGCGCAGTGAACTTTCCTTTATTGCCACAATTTGGGCAATTTACTTCAGCCATTGATTCTGGCTTGCGCTTATTCTTGGCTTCGAAAGCTTCTTCTAAATGATCTGCGCGATAACGCTTATGGCACTCGGTGCACTCGGTTAGTGGATCAGTAAATGTCTCAACGTGGCCTGATGCTTCCCAAACTTCGCGGGCAAGAATTACGCAAGAATCTAAACCAACAACATCTTCTCGACCTTGAACCATTGCACGCCACCATTGGCGCTTCACATTGTTCTTTAATTCGACTCCCAGTGGGCCGTAATCCCAAGAGGCGCGAAGTCCGCCGTAAATTTCTGATGAGGGATAAACGAAACCTCTACGTTTTGCGAGGCTAACTATTGTTTCTAAACGATCTGCGGCCATTAAATTCTCCATCCGGCTGGCTGTCGGCGAAAGGCAACGAACGTTGCAATCGTGGCCCAAGTTTAACGCCCTAATACGCCTGAATCTGGCCTTTGATTTGGAAATGATAATCATTTCCATTTTTGTGATACTGTCCTGACATGAACATAGCAATCATTCTCGCAGCACTTACCGCACTATCAACTTTTGCAGGCGGGGCTTTGGCCCTGAAAGCAAAAGATCGCCTACATCTAGTCCTTGGACTATCAGCCGGACTTTTACTTGGTCTCGTTGCATTTGATCTATTGCCTGAAGTCTTTGAACTTGGAAACCAAGAGTTCTTGCATGCCCCCGTTGTCTCAATTGCTTTGATCGGTGGTTTCTTACTACTCCACTTCTATGAACGAATCTTTGGTTCTCATGAGCCAGCTGAATCAGATTATGGTCATGATCACGAGCATTCACATAACTTTGCCGGAGCCTTTGGCGCAATCGCAATGGGCGGTCACGTTTTCCTTGATGGCTTGGCTCTTGGCGTTGCATTTAAAGTCAGCTCGGATTTAGGACTTGTTGTTTTTGTGGCCCTACTTGTTCACGCATTTAGCGATGGACTTAACACCGTTTCCTTCATGATCAAATCTGGTCTTTGGGGCAAAAAGAGTATTGGCCTGCTTGGTGTCGATGCCTTGGCTCGTATCAGCGGCGCCGCTCTTGGTAGCACCCTTGTCCTAAGTGACAATGTCATTGCTATTTATCTGGCTGCATTTTCGGGAATTGTTATTTACCTTGCGACTTCGCATATCTTGCCTGAAGCACATTCACGTCATTCGTCACGATTGACCATGGTTGCAACTATTTCGGGTGTATTAATTATGTGGGGCTTAGTTGCTTACCTTCATTCCGGAGATGCTCATGCACATGGAACCGGTCAAGAGATTCATCAAGAAGATAAGCACGATCACGAAGAAGAGCACGATCACGAAGAAGAGCATGCTCATGAGGATGAGCACAATCACGCAGAGAATGAATAAATCTGACCTTAAGTTGATAGCAGTTCTTGAGCGAACTGGTGGATTTGCAAGCGCTCAAGAGCTGCATCAAATTCTACGCCGGGAAGGCGATGGGATTGGTTTAACAACGGTTTATCGCGCCCTGCAATCACTTGTAGACGACAAGATTGTGGATCTTCTACGTCGCGAAGATGGCGAAGCAATTTATCGTCTCTGTGGAGACAACCATCATCATCACTTGGTGTGTAAGAGCTGTGGCGATACCGTTGAAATCGAAGGTGGAGCTATTGAAAAGTGGGCGAAGACAATGGCTGAAGAATTTGGTTTCCGCGAAGTTGGGCATACCGCGGAGATCTTCGGAATCTGCTCCAAGTGTTGATTTAAGCTTTACCAAACCTGCGATCGCGCTCGGCATAAATCTCAATCGCTTTCCAAAGTGTATTTCGATCAACATCTGGCCAGAGCACATCCATGAAGACAAATTCTGCGTAAACCGATTGCCATGGCAAGAAATTAGATGTGCGTTGCTCGCCAGAGGAGCGCAGAAATAAATCAACATCGCTCATCTTTGGGTTATATAAGTGCTTGCTAATTAACTTTTCGGTGATCTGACCGGGCTTTAACTTTCGTTTTGCTACTTCGGTTGCAATCTGCGTGACTGCATCAACGAGCTCTGCTCGGCCACCATAATTTACGCACATATTTAGCGTTAAAATCTTATTCTTTTTAGTTAGTTCTTCAGCTTCTTGCAATTCATTAATTACACTCCCCCACAATTTCTGCGGTCTACCAACCCAGCGAATCCGAACTCCGAGATCATTCATTTCATCTCGTCGTCTGCGCAGAACATCGCGGTTGAAACCCATCAAGAATTTAACTTCTTCGGGTGAGCGACGCCAATTCTCAGTTGAAAATGCATATGCACTTAACTCTTTAACTCCAATTTGAATTGCACCTTGGACCACATCAAAGAGCGCAGCCTCGCCTGCTTCATGCCCTGCAGTTCTTGGCAGCCCGCGCTTCTTAGCCCAACGACCATTTCCATCCATGACCACTGCAACATGGTTTGGAATCTGTTCCGGCTTTAGCTTTGGAATTGCCATAGTTAAATTCTCTCAACAAGAGGCAGACTTCGTAAACCCCGTTCGATGTGCCACTGCAAATAAGCAGCGATCAATCCAGAAGCTTCGCGGCGAGAGCGCAGATCACTTTCGACTGCGTTATTCCAATCCCCAGTCATTAAGTTGGCCATGAGTTCTAGAGTTTCAGGCGAAGGTGTTGCCGCGGCCGATGGCTTGCAGGTAACGCAAACACTGCCACCACCGACTAATGAGAAATATTTATGTGGCCCCGGTTCGTCGCATTTCGAACATGTTGTCATTGACGGAGCGAAACCCGCAACGCCAAGTGAGCGAAGTAAATAGGAATCCAAAATGAGTGAAGAATCATAAGTTCCGTGTGCAAGTGCGCGAAGCGCGCCAACTACTAAATTAAATTGCTGCAGCGCTGGTTCGTGTTCGTTCTCAGTAAAACGTTCGGCTGCTTCGAGAATCGAATTCGCAGTGGTCCAATTCTTATAATCCATAGCCAGCGCATCACCAAAGTTTTCAATCCCTTCAGCCTGCGTGACAATGTCGAAAGTTTTACCCGCATAAAGTTGTAGGTCTACATAAGAAGTGGGCTCTAAGCGAGCACCGAATTTAGACTTTGTGCGGCGAACGCCCTTTGCAACTGCGCGAAGTCGGCCATGATCTTTTGTAAAAAGCGTGATGATGCGATCTGCTTCGCCAAGTTTCTGGGTGCGCAGAACAACTGCTTGATCACGGTAGACGGCCACGGTGGTTACCGTAGCGATAATTATGAGCGAAAGCCTCGATTTACAGCAGACACGACGGCCTTAAGTGAAGCAGTTGTAGTGCTTGGGTCAATACCAACGCCCCAATAAATTCGCCCAGCAACTTCACATTCCAGGTAAGCCGCTGCCTTTGCATCGCCGCCCGCAGAAAGTGCATGCTCGTAATAATCTAGAACCCGAACGTTTGCATCAGGTAAATATGCATTCATAATATTTACAAAAGCTGCAATTGGGCCATTGCCAGATCCACTAAATTCTTTTACAACATCCTTCTCAAGGAGCTGAACAGTTAATTGGGCATCTTCATCAAGGTTCGATGATTGCGAAAGCGCCTTCAACTTGAAGCGGCCCCACTTGTTCTGCTCGGCTGGAAGATATTCATCTTCGAAAATTCGCCAGAGATCTGCAGCACTAAATTCGCCACCTTGCTCATCGGTGTGGCTCTGAACAACTTGGCTAAATTCGATTTGCAGGCGACGAGGTAAATCAAGGTGATAATCATTCTTCATTAAGTAAGAGATTCCACCCTTACCTGATTGTGAGTTAACGCGAATAACTGCTTCGTATGAGCGACCAATATCTTTTGGATCAATCGGAAGATAAGGAACTGCCCAAGTAATTTCATGAACATGTTTTCCAGCAGTCTTTGCATCCTTCTCAAGATGTTCAAGACCCTTCTTAATTGCATCTTGGTGCGACCCAGAAAATGCAGTGAATACTAAGTCGCCACCATAAGGATGACGTTCTGGCACACGTAATTGATTGCAATATTCAACAGTGCGGCGAACTTCATCAAGATCAGAGAAATCGATGTGTGGATCAATACCGTAACTAAATAAATTTAAGCCAAGAGTTACAAGACAAACATTTCCGGTGCGCTCACCGTTGCCGAAAAGTGTTCCTTCGATGCGATCTGCGCCAGCCATGTAACCAAGTTCGGCGGCGGCGACACCAGTTCCACGATCATTGTGTGGGTGAAGTGAAAGCACGATGGAATCGCGATACTTTAAATTTCGGTGCATCCATTCGATGGAATCTGCATAAACATTTGGTGTTGCCATTTCAACGGTAGCTGGCAGGTTAATGATTGTTTTATGTTGCGGTGTTGGCTTCCAAACATCATTTACTGCGTCACAAACTTCAACCGCAAATTCAAGTTCGGTTCCGGTATATGACTCTGGTGAATATTCATAGGAAACGATGGTTCCCGGAACAGTCTTCTCATATTCCTTACATAGCTTTGCGCCTTCAACCGCAATCTGCTTGATGCCATCTTTATCTAATCCAAAAACAACTCGACGTTGCAAAGTTGAGGTCGAGTTATATAGATGAACAACGGCTTGCTTTGCGCCCTTAATTGATTCAAAGGTGCGAGCGATAAGTTGTTCACGAGCTTGAGTTAAAACTTGAATAATTACATCATCGGGGATTAAACCATCTTCAATAATTTTGCGAACAAAATCAAAATCAGTCTGTGATGCGCTTGGGAAACCAACTTCAATCTCCTTGTAACCCATTTCGACTAACAACTTAAACATCGCAAGTTTACGAGTGGAATCCATTGGATCAATCAGCGCTTGATTGCCATCGCGAAGGTCTACTGAACACCACTTCGGCGCAACTTCAATGCGCTTGGTCGGCCAAGTCCGGTCCGTTAAATCGACAGGAATAAATGGCGCATACCGATGGATCGGCATTGTCGATGGCGTTTGCTTTGGGAAGTTCATAACTCCCCAAGATTACCGCAAGTTATAGGACTGGCAGATACCGGTTTAATTCGTAGGCGCTAACTTGGCGGCAATATTCAGCCCACTCGGCCCGTTTATTGCGCAGAACATATTCAAATACATCCTCGCCCAGAGCTTCTCGCACCAGTGAACTTGTCTCCATCGCAATGATCGCTTCTTCCAGATTTGTAGGAAGTAGTTCTGGATTCTGCGTTGCTTTAAGTTCGTATTTCTCTTCGATACCTTTTAAGCCAGCTGCCAAAATTACTGCGAATGCTAAATATGGATTGCAAGCAGAATCTGGTGAGCGAACTTCAACTCTTGTGCTGTTCTCTTTCTTTGGTTTGTAAGCTGGAATACGAACAAGTGCGCTTCGATTGTTGTGGCCCCAATCAACAAGTGCTGGTGCTTCTCCCCCACCACTTAAACGCTTGTAAGAATTAACCCACTGATTTGTGATCGCAGTAAATTCGCGTGCATGCTTCAAGATGCCAGCGATAAATGAGCGACCTTCCGCTGAAAGTTGCAGATCTGCGCCCTCTTCGTGAAAGGCATTTTCCTCACCTTTGAATAATGAGAAGTGAGTATGCATTCCTGAACCAGCATGATCGGTAAATGGCTTTGGCATAAAGGAAGCATGGAAACCTTGATCAAGTGCAATCTCTTTTATTACATGGCGAAATGTCATGATGTTATCTGCAGTTGTAAGTGCATCAGCATCGCGCAAATCAATTTCTTGCTGCCCTGGTGCACCTTCGTGATGTGAGAACTCAACTGAAACACCCATTGCTTCAAGCATTGTGATTGCTTGGCGACGGAAATCATGTCCAACTGCTGACGGTGTTTGATCAAAATAGCCAGCAGAATCAACTGGAATCGGTGCGACATTACTTTCTGGTGCATTCTTAAATAAGAAGAATTCCATCTCGGGATGTGTGTAACAGGTGTAACCCATATCTGCGGCCTTGCGCAAAACTCGCTTCAAAACATTTCTTGGATCAGCGGATGATGCGCTTCCATCCGGCATTGCAATATCGCAGAACATTTTTGCCGCGCCTGGATTTGCAGTGCGCCAAGGAAGAACAGTGAAGCTTGCGGCATCAGGTTTTGCCAACATATCTGATTCAGTTATGCGCGCAAAGCCTTCAATCGATGAACCATCAAATCCGATTCCTTCTTGAAAAGCATTCTCTAATTCAGCTGGTGCAATCGCAACTGATTTCAAGAAGCCGAGAACATCGGTAAACCAGAGTCTGACAAATCGAATATTGCGCTCTTCTAGAGTGCGCATTACAAATTCTTCTTGCTTGCTTATTTCATCACTGTGGGAAGTCATGTCCCAGATACTGCCAAAGTCTTGTTACGGGATTGTTACAAACCGTGCGCGGTGGCCACTGCCTCATACTTAATCTTGCCTTCGTGAACGTTTAATCCCTTTGCTAAGCCAGCATCATCAGCGCAAGCCTTCTCCCAACCCTTATTTGCAAGGGCTAGTGCATATTTAATCGTGGCATTTGCAAGTGCGGCAGTTGATGTTGCTGGAACTGCGCCCGGCATGTTTGCAACACAATAATAGAGTGAATTGTGAACTTTAAATGTTGGATCAGAGTGTGTTGTTGCCTTTGAACCTTCAAAGCAACCACCTTGATCGATAGCAACATCTACCAGAACTGAACCAGGCTTCATCTTTGCAACAAGGGCATCGCTAACTAATTTAGGAGCCTTTGCACCATGAACTAGAACCGCACCAATTACTAAGTCAGCTGCCATGCATTGCTCTTCAATTGCGAAAGCAGATGATGCGATTGTTCGAACTTGACCATTAAATAGATCATCTAAATAACGCAGACGATTTAAATCTAAATCTAAAATTGTTACATCAGCGCGCATACCGTGTGCAATTGTCGCTGCTGAAACTCCAACAACTCCGCCACCAAGAACTACAACCTTTGCAGGTGCAACACCAGGAACGCCGCCGAGTAGAACACCTCGGCCACCTTCTGGCTTCTGAAGTGCGGTTGCACCAACTTGAATTGACATTCGACCCGCAACTTCTGACATCGGAGCAAGAAGTGGAAGCTGGCCGTTTACTTCTACAGTTTCAAAGGCAATTGCAGTTGTGCCTGATTTGATTAAAGCATCTGTGCACTCACGAGAAGCTGCTAAATGTAGATAGGTAAAAAGAATTTGGCCCTTGCGCATCTTTGGATATTCCACTGCAATCGGCTCTTTAACTTTAAGAATTAAATCTGCTTTCGCCCAAACTTCATCAGAAGTTGAAATGATCGTTGCACCAGCGGCAACATAATCAGCATCGGTAATTGCTGAACCAAGACCAGCAGAAGTCTCTACTAGAACACTGTGTCCGGCTTTTACAAGTGCGTGAACTCCGGATGGTGTAGCTGAAACCCGGAATTCATTGTTTTTAATCTCTTTGGGAACACCAATAATCATGGATTCAGATTACTCGCTAAAGAGCGCGGCACAAACCTTTGGATGTAAATCTTTTCTCATTGTGGCAAAACTCTCAGGCGGCCAATTGGCAGCATAAACCCGGCGAAGAAGTAAGGCCAACGGGTAAGACGGCTGATCTGCAAAGGCTTTATCTAATGTATTAACGGCAAGTTCGCTATCGCCCCGCTCGTAACTTATTGCTGAATACAACGCTGCGACCGGTGCTACGTGCCCGTTAGGTGCAATCTCAAGGAGCCAACGCCACATGGAACTTACGGTTTCTATATTTTCAGTAGTGGTAAATCCCATTGCATAATCTCGAACTTGTAAGTCCGCCAAGCGCACAAAAACTAGCGCTAACAAAGCTTTGTTTTTGCAGGAACCGGTTCGCGTGAACTCTTCTACCAAATCGTTAAAGGCTAAGGCCCCTGCTCTTTGGAGTAACTGGAAATCACCAGTTTCATAATCAATTTCAGAAACAAGTGAAACTAATTCATTTAATTCGATATCCATTAGCTCGGTCATTTTTCTTCTCTCTCTAGTTGTTTATCAATTTAAATATTTTGATGGAGCGGTTACGACTTTTACTTGGGAATATAAGTTCTGAACTATTGCGCCACCACTTACTGCGCTCGTTGCACCCGATGCCTGCCAAGTCCCACTCCAAGTGATTTGTAATGATGCGGCGTAACTTCCAGCACGGGTATAAATATGTGTGATGCTCTGATTTGGAAAAGCTGCTCCCCTTGAAGTGGTTGAAAGTTTTGTGCCATCTCCAAAATCCCAGAGATAAGTTGGGGATAAATAAACGGTTATAGGCACGCCTAACATCACAACCGAGGTTTTAAATGTGGGTGGTGTTGTTGTCCAGAAATTAACTGGAACTTGAACTAAGGCACTTAGTGCTGGCTGGTGGAAAATATCTTCTATTGGGATTAACTGAGCTAATTGATCTGATAGCGAGAGTTTTACAACCGGCTTTGGTGTGTATTTCTTAGTGACAATAACTGTTGGCTTCACTGCCACAGTTGGTTTTGGCTTTGGGGTATATGGCCGTGGTTTCCAAGTTCTGGTAGGAATTGGTTTGGGTGTTGTGCTACTTCCATTGCGATTGGCAGTAATAATTAACTTTCCAGTTTTTGGATCGGTATAAACCTTTACGCAGACCTTGGTATTGCAATTTGGGGCCGCAACTGCCGGATTTGCTGAGAAGAGAAGTAGAAGAGCGATAAGTAAAGGCACCTGCGCAAGATAGAACGCCTGGGAATTAAGTTATGAAATGGTATTTCTAAATTGTGGAAAGTCCGCAGGTGTGTAAATCTAGAGCCGTGGCGCATAGAGATGGTGATGGTTGGATCGAGTGTGCTTGTGGCAATCGACATTGGGGTTTAAATGGCGCAGCCGGATTAATGCTGGTTCGCGACCGAACAATCTTGTTACAACATCGGGCACCGTGGGTTCATAACGGTGACACTTGGGGTATTCCTGGTGGCGCTCGAGATTCTCATGAAACTCCGACCGAAGCTGCACTTCGCGAAGCGCATGAAGAAATTGGAATTGCAACAAATTTAGTTGACCCAATTGAAATTTATTGCGACCAACATGATGGCTGGTCTTATGACACCGTTATTTCAAAGGCCCATAAAGATCTAGTTGCGCATGAGCAAAATGATGAATCGTTGCAGGTGGAATGGGTTGCCTTTGAAGATGTTGTTAGTAAAAACTTGCATCCCAGCTTTGCTAAAACTTGGCCGGTATTACTGGCCCGCCTCGAGATAATCTTTATTTAATCGCTTTAAAGATTCGCGGATAACTGCACCATCACTTGTGCGCCAAAAAGGTGGCATCGAATTTAATAGAACCGAGCCATATCGCTTTGTAACTATTCGTGAATCTAAAATTGCTACAACTCCCCGATCATCAATTGATCGAATTAAACGCCCGGTTCCTTGCGCTAATAACAGCGCAGCCCTTGGTAATGAAACTTGCATGAAACCACTTCCACCAGCTGCATCAGCCTCGGCAGCTCGCGCACTCATAACTGGTTCATCTGGTCTTGGAAATGGAATGCGATCAATAGCAACAAGTGTGCATGCTGGCCCTGGGACATCGATTCCCTGCCAGAGTGAGATAGTTCCAAGCAGGATTGATTTTGGATCCTTTGCAAATCTTTCAACCAAGGTTCCGACGCTATCGCCCCGTTTTTGCGTAATGATTGGAATCTCTAATTCCGCCAAGACTTTGCGCAAATATTCATCGGCCATCTCAACTCCGCGCCAAGATGAAAACAGTGCAAGTGTCCGACCACCAGCAGCATCAATTAGCTCTGCAAGTTCGGTAAGTGCTTCTTTACTTGGACCGTCACGCCCTGGTTCTGGAATATGTTTTGGTAGATAAAGCGCACCCTGCTTAGCGAAATCAAAGGGCGAACCAACATCTAGCATCTGCACATTTGCTGGATCAATTTCACCGGCTTCGAATTCATCCTCCGAATCCTCATCTTCAGATCCACCAACAACAAAGCCAATTGATTTAGCAATTGAATCAAAGGATTTACCTACTGAAAGCGTTGCACTTGTTGCGATAACAGGAGTGTCAGTTAAGAGATTGGCACGCAATACTTGTGAAACAGATAGCGGCGCTAAATACATCGTTGAATATGTTGGATCAAACCACATAACTTGATGGCCACTAGGTTTCAACATCTTGGTTGCGGTTTGGAGCACCTCATTTGTCGCACCTTTAACTCGGGCGCGCTCGGCCAACGAATCTGGATCTACTACATCAGAATCAGCATTGATTAGAGCGACTACTGCATTAGAAGTCTCCTTAATCTTTCGAATCGGAGCTTCTAACTGTGCTGGTAATTCTGGAAGCCGGCCAGCTTTTGTTGGATCAATTCTCACATCGCCAGCAAAGTCGGTTAAGGCTTCAGCGAAATTGTCAGCTGCCTTTGCAAATGCATCGGACGCTTTCCCGGGTAAATATTTTTTAGCCATCTTTGCGGCGCGTTCAACTCTTGCGGCGGTTAGCTCTTCGGTAACTGCTTGCGTTGTGCGATCCATAAATTCATGTGCTTCATCGAGAATAACAGCATCTCGCTCCGGAAGAATTGCATGCGAATCCACAATTTCAATTGCAAGTAAGGTGTGATTTGTTACGACCACATCAGCAGTCTGAGCTTTCGCTTTGGCATTTACTGCGAAACATTGTGAGCCGTAAGCACAATCATCTTTGCCAATGCATTCGCGGCCCGAAACCGAATTGGCATACCAAACGCGACGATCAACTTCGGGGGCATCGTCTCGATCACCAGATACTCCAGGAGTTTCGGCCCAAGCCCGCAGGCGCTTCGCATCTTTTTCAAGAGTTCCGATTTCCAATAAAACTTCACCATCTGGATCTGCTTCAGCGCTATTCATTTTCTGCAAACATAAATAGTTTCCGACGCCTTTATAAACTGCGAATGTAAGTTCGCGTCCTAATTCTTTTTCAAGTGCGGCTTTAATTCTTGGTAGGTCGCGTTCTACCAATTGACGTTGCAAGGCAAGAGTTGCGGTTGCTACTAACACTTTTTTGCCGTGCACAAGTGCCGGAACTAAATAAGCAAGTGATTTTCCAGTGCCAGTGCCCGCTTGAACTAATAAGTGATGTCGATCAGATAACGCATTTGCAACTGCCTCAGCCATTTCAATCTGACCTTCGCGAGGTTGGCCACCGATTGCTTCAACAGCAGCATCAAGGGCTTTGCGCATCTTCTCAATCATTTGCAATCACTAGCGAACCTTAGCGCCCAAGTCTGACGTTATTTGAGATGGTGCTCGGTTTCCACAAAGCGAACGGTTCGAGATTTACCACGCATCACAAGTGATTGGCTAACTGCGCCAAATTCGGAATATTTCACACCCTTTAGCAATTCGCCATCAGTAATACCTGTGGCCGCCATAAATACATCATCGGAATTAACTAGATCTTTAGTTGTGTAAACCTTATCTAGTTTGTAACCAGCATCAATCGCACTCTGCTTTTCAGCGTCATCCTTCGGCCGCAAAAGACCTTGAATTACTCCCCCCAAACAAATCATTGCGGCGGCCGTAATTACACCTTCTGGTGTGCCACCAATTCCCATTAATAAATCAACTGAAGTATTTGGTCTGGCTGCTTCAATCGCAGCAGCAACATCACCATCTTGAATAAATTTAACGCGGGCACCAGCTTCGCGAATCTCTTTTACAAGTTGGTCATGTCGTGGCCGATTTAAAACGACAACAGTCAAATCACTTACACTACGATTTTTCGCCTTTGCTACTGCTTGTAAATTAGCTTTCACTGGCGCAGTGATATCAATTTTATCCGCAGCCTCTGGGCCAGTAACTATTTTGTTCATATAAAAAACACCGGATGGATCAAACATTGTTCCGCGCGGGGCAATTGAAATAACACTGATTGCACCATTCGAACCATTTGCGGTTAGCGAAGTTCCATCGATTGGATCAACAGCAACATCGCACTTTGGTCCAAGACCATTTCCAACTTCCTCGCCATCATGCAACATCGGTGCGTTATCTTTTTCGCCTTCACCAATTACAACAACACCGGCCATATCCACGGTATTGATTAAGGAGCGCATTGCTTTTACTGCTGCGCCATCTGCGCCATCTTTATCCCCAAGACCAATCCAAGGTGCTGCAGCAAGCGCTGCGGTTTCAGTAACGCGAATTAGCTCTAGCGCTAAGTTGCGATCTGGAACCTGAGTCACTGGGTTGAACTCTCCTTGGCTGACTTGGCATTCGCTTTAATCGCTACTGCCCGGCCAGATTCCAATCTAGCAACTGGGACTCTAAATGGTGAGCAAGAGACGTAATCCAAACCAATTCGGTCGAAGAAATGAATACTTGTTGGGTCGCCACCATGCTCACCGCAAACACCTAACTTGAAGTCAGGGCGAATTGAACGGGCTTGATCTGTTGCAGTCTTAACCAAGATTCCTACGCCCGCTTGATCAAGTGATTCAAAGGGATTAAATGGCACAAGTTCGAGATCCAAATATCTTGGCAAGAATGAAGACTCAACGTCGTCACGACTAAACGCCCAAGTAAGTTGCGTTAAATCATTTGTTCCAAAGGAGAAGAAGTCGGCATAAACACCTAACCGCTCGGCGGTAATTGCAGCGCGCGGAGTTTCAATCATTGTGCCGATTGGAATGTTTTCACTCTGGCCAGTTCCTTTAAAGGTTCTTTTTATTTCTTCTTCTAAAGTTTCACGCAAGTAAAGGAGTTCACGTTGGGTTGCGACAAGTGGAATCATGACTTCAGGTTTTGGATCATGACCAAGTTTGCGAACCTCTAATAGCGCATGAACAAGTGCGCGAACCTGCATCTTATAAAGTTCTGGAATCAAAATACCGAGTCGAACTCCGCGAAGTCCAAGCATTGGATTTGATTCGTGCATCCGCTTTACTGCAGCAAATACTGCGATATCGCGTGCTGGAATCTCTTCATTTAACGCTTCAGCTCGTGCCATGTGTGCCATCAATTCGGCAAGTGGTGGCAAGAATTCATGAAGTGGTGGATCAAGTAAACGAACTGTTACTGGTAAACCAGACATCGCCATCATGATTCCAACGAAATCTGCGCGCTGCAAAATTTCCATCTCACCAATAACTCCGCGCTGAACATCTTCGTTCTCCGCCAAGACTAAGCGTTCAACGTAAGAGCGACGTGGTCCCAAGAACATATGTTCGGTGCGACATAAACCAACACCTTCGCCACCAAGGATGCGCGCTTTAATTGCATCCTCTGGTGTATCGGCATTTGCGCGAACTTGTAATCTACGAATTGAATCAGCGTGAGTTAATAATTGATCAACAGCCTTAACAACTGGAGATGCTTCATCACTCTTAGAATCGAGCAAACCTTCAAGGTAAGTTGTTACTGGTGATGCAACAACTGGAAGTTCGCCTAAATAAACTGCGCCACTTGAACCATCAATTGAAATAACTTCCCCCGCATAAACGCTCTTGCCACCAACTGTAAAGAAACCACCGGCTTCATCAACTGTGATGCTTTCAGTTCCGCAAACTGCGGTCTTTCCCATACCTCGTGCAACAACTGCTGCGTGTGAAGTTTTACCGCCGCGACTCGTTAAAATTCCTTGCGCTGCAACCATTCCACCTAAATCATCCGGGCTGGTCTCGCGTCGCACCAGAATAACTTTGCGCCCACTCTTTGATGCTTCATATGCTTTCTTTGAATCAAAGACAACTTCGCCAACTGCGGCACCTGGTGATGCTGGAATTCCGCGCGCAATCTCATTTACTGAACCGCGCAAATCAAATTGCGGGAACATAAGTTGGACAAGTTGATCTCCACTAACTCGCACCAACGCTTCATCAATTGTGATCTTTCCTTCTTCAACCAACGTCACTGCAATTCGAAATGCTGCTTCTGCGGTCCGCTTTCCAACACGAGTCTGCAGAATCCAGAGCTTGCCTTTTTCAACGGTGAATTCGATGTCGCAGAGATCGCGATAGTGCTTCTCAAGTTTGGCCATAACGTCATCAAGTTCGGTGGCAATGCGTGGGATTTCGGTCGCTAAATCAGCCAGAGACATGGTGTTTCGGATACCCGCAACAACATCTTCGCCCTGGGCGCGAACTAAATAATCGCCATAACTTCCACTCTCGCCAGTTGCTGGATCTCTTGTGAAAGCAACACCGGTTCCGGATTGATCATCGAGATTTCCAAAGACCATAGATTGCACATTCACCGCGGTTCCTAAATCAGATGGGATTCGCTCACGTTGTCTATATAACTGAGCGCGCTCTGAGTTCCAGGAATGAAATACCGCTTCAACTGATTTCGCTAAATGTTCACGAGGATCGGTTGGAAAATCTTCACCAGTAACCGCTTCGGTCTCTTTTATATAACCCTCGGTCAAAGCTTTTAAACCATCGACATCTAAATCTGCAATTGATTTAGCTTTAAATTGGGCCAGGACTCGTGCGGCAATTTTATGGAATTCTTCGTTTGGAACATCGCAAACAATGCGGCCATACATATCTACAAAGCGGCGATAACAATCCCAGGCAAACTTTGGATTACCTGATTGCTCGCCCATTGCCTGTGCAACTTCTGGTGTCATGCCAACGTTTAAAACGGTCTCCATCATTCCGGGCATTGAAAACTTTGCACCAGAGCGGACTGAAACTAAAAGTGGTTTTGCTGGATTACCAAACTCTTTTCCGAGTTCTTTCTCTAAATTTGCTAAAGCTTTTTCTAATTGCGCAGGTAACGCTTCTGGAATTTTTTCATTAACTAAAAATTCACGACAAGCTTCAGTTGTAATTGTGAATCCAGGAGGAACCGGTAAACCGATCTTTACCATCTCGGCGAGGTTTGCACCTTTTCCGCCAAGCAAATCTGATTGTGTTCGATCACCAAATGTGAATGGGTGAATAAAAGTAGTCATCGTTGACCCTCCTGATTAGGCAAGAGCGTAATGGGTTTTACGCTTTTCCCGTCAGTATTTTCTTCCGAAAAAAGAGCGAGCCCCGGGTGATTTCTCACACGAGGCTCGTTCTAGTTATTAATTGTTATTCGGATTACGAACATCCTGAAGTGTTGCCGCAACCTTCGCAGACGAAGCATGAACCAGCCATACGCATCTTTACTCCGCAAGTCATGCAGAGAGGTGCATCTGATTTAACGCCACTCATCTTTTCGAAGAGTTCCATTGAAGAACCAACGCCGGCTCCAGCTTCTGGTGCACTTTCAATCTTTACCTGAACCGGTGCTTTCGCAACTGGCTTGAAAGATGCTGATTGCGCAGCAGCTGCAACGATCTCTTTAATCGCTGAAGGATCTGGAGTGTATTCACCAGTGTCTAGTGCACGTTGGCGTTCTGATGAAGTGTAAAGACCCATCGCGCTACGTGATTCAAATGGTAAGTAATCAAGTGCTAAGCGACGGAAGATGTAATCCATCATGGATTGCGCCATGCGGATATCTGCATCATCTGTCATGCCTGCTGGTTCGAAGCGCAAGTTAGTGAACTTCTCTACGAAAGTTTCTAGTGGAACTCCGTATTGCAAACCGATTGATACTGCAATTGAGAAGGCATCCATTACACCGGCAAGTGTTGAACCTTGCTTGCCAAGCTTTAGGAATACTTCACCAAGTGCGCCATCTGCATATGCACCAGCTGTCATGTAACCCTCGGCGCCGCCAACCATAAATGATGTTGTGATTGATGGACGTGACTTAGG
>CAMAYZ010000008.1 GCA_945863115.1 Bifidobacterium breve
TCTGTAGTCATACCTTCTAGACCAGCAGCTTCGCCGCCTGATGCCCACCAGGTAAAGATTTCAAGATTTCCGGTTGCCTTGCTTGTGTCTGTTGCTGAATCAGATCCTGATCTGGTTACAAAAAATGCAACCAAAGCAATAGCAACAACGCCAGCAATAACAATCGCTAGTTTTGAGTTCTTTTGCATTTATATCCATTCTCTACGTAGATAAAGTGTGCAGCTCTGCTACACGGCTCAGATTCTTGTAGGACACACAGGCTAGGTCAAGCCTCTTTTAAGTCAATTTCGTAACAGTTCTGTTACCGAAGGCTCAAATTTCCTCTCGATTTACGAGAAATTGGGGGGCATACCCGAACGTATTGACGAAGGCCTGACTGGAGAGCGGGGCGCTGTGGCCGGGCAGGGGGCTTCGGATTTCGGTCTTGGGATGGAACTTTTTCATGAGCTCCATGGTGGGCGCCTTGGCCATGATGTCGGGGGCGGCAAAGTTGTAAACGTGAGCACCTTTTATCTTAGATTGTAGAACTACTTCAATTGCTTTAACCGCATCGCGTAGATCTAAATAAGTCCATAATATTTTTGCGACGATTCCTTTAGGAAATCTGGGATCCGGTGGCAAGTTATCTTCATCATTGAATCGTCTGGCAAGTTCTAAAGTTTTTTCTGGGGTATTTGTCCAAGGAAAGCGCATGCCAACAAATGCAGTTTCGCATCTGCGCGACCACATTAGGGCCGATCTTTCGTTTACCTCTTTGGAAAGTGCGTAACTCTCTTCAAAGATAAATGGATGTGCTTCATCAACTGGAGCGTAAATTGGTGAAGTCCACTCATCAGAATAAGCAAAACCGTAGGCTGAAAGACTTGAGGCGTAGACAACAGTTTTAACTTTTGCTTGGGCCGCTGCCGTGAAAACTGCGAAGGTGCTAACTGAATTATTTTTAAATACTTCGAATTGACGGACATCAGTTGGATTTGGAATTGCGCCTAAATGAACAACACCATCTGCGCCGGCAATAACGCTGTCACAGAAAGCAAGGTCGGTTAAATCTCCGACAACCAACTTTGAACCTGCTGCGAAGTCGCCCTCTTTGCGATCAACACTTATAACTTCGTGGCCTTGCTTAACCAAAAAAGTTGCAGTTGCTTTACCTAATAATCCGGTCGCACCGGTAACGACTATTTCCATAAACTTTAAGCAAATCTTCCAGAAAGCCCGCCATCAATAATCCAGTCCGCACCATTTACGAAAGAAGCATCATCGGTTAGAAGGAAGGTAATAACTTTCGCAATTTCAATTGGCTGGGCCATGCGCCCCATTGGTTGCACTGAAAGTGCTTCGGATCGCTTCTCGGGATTCTTCACAAAATAATCTTCAACCATCGGCGTCAATGTGAAGCCAGGTAGGACTGCGTTAACGCGGATACCGTGCTTTCCTTCATCAAGTGCCAAGTTTCTTGTTAGTCCCAAGATTCCAGATTTTGCAGCGGCATAAGGAAAGTAATTTGGATATGACATCCGGGCATGGATTGAAGAGATATTTACAATCGCACCTTTTTTGGCTTTACGCATTGCTGGCAAACAGAGCTTTGCAGTAACCCAAATACTTTTGAAATCTACATTCATAAAATCATCCCACTCGGCCTCAGTCATTTCGACTGGGTCGTAGTAAGCATTTCGTCCAGCATTATTTACTAGGCCATTTACATCACCGAACTCTTTAGTGATTGCTGCATGCACTTCTTGCATTTGTGTAACAACGCCAACATTTCCAGGAGTGAAAAAAGCTTGATGTCCGGCAGCCTTTAGCTCGGCCTCGTAGGCCTTACCTTTTTCAATATTTAAATCGCAGAATGAAACTTTGGCCCCAGCATCTACGACATCCTGCACAACTGCGCGACCAATTCCATCTGCGCCACCCGTTACAAATATATGTTGATCTTTAAGTTTCACTTTTAAATTACTTTCCTCTCGCAGTTGCTATTGCTGCTTTGAATTCAGCTACTCGGTTCGGAATCTCGGCAACCCCGCCAGAGGTTAATTTTCCGCCAACACCAAAACCGGTTACCCCGGCAGCTATCCAATCCGGAATCGTTTCAACACTTATGCCACCTGTTGCCATCCAATTCAAACCAGGAAATGGTTCACAGATTGCCTTCAGATAATTTGGGCCGAGGGCTGAAGCCGGGAAGAAT
Organism: Bifidobacterium breve; assembly: GCA_945863115.1. Taxonomy (GTDB): domain Bacteria; phylum Actinomycetota; class Actinomycetes; order Nanopelagicales; family Nanopelagicaceae; genus AAA044-D11. Next base: position 2,195 of record CAMAYZ010000008.1, read on the forward strand.
TTAAGAATATCTGCGCCATAACCAAGTGCATCTGCAACATCCGTAGGCGAGGCGACGCCAGGTATCGAGATCAGGCCAGATTGTTTAGTAACTTCAATAACTTCCTTAGAAACGTGTGGCGAAATTACAAACTTGGCGCCAGCATCTTTTCCAGATAAAACATGGGAGCGATTCATCGCTGTTCCTAGGCCGACATGAACTCCGGTATTTGCCGAATTAGAAGCAAACTCTTCAATCAAATCAAATACCGCTGGGGTTGTAGTTGTAAATTCAATTACATCTACCCCAGCAGAAATTAAAGCAGTAGCGGCGGCGCGGGCTTCGTCAGCAGTCTTGGTTCTAATAATTGCAACCAAACCTGATGCAAATGAAAGTTCGTTAGCCATTTATTGCTCCGCTCTTTAATATTCCCTTTTCACCCTTAATCATAAGGGCCCAATCACCGCGGTTTGCCGCCACAGCAGCACCACATTTACTTCCTTGCGCAATCGCATCTTCGATTGAAAGTCCCCCGATTAGCCCTGAGATAGTTCCAGAAATAAACGCGTCACCCGAGCCAACTGGGTCAACTAATTTCACCTTCACTGGTGTGTAATTAAATCTCTTGCCCTCGTGCAAAATCCGCATCTCTTCAGGACCAGCGGTCATAATTACGGTTTTAACTCCAAGTGCCGCAACTGTTGCCAAGTTCTCTTCTGGATCCTTTGAACCAAAGATAACTTCGTATTCATCAACACCACCACTTACGACATCAATATCTTTAATGATCGACTTTAGTGCGGTGCTTGCCTCTTCCTCGCTCCATAATTTCTTTCGAAAATTTAAATCAAAACTAATTCCCACCTTGTTTTTTCGAGCAATCTCCAAAGCGCGAATTACCGCTTCTTTACTGCTCTGGGAAATCGCAACGCTTATGCCAGTCACATGCAGCCACTTAGCTTTGGCTAAAACCTCATCATCTAGATCGGCTGGCGAGAATGTAGAACCGGCACTGCTTCGGCGCAGATAAGTGTTTACAAAGGGTTGGGTGCCGCCATGATTTCTAACCAAGGCTCCTGTGTAATTATCACACCGCAGAAAATGATCAGTCTTTAAACCAACTTCAGCAAACTTTGCTTTGACTGCATCGCCTAATTCATCTGGACCAAGTTTGGTTTGGAAAAATACTTCGAGCCCTAATTGATAGGCAGTAACAGCAACATTGGCTTCGGTGCCGGCTGCTGAAAAAGCATAGTTGTTGGCCGTTAATACTGAATCAGTATCAACTGTCATAAAAAGTGCGAGTGATTCACCAAAAGTGTAAAGATCGGTCATTAATAAGTAGCCCGACCACCAGATACGTCGAAGGTGAAACCGGTGGTGAAAGAACAAGCTTTAGATGCTGCAAATGCAATTACTTCGGCAACTTCATTTGGCTCGCCAAGTCGACCAACAGGAATCTTGGAAACCATATATGCCTGAACATCTGGCGCAACAGTTTCATTAATTGGAGTGCGAATTACCGCGGGCGCAACAGCATTGATTGTAATTCCGAAAGTTGCACATTCTTTTGCTACACCTTTTACAAATCCAATTACTCCGGCCTTCGAAGAGTTATAGGCAGACATTCCGGGGTTACCCTCTTTGCCGGCGATTGAAGCTAGGTGAACGATGCGGCCATATTTATTTGCCTTCATCGATGGCATTAACTCTTGGGTCAGCCATACAGTGCCATACAAATTAATTTCAATTGTCTTTTGGAATGCGGCCCAATCAACTTCTTCAACTGGCTTTCCAGTTGGCCCAGATATTCCGGCAGAATTTGCGAGCGCATGAATTTGACCATGCTCGGCCAAGATTTCGGCTACAACTTTCTTAATTCCAGATTGTGAAGAAACATCTAATGTCTTATAGCTTGCTTTGCCCCCGGCAGCAGAGATTTCGGAGACCGTAGTTTTTAAGCCAGCTTCATTGAGATCAAGACAGACCACATGCCCACCGCGTTCTGCAATTAACTCTGCAGCAGCCTTGCCGATGCCACTAGCTGCGCCAGTTACCAACACAACTTGCCCGCCGAAACTAGTTAAATTTGAAGTGGCCATTAGTTCTAATTCTCCATCTAATTAATCCTGATATTCCCAAATATTGAAATTTTTTGCTGAACCGATAGTAGTCCAATGACCCCATCGTTTATAGTGCCTACATGAGTCACGATATGAATCTCAAACTTTGGGATGAGCGGGCATGTCATGTTGGTGAGGGCCCAGTAGCGATTGGTCCGAATAATTCTGAAATTTTATGGGTTGATATTTACGGAAAAAAAGTTCATCGCAGAAATCTTGAAACAGGTATGACAAGTAGTTATGAAATGCCTGAGGAAGTTTCTTTTGTAATCCCAGCAGTTGATGGATCCGAACTTTTAGGAACTGCAAATGGTCCAGTTCGCAGATTGGCTGATGGATCAATACAAAAGTTGCCAACCCGAATTGATGCAGATGGCGTTAGCGCCACATTTAAAAATCGCTGGAACGATGCGAAAGTTGCACCAGATGGCCACTTATTTTTAGGAAGCATGCCTTACGACTGGGCCGAACATCCAAATGCATGTGGACTTTATCGTCTAGATAAAACTGGAAAAGAATTAACTAGAGTTCTAGATGGCGTCTGGCTAAGCAACGGACTTGCTTGGTCGAAAGATGGCAAGACCATGTTTTACATCGATACCATGGCTAAATCGATTGATACCTTTGATTACGCAGATGGCCAGATTTCTAACCGCAAGGTGCGCTGGCGTTTAACCGATGATTCACAAGGTTTACCCGATGGCATGTGCGTGGATGCCGAAGATGGAATTTGGGTTGCGTTTTGGAATGGCTCTTGTCTGCGCCGTTTCGATAAAGATTTCAACATCACTGATGTGATCGAGATGCCTGTGCCAATGGTGACAAGTTGCGCATTTGTTGGACCAGATTTCAAGCAAATGGTTATTACATCAGCACATGATGGCGTGGCTAATCCCGGCAAAGACTGGGGCAAGACATATATCTGCACACCTAAAGTTCCAGGTGTTGCACCTACTCTCTTTCCAAATTAATTAATAACTAACAGGCAACTAACAGGTAAGGATTGAAATGACCGAATCAAGTAGCTGGCCATCAACTCGTGATCCCCAAGGCCCAATGAAGAAATCAATTTCACTCCTCGCCAAGCAGAAGATTCAGAGCAGCGATGCTGATGGGTTGCCAGAATCCACAAAGCGTTTTGCTGATGGTTCACGCTGGAAGATTGAAATTCCATCAGTCGAAGGCCCAGCCGCATTTAAAGTTGTTTTGGAAGAAGCTAAGAAACATAAATTGCCGGTCGCCCGTATTTCACAGGGCTCTGGAATCATGATGCTGACTGATGTCGAAATTAAAGAGATGGTTGCAATTGGCAAGAGCGAGAATATTGAAGTCTGTTTATTCGTCGGCCCACGCGCATCATGGGATATCGGCAAGCAAGTTCTTTCATCTGCTGGTGGTGTAGCAAATCCAACACTTCGTGGCGCTGACCAACTTCGCTATGCAGTCGAAGATGTTCTACACGGCGCGGATTTAGGTCTGCGTTCAATTCTTGTTGGTGACATGGGCTTGTTAAAAGTTTTGGGCGAAGCAAAGCGCAATGGTGATCTACCAAGTGATTTCATTCTTAAAACCTCAGTTGCGATGCCTTGCAACAATCCAGCCACTGCCGAACTAATGGTTTCAATGGGCGCATCGACGTTGAATCTTGCAACTGATCTTTCACTTCAGCAAATCGCTGCAATCCGCGCACAAGTAGATGTTCCAGTCGATGTTTATGTCGAAGGTCCAGATGATTTCGGTGGTCCGGTTAGACACTATGAAGTTCCAGATTTGGTTCGAGTTGCGGCGCCAATTTATCTAAAATTCACCGTTCGAAATTCTCCAGGACTTTATCCATCCGGAACCCATATTCAAGGTGTTGTTGAATCAACTGCCCGCGAACGCGTTCGTCGCGCCTCGATTGGTTATTCAATGCTCACTCGCTATGGTTTTGAAAAATAATTAATGCCAAATCTCTTAATTTTCGGATCAACCGGAACTCTTGGCGGGGCAATTCTTGATAAGTTTCGCTCTGAAAAATGGGATGTAACCTGCGCGGTGCGCAAGGTGGTAAATGATTGCGATATTCAACTACCACTAACTTCAGCCATTCTTGCCGGTAAGAAATTTGATGCCGTTGTATTTGCGCAAGGCGCCAATGTAAATGGATCTGCAATGCAGACCGGAACCAAAGAACTAAATGAATTATTTGAAGCAAATGTAACTGTCATCGCCGAAAGTGTTTCGACACTTATGGGCGCAGATGCCATAAATCAAGGTGGCCGCGTAGTTATCTTGAGTTCGCTCTGGGAGCAGTTCACTCGTCAAGAAAAATTCGCTTACTCAGTTACTAAAGCCGCAGTTGGTGGTTTAGTTCGCTCGCTGGCCGTTGATCTTGGTCGCCAGAAGAAAATTCTCGTTAACGGAATCCTTCCTGGAATCGTCAACAGCCCAATGGTTGCACGCACGCTTTCACCAGAACAGATTGCAAATGTTGTCAGCCAAACACCAGTTGGCGATCTTGCAACTCCGGTTGATGTTGCAAATAGTGTTTATATGTTTGGCTCAAGTTTAAATACCGGTATCTCTGGCCAGAGCATCTTCGTTGATCGCGGATTTTCAGTCGCCAGAACGATTTAATTTTCATGGCAAAAGATCTTCTTGATGAAACCACGGTCGTTGCCTATTTAACTAACCGCGGAATCATTAGTGGACCGGCCGAAGTTGAAGAACTAACTGGTGGAGTTTCAAATGTAGTTCTTGCCGTTAAGTCCGGAGCTAAAGACTTAGTTTTAAAACAAGCACTGCCTCAATTAAAGGTCGCTGCAGTTTGGAAGGCGGATCAACGCCGCGCAATTGTTGAAGCCAATGGCATGAAACTTCTTCATTCAATTACTCCAGATAGTGTTCCAGATTTAGTTGATTTCGATCCCGAAGAATTTACGTTAACTATGGAGCGCCTGCCCCGCGAATGCACAGTCTGGAAGAGCGATCTACTTGATGGCGTAATCAAGCCAAGCATTGGCGCAGATTTAGGTCGCATCCTTGCAACCTGGCACAACTTCGGTGCAGATAACAAAGAAGCCCGCGATGCTTACATGGAAGATTCGCTCTTCGATCAATTGCGGGTAACACCGTTTTATCGTGCAGTTGCAAAGGTAAATCCCCCACTTGATGCCCGAATCCAAGAGTTAATCACTGAGATTTCAACTTTAAAAATTACTTTGGTCCATGGTGACTTTTCACCAAAGAACATCATGATTACAGCCGCCGACAAACCAATCGTTCTTGATTTCGAAGTAATGCATACCGGTAATCCAGTATTTGATCTCGGTTTTGTCTCTGCTCATCTGCTCTGCAAATATCTGCGAACCGAAGATGAATCTCAAAAGAAGCCCCTACGCGAAACTGCTATTTCATTCATTAATTCATATGCTCAGGCTTGCAATATCAAAGTTGCTAAATCACTTCCGCATCACGTAGCAGTGATAGCACTTGCCCGCGTCGAAGGAGTTTCTCCAGTTAACTATCTAGAGACGGCCGGAAAGGCTAGAGTTCAAAGCGTGACCAAAGCTGCGTTGGCTAATCCGCAAATAACCTTCGAAGGTTTATTTGCATGAGCATCAAGAATTTAGTTGGCTACCAAGTTCTCGATTCCAGAGGGCGTCCAACCGTTGCAGTAACTCTGACGATGTCAGATGGATCAATTCATACCGCAAGAGTTCCATCAGGTGCATCTACTGGCGCCCATGAAGCGAAAGAACTTCGCGATACCGATAGCAAGTTAGCTGAGAAGTTTTACGGCGGAAAATCTGTTTACCAGGCCGTTGAAAATATTAATTCAGTAATCGCACCACGACTTAAGGGACATCGCCCAATCCCCCTTGCAACCGATGGCATCTTGGTCGAACTCGATCACACACCAGATCACCACATCTTGGGTGCAAATGCGCTTCTTGCAGTTTCACTTGCAGTTGCGAAAGCGGCTGCGCATACAGCAGAACTTTCACTTGCCAGATTTTTTCAACCAGAAGGTAAATTACTTATCCCAATGCCGATGGTAAATATTCTCTCTGGCGGTGCACATGCAAATCGCACAATGGATATTCAAGATGTTTTAGTTCTGCCGAATGGCGCAACTTCATTTGCCGAAGCACTCTCCTGGATTGTTGCAATCCGCGAACTTGCCGCAAGTAAGGGCGCAAAGTCCGGCGCAATCACACACCTGATTGCTGATGAAGGCGGCCTTGGTATTGCCTTTCCAACAATTGACCACGCACTGGAATTTGTCACCGATTGCATAAACGGTGTTGGTCTATCACCAGAGAAAGATGTCAGCCTGGCTATCGATGTTGCTTCAACTCAATTCTTTGATGGCACAAATTACAATTTAGTGGCACTAAATAAAAAGTTTTCATCCGGGGAATTCATTGCATTCGTATCTAAGTTAGTTTCAGAACATCCTGTTCTTTCTATCGAAGATCCCTTCGCTGAAGATGATTGGCAATCCTGGACCCAATTTATGACGATGGCACCATCGAAGTTGCAGGTCCTTGGTGATGATTTATTCACTACAAATCTTGCTCGCCTACAGCGCGGAATCGAAGAGAAAAGCGCCAATGCGATTCTGATCAAAGCCAATCAAAATGGTTTGGTTACATCGACACAGAAGGTTTTAAACACTGCTCAAGCAAATAACTTCAAAACAGTTGTTTCTGCTCGCAGCGGTGAGACTGAAGATTCTTGGCTTGCTGATCTTGCAACCGGCTGGCGTGCTTCTCAAATTAAAGTTGGTTCAACTCATGGTGCAGATCGCACCGCAAAATGGAATCGATTGTTAGAGCTTGAAGCTACTGAGAATTGCGAATTCGCTAAACCTTTTTAATGGGAGTGGCGAGGAATTCCGCTACCGGAAGAACCGTTTAGGAAATCAAGATCTGCGCCAAGGTGCGCTTGTTGCACTGTCTCGTAATAAAGCTTTGACCAACCACGTGTGTGCTTAGGTGCAGGTGCGACCCAGGCCGCTTTTCGCTTTGCCATCTCTTCTTCAGAGACGAGTAAGTTGATTGAACGATTTGGAACATTGAGTTCAATCATGTCGCCGGTTTTTACTAATGCAAGTGGGCCACCAACTGCAGCTTCTGGTGAAGTGTGAAGCAGAACAGTTCCGTAGGCAGTTCCTGACATACGTGCATCAGAAATACGAACCATGTCAGTGATTCCTTGTTCTAGAAGTTTTCTTGGAATTGGCATATTGCCAACTTCTGGGAAACCTGGGAAACCGCGAGGACCGGCATGTTTCAAAACAAGAACAGTGTCTTTTGTGACGGGAAGATTCATATCTTCAGATGCAATTAAATAATCTTCAATCTCTTCAAAGACAAGTGCTTCACCGGTGTGAACCATGAGTTCTGGTGTTGCAGCTGAAACTTTTAGCACGCATCCATCAGGTGCAAGTGAACCCTTTAGAACAACGATGCCAGAGCCTGCCTTTTGGAAAGGCTTAGATGCTGGAGTAATTACATCTGCGTTCCAAGATTCTGCCGTTGCAATGTTCTCTTTTACGGATTTTCCAGAGACGGTTATGTGCTCGGTGTGCAACATGCCTTCGATTTCCTTCATAACAGCAGGAAGCCCGCCGGCATCGAAGAATTCTTCCATCAAATATTTACCAGATGGCATTAAGTTCACAAGGACTGGAACTTCACGAGCGAGTGTGTCGAAATCATCGAGATCAAGTTTTACCCCGATACGACCAGCAATTGCAAGTAAGTGAACGACAGCGTTCGTTGAACCACCGATTGCTGCATTTACTTTGATTGCATTTTCGAATGCTTCGCGGGTAAGGACCTTTGAAAGAACTTGATCGTCATAAACCATTTGCACAATTCGGCGACCAGCTTCTTGTGAAGTTGAGAAGCGACGAGCATCTACTGCTGGGATTGCTGCGCTTCCTGGAAGTTGAACACCAAGTGCTTCAGTAACGCATGCCATTGTTGACGCGGTTCCCATGGTCATACAAGAACCATTTGAACGCGCAGAACAAGATTCCATTGCGAAGAATTCTTCGATACTTAATTTACCTGCGCGAATTTGTTCGGAATATTTCCAAACTGCAGTTCCAGAACCGAGAGTCTCACCTTTGTAGCGACCATTTAACATTGGTCCACCGGTAATCATTAAAGTTGGTAGATCTACAGATGCTGCGCCCATCAACATTCCTGGTGGGGTCTTATCGCAACCAGCAAGAAGAACAACACCATCAAGTGGATTCGAGCGAATTAACTCTTCGGTCTCCATTGCAAGCAAGTTGCGCCACAACATTGTTGTTGGACGTTGAACTGGTTCGCCAAGTGACATGGTTGGGAATTCAAGTGGAAAACCGCCAGCTTCCCAGACTCCACGCTTTACAGCTTCGGCTACGCGATCGAGGTGAGCGTTGCAAGGATTTAATTCTGACCAAGTTGTTGCGATACCAATTACTGGCTTGTCGGAAAATACTTCAGAGCCAAAGCCCATATTGCGAAAGCGTTCGCGATAGATGTATCCATGCTTGCCTTCAGCCTTGAACCAATTCTCGCTACGTCTCTTGAATACCTCTTCGCTCATGCGAGGAATCTACTCCTCGGACAACTTCTGCGTCTACTACGACAAGTCCTACCAGTCCTACAAGTCGTTTCATCTCATATTTTGGCCATTTTGTAATATTTAATTAAGGGACTAAATTTCAATTACTCAAACTTCTGAATACAACTAGAAACATCTCGACAAAAAGGAGATCAAATGCGCATTGCACGCCTTGGCGAATTCAATAAGGAAAAGCCTGCCGTTGTTTTAAATGACACCGAAGCGGTTTTTGTCGATGATGTAATTGCGGATTGGAATCGTGTTGAACTTGAGAACGGCGCACTTGAGAAAGTTACAAAGCTAGATCTCTCAGCCCGTCCTAAGGTTAAGATTTCGGATTACCGTTTAGGTTCCCCGGTTGCTCGTCCAACCAAAGCTATTTGTATCGGCTTGAACTATAAGCAACATGCAATTGAAACTGGAGCTACCCCACCAGTTGAGCCAATTATTTTTATGAAAGCACCGGACACTGTTATTGGTGGTAACGATGATGTAATCATCCCGCCAAACTCAGTTAAGACAGATTATGAAGTTGAAATCTGTGTTGTAATAAAGAAGCGCGCACTTTATTTGAAATCACCAGAAGAAGCTGCTGACTACATTCTGGGTTACACAGTTTCGCAAGATGTTTCAGAGCGTTACTGGCAGGTTGAACGTTCTGGCCAATGGGTAAAGGGGAAATCATTCCCAACATTTAATCCAGTTGGTCCATGGATTGTTACAACAGATGAATTAAAGAACCCGCAGAATCTTCGTCTCTGGTGCACAGTTGATGGCGAATCTCGTCAAGACTCAAATACCAGTGACATGATCTTCGATATCAATTACTGCGTCTGGTATCTGTCACAAGTTATGGAACTTCATGCTGGCGACATCATTAACTCTGGAACACCACAAGGTGTTGGAATGGGCTTTAAGCCAGAGAAATACCTAAAGGGTGGCGAAGTAGTTAAGACTGGAATTGATGGAATTGGTTCAATTACGAACCACTTCAAAAACTACAAGGCTTAATAAGCGACGCCAGAAGCAATCATTACGTTGCCCCAAGCAAGGTAATCGCCGGTGCGAATAACACCAACTGCGCCATAAGCAAGCTTCTTGAATTCAGCGTGTGGCAGCGGAATACATTCAGCCTTTGTCATGATTGCTGAAAGTTCTTTTGCACGGCCATCGGCACTAGGTTGAATTTCACTAGCAAACCAGAATTGCTCAATTGGAAGTTCAAGTGTCAGCATCTTCAATACATCAACAACTTTTGGCAGGTTTGGTCCCATTGAAAGATCAATGCAAGGAACGCCTGCAGGAACTGGGAATCCGGCATCTGAAACAACGATGCGATCAAAGTGACCTGTGCGCGCAACCATTGCTGAGATATCGCGGTTAATTATTCCGGTGTATTTCATTTCTGCTCCTTGTTTTGATTTATTCTAGCTAGTTGTTCTCTGAGATAAATTTTTGCACTTCACTCGGTGTTGGCGATGCCATCGCCGCACCCTTGCGAGTTACTTTAAGAGTCGCAGCATAAACGCCAAAACGGGTTGCCGTAAAGATGTCATCGCCGGCAGCAAACCTAGTCGCAAGATTCGCGCACATCGTGTCACCGGCACCGATAGTGTCGATCGCAGTAACTTTTGGCGCAGAAATGGTTTCTGATCTTTCGCCATCGGTTACATATGCACCCTTTGGTCCGAGTGTTATTACAACCTTCTTGCAGCCCAGCGATTTAGAAAGTGACTCGGCCTGCTTTGCTAAGTCGCCTTCGATTCCAGTTAATTCTGCTGCTTCGCCTTCATTTGGAACAACGACATCGACTAAACCTTCCCAGCCCACGAGTGGTGCAACTGGTGCGGGTGTCAAAACAACAGTGACTCCATTATCTTTCGCCAACTTTGCAGCAGCTAAATTTCCAGAAGTCGGAAGTTCTAATTGCAGTAGCAAAATATCGGATTCAATAATCGTCTTTGAATGGCGTGAAATATATTGCGCATCGCCCAAATCATTTGATTGCGGAATGATGATGATTGAATTATCGCCGTCTGTTGTCTGCACAGATATGTGACCAACACCGGTTCCGAGTTCAGTGCTTCGTTCGATATCGCTCGAATTAACGCCTTCAGCAACAAAAGCCTTCATGAAGTCATCGCCGAAACCATCAGTGCCAAGATTTCCGAGCATCGCACTCTGTGCACCAGCGCGGCCTGCAGCAATTGCTTGATTAAATCCCTTGCCACCAAGTGCGATTGAAAAACTTTCGCCGCGAAGGGTCTCGCCACTCTTTGGACGTCTTGGTGTGTAAGCAACCAGATCCATCATGAAACTTCCGAGCGTTGTTACACGTGGATTTTTTGAATTGTCCGACATAACTAATTTGTGGCCTTACCGAGCGCGCCACCGGGATGTCGTTTCCCAAAATCTTGTGAAGAAAATCCGCGATGCGCCATAAGCGCTGATGCAAGTGCATCCCCGGCGGCAATAGTTAGCGTTGTTGAAGTTGTTGGTGCCAGATTTAGCGGATCTGCTTCTTTGTCGAAAGCAATGCTGATTACTGCATCTGCGCTCTTTGCAAGTGTTGAATTAGCGTTCTTAGTTATTGCAATAACCTGATTTCCCCAAGCCTTTGCCATTTTTGCAATTGCATTTACTTCTGCTGTCTCACCTGAATTTGAAATAGCAATCAGAACATCGCCTGAGGTCAGCGCACCAGAATCACCGTGAAGGGCATCGGCTGAATGTAAAAAGAAGGATGGGGTGCCGGTGCTTGAAAGAGTTGCTGCGATTTTTGCACCAACAAGACCAGATTTTCCAAGACCAGTGATTACTACATGGCCTTTGCATTCAGCAAGAATTTCAAGTGCTGGCTTTAGATTTGCTTCAAGTGTTTTTGCAAAGTTATTCAGTGCAGAAATTTCAGTATTGATTGCATTAGTTGCAGCAGCAAGCGCTTTAGATATATCAGCCATTGATCACCCGATTAATTCCTAGTGGATTTGATTCTTGTAGAGCTGGTGGAAGTAAATCATCAATAAAGTTTTGGTAAGCAACTGGGCGCAAGAAGCGATAAATTGAATCAAGTCCAACAGATGTGGTGTGGCTTGATGATGAAGGAAATTGCCCGCCATGTTGCATCGCCGCAGTAACGGCTACCGCAGTTGGGAAACCATTCATAATTACGCGACCAGCAATCTGACTTAGAGCTTCAACTAGTTTTGCAACATCTTCACCTGCAGCAGCATGCAAGCTTGCAGTTAATTGCCCTTCAAGTTTTCCGGCAACATCCAAGAACTTAGCGAAATCCGCACGAATAATTACGGTCGTTGGACCAAAGTGTTCTTCCAACAGTTCTTTATTCTTAAAGGCATCGGCCCAATCAACAACAAACACCGTAGGGGTTACACCAAATCCACCTTCGGTTGCTTTTCCAGCAAATATCTTTAGCGATGAACTCTTTGCTAAATCATTGATTGCTGATGTGAAGCGATCTGCTATTCCCTTATTCAATAGTGGGGCAACTGCAATGGTCGCTAAATAACTTTCAATTTCAGCAATAAATGAATCGCCTTCGGCACCAGTTGGAACGATCAAAATTCCTGGCTTTGTGCAGAACTGACCGGATCCTAAAGTCGCTGAATCAATTGTTGCTTTTGCAAGATCTGCAGCTTTTTCAGAAAGAACTTTTGGTGAGAAAAATACTGGGTTCAAACTTCCCATTTCGGCATAAACCGGAATCGGGACTTCGCGCTTTGCGCTGATGTCCATAAGAATCTTTCCAACTTTTCCAGATCCAGTAAATCCAATTGCGGTGATATCTGGATGGCTTGCAATCCAATGTGTGATCTCTGGATTTGTGCCTTCTACTAAAGCAAAGATGTCAGGTGAAAGTCCAACTTTTTTAAGTCCGGCTACAACTGCTGCATGCATTGCGCGACAGGTATTTGGATGTGAAGGATGTGCTTTAACAACAACTGGACAACCAGCTGCTAGAGCAGATGCGCTATCGCCGCCGATTACAGAGAATGCAAATGGAAAGTTACTTGCTGCAAAAATTCCGGCAACACCTAAAGCCTGATTGGCTTTGCGAATATCTGGGCGTGGAGCTGGAATCCAGTTTGCATCTGGGCGATCAATAATTGCTTGGTAGTGCGCACCCGATTCAACCAACTTCGCGAATTGTTCAAGTTGAAAAACAGTTCGGGAAAGTTCGCCAGTTAACCGACCATTTGGTAGCGCAGTTTCTTGCATTGTAATTTCGATTAATTTTTCTCGAGAAGCTTCGATTGCTTCACCAATTGCTCGAAGCGCAGCGGCACGTTCTTTCGGAGTTGTTGCTGCGAATGCAGTTTTTGTCGCAACCGCTTTCGAAATTAACCCTGATACATCCGATGCCGACATCTCGGATATCTGGTCACCGAATGCCGACCCGGTAGTTGGATTAATTGCCTGAAAAGTTGCTGCAGTCATTGGTAAAGAGTAATGCCTCTCTAGAATCTGCGGCGCGCAGTTGTAAATCTAGGGCGGTCGGTTAAGTCCCGATGTAGCGCAATACTTTCGAAATCATCAGCCAGAGCAGTGGCAATTAGTGTGCCTTGTAATTCATTGTGCTCGATGGCAAAGAGCCCACCTGGTTTAAGTAACCGGCTTGCCGCTTCGATAAATATCAGCGGGGCTGCCATTCCATTTGCTGGTCCCCCAAATAAAGCTTGGGTTGGTTCAAAATTTAATTCTTGGGGAATCTGTGCACCATCTGGAAGATATGGTGGATTTGCGACAACCACATCGCATTTGATTCCTTCAAGGGCTGTTGTTACGTCGTCATTCACTACCCGGACACTGACATCATGTTTTGCAATATTTTTCTGCAACCAAGCAATCGCTTCTTCAGATTTTTCGACCGCGATAACATGAACCACTTTCTTGCCCGCAGTTTCAGATGCGATTGAAATTGCGATAGCGCCGGTTCCAGAGCCAAGATCAACCAAACTAACTGGGTCAGCAAAGGTATTTAACTGATGGAGAACTTCATCAACCAAGCTTTCAGTTTCTGGTCGTGGAATTAAGACGCCTGGACCAACTTCGTATTCCAAATATCTAAATGGTGCGGTGCCAACAATGTATTGAGTTGGTTTACCGGTGAGACGTTCAGCAATTGCCTGGTTGTAAATTTCTGAGGTTTCGGCTGCTTGTTCGCTTGTTAATTCAATTACTCGGCCATGGAGTTCCATCCGATTAATTCCAAGAGCGTGTGCCAGCAAAAGTTCGGCCTCAACCGGTGCAATATTTTTCGTCGCAAGCTGGTCTTTGCCCAACTTCAATAAATCTTTAACGATCACCTGATGCCAGTTTCGCAGTCTTATCTGCTTCAAGCAGCGCTTCAATTACTGGATCTAAATCGCCATTCAACACTGCATCTAAGTTATTTGATTTGAAGTTAACGCGGTGATCACTCAACCGGTTTTCTGGAAAGTTATAGGTGCGAATTCGCTCTGATCTATCAACAGTACGAACCTGTGATTTACGTTCGGCCATCGCTTGTGCATCTGCTTGCTCTTGGGCATGTGCCAACAATCTAGCGCGCAAGATTCGCATTGCAGATTCTTTATTCTGAAGCTGTGATTTTTCGTTCTGACATGAGACAACTACACCCGTTGGAATATGGGTAATACGAACCGCTGAGTCTGTTGTATTAACTGATTGACCACCGGGCCCGGATGAGCGATAAACATCGATACGTAAATCTTGTTGGCGAACTTCAATATCTACTTCATCAGCTTCGGCCAGAATCAATACACCTGCTGCAGATGTGTGGATGCGACCTTGCGATTCAGTCTCTGGAACACGTTGAACTCGGTGCACTCCACCTTCGAATTTTAACTTTGCATAGGGTGACTTACCTGGTTCAGCAATACCCTTTGATTTAACTGCCATTGAAATTTCTTTATAACCGCCCATTTCAGAATCGGCGTAATCAATGATCTCGGTCTTCCAACCTTGGCGTTCGGCAAATCTTTGATACATGCGCAATAAATCGCCAGCAAATAGTGCGGACTCGTCGCCACCTGCTCCTGCTTTAATTTCCAAAATAACATCGCGATCATCGTTAGGGTCGCGTGGTAATAACAATTCTTCAAGAGCGGTTGCAGTTTCTTGCAACTTGGCTTCTAGGCCAGGAATCTCAGATGCGAAATCTGCATCATCTGCCGCCATCTCTTTACCTGCGGCTAAATCTTCGGTCGCAGATTTCCAAGCTCGATACCCGGCAATTACTGGACCAATTGCGGCATAACGTTTACCAAGTTGTCGTGCCTTGCCTTGATCAGAGTGAATTGATGGATCAGCCATCTCTTTCTCTAAAACATCGTATTCCGCTAAAAGGGCATGGACGGATGCAAAACGATCAGGTGTAGTTGCTGCTGCCATTTCACTTCCTCCAATTCTCTTTAGTTACGGCTTAAAACAATAATCAAGAAATAAAAAAGACCGCACGTATTCACATTTAGTGAACACACTGCGGTCTCTTAAGAAAGCTAGTTAGTTGTTGATGCTCCGAAACGCTTTTCGAACTTAGCTACGCGGCCACCGGTATCGAGAATACGTTGCTTGCCGGTGTAGAACGGATGGCAAACTGAACAAACTTCAACGTAGATTGAACCTGACTCTTTTGTGCTGCGGGTTGTGAATACTTCACCGCAACCACAAGTAACTGTGGTCTCTACGTAATTTGGATGAATCTCGTTCTTCATTTCTTATCTCCTAGGTTTGACTGGATCGGTGTTGAACCGTGAACCAGTGCGAGGTTGAAGGATAGCCCGATTGGGCTACTTTTCTGAAATCCCCTAAAAATTAGGTTCAGCTTCCGTTCGCTGAGGTTCCGCCTTCAGAAGTTGTGGTCTTCTGGATTTGCATCAAGAACTCCACATTCGACTTTGTGCCCTTCATCTTTTCAAGAAGTAGTTCAAGCGCTTGTTGTGGTTCGAGAGCATGAAGCACTCGACGCAGGCGCCAAACAATATTTAGCTCTTCAGTTCCCATAAGAATTTCTTCCTTACGAGTTCCGGATGCAACAACATCAACCGCTGGGAAGATGCGCTTATCTGCAAATTTACGGTTCAAGATAAGTTCCATGTTTCCAGTTCCCTTGAACTCTTCAAAGATAACTTCATCCATCTTTGAACCAGTATCAACAAGTGCTGTAGCAAGAATTGTTAGTGAGCCGCCATTTTCAACGTTACGTGCGGCACCGAAAAATTTCTTTGGTGGATACAGCGCTGCAGAATCAACACCACCGGACAAGATACGTCCAGATGCTGGTGCTGCAATGTTGTAAGCACGACCAAGACGAGTAATTGAATCTAGAAGAACAACAACATCGTGGCCAAGTTCAACCAGACGCTTTGCGCGCTCGATTGCAAGTTCGGCAACTGAAGTGTGGTCATCAGCAGGACGATCGAAAGTTGAAGCGATAACTTCGCCCTTAATTGAGCGTTGCATATCAGTAACTTCTTCTGGGCGTTCATCAACTAGAACAACCATCAAGTGACACTCTGGATTATTAGTTGTAATTGCATTTGCAATTGACTGAAGAACCATGGTCTTACCAGCTTTGGGTGGTGAAACAATAAGTCCACGTTGGCCCTTACCAATTGGTGAAATTAAATCGATTACGCGAGTAGTTAAAATGTTTGGTTCAGTCTCTAAGCGCAGACGCTCTTGCGGGTAAAGTGGAACTAACTTTGCGAATTCAATTCGCGCTTTTGAACTCTCTGGGTCGGCGCCGTTAACAGTTTCAACTCGAACGAGTGCATTGAACTTCTCTTTGCGCTCACCTTCGTGTGGTTGGCGAACTGATCCAGTAATTACATCGCCTTTGCGCAAGCCATAGCGACGAACTTGTTGAAGTGAAACATAAACATCATTTGGGCTAGCTAAATAGCCACCGGTGCGAATAAATGCATAATTTTCTAGGATGTCTAATAAGCCACCAACAGGTAGCAGAACATCATCTTCAGAGATAACAATTTCGCGCTCTTCACGATTTCCGCGATCACGGAAACGGTTATTGCGATCGCCTCTATCTCCGCGGTCACCACGATCACGGCGATTGTTATGACGATCATTGCGGTTATTTCCGCCGCCAGTCCATTCCTTCTTATTTACATCTGCATCAGATGCATCATTTGGATTTGAACCTTGATTCTCGCCATCGTCAGAATCATTCTGATTATTGTTGTTTTGATTGGAGTTGTTACTTGAATTCTTATTTCCACCTTTGCGGCGGGCATCGCGTTCAGCGCGACGTGCTTCGCGTTCGGCCTTCGCAGCATCGCGGTTTGCGGCCTGTAGATCACCAATTGCCTGGACCAAGTCCGGCTTCTTCATTGATGTGGCATCTTCGATACCAAGTTGGCCTGCAACTTTCTTTAGCTCAGGAAGGAGCATTGCTGAAAGTTCACCAGATTCTTTTGCAGTAGCTTTTGTAGTTGCCATATATTTTTTACTTTTTTCTTCTCTGTGATTGCGCTAAAGGAAAGAGTTTTAATTTAGCGAATTTTTCGGATTATCTAGATTTACTTACCGACGATTTCTCGGCTACCAGATGAGGGAAAACTTAGCACACGGCCTTGGGCTATTCAACTCCGTGAGTCGAAATACCGAGCTTCTGAGCGGTAAAGGAGCCAGACCCAACCTTAATAACTGCATCGACTTCCAGGTCATCAAGTGTGTGAAGAACCAAAACCGATGGACCTGCACCAGAGATCATTGCAGGAACACCAGCTGCGCGAAGTTTAGTTACTAGCGCCATTGATTTAGGCATTGCTTCTGCTCGGTAATTTTGATGCAATAAATCTTCAGTAGCTTCTAACAACAAGTCTGGCCGCGATTGGATTGCATGCACGAGTAACGCTGCTCTAGATGCATTTAGAACTGCATCTTGATGTGGAATTGTTTCAGGCAATAACTTGCGGGCTTTCGAAGTTGCTAGGTGAGCTTCAGGAATAAATACCAAAGCTTTAATCTTCGGATCAACTTTAATTGCAACACCATGGCCTGAATTTTCACTGGTCCAAGCGATTGTGGCACCACCGAGAACTGCTGCTGCGATGTTATCTGGGTGTCCTTCTAATTCGGTTCCTAGTGAAATCATCTCTTCATCTGTCAACAATTGTTCGCCACCAAGAACTAAGGCACGAGCAAGTGCAAGTCCGCCAACAATTGCAGCAGCTGATGAACCGAGGCCACGACCATGTGGAATTACATTTAATTGTCGAAGCGCAATTCCTTTAGGTTTCTGCCCCATATGTTCAAAGCCATGGAGCATCGCTTTAATTACTAAATTGTTTTTATCGGTCTTGACTTCAGCACTGCCTTCGCCAGATACATCAACGTCGAAAGTTGCATCATCCAAAACTTGTGCGGCATAGCGATCACGTAAATCAAGAGCTAAACCTAAGCTGTCAAAGCCTGGTCCAAGATTTGCACTTGTCGCAGGAACACTTACCTGAGCCATAGTTGCTTTAAAAGTTAACCGCGCTTTTGCACTAGACATTAGGCAAGTCCAATCACTTCAGCAGCACGCTTTACATCAACTGGAATAACAGTTGGTGCATCAGCATGATCCAAAATCCAACCAACATCCTTCAAACCATTTCCAGTAACAGTAATTACAATTCGCTTATCCTTTGGTAATTTTCCTTCGGCTTTTTTATTAATCAACCCAGCAATCCCGGCAGCGCTTGAAGGTTCTACGAACACTCCCTCTTTTGCGGCAACTAAGCGATATGCAGCAAGAATTTCTTCATCTGTTACCGAGTCAATCAACCCACCTGATGAATCTCTTGCTTCAACAGCTTGCTGCCAGGAAGCAGGATTTCCAATACGAATTGCAGTTGCAATTGTTTCTGGATTCTTAACAACTTCGCCTAAAACAATTGGCGCAGAACCAGCTGCTTGGAAGCCCCACATTTGTGGCAACTGCTTAGAAAGTCCATCTTTGAAATACTCTTTATAGCCCATCCAATATGCAGTTATGTTTCCGGCATTTCCAACTGGCAGCACGTGTAGATCAGGTGCATCTCCCAACATATCTACAACTTCAAAGCTTGCAGTTTTCTGGCCATCAATTCGATATGGGTTAACTGAGTTAACCAGGGCAACTGGATAATTCTCTGATAATTCACGAGCAAGATTTAAACAATCATCAAAATTTCCATCTACCTGCAACAGGGATGAACCATGCGCAATTGCTTGTGCAAGTTTGCCCATTGCAATCTTTCCTTCAGGAACCAGAACAACGGGACGCATTCCAGCTTTTGTTGCATAAGCCGCTGCGCTTGCAGATGTATTTCCAGTTGATGCGCAGATAACTGCTTTCGCGCCAGCTTCAGCAGCTTTTGAAATCGCCATTGTCATTCCGCGATCCTTGAATGATCCGGTTGGATTTACGCCCTCTACTTTTAACCAAATTTCATTGTCTAACATGTCCGACAGAACACATGCATAAACTAAAGGAGTTCCACCTTCGCGCAAGGAAACAATTGGAGTTTTAGAAGAAACTGGCAAGCGATGTCGGTATTCCTCAATTACTCCGCGCCACTGGTGCGCACCTTTTTTCTTAAAGATACTCATGCGCTCATACCTTCAACCCGAAGAACGCTTGCTATGTCTTTCACCGCGTCCAAACTTGAAAGGTCTGCAACTGTTGCGGCAAGAGACGAATCTGTTGCCTTGTGAGTCATGACAATTAACTCGGCATTATCGCCACGGCCAGTCTGACGAACTGTTTGAATTGAAACATCATGCTTTGAAAATGTTTGCGCAACAGCTGCAAGAACTCCTGGGCGATCTGCAACATCCAGGCGAATTAAATAACGAGTTTTTGTGGAACCCATTGGGGCAATTGCAAGATCGGCATAATCGCTTTCGCGTGGTCCAAGTCCACCACTCACACGGTGACGAGCTACGGCAACTAGATCTCCAAGAATTGCTGAAGCAGTTGGTGCACCACCTGCGCCTCGTCCATAAAACATCATCGCGCCGGCAGATTCGGATTCAACGAATACTGCATTAAACGCTTCGCGAACCGATGCCAGTGGGTGGTTTCGGGAAATCAAAGTTGGATGCACTCGAACACTAATCTTTCCATCGTTTGTGAGTTCGGCGATTGCCAATAACTTAACAACTAGATCAAGTGACTTTGCAACCGCAACATCAGTGTCAGTTATTTTTGTAATACCTTCACGATAAACATCAGAATCAGTAACGCGTGAATGAAAAGCTAGCCCCGCTAAAATTGCAGCTTTTGCTGCGGCATCAAATCCTTCAACATCTGCTGTTGGATCTGCCTCTGCAAAACCAAGTGCCTGGGCCTCGGCTAGCGCATCACCAAATGCAGCACCTGATTCATCCATCTTGGTCAGAATAAAGTTTGTAGTTCCGTTAACAATTCCCATTACTCGTTGAACATGGTCGCCAACTAGTGATTCGCGAAGTGGGCGCAAGATTGGAATCGCACCAGCAACGGCTGCTTCGTAATACAGATCAACGCCACCCTTATCTGCAGCGGCGAATAATTCTGCGCCGTGCTTTGCAAGCAGCGCTTTGTTGGCAGTAACTACTGACTTACCGTTTTTCAGCGCTTCAAGAATCAAAGTTCTAGCAGGTTCAATTCCACCAATAACTTCGATAACTAAATCTATCTTTGCATCTTTAACAATTGATTCCAGGTCATTGGTTAACAAATCTTTTGCAACGTTTGGTCGGGTTAGATTGCGAACACCAATTTTTACCAAATCCAATTGTGCACCTGATCTAGCAGTCAGATCTTTCTGGTTGGCAACAATTAGACGTGCGACTTCGCCTCCGACAACACCGCAGCCGAGCATGCCGACGCGAAGAGTTTTCTGCGAATTCATTGGGCTATTCTCCCCTATTTTTTCCTTAAGCCGAACGCTATTTATATGCCGAACGCTATTTAATAGTGCGCGGTGCCTCAACTACATCTAAGGCTAGTAAATCTGCCTCAGTTTCCCTGCGCAATATGGTTCGGGCTGCGCCATTTGCAACGGAAATCACTGGTGGCTTCATCATGTGGTTGTAATTACTAGCCATGCTTCGGCCATATGCCCCGGTCGCCGGAATCGCAAGAATGTCACCAGGTGCAATATCACTTGGAAGATCGATATCCCGAATGATTATGTCGCCGCTTTCGCAATGTTTTCCAACCAATCTGGATGTAATTGCAGATGCACTAGAAGTTCGGTTTGCAAGTAGCGCTGAATACTTTGCGCCGTAAAGTCCAGGGCGAATGTTGTCACTCATGCCGCCATCAACTGCAATGTATCGGCGAGTTTTTCCGCCGTCTAATTCCACATCTTTAGTTGTTCCAACTTCATACAAAGTTGTTGTGGTTGGTCCTGCGATAGCGCGACCTGGTTCGATAGAAATTTTTGGCACCTTTAAGTTGTGGCGACTGCACTCACTTTTAACTAATTTTGCAAGCGCTGCCATTACCTGATCAGGATCAAAAGATTTATCACCAGCAAGATATGCGATTCCATATCCACCACCAAGGTCTAACTCTGTGAGCTCGTTCTTAAATTCATCACGGAATTTTGCACTCAGTTCTAATAATTTTGTAGTTGCGAGAATAAAGCCTTCATTCTCAAAGATTTGAGAACCGATATGGCAATGCAAGCCTTCAAGTGAGAGATTAGCGGCGCTCTGGGTTGCGAGTATCGCCTTCCAAGCAGCACCACTTGCAATTGAGAATCCAAATTTAACATCTTCGTGTGCAGTGGAAATCGCCTCATGAGTATGCGCTTCAACGCCAGGTGTAATACGGAGCAACACCTTTTGAACTTTGTTCGCTGCTTTTGCTAATCGGTCAACGCGTTCGATCTCTTGCATTGAATCCACCACAATTTTTGCAACCCCAACTTCAATTGCAACTCTGATTTCTTCTTCGGATTTATTATTTCCGTGAACTT
Source organism: Bifidobacterium breve (assembly GCA_945863115.1). Classification (GTDB taxonomy): domain Bacteria; phylum Actinomycetota; class Actinomycetes; order Nanopelagicales; family Nanopelagicaceae; genus AAA044-D11. The sequence continues at coordinate 23,883 of CAMAYZ010000008.1, forward strand.
CAATTCGATTAGCGGGAAACTTTGCGGCAAGCGCAACAGCGAGCTCGCCACCTGTGCAAACATCGATTCCAATACCGGCCTCTGCAATCCACTTGGCGACCTCAACTGAGACGAAAGATTTTGATGCGTAATAAACCTCGCCAGCACTTTCACCAAAGTTTGAATTTAAAGCATTTTTCCAACCAATAATTCGAGACTTGAAATCGCTTTCATCAATTACAAATAGTGGTGTTCCAAATTCTTTGGCAAGTGCACTTGCACGACAACCACCAATAACAAGTTCGCCATTGACCATGGCGCTGTTATTTGAAAAGACTTCAGGTAAGAAATTCATCACTTACATCTTTTCTGGTGCGCTAACACCGAGTAGTTCTAGACCGTTTGAAATCACTTGAGCCGTTGCAGAACATAAGGTAGCGCGGGCGCTATGTAACTCGCTTGGAGTTTCATCGCCAAGTGGCAGAACCCTGCAGTCAGCATAAAAACGATGATAAACCCCGGCCAACTCTTCAACATATCTCGCAACTCGATGTGGTTCGCGCAGTTCGGCCGCACCGGCAACAACTCTTGGAAATTCACCAAGGGCGCCAATTAATTCGCGTTCGCGTTCGTGAACTAAGAGTTCGGGATGGATTAAATCTGCACCATATTTAATGCCAAGATCGGTTGCATTTCGCAGAACCGCACAGATGCGTGCATGGGCATATTGCACGTAATAAACCGGATTCTCATTTGTCCGACTTCGCAATACATCTACATCCATAACCATTGGAGTATCTACTGGATATCTAATCAAGGTATATCTTGCTGCATCTACGCCGACTTTTTCGACAAGTTCTTCTAAGGTGATAATTGTTCCGGCGCGCTTTGAAAGTTTTACCTCTTCGCCGCCTTCCATGATTTTTACCATCTGCCCAATTAAAATCTCAACGCTATATTCCGGATCATCACCATTGCATGCTGCAAGTGCTTTCAATCTTCCGGTGTAACCATGATGATCGGCGCCCAACATATAAATACAAATTTCGAATCCACGTTCCCGCTTTGAAATATAATAAGCAGAATCAGATGCAAAGTAAGCCATTGAACCATCGGACTTAACCATTACGCGATCTTTATCATCACCAAAATCAGTTGTCCTAAGCCAGATAGCGCCGCCATCTACAAAGACATGGCCTTTAGACCTTAAAACCTCTTGGCAATGTGCGAAAAAGTTATTGTCATACAAACTTTTTTCGGAGAACCAAACATCAAAATGGGTGCCAAATTTATCTAGGACGTTCTGTTGCTGCGCCAACTGCAATTTGTATCCGATATCTCTAAATGCAAATGTTTGTTCTTCGCCACTTAGCTTCAAAACTTCAGGATTTGCCTGCACAACCTCTTTAGCTAAGTCATCAATATAAGCACCGTGATATCCATCTTCAGGTCTTGGTTGCCCGAGTGCTGCGCTCTGCAGCGATGCACCAAATTTATCCATCTGAACGCCACGATCATTTATATAAAATTCGCGAGCAACTTTCGCGCCGGCCGCCGATAAAACCCGACCAAGTGCATCGCCAACTGCAGCCCATCTGGTGTGACCCAAATGAAGAGGTCCAGTTGGGTTCGCGCTAATGAATTCAAGGTTGATTGCAATGCCATTTAATTTATTGCCATGCCCAAAAGTTTTTCCAGCTGCAAGAATGTTTGCAATTACGCCACCTTGGCTACTTTTATCTAGAGTTATATTTACAAAGCCCGGGCCAGCGATTTCTAAGGCGGCGATATCTTTTCGGGCCTCTAAGCCGGCAACAATAATTTCAGCAATTTTTCGAGGCGCAATCCCAGATGGTTTGGAAAGCGCTAACGCGATTGAAGTTGCGTAATCACCATGATCACGATTCTTTGGACGCTCTAAAGTAAGCGAAGTTGGGATATCGCAATTTAATTGCGAATGCGCATCACGTAAGACTTGGAGAATCGCCGCGCTAATTTCATCCTGAATACTCAGGTTACTTTGCTCGGCGCTCATCTAGCGAAGTTTACAGGTTTAGGTGCGTTTAAAGGCCCATCAAGTGTTCGATAGCTAATTGATCGATGGTCTCGTATTGATATCCACGTGCAGCCAAGCCATCAACATCAACAATTACTGAAGTTAAGTCCTTCCAACTCTCGCCCTTTGCAAGTGTCGGAACTTCAAGTTCGTTGATTCGAGAATCTTCCATTGCAGCCTTAACACGTGGGTCTGCACGAAATGCCAGTGCGCGTTCTTTAAGTGCGAGATATGTCCGCATATTTGATGTTGCAGAAACCCAGACACCACGATCATCTTCAGTGCGACCTGGCTTGTAATCAAAGTGCTTTGGACCTGCATATTTGTAGCGCTCTAGAAGATCAACTAAGAAGAAAGCTGATTTCAAATCGCCATGGCCAAATACTAAATCTTGATCAAATTTCGGACCATGTTGACCATTTAGATCAATATGGAATAACTTCTTATGAAATAGCGCTTGTGCAATTCCATGAACAAAGTTGAGGTTAGCCATCTGCTCGTGACCAACTTCTGGATTTACACCAACCATTTCTGGGTGATCAAGTGAATTGATAAACGCAAGTGCGTGTCCAATTGTTGGAAGGAAAATATCACCGCGTGGTTCATTTGGTTTTGGTTCAATCGCAAACTTAATGTTGTAACCCTTATCGATTACATATTGCCCAAGGATGTTAAATCCTTCGCGATAACGTTCTAGCGCAACATATCCATCCTTTGCCGCATCTGATTCGGCACCTTCGCGGCCACCCCAACAAACATAGATTTCAGCTCCAAGTTCTGCCGCAAGATCAATGTTGCGCATAACTTTAGAGATTGCAAAGCGTCGGATATCTCGTTCATTTGCAGTAAGTGCGCCATCTTTAAAGATTGGGTGCGTAAATAAATTTGTTGTTGCCATCGGAACTTTCATTCCGGTATCTGCAAGCGCTTTCTTAAAACGCGCGATATGAGCGTTTCGATCTGAATCGTTTGAACCAAATGGAATTAAATCATCATCATGAAATGTCACACCATAAGCACCGCGTTCTGCTAATTCAGTAACGCTACGAACTGGATCCAACGCTGCACGTGTTGCATCGCCAAATGGATCACGCGCTTGCCAGCCAACAGTCCAAAGACCAAATGTGAACTTATCTGCTGGACTTGGTGTTAATGACATCTCGGCTCCTCTTTAAGGTTTGTTTAGGTTCTCTTCCCCTAATTTAATCCCAGTTTGGTGCTTTTGCCTAAGTTCCCTTAGCCTTCTCCTTGTCTCTCCAGCGGGAGTGGTGAAATGGCAGACACGCAAGTCTTAGGAACTTGTGTCTTCGGACGTGCGGGTTCAAGTCCCGCCTCCCGCACCAGCTAATTTATTTAATAGCAGCTCTATTTAATAGCAGCCAAGAGCTTTGCTAAAGCCGGAACTTGCTTATTAGCCTCAACCCAAATCTTTGGTCCACCGTGATTCTCGCCAGGACTTAATTTTAAAATACTCTTCCCTTTAAGGGCTTTAACTTTGCTATCTAGTTCAATCGAATCGTATTTGCTGACCGAACAATCTGCAGTTCCATGGAAAATAAAGAAACTTGGCAGACTTTTATTCTTTGCAAGAAATGGATAAAGATTTGCTGAATCCACTTTTTCCCGGTTTTCCGGAAGCGTTACATCGCCAAACCAGACACTCATTTTTGGATCAAGGCCATAAGCAAAATCACTTTTATCTTGACATGGATACTTTATTTTATTCTCAGTCATGGTCAAAATATTTGCGTTTCCGAAGAGATCGAAGACAGCCGAAACACTTGCTGAAGTTTTTAAGTTTGGATCAGCTGGATCATCAAAAAGTGATTTCTGATTACCGGTAATTGCTGCCATTAAAGATAAATAAGCGCCAGCAGAATCCCCACCTATTGCAAACTTCTTTGGATCGAAGCCATATTTAGCAGCGTTTGCCCGCAGGTATCTAATTGCAGTCTTAACATCTTGTCCGCTCACTGGATATGGGACTTGCGTTGCCAATCGATAATTTACAGATGCAACTGCGATTTTATTCTTAATTAAAACTTCGAGCAGTTTGGCGCTTTCGTCATATTTGATTGTATTTTCATTACCAAAAATCATGCCTCCACCATGAACCCAGATCATTAGTGATGGTTTTGCAACACCTTTCGGTAAATAAATATCTAAACGCATATTTGAATCAATCGCTGAATAACTCTCATCATCAAAAACTTTCATTTTCGCAAGTGCTTTTGCTGGCAAGTTATAGGAATGTTTAAATCCGGGCGGCATATTGTCGTCCGTAGTTTCAGCAGGCTTCGATGTATCAGCTGGCTTAGAAGGTTCAGCTGGTTTTGATGGCGCAACCGGAAGCGCTTCGCCTTCGATCCACCATTTTTTCACGCCAGCTATTAATGTGCACACCAAAGTTTTTCCACTAAATGCACTCACTTGCTTAAAACCTTCATCGTTATTTGGACAGGTGCGACCCGGCGCAGCTTGCCCCTCTGGGTATCCATCATCTGGGTTTGCAGCGTTAGTAACTGGAGTTATTGAAAGAGACACAACCGTAAGCAACAGTCCAAGAGTTATGAAATATTTATTATTTAAGCGCATTAATAATCTCTCGAAGTTGTCCGGCATGTGACTTGCTATGACGAGTATCCATCGCAAACAAATCTTTTAGGGTCAATAATCCACTTTCTGGATGCATCGAAGTTCGAGACCAATCACTTTCTGGAATTGCACCCAAGATATTTGCAACAGCTAATTGAATTCCTTCGATTGCGGCAAGTGAAGCAAGCGCATCGCGCTTTGCATATTGCAGTCGATCGGAATAAACATCTTCGTTAAAAGGAACAATGTTAGGAGTAGTTTCAGCAAGGTTAGTTATATACCTAGTAGCGAAATGCATTTCGCCATCGCACATATGGTGCAAGACGTACGCAGCAGACCACTCGCCGGCTATCGGAGCCTTTTCCAAATCTTGGGGGGATATGGACTTCGCAATTGAAATGAACTCTTTGCCGTTCTTGATGAATTCTGCCAATAGGTCTTGTGAACTCTTTTCCGATTCGCTCATGTCGCAACTATAGGCTCACGAACAGCGGACAAGGAAGGGAAATCACTCATGGCACTCACCCCGCTCTTTGTTATAGGCTCTCCCAAATAACTGGTCCCGAGGTAATTGATTAGAGCAAGGAGTAAAAATGGCTGACAATAAATTCCGTTCCTGGGTTGGGTTCAAAGAAGAAACAGTTGCAGTTCCAACCGAAAATGCAGTTGAACGTATTCGCCAACTTGAAACTCAATTAGCCGATCTACGCTCTCGTCGTGACATTACAAGTTTGAGTAAAGAAGAGTTTGAAATCCTTGCGGGCGAAACCGCAATGAGTTTGATCAAGACAGCGCAGCAACGTGAATCGCGCGCAACTTCACAGGCCGAGCAGATGGTTGCAGAAGCAACTCGAATCACAAAGGAACGCCTAGAGTCTTCCGAAAATAAAGCTAAAGCCATCTTGGCTGGGGCCGAATCTCGTGGCCGTAAGTATTTATCTGCTGCAGAATCTGAAGCCGAAGAATTGCGCGAAAAAGCTACTCGAAGCGCTGAGCATCTTTTAACTGAAGGTCGTCGCGAAGCCAATGCACTTTCAAGTGCCGCCAAACGTGAAGCCGAAAAGATCATCTCTGAGGCAACTGTCGCTGTTGGAGAATTCCGTTCTTGGCTAACAAGTGCAATCTCAGAGTCAGAAAGACTTTATAGAGTCCAAACTCAATCACTTACCGCAGCAGAACATGCAATTGGTGAAACCAGAAGTCGGTTGAAGCAGGCCTTTGAAAGACTTGCTGCTCTCCAAGGTGATATCGATGCCAATATTGATACTAATAATCGTCCAACAGAAAAAACATTTGTGCGTCAAAGCGGTAGAGCTTCAGCAGAACCAGCAATCAATTCAAATACAGATGTGAAGAAACCTGCAGCTGCGCCCGCTAGAAAAGTTGCAAAGAAGAGCACAACCAAAAAACGTAAGTAAGTTCGATGCAGCGCGCATCAATTTCTTCAACTCATATTCCGGCAATTGATGGATTGCGTGCGCTTGCAGTTTTTGCGGTTGTTCTTTATCACTTAGGAATTTCTTGGATTCCCGGTGGCTTTCTCGGTGTCGATCTCTTCTTTGTGATTTCAGGTTATGTCATTACTCGGCTTATTTTGGATTCAATTGAAAGTGCAAATGGTTTAGATATTAAAGAGTTCTATGCGGCGAGAATTAGACGACTTCTTCCAGGACTTGTAGTCCTCATAATTGTTACCTCGATTTTTACAGCGTTGTTTGCACCTGATGCAATTCGCAGATTCATAAGTGATGTGCCTTTTGTGCTCACCGGAACGAATAATTGGCAATTAGTGGCACTTAATCAAGATTACTTCCAGGCTATTGGTCGCCCACCGCTCCTCCAACATACGTGGTCGCTTGCAGTTGAATTTCAGTTCTATCTGATTTGGCCAATCATTCTGGTCTTTGTTTGGCGCAGATTCGGTAAGCGTGTAGTCAGGCGTGCGGCACTAGCTATCGCAACTTTTTCTGGAACTGCACTCTTCCTCTTCTCGCTACAAGCTGATAACGCAACAGCAGGACGAATCAGTCATATCTACTTTGGAACCGACACTCATAGCCTTGGTTTGTTTCTAGGTTCAGCGCTGGCTGTCAGTTGGATTCCAAAAAACCTAACTCGCAATATTTCCCAGCGCGCGCAAGATTTCATTGATGGAATTGGTGTCTTTGGATTCATTGGTCTGCTCTGCATCTTCTTATTTATTGATCAAAGTAATGCCACTCTTTATCAAATTGCATTTCCACTTGCGGGATTATTTGGTTGTGCAACCATAGTTTCAGTTGTTCACCCAGCATCAAGATTCTCGCCATTGCTAAGCAACAGAGTCTTTCTTTGGATTGGGCAGAGATCATATGGAATTTACCTATGGCACTGGGTGGTCTTCCAAATTACTAGACCTGGGGTGGATCTAACTGGTTCGCTTCCTGCTCTCAACGTTGCAAGAGTTTTAATTGTTTTGGCACTTGCTGATATCTCACTTCGCGCAATTGAAATTCCGATTCGTAAAGGCGTAGTCCAGAACTGGTTTAGAGGAATGAAGTATCGGACCAAAACCATGCAGAAGCGGCAGCGAATTTTTGTAGCATCTGTTACCGCGTTTACTGTCGCAATTACAGGCAGCTCTGTCGCTCTTGCTTGGCAACGCGATCAATCAATTATTGTTGAAGTAAAGCCAGAACTTGAGCTTCCAGATACTGTTTTTTCTGAAAACAAAACTGGGTTGTGGGTTACTGGAGATTCAGTAATTCTAGGTATCCGCAATAAGTTGGCAATGCAAAGTGAGATTGCACTTATTAATGCCCGCGTTGGTCGCCAAATACCAGAGTTAATCAAAGCGGTTGAAGAAGATAAGTCGAAAGTTGGTAGTTCTTCTGTAGTTCTGAATGTAGGAAACAACAACTCAGTTTCACGCGAAGACATGGTCAAATTGATGGAACTTCTTAAAGATCAACCAAAGGTTGTAGTCGTTAATACTTCTGTTCCAAGAACCTGGCGTGAAGGAAATAATAAAATTATCAGCGAAGTTGTTGCGGGTTATCCAAATGCAGTTTTAGTTGATTGGGCCTCAACAGCAGAAAACCACCCGGAGTTTTTTGCTCCGGATGGTGTCCACTTAATTGAAGCTGGTAGTGATGTTTATGTTGCATCAATACTTGAGGCTCTTAATTCAAATTAATTTAAATTTAAGACCTTAACTTTAAGACCATTGTCCGGGAAGTCCGAAGACTTTTCCGCCAACAACTGTTCCATCTTCTAGAACTGATGAAATTCTAAATGAGGCCCAACCAGTTGCATCACCCTTGGTGATATCGATTGAATATTGATCAGCTGGCACTGTTGAAATTAATTTCCAAGTTCCGCCATTTGCGCGAATCTCTACGTTGTAGTTTGCAACTGATGCACCATCAAGTGGGGTCTTCCAGAAAATAGTTGCACCTGATGCGGTGTATTGCGCAACGATTCCTACTGGTTCGCTTCCGCCACCGTCAACAACTGTTGAACTTGAGGCTTCAGGGGTTGCCTCGGTTGTTGCTTCTTCAGAAGAACCTTCTGAAGCTTGCGCAGTTGCAGTTGCTTCTGGTGCTGCTGTTTCATTACTTGTCGAACCGTTTCGGGATACAACAATTAGTGCAAGCAATACGACTGCAATGACAACCGCAATTACAACTCGCTTTGATGACGCGTCATTTGATGAACTCTTAACTGATGCAGGAACACTTGCGCCCGGAGTCTTTGCTGGACGATTAACGACTGAAGGACTCTGGAAACTTGATCGAGTTGTTGTTGAAGGAACTGCTGGAACAACAAAGGTCGAAGAAGCTTTCTTTGCAGTTTTCTTCGCACTCTTCTTAACAGCTTTTTTAACTACCTTTTTGGCTGCGCTCTTCTTTGCTGCGCTCTTCTTTGCAGCGCTCTTCTTTGCAGCGCTCTTCTTTGCTGGTGCCTTCTTAACACTCTTCTTAACTGCCTTCTTCGCTGAAGTTTTCTTCCCGGTTTTCTTAGCTGTCTTCTTAACTGCCACAGTTGTGCTCCTTGGTTTGAGATTGAAATAAAGATTTAAAGCTCAATACCTAAAGGATACCTCAGGGCCGAACAAAACAAAGATTTCTAGAGTAGTTCCAATATCCGCGGTGCGATTGCCCGCATTGCAATTCCGCGGTGGCTGATTCTGTCCTTCTCATCGTGCGTTAATTCAGCCAGAGTTAATTCCGAGCCATGTGGTTGAAAAATTGGGTCATACCCGAATCCCGCTGAACCACGGGGTGAAAGGGTGATACTTCCGGACAACTTTCCGCTCTCTGTGATTTCTCGGCCTTGTTGCTCATGTCCCATTGGAAAAACTAGAGCAACCTCGCACTTGAAATGCGCGCCTCGTTCGCTCTGCGGAACCCCTTCTAATTGCAACAGCACTTTCGAAATGTTTGCAGCATCATCACCATGAACACCCGACCATCTTGCTGAATAAATTCCTGGATCACCATTTAAATAATCGATACAGAGTCCGCTGTCATCCGCCAAGGCAGGAAGTTTTGTAAAGTCAGAAATTCCACGCGCTTTTAGTAGAGAATTTTCTACAAAACTTTTACCGGTCTCTGCGATATCTGGCATTTCTGGAAAGTCGCGGAGCCCTAACACCTGAACATCACTAACAAATTCGGCAAGCAATCTTTCGAATTCTTTAATCTTTCCGCTGTTTTGTGTTGCCAGAACTAGCTTTCGCATTGCTAATTAATTAAGCGCGTTCTGTTGCAATTTCGAAAGTTGATTACAACCAGAAACTCCAAGGTCTAAAAGGCTATTGAGCAATGCGCGATCAAAGGGTTTTCCTTCAGCAGTTCCTTGAACTTCAACAAAATTTCCATCTGCAGTGCAGACAATATTCATATCGGTATCAGCGGTAACGTCTTCTTCGTAGCAGAGATCCAACATTGGCACCCCGCCAATAATTCCAACGCTAACAGCAGAAACTCCTTGAGTTATTGGGTTGCGTGCTGCCGGAATATGTCCTTTTCCTTTAGCCCAAGTGATTGCATCTTGTAGCGCAACATATGCCCCGGTAATTGCAGCAGTTCTTGTTCCACCATCTGCTTGCAAAACATCGCAATCGATAACAATTGTATTTTCACCAAGGGCGGCAGTATCAACAACTGCGCGAAGTGATCGACCAACAAGTCGAGAAATCTCTTGAGTCCGACCGCCAAGTTTTCCTTTTACGCTTTCGCGATCAGATCTAGTGTGAGTAGCGCGAGGCAACATTGCATATTCACTTGTAACCCAACCTCCACCTTTACCAACTAACCAACGTGGAACTCCAGGTGCAAAAGATGCAACACAGAGGACGCGAGTATTACCAAATTCAACTAGCACCGAACCTTCGGCGTTGTTTAACCAATTGCGAGTAAATTTAATTGAGCGTAATTGATCAGGTGACCTGCCATCAATTCTTGAACCACTGGATTTATCTTGATTGTTTTCTGCTGACATTTAGATCCTCGATTCGACTCTTGCAACTTCTGGTCCAAGAAAACGTCTAGCTAATTTGCTAAACAATTCACTTTCGCCAGTAGAAACAAATTTATGGGAAGGCTTCCCAGAACTATTTAACATATCTTTCTCCACCAGAACTCGATAAAGATCCTTTGCGGTTTCTTCAGCACTTGATACCAGAGTTACTTCATTTCCCATTACATAGGAAATTACACCGGTAAGGAGAGGGTAATGAGTGCATCCCAAAACTAAAGTATCGATATCTTTCTCGATAAGTGGCTTCAGATAATCTCTAGCTACTTTTGTAATTGCGGTGCCCGAAGTTTCGCCGCGTTCAACATATTCAACAAATAATGGGCATGCAACAGATGTGATTTCTAGTTGTGGTGCTGCAGCAAAGGCATCTAGATATGCACCAGAATCGATTGTTGCATTAGTCCCGATTACGCCAATTCGACCACTTCTAGTAGCAGATACCGCACGACGAACAGCAGGTTGAATTACTTCAATAACTGGAACTGAATATCTCTCGCGAGCATCTCGCAACATTGCTGCACTTGCAGTATTGCAGGCAATCACAATTGCTTTAACACCGGCTTCAACTAATTCATCGAGAATTTCAAGTGCGAAAGTTCGAACTTCAGCAAGTGGTCTTGGACCATAAGGGCCGCGCGCGGTATCTCCAACATAAAGAATTGATTCGCCGGGAAGTTGATCAATAATTGATCTGGCAACAGTTAAGCCACCAACACCTGAATCGAAAATTCCGATTGGTGAGTTTTCAGAAAACTTTACGCCCGACATATAGCCAAGCCTACCTTCAGTGAAGAATTAAGCCCAAAGTTGGCCGTCTAGAACTTCAGGGTCGCTTTCTTTTCCGTAAATTCCAGTAGATAAATACTTCCATCCCGCATCGCAGACAATAAATGCGATATCTGCGCCTACGCCCGAATCAACACATTCCTTCGCAAGACCAAGGGCGGCGTGAAGAATTGCACCGGTTGAAATACCAGCGAATATTCCTTCAACTTCAAGTAATTCCCGAACTCTGCGAACCGAATCCTCGGCCCCGACTGAAAATCTACGAGTGATTACAGATGCATCATAAAGTTCTGGAACAAAGCCAGCATCTAAATTACGTAAGCCATAAACAACTTCGCCGTATCTTGGTTCGGCAGCAATAATTGCAATATTTGGATTCTTCTCTCGTAAAAATTTTCCGGCTCCCATAAGGGTTCCGGTAGTTCCGAGTCCGGCTACAAAGTGCGTAACAGTTGGCAAATCTTCAAAAACTTCTGGACCAGTCGTTTGGTAATGCGCCAAAGTATTTGCAGGGTTTCCATATTGATACAGAAAAACCCAATCTGGATTCTGATCTGCAATTTCCTTTGCAACTCGCACTGCTTCATTAGAACCACCAGCAGCTGGCGAATAAATAATTTTCGCGCCCCACATCTCTAAAATTTGAGTGCGTTCGATACTTGTATTTTCTGGCATTACACAGATCAATTTATAACCGCGAACTTTTGCAACCATTGCAAGCGAAATTCCAGTGTTGCCACTTGTTGGTTCGAGAATTGTTGCGCCTGGCTTTAATTTTCCGGTTTTTTCGGCATCATCAATCATTGCCATTGCAGTGCGATCTTTAATTGATCCAGTTGGATTTCGATCTTCCATCTTTGCCCAGAGTCGAACTGCAGGTTTACCTGGCTGAGATTTAGGAGAAAGTTTTGGCAATCCAATTAATGGCGTATGACCAAGTGAAGCCTCTAGCGATTCGTATCTTGTCACTTGCAGCCACCGGCGACGGCTGGCAAAATTGTTACAGAATCACCAGCTTTAAGTGTTGCGGCAAGTGAACCCATAAATCGAACATCTTCATCATTAATATAAATATTTATAAATCTACGTAGCTCATTATTTTCTAGCAACCGTTCGCCAAGTCCAACATATTTAGCATTAAGCGCAGTGATTAACTCACCTAAATTATTTGCCTCCGCTGTTACAACTTTTTCACCATTTGTATAAGGGCGAAGAATTGTTGGAATACGGACATCAATTGTTGTTGAAGATGCTGCTATGGACATGGGATAAGTATCCTAGAAGCGCCCGTTACTTGCCAATCGAGGGTTAAGCGGAGATTATTTCAACGGGCTCTTCGGTAACTTCGCCATTAATTATTCGGTATGAGCGAAATTCACTCTCAGGTGCAATCTCTTTGCGGGTAGAAACTAATACGTAATGCGCATTTGGTTCAGAGGCATAGGCGATATCTGTGCGAGATGGATAAGCCTGAGTTTCGGTATGCGAGTGATACACGACCACTATGTCTTTAGATTTCTCATCTAGCTCACGATAAAGAGCAAGTAAATCTTTCGAATCAAATTCATAAAAGGTAGGTGAATGTGCGGCATTAATCATTGGCTTTAATTCCACAGGATTGTCACTGCCCTCTGGGCCGAGTATGACCCCGCAGCACTCATCTGGATATTCCACGCGGGACTGTTCCAAAATTTTTGCAACAAGATCTGCATGAATTCGAAGTGTCATAGGAGCAACTCTAACAAATTTTCCTGCAGCCAACCTAACCAGAAGTAAACGGCGTAGACCGGTTTCTGCGGATCTTCATCCGGTAACAGTTCGAAAGTCTCAAAGCTAGTTTCATTTATTTCAAGTCGAATCGAAAGCGCAATGCGTAAATCGTTAATTGCCTTTAACCAGATATCTGAATCCAGATCTTCAATTACTCCACCCAAATTCTCATCAACTAAGACTGTTAGTTGTTCACGCACTAGCCTTAAATTTTTCTGTTTTGCACCGCGCAATTGGGGTTCGGTATATCTACGAAAATCAGATGCGGCTTCTGGATCGGCATATGCGTTTGGTAGAAGTCTTAGCAACACTGGATCATCTGGCGTAACAATCTCAGATGGCATTGCAAGTAATTGAGCAAGTGGATCATTTGAATCGTAATGATGAAAGAAGTCGCCTTCGCCAAGTAATTCCAGCAATTGTTCAACCAAATTAATTAATATTTGGGCCTCGTCAAGAGTTAGATCCAGAGAATATCCGTCGCCTACCTTTTCGAAGTTAGACATTAGATCTTGTCATCACGTTGCAAAGTTGCCCATAAACCATGCTCGTGCAATCGCTGAACATCGCGTTCCATTTCTTCGCGGGTCCCGGTCGAAACAACTGCCCGCCCCTCGTTATGAACCTGCATCATTAATTCGTGAGCTCGCTCCTTTGAAAATCCAAAGAGCTTTATAAAAACATGGGTCACATAATTCATCAGATTTACCGGATCATCCCAAACAATTGTTATCCAAGGACGATCGATTAATTCACTGACACTTACTTCACCCTTTGAAAGAGTTTTAACCATATTCGAGATTTCCATTTTTATCGCACCAATACTGAAGCAAAGGCACTGGTTGAACCAATAAAGCCTAATTCGGATTCTGTAACAATTCTAAATTGCTTCACCCCAATTTTAGTCGGAGTAAATTCAAATTCAAATTTTCCATCGACTAATGAGGTGGTCGATAATTCAATCTTGCCATCATCCAATATGACTTTGACTCCAGTAACTCTTGGTTGAATCTGTCCACTTACTTTATAACTCACGCCCTGCTTCATTGAAGCCGGTAGCTTCCAGGAAATCAATCTTGATACTCCAATTAATTTCTCTGGAGTTAATCCAAGGGTCCGTTCTCTGGTCTCATCGATTGTAAATGAAATATTAGAAGACTCGCCTAATAAGACTTTTGCCTGAAAACTTCCATCTAGGCCGGTCTGAGCAATTGGTTTACGAGTATTTCCACTAGGTCGCTTTATCTCAATAAAGACTTGAGCATTTGCTACTGGTCTGCCATCTACCAAATTAAATTTGCCGTTGAATGTTGTGCTCTCGCCGTAAATCAAGTTATCTGAACTTGCTGCTACTTCGCCAACAACTTTGTCTTGCCCCATGGCGATCGCAACTTTCTTCACCTCTTCAATTGCAAAATTATCACCATAACCAATTTCCCATTCTGAAATTCCACCGAGTTGATACTTTTCGACAAGTTTGGCTCTGGCAAAATAACCTCGGGCATCCACATACCAGGCAGAATGATTTACCTTACAACTTGTGGGAGCTCCGCCGGTGTTAACTCCATTGAACTCTGCTGTGTAAAGAACATTAGTTTCGCCAAACTTTTCATTGTAAGTAGCGACCGCTCCGGGCTTATCTAATATCGCCTTCGCCCTTGATTGGTGAATGATTGCCGCGTTCGAAGTTTTCTTCTCAGAGTTAGGTGTATTAGTTGGACAGATGCCAGTAACTTTTGTTACCCAGTTATATCCATAATTTGGCGTTCCAATATAAATTTTATATGGCGCTACATGTTTTAACGCATAAATTAGCGAAGGTTCAAACCAACTTATAGGACCAATCGGTCCGGGCGCCGTGTCATATTTATGATAGTCGTAGAACATAATATTTAATCTATCTATATAGCTAGATATTTCAGGCCACGCGTAATGGTAATAACCTTTCTTGCCAGTTGCTGGATCAAGAAGATAAGGCGTTGTTACTGACAATAATTTATTCTGCGCATGTAGCGCGGCGGATAAATCTGAAACAAACTTCACCCACCTGGTTTGGATGGTTGGCCAAGTTGCAATCTTGTCGACGTAGGCAAAGCCCTCAAAATTTAAATCAATTCCGTCAAATTTATTTGCAATTACTAAATCAGTAATCGTTTTTACCAACGTAGCTCGGTTGGCATCATTACCCAAAATTTTAGAGAGTTCACCCTCTTTGGTGCTATCAGTAATCGTTGGTAGAACTTTAATTCCCAGGCTTTGCAGAGTCGAAGTCGGAATTGCTTTATCAATTGAATTTTGGGTTATGTATTTATCTTTAATCTTCGAAGCGCTAGTTATCGAATACCAGAATGGCAGAATCTGGCTAAACATCTCGGCATTCTTTACTACATAATCCATCGCTTGAATCTGGCCTTTGGTTGTATCGCCGTAGGTGCTGTAGTCCGTCATCCAACCGGAAAATATTTTACGTAACGCCTTCTCTTGTGCAACTGATTGTGGCGCTACTAATAAGCTGGCAAGAACTGAGAAAAGTAGGCCAAAAACTAAAAGCCTGCTGCGTGGTTTATTCATTCCTTCTTCAGGCCGTCGTAAATTTTCTTACACATGGGACAGATCGGAAATTTTTCTGGGTCTCGGCTTGGAACCCATTTTTTGCCACAGAGCGCGCGGACCGCTTTACCTGTTACTGCAGATTCAACTATTTTTTCTTTACGGACATAGTGTGCGAATTTTTCATGATCGCCCTCTTCATTTGAATGCCTAGTTTCTTCCTTCTCCAAGACATCAGAGAACGGCTGTAAACCATCCAAGCCTGGTGCTGATTTTGGTGTTCGGGTGAAGATTCCCATGCAATAAATTCTACCGATGCCACCGCCTTTATTGGGTATTATTCAACGATGAAAGACCTATTGCGCACCGAGCATTTATCTCGAGAAGATGTCGAACTAATCCTTGATACAGCCGCGCAATTCGCAAGCAAACCAATGCGATCTAAAGATGCCTTAGCAAATCAAACTGTTGCTATTTATATGACCAAATCATCAACTCGTACGAGACTTGCATCAGAAACGGCTGTGGCACACCTTGGTGGCACTCCAATTTTCTTACGCGGAGAAGACCTACAAATTGGTCGAGGCGAAACTATTTCTGATACCGCAAAAGTCATAAGTGGATTTGCGAGCGCCTTGATAGTTCGAACTTTTGCGCAATCAGATGTTGATGAACTTGGTGCCCACGCAACGATTCCAGTTTTGAATGGTCTGACTGATACCGACCATCCAACCCAACTCCTTGCAGATTGGTTAACAATCCGCGAAGTTTTTGGTAATGATGTTTCTGGTCGTAAATTTACATATGTTGGTGATGGAAACAATATGGCCCACGCCTGGTTAACAATGGGTGCCATCATGGGTGCGCATGTTGTAGTTGCAACACCTTCAGGTAAATGGGCGCCAGATGAAACGGCTATTCAAAGTGCAAGAAATATTGCAAGTAAAACTGGCGCAAAGCTTGAAGTCGTCACTGATCCGCTTGATGCAGTTAAGGATGCAAGCGTCGTATATACGGATGTTTGGATGTCCATGGGCGATCCCGAAGCTGTAAGAAGCGAGAAATTAAAAGCGTTGGCACCATTTGCAGTTACCAAGGATTTAATGTCGAAGACCGCATCAGATTCAATATTCATGCATTGCTTACCGGCACATCGCGGCGAAGAAGTTGAGGCCGAGGTAATCGATGGCTCCAAGTCGGTCGTTTGGCGTGAGGCTTTTCACCGCCGAACAACAATTCAAGCTGTCCTCTACCACTTGGTCCGCGGCGAATTAACGGGTAATTAACGGGTAATAAAAGGGTAATCACTAAAAATAATAGGACACACCACGCTCGAGGCACTAATCTTTGGGCATGCGAATAGCCGTAGCAAAAGAAATCCGGTCTGGTGAAGCTCGTGTAGCGCTCGTCCCAGACATCATCTCCAAGTTAACTAAAGCTGGTCTTGAAGTTGTTATCGAAGCTGGTGCCGGAGTTGCATCTGGCTTTCAAGATAGCGAGTTCACTGCAGCTGGTGCCACAGTTAAAAGTGGCAATGTAATAAGTGATGCCGATGTAGTTGCCTCGGTTACAGCGCTAACTCCAGATCAAATGAAGTCACTTAAAAAGGGTGCGCTAACAATCTCTTTCCTATCACCAACAACTTCTGTTGATTCGATTGAGGCCGCTGCAAGTGCTGGTGTAACTGCGCTCTCATTAGAACTGGTTCCTAGAATTTCACGTGCGCAATCTATGGATGCTTTAACTTCGCAAGCCCTCTGCGCTGGATATCGCGCCTCATTGGTTGCTGCAGAACTTTCACCAAGATTTTTCCCACTACTTATGACCGCTGCTGGAACAGTTACACCAGCGCAAGTTGTTATCTTGGGCGCAGGTGTTGCCGGACTTCAGGCAATTGCAACTGCAAAACGTCTAGGCGCCGTTGTTAGTGCTTACGATGTTCGTCCATCTTCAGCAGATGAAGTTAAATCAATGGGTGCAAAATTTATTACTCTTGAACTTGAGGCACTCGAAGGTGCTGGTGGATATGCCCGTGAAATGACTGAAGAGCGCGCTGCTAAACAACGTGAACTTCTTACTCCTTATCTCGCCGCTGCAGATGTCGTAATCACAACCGCAGCTGTTCCAGGAAGACCGGCACCAAGATTGGTAACTGGACAGATGGTTTCAGCGATGAAATCTGGCGCAGTGATTGTTGACCTTGCAGCCGAAACTGGCGGAAACGTCGAAGGAAGTAAGCCAGGAGAAACAATTACGACTGCGAATGGCGTAGTTATCTGGGGCGGAAAAGATGTTCCAAGCCAATTGCCTTATCACGCATCAATGTTGTTCTCACGTAACGTCGTAAATCTTCTGCTACTTATGACAAAGAGCGTAGATGGAAAGCCAACTGGCGATGTAATCCCAGATTTTTCAGATGAAATTATCGATGCCGCAACACTTACACATGGCGGATCTCGTCGCACACCGGAGGGTAAGAAATGACATCTATGGCAATTCTGACAATCTTTATTCTCTCGGTCTTCGTGGGATTTGAAGTTGTTTCAAAAGTTTCAACAACACTTCATACACCTCTCATGTCAGGTGCAAATGCAATCCACGGAATCATTTTGATTGGTGCAATTCTGGTTGCTGCTGGAGCGAAAACCACTTTAGAAACTACCTTGGCAATTCTTGCCGTTGTATTAGCAACAATAAATCTTGTGGGCGGCTTTGTGGTGACAGATCGCATGCTCGAAATGTTTAAGGGAAAGGGCGGTAAGAAGTAATGAATTCAAATCTTTATGCCCTAATCGGACTTGTAGTTGCAATCTCATTCATTATGGCACTTAAGGGGCTCTCGGCTCCGAAGACTGCGCGTCGTGGAAATTTAATTGGTGCCGTTGGTGCCACTGTTGCGACCATAATCGTCTTCTTTGATCCTGCTATCGAAGAGCGCAATAACACCTTACTAATTATTGGTGCGATTGCATTCGGTGTAATCGTGGGCGTCCCTGCGGCTCGCAGAATTCAAATGACTCAGATGCCACAACTTGTTGCACTATTTAATGGTGTTGGTGGCGGAGCTGCTGCTCTAGTTTCAATTGTTGAATATTTACATCTAGGTGATGACGCAAGCACTGGCGAAGTCTTAGCAACGGTATTCACTGTGTTGGTTGGAAGCGTCTCGTTCTCTGGCTCAATCGTTACCTTCTTGAAGTTGCAAGAACTTATGACTACCCGACCAGTTGTTTTCCCTGGTGGTCGCTTCGTAATTGCAGCAACATTAGCTGGCGCTCTTGGAACTTCTGGTTGGGTAATTTCAAGTGGTGGAACAACTCCACTCCTAGTTCTAGCTGGCCTCTCACTTCTATTTGGTGTTCTCTTCGTGCTACCTGTTGGTGGCGCAGATGTTCCAATCGTTATCTCATTACTTAATGCATTTACTGGATTAACCGTTGCGGCTAGCGGATATGTTCTGCAATCAACGCTGCTAATTGTTGCTGGAACTCTGGTTGGTGCATCCGGAACAATTCTGACTCGCAAGATGGCAGAAGCGATGGGCCGTTCGCTCTTTGGAACTTTGTTCGGTGCATTCACTGCAAAGCCACAAGCAGCAACAGAGGCCGGAGAAGCTCGTCCAGTTAAATCTGGATCACCCGATGATGTTGCAATTCTTCTTAACTATGCCCAACGTGTTGTAATCGTTCCTGGTTTCGGATTAGCAGTTGCGCAGGCACAACACACAGTTCGTGAACTTGCAGATTTGTTAGCAACTAAGGGCGTGGAAGTTGCATATGGAATTCATCCTGTTGCAGGTCGTATGCCTGGTCACATGAACGTTCTTCTTGCTGAAGCAAATGTTCCATACGAGCAATTGGTTGAAATGGAAGAAATCAATCCAACTTTCCCACAGACCGATGTTGTTCTAGTTGTTGGTGCAAACGATGTTGTTAACCCAGCAGCAAAAACCACACCTGGTTGCCCAATTTATGGAATGCCAATTCTTGATGTTGCTAGTGCTGGAAATGTTATTTTCCTAAAGCGCTCAATGCGTCCTGGTTTTGCTGGTATCGAAAATGATCTTCTATACGATGCAAAAACCACATTGCTCTTTGGTGATGCGAAAGATTCGCTAACTAAAGTTGTTAATGCGCTAAAAGCTCTTTAATTAATTTAATTAACTAGTTACTTGCCTTCAACCACTTCGGTTGGGGCCCCGTGCACTCCGGTAACGTCTATCGCTGGAACAGTTCCTAATAAGCCCTTCTGGAAATCATCAAAAGCTTTTAGAACTTCGGCCTTTGTGTTCATAACAAATGGCCCCATCCAAGCAACAGGTTCTTTGATTGCTTGCCCGCCGAGAATCAAAACATCCATCTCTGGTGATCTAGATTCTTGAGTTGGATCGGCTTGAACAACCAAGGTATCGCCATCGCCCATGACTGCAAGTTGTCCCATTTGAACTGGTTGCTTTGCATCGCCAACAGTGCCGTGACCATTAAGATTATAAACAAGTGCGTTGTAATTTTTGTTCCAAGGCAATTCTAACTTTGCACCTGGCGCAAGAGTTGCATGCACAATTGAAATTGGAGTTTGGGTTGAACCTGGTCCAACATGTCCAGCTACTTCGCCAGCAATAATTCGGATTAGTGTTCCACCATCACTTGATGCAAGTAATTTCACATCTGATGCTCGCAAATCTTGGTATGCAGGTTTCGACCATTTTTTATCTGCCGGCAAATTCACCCAAAGTTGGAAGCCATGAAATAAACCACCACTCATAACTAAATGTTCTGGCGGGGTTTCAATATGCAAAATTCCAGCGCCAGCTGTCATCCACTGTGTATCGCCATTCGTAATTGTTCCGCCGCCACCATGATTATCTTTATGATCAAAAATTCCATCGATTATGTAAGTAACAGTTTCAAAGCCACGGTGTGGGTGCCAAGGAGTTCCCTTTGGTTCACCTGGTGCGTATTCAACTTCACCCATTTGATCAAGGTGAATAAATGGATCAAGTTCAGCTAAATCGACTCCGGCAAATGCGCGACGAACCGGAAAACCTTCACCTTCGTATCCTTGTGGCGCTGTAGTAACGCTCTTTACGTTGCGAGTACGTGAACTTGGATCGACAACTATTCTTGGCAAAATCGTAATGTCAGCGACTGTTACAGCAGGCAATTTCAGACTCCTTATTTAGCTCAATTTAACTCGTTAGTTCCTTTGGCATATATTAGTTGAATATTCAACAATATCAATTCGAAACATATTTCTCAGGGTTGGCAGCGAAGCTATCTCTGCATCCAGGCATACAAAAGTAAAAACTTTTACCTTCATGCACATAACTTGCAGGTGCATCCGAGATTCGGACCTGCATTCCACAGATTAAATCCTGCGCAAATAATTGGTCTGGATCGGATTTATCTCGGGTTCGATACATCCAGTAAATCCAGAGAATTAG
The DNA here is from genome assembly GCA_945863115.1 of Bifidobacterium breve. Classification (GTDB taxonomy): domain Bacteria; phylum Actinomycetota; class Actinomycetes; order Nanopelagicales; family Nanopelagicaceae; genus AAA044-D11. The sequence continues at coordinate 44,585 of CAMAYZ010000008.1, forward strand.
CGCAAGTGCTAATAAATTAAGGATTGTTGTGTAGTTAAATCCAATTTTCATGGAATGCGACATCGAGTGATCCATCGCTGGAATTAGATTTAAAGATTGAAAAACAATTTCAGTAATTAAGCCACTAAGGCTCATGACTAACCAAAATACCAGCGTTAATCTGATTGCTAATTTGGTTCCGTAATACTTTCGATAAATCATCACAAGTGGGAATGCGATTAAATCGGCGTAAATAAATGAGATAGTGCCACCAAAGGAAAGCCCACCATGCCAGAGCGTGGATGCAAGTGGAATATTTCCGACTGAACAGACAAAACTAACAAATGCGATTATCGGTCCGATAATTACATTTTGGATAGTTGTGATTATGCCGTTACCGGATAGAAAGATTGCACTCCAAAAAGATGCTGGGATAAGTTTTGCGGCAAGACCAGCAACGATAAATCCAATTATTAATTCATAACGCAGCATCTTGAAATCGCCAATGGTGTATCCAGCAGCATCGTGCCATGTGGCTTTCTTATCTGACTTAGGAGGCGCAGATTTTTCAACATTTACACGGGAACTCTCGATCAATGAAGCTGGGATCAACCTTGGTATCAATAATTTCAGAAGAATAATCATTACTGCCCCGCCGAAGAATTCAGCAACAGCAAATTGCCAGCCCATCATGATCCAAAGAACTAGGCCGAGTTCAATAACTAAATTTGTGCTTGCAAACATAAAAACCATCGAGGTAGTGAAGTTTGCGCCTTTTGAAAAAAGACTTTTAGCCAGTGCGCTTGCTGAGTAAGAGCAAGAAGAACTGATGATTCCGAAGCCTGAGGCCTTCAATACACTCTTGAAGCTGTCATCGCCCAATTGCTCTTTCATCTTATTGCGCGAGATGAATGCTTGAACCGCACCAGATAAAGTGAAGCCAAGGATGAGTGCCCAGAAGGTATGAAATAGCATCCACCAGGCTTCTATAAGACCATCAAAAACTATTTTCGTTTCCTCAAACTTTCATGGCTAATATCTTTTGATTTCTCATGAATTTTCCGCATCTGTAATTCGAGCGCAGTAACTGCTTTATCGAAAGCTGCAACATCATTGAAGCCAACGCCTTCGGCACGCATGAATGGCCCGCTACCACTTGTTGTTAAGTGAACTTCGTGAGCGGATTTTCCAAAGCGTGGATTCTGTTCGTGCAGAATTTCAACTTTAATACTCTCAACTTTTACGCTAAAGCGATCCAGCGCTTTGAGTTTTTCGGTGGCAATAGTTCTGAAATCTTCAGCCAAGTTTGCATTTCTGGCGTGTATTACGATTTGCATAAAAACCCCCTACTAAAGTCTTAATCACCGGCAAAGCGATACTAGAACTTTAAAGTGGAAATAGATAGATAATCAGGGTAATTGTTAGTGCTAACGCTAATGCTTGAACCAAAATCGAAACTGCAGTTTTGCGGTCAGCTTTGCGATCTTCTGGTGTTGCGACCTTAGAAAGCTTTCCTAATGGGCCAAAATTAAATGTTCCCATCAAGCCATAAGCTAAACAGAACTTGCGACGAGATTGAATAAAGCCGATTGAAAAAATTAAAGCGGGGATAAAGACACCAAATCTTGCGCTCTTCGCACTATCTGATCCAATTAGTCCAGCAGTTGTCGAGATAACTAAAATTAACCCAATTAGTGCAACTATTTGTCTGCGGCGGACTTCGCCCTTGCCAATATTGCAACTACCTGCGATGTAATCCATTTGATTATTGATTGTCTTTATTGAAAAACTTAGACGGTTTCGCGGTCTTCATCCACGAATACTTCGTGGTCATCATCGCCACTTTGCGCGACCCATTCAAATGCGGTCTTGAGTGCAGCAGCTATTACAGCAAGAAAAGTAATTGCAGCTAATAACCGGCGGATGGCTTTGAACATGAGACAAATCTACCTTATGAGTTATAACCCGCGCGCTTCGAGAACTGCAGCTGCGGCGTTGTGTCCTGGAATCCCACTAACTCCCCCACCCCGAATTGCGCCCGCCCCGCATAAAAACAAATTAGGAAGATCGGTCTCAACGCCCCAACTCGGTTCTGAACCATCTTCCCTAAAGGGCATTGAGAGATCCTTGTGAAAAATATTGCCCCGTGGAAGGCCGATCTCTTCTTCTAAATCGAGTGGGCTCTTTATCTCTATGCAAAGCGAGCCATCCGAATTTTTCGCTAAACAAGTTTCAATCGGATCAATAAGGTATTGATTTAACTGATTAAGCAATCGCTCTAAAATTATTGCTTTAGTCCCAGAATTATCATTTTCAAATAAGTTTGCAGGCGTATGCATTCCAAAGAGGGTCAAAGTTTGAAAGCCTTTAGTTACTAAATCAGCGCCTAAGATTGAGGTGTCAGAAAGTGTGTGGCAATACATTTCAGCAGGAATTACACCTGGAATTTTACCTGCGGCTGCCTGAGAATAAGCCCGCTGGAAATCTGAATACCTTTCATCAAAATGAAAGGTTCCGGCAAATGCTAATTTAGGATCGGCTCCAGATTTTAGTCTTGGTAACTTGGTCAGGAGCATATTAACTTTAACTTGACTGCCTTCAAGACTCTTTGGAGGTTGAGTATTCAAAACCTTTGCCAGTTTTTGTGGAGCGAAGTTAGCCAATACATATTTACTCTCATAGCTCTGGCCAGAAGCGGTTGTTATGAAATTTTCGCCACCATTAGAATTAGAAGAACTAGAAGATATGGAGTTAACTTCACTATCCAAAAAGAAAGTTACACCTAGCTTTTTCGCCGATTCAACTAATTCTGCAACAAGTGCCCCCATACCGCCTACTGGAACTTTCCAGTCACCAGTCCCATTTCCGATTAAGTGATAGAGGAAACAAATATTCGCGGCCAGATTTTTACCATCAGAAAATGTTCCAATCAAGCCATCAGTCAGAACTATTCCACGCACTAGATCACTGTTAAATCTTTCTTCCAAAACTTGCTCTAGCGGATTTTCAATAATCTCATCCCAAATTTTATGACCTACTTTTTCCTTAAGCGCAGATCGAGTCGGGAGTTTTTGCAACATTGTCGGGGCAATCGCGTCAGCAAGTTTCTGCACATCCGCATAGAAACTTTTCCAGGCCTCAAGCTCTGCATCATTTCCGGTTAAAGCTTTGAAGTCTTCGCTGGTCTTTCCAGTTAGACCCCTATTTATTAGTAAACCTAAATCTTTATCATCTATTTTTTCCGGAGTGAAAGATGAAACATCTCGTTCGATAGTTTTAAATTCAAGGCCTAAATCATTAATAATTTGATCAGGAAGCAGGGATACCAAATATGAATAACGAGACAATCTTGCTTCATATTCCGGAAAGACTTTCTGACTAACAGTCGCGCCCCCGAGCGAATCGTTCTTCTCTAAAATTGCCACACTCAAGCCAGCTTTTGCTAAGTAACATGAAGCAACAAGGCCATTATGACCGCCACCAACAATAACTACATCAAAATAAGTAGATTCGCTAACGGACACAGCTAGCCATTCTCGAAATTGCCTCATCGAGTATTTCTTCGCTGGTTGCAAAATTTAATCGCACAAAACTTCCAGATTCTGGACCGAATGTGGTTCCAGAATTCAATGCCAACTTCCCGTGCTCCAGGATAATTTCTGCTGGATCAGCACCTAACTTAAGTTCTGCTAGATCTAGCCAGGCAAGATAAGAAAAATCTGGAATTCGATAGCCAACAGATGGAAAATTTTGTGTTAGCAATTTCGCTAAATACTTACGATTGCTATCCATGGTCTCGATTGCACTATCTAGCCAATCCACACATTCATACGCGGTTGCAGATGCTACGGCGCCAAATAGTGAGGCTCGGTAGTGAACAGCCATTGGCATCAATTTTGCACGTTCTTGTTGCTTTGGGTGTGCTGTAATGATTGTGGCGCACTTAAGACCAGCTAAGTTCCAACTCTTGCTAGCTGATGTTACGCAAATTCCAACTTCACGCGCAACATCACTTACTGCAAGAAATGGCACAAAACTCTTTGCATCATATGTAAGAGGTGCATGAATCTCATCACTAAAAATCGTCACGCCATACTTCTTGGCTAACTCAGCAAGTGCTGCCAGTTCGTCTCTTGTGAAAACAGTTCCTACTGGATTATGCGGGCTGCAGAGAAAATGTGCTTTAACACCATTTGCATAGCCACGCTCTACTGCATCAAGATCCAATGTGTAATGCAAGCCATCTTTATTTAACGGCGCATCGTATGATTTACATTTTAACTCTGCTATCCAATTATTTATATTGTGATAAACCGGCGAATTAATCATTATCAAATCCCCAGGATTGACCACGGTTCTGGCCATCTCAACCATTCCCACACCAACATCGGTCGCAATAAATACTTGTTCGGGATCTATCTCCCAGCCCCAACGGGCTTTCGCAAATTTCGCAAAATTAATTCCG
>CAMAYZ010000009.1 GCA_945863115.1 Bifidobacterium breve
AAACGGCGGGCCTTTCCATTTCTACTTTTTACTGGCTAATTACTCGCCCGCTGGCACATCACCAGAGATGAACTCTGCTGGAAGTGCTACGTACTTATCGTTAGCTGTGTATTGATAGATACCCATAGTTGCATATGATGGATCTCCATTGTCAGCGAACTCGACTGGACCAGAAACACCGTCATAGTCGATATCTTCGCCATCAGCGATTAGCTTCTTGCAAGCCGCAAAGGTTGTGCACTTTGTGCCACCCTTTGAAACTGAAACTAGGTTGTCACGGATTGTCTGTCCATCCGTCTTTCCACCTTGTTCTGCTGCAAGTGCAATCAGAATTACTGCATCATATGACTCAGGAGCATATGAGAAGTCTGTTAGTTCTGGATCGATTCCAAGTAGACGCTTTTGAAGTGTGTCATCTGCGAATACACCAGGAAGAGTAGCTTTTACGCCCTTCATGATTCCTGCAGGTAGATCCTTGTAAGCACCGCTTGAAAGGTTTCCGTCAACAAGGTAAGTCTTGATCTTGTTTGGACCAATTCCTTGCTTGATTAGTTCAGTGAAAATCTTTGCAGTCTCATCAAAACCGATAATTGCAATTGCATCTGGCTTTGCAGCCTTTGCCTTTGCTACATCTGCTGAGAATTCAGCTGCTTGTGGGTTGTAGACAATTGTTGAAGATGTTCCAGTAAATGCGGCAGCTGCATACTTAGCTAGACCGTTACCGTAAGCATCATCAAGGTTTAGGAATACAGCGTTTTTCGCGCCTTCCTTAGCCATTAATTGTCCTAGTACTGCACCCTGGAAAGTATCTGATGGTGCTGTGCGGAAGTAGTAACCATCATCCTCATACGCTGTGAAGTCAGGTGAGGTGTTCGCTGGTGAGAAGTGAACAATCTTTGCGCCGGCAATCTTGTCGATTACTGTGAAAGAAACTCCTGAAGATGCTGCGCCAACAATTGCGCTAACGCCAGCTGAAATATGTGAATCAGCTGTCTGTTGTGCAATATCAGAACTTGTGTCGCCAGAATCGCCACGGATGTGCTCGATGTTCTCGCCTAGCACGCCACCAGCCGCATTGATTTCTTCAACTGCTAAATCAACGCCAGCAAACTCTGGGGGCCCTAGGAATGCAAGACTTCCTGTCTCAGGAAGTAGTGATCCTATTTTTAATGGACCAGAAGCACTGTTACCGCTACCGCAGCTAACTAGAACTAAGCTTGCAACGGCTGCAACAGCAACTAAGGTCGCCTTTTTGAATTTCTGCATTTTCTCCCTTTCGGTATGTGCCTGCTTGAACTCGTATTGCTAGAGCCCAAGAAGGATGGGGGAAGCATAACTCGATTTAAAATATAGGTAAACGGTTTGGCGCTATTAATGCGTACAAAATTCAGCAATTATTTCAGAAATCAAACTTCTCGGCCTTTCCAGGGTCGGTTACTGCTAAGGCCACCTCTTTCATCGAGAGCCGGCGGTCCATGGCTGACCTCTGGATCCAGCTAAAGGCTTCCGGTTCGCTCATATCCATCGCCTTCATCAAGATGCCTTTTGCACGATCGATAATTTTCCGGGTTTCTAATCTGTCATACAAATCTGCCACTTCTTCTTTCAAAGATCGCATTTGCAAATGTCTGCTCATCGCAATTTCAATAGCAGGCGTTAAATCGTTGATGCTAAATGGTTTGACTACATATGCCATTACGCCGGCATCTCTAGCCCGCTCTACTAATTCTTTCTGACTAAAAGCAGTGAGCATTAGGACTGGTGAAATTTCGATTATTTCTTGCGCCGCTGAGATTCCATCAAGTTCGGGCATCTTTACATCGAGAATAGCGAGGTCCGGCTTAAACTCTTTTGCTAGCGCAATTGCTTCCACGCCATTAGTTGCTTGTGCAACAACTTCATAACCGGCCTCAGTCAACATTTCAATTAGGTCAAGGCGAATTAACGCTTCATCTTCGGCGACTAAAATCCGAGCCGGCCTATTTTCTTCTTTTTTTTCTGACATGTGCCTCGAGTCGGATTTGAACCGACACTGTGCGGATTTTGAGTCCGCCCTCTCTACCGTTGGAGTACCGAGGCAATCTTTCTTAACTTACTTCAACTACGCCCCATACTTTAACTACTTGCGATATGCAGGAGCAATTCCTTCAACCGCATCGCCAACGCGGTGAACTCGCATAGCGTTCGTCGAACCCGGAATTCCGGGCGGTGAGCCTGCGACGATGATGACGCTATCGCCCTTTGCTACTCGATGAGAGTCGATCAAGATTCGGTCAACCTGGGCAACCATTTCATCGGTATGTGAAACCATCTGAGTAATTTTTGGTTCGATTCCCCATGAAAGCGCGAGTTGATTAAAAACTTCAGGCGTCGGAGTAAGCGCCATAATATTTATCGGAGAACGCAACCTCGACATTCGACGGGCAGAATCTCCACTTTGAGTGAAAGCAACTAGATACTTGGCGCCAATAATCGCACCAACTTCGGTCGCCGCCTTAGTTATTGCACCACCCTTTGTTTTTGGATCGTGTTGCAGTGCCGGTATCCGATCCAGCATTACCTCTTCGGTCCGTTCGATAATTCGAGCCATTGTCGTAACAGCTTCGATTGCAAATTCACCAACACTTGTCTCTCCCGAAAGCATCAAGGCATCTGCCCCATCTAGAACTGCATTTGCACAGTCGGTAGCTTCTGCTCTTGTTGGTCTCGAACTTGAAATCATTGAATCCAACATCTGAGTAGCAACGATTACAGGTTTCGCAGCTTCCCGCGCAAGCATTACGCAACGCTTCTGAACAAGTGGCACTTCTTCAATCGGCATTTCCACACCCAAATCACCACGGGCAACCATGATGCCATCGAAGGCAGCAATAATTTCTTCTAAGTTATCAACTGCCTGTGGCTTCTCAATTTTTGCAATAACTGGACGGTGGATGCCCTCTTGTTTCATAATCAAATGAACATCTTCAATATCTTTTGCACTGCGAACAAATGAAAGCGCAATGAAATCTGCGCCGGCGCGCAGGCCCCAACGTAGATCCTCTTTATCTTTTTCCGAAAGCGCCGGAACTGAAACCGCGACTCCTGGAAGATTTATTCCCTTGTTATTACTAACCGCGCCAGGTTCGATGCACTTTGTAACAACATCGTTTCCTTTTACCTCGACAACTTCAACGGTAACTTTTCCGTCATCAATTAGAATTCGATCTCCTGGCTTGCAATCCCCTGGCAGACCTTTGTAAGTAGTTCCTACTCGATCCTTTGTGCCAGAAACTTCATCGGTTGTAATTGTAAAAATATCGCCGCGTGCTAGATCGTGTGGTCCATTCTCAAAGCGCGCTAGGCGAATCTTTGGTCCCTGTAAATCTACGAGAACAGCTACTGCTACTCCAGCCTTCAGAGCAGCTGCCCGAACTGCATCAAGTCTTGCCTGATGCTCGGGATATCCACCGTGAGATAAATTCAACCGGGCCATATTCATGCCGGCAGCAATTAATTGCTCTACCTTTTCGGGCGCCTCTACCGCTGGTCCCATGGTGCAAACAATCTTTGCTTTACGCATTTAAAACCGCTTCCTATTTAGTTATTACTGATTTGAAAAATCTATTAGACCATCATTGAACGAGCGGTTGGTTCGATGGGTGAAGGTAACTGAGTTTCACCAACAAGAAATTCATCAACAGCCGCTGCAGCGCTTCTGCCTTCAGCAATTGCCCAAACAATTAATGATTGCCCACGTCCGGCATCACCTGCGACATAAACGCCCTCAACCGCAGTTTGGTATTTGTCATCACGAATGATATTTCCACGATCATCAAAGGTAACTTCTAGTTGCTTTAGAAGTTCAGATTTTTCTGGGCCAACAAATCCCAGAGCAAGGAATACCAAGTCAGCTGGTAATTCTCTCTCTGAATTTTCAACTTTCATAAATTTCCCATCAATCAATTCTGTTTCTACAAGTTTAATTCCACGTAAATTGCCGTTGGAATCGCCAAGAAATTCTTCGGTCGAAACCGCAAACATGCGCTCCCCGGCTTCTTCATGTGCACTGCTTACCCGATAGATCATTGGATAAGTTGGCCACGGTTGCGCAGACGGACGCTCCTCTGTTGGTCTTGGCATAATTTCTAATTGCGTAACGCTGGCGGCGCCTTGACGAATTGCTGTGCCCAAACAATCCGCGCCAGTATCTCCGCCACCAAGAATTATGACGTGCTTGCCTTGTGCGTTAATTGGTGGGGCTTCTTGTAATTCATTCAGGCCTTGAGCATTTCCCCAAGGTAAATATTCCATTGCTTGGTGAACGCCCTTGAAGTTTCGGCCTGGAACCGGAAGATCGCGCCAATTTGTTGAACCAACCGCCAAAACAATTGCATCATATTTTGTCTTTAGTTCACTTCCAGTTATATCGACACCAACATTTACTCCACTGCGAAAACGTGTGCCTTCGCTCTCCATCTGTGAGATTCGACGATCAAGAATTGATTTCTCCATCTTAAATTCTGGAATTCCGTAGCGAAGTAATCCACCTGGCTTTGCGCCACGCTCGTAAACAGCAACCGTATGACCGGCACGGGTTAATTGTTGCGCGGCCGCAAGTCCTGCTGGACCAGAACCAATTACTGCAACAGTTTTTCCAGTGAGTCTCTCCGATGGAAGTGGAATCACAGAACCATTAGCAAAAGCCTCTTCAATCGTGCGAAGTTCAACCTGCTTGATGGTTACCGCTTCATCATTGATTGCGACAACACATGCAGTCTCGCATGGCGCTGGGCATAAACGACCAGTGAACTCTGGAAAATTGTTGGTAGCGTGTAAACGATCAATAGCTTCGCTCATTTCACCGCGGAAAATTAAATCATTCCATTCTGGAATTAAGTTTCCTAGTGGGCAACCTTGATGACAGAACGGAATTCCACAATCCATGCAGCGACCAGCTTGCTTCTTTAATGCAGATAAATCTTGAGGCTCGTAAACTTCTTTCCAATCAAGAATACGAACATCGACTGGTCTGCGCGTTGGAGTTTCGCGAGATGTTGTTAGAAAACCTTTTGGATCACCCATTTACGGCCTCCATAACTGCTTTGTCTACTGGTAAACCTTCGCGCTCGGCTCGCTCCATTGCTGCAAGCACACGTGCATAGTCGCGAGGCATAACCATCGAGATTCGTTTCTTATTCTCATCCCAATTCTTTAGCAATTCATTTGCAACCTTGGAGCCAGTTTCAACTTCGAAGCTTGATAATAAATCTCTGACAATGATTCCCTGATCTGCTGGCAATGAAAGCACATCTACTAATTCCGTGTTAACCAATGCCGGATCGAGATCGAGAACGAATGCTCGTCCACCAGACATACCTGCTGCGAAGTTGCGTCCAGTTCTTCCAAGAATTAACGCGATACCGCCAGTCATATATTCGCACCCGTGATCGCCAATACCTTCGACGACTGCAGTTGCGCCAGAGTTTCGCACGCAGAACCGCTCGCCCACTCTTCCTCGAATAAAGATTTGGCCTGCAGTAGCGCCGTAACCAATTACGTTTCCGGCAATCACATTTAGCTCTGACGCAAATGTCGCCTTCTCATCTGGTCTAACGATTACTCGACCACCTGAAAGACCCTTTGCGACATAATCGTTAGCATCGCCGTAAAGTCGAAGTGTTAGTCCTTGAGGAATAAAGGCACCGAATGAATTGCCAGCAGTTCCGTGGAAGTTAACATTTACCGAATCTTTAGGCAGACCGGCACCACCAAATTTACGGGTTATCTCCGAACCTAACATCGTTCCTACGGTTCGATTAACATTCTTAATTGGCATCTCGATATTTACAATTTCACCAGACTTAAGTGCCGGTGCAGCTAATTCAATTAAGTTATTATCGAGCGCTCCAGCTAAACCATGATCCTGAGTAGTTGTATTTCGACGAGGTGCGTCGGTATCAAAGACTGGCGCAGCTAATAGCGGAGCCAAATCCAAACCACTCGCCTTCCAGTGCGTGATTGCTTTCTTAGTATCTAAATACTCAACCTGGCCGATTGCCTCTTCCAGTGTTCTAAAGCCAAGCAATGCCAAAATTTCACGAACTTCATCGGCAATATATTCGAAGAAAGTTTCTACGAACTCTGGTTTTCCATTGAACTTCGCACGTAATTCTGGATTCTGAGTTGCTACTCCAACCGGGCAAGTATCTAGATGGCAGACGCGCATCATCACACAGCCAGAGACAACTAGTGGCGCCGTTGCGAAACCAAATTCCTCGCCGCCCAATAGCGCAGCAATAACAATGTCGCGTCCGGTTTTCATTTGACCATCGACTTGAACAACAATGCGGTCGCGCAACCCGTTAAGCATCAGCGTTTGTTGGGTTTCTGCGAGACCTAATTCCCAAGGAGCTCCGGCATGCTTTAACGAAGTCAGCGGCGAGGCACCAGTGCCGCCATCATGACCCGAAATCAGGACAACATCAGCGTGCGCTTTGCTAACTCCAGCTGCAACAGTTCCAACGCCTACTTCTGCAACTAATTTAACGTGAACACGTGCATCCTTATTTGCGTTCTTTAAATCATGAATTAGTTGTGCTAAATCTTCAATGGAATAAATATCGTGATGAGGTGGTGGTGAAATCAAGCCAACACCAGGAGTTGAATAACGAACCTTGGCAATCCACGGATAAACCTTTCCGCCAGGAAGTTGTCCACCTTCACCAGGTTTTGCGCCTTGCGCCATCTTGATTTGAATGTCATCAGCGTTAACTAAATATTCGCTAGTAACACCAAAGCGGCCAGAAGCTACTTGTTTGATCGCTGATCGACGGGAATCACCATTCGCTTCCAAGACATAACGATCTGGATCTTCGCCACCTTCACCAGTATTTGATTTTCCACCAAGCCGGTTCATTGCAATAGCAAGGGTTTCGTGCGCTTCGGCAGAAATAGAGCCATAGGACATCGCACCTGTTGAGAATCGCTTGATAATTGCGGAGCGACCTTCAACTTCATCAATAGAAATCGCTTGGCGCATTCCGGTCTTGAATTCAAAGAGTCCACGTAAAGTCATTAAACGTTTTGACTGATCATCGACTCGGTTCGTGTATTTCTTGAAAATGTCATAGCGCTTGTTGCGAGTTGCATGTTGCAGCGCAAAAACTGTCTCTGGATCAAATAGATGTGGTTCACCTTCACGGCGCCACTGATACTCGCCACCAATTGGTAGACGTTTAGTTCCAGGAATTTCTCCCCCTGGTGGATATGCAACGTGGTGGCGCTTAACAGTTTCTTGAGCGATTGTGTCGATTGAAACTCCGCCTAATTTCGAAGTTACGCCAACGAAATATTCGTCGACAACTTCACGTGATAAACCAATTGCCTCAAATACTTGGGCACCGGTGTAGGAAGAGATAGTCGAAATACCCATCTTCGACATAACCTTTAGAACACCCTTGCCAAGAGATTTAATTAAATTCGCAACTGCTTTCTCCGGAGTAATTCCGGTAATAACACCTTGACGAACTAAATCTTCGGCAGATTCCATAGCGAGATAAGGGTTAATCGCAGCAGCACCGAAACCAACTAGTAGCGCAACATGGTGAACTTCGCGAACCTCGCCTGATTCCACAACTAGTCCAACTTTAGTTCGAGTTTTTTCCCGAATTAAATGATGATGAACTGCAGCAGTTAAAAGTAGTGATGGGATTGGTGCATCTTCCGCATCGCCATCTCGGTCAGATAAAACAATTATGTGCGCGCCATCCTTGATAGCTTGTGAAACTTCTAGCCGAATCTCTGTGATCCGATTAGCAAGTGCTTCGCCCCCACCTTGCACAGGGAAGAGTCCGCGAACAACATGGGCAGCAAACCCAGGGCGATTTCCATCAGCATTTACGTGGATTATTTTTGCAAGTTCATCGTTATCAATTACCGGAAAATCTAGAGCAATTTGGCGACAGGACTCTGGGCCAGGATCTAAAAGATTAAATTCTGGACCTAAAGATCCTCCAAGACTTGTAACTAACTCTTCGCGAATCGCATCCAAAGGTGGGTTTGTAACCTGGGCGAAAAGTTGAGAGAAATAGTCGTAGAGCAATCGAGGTTTTGCAGATAAGGCTGCGATTGGTGAATCGGTTCCCATTGAACCAAGTGCTTCGCCACCTGATTTAGCCATTGGTGTCAAAATAATTCGTAGCTCTTCTTCGGTATAACCAAATGCGCGTTGGCGACGCACAACAGATGAGTGCGGATAAACAATATGTTCACGTGAAGGCAGGTCTTCTAAACGCACTAGCCCGGCATCGAGCCACTCACTATATGGAGCCGCGGTTGCCAATGCATCCTTGATCTCGTCATCTTCGATGATTCGGCCCTCTTCGATATCGACCAAGAACATGCGCCCTGGTTTTAGTCGACCCTTGCTCTCAATATCTTCTGGTTTGAAATCCAAAACTCCGAACTCACTCGCTAGAACAACAAGACCATCTTTTGTAATCCAATAACGAGAAGGACGCAAGCCATTTCTATCTAATACTGCACCGATTTGTTTGCCGTCAGTGAAAGTAATGCAAGCCGGTCCATCCCACGGTTCCATAATTGTGGAGTGAAACGCGTAGAAGTCTTTGCGTGACTGGGACATGGTTGCGTGATTTTCCCAAGCTTCTGGAATCATCATTAATACTGCATGCGGTAGTGAGCGACCGCCAAGATATAAAAGTTCTAGGACTTCATCGAAGGAACCAGAATCGCTGCTTGAATTATCTACGATCGGAAATAGTCGATTCAAATCTCCGGGAATAATGTTGCTTTCTAGTAAAGATTCACGGGCGCGCATCCAGTTACGATTTCCGCGGACAGTATTGATTTCACCATTGTGGGCAATAAATCGGTATGGGTGAGCTAGCGGCCAAGAAGGAAAAGTGTTAGTCGAGAATCGAGAGTGAACCAGAGCTAGTGTTGAAACAACCCGAGCGTCAGATAAATCTGGGAAAAATCCTTCTAATTGTCCTGTTGTAAGCATTCCTTTATAAACAATAGTCCTGGCAGAAAGTGATGGGACATAGAGTGGGAAGCGATGTTCAATCCGTTTTCTGAAACAAAAAGCTAATCTTTCTAAATCTAAATCGAATTCGTCGTTAGCACCAGCAATAAAAATCTGTTCAAATTTAGGCATAACGGAGAGCGCAGTTTTGCCAATTGATTTGGTTTCAGTTGGAAGCTCGCGCCAGCCCAAAATCCGCAGGCCCTCTTCCTTTGCAATTGCTTCTATAGCTACGCGATCATCGAAAGACTTATCAATAAAAATAATTCCAGTCGCATATTTGCCAAACTCTGGCAATTTGAAATCCACAACTTCGCGGTAAAAAGCATCTGGAATGCAAATCAATATTCCTGCGCCATCACCACTGTCTGGTTCTGCTCCGGTAGCACCGCGATGCTCCATGTTACGAAGCGCAGTTAAACCTTGAGAAACTATTTCATGAGTTGCTTTACGTTTTAACGTCGCGACCATTGCAACGCCACAAGAGTCGCGCTCTTGAGTTGGGTCATACAAACCCTGTGCCGATGGCACCGTTGAAAATAAAGTCACGAAAACTCCCAGAAAACTTAATTAGGTGATTCGGGACGACAATGGCCCAAAGGTTTACTGAGTAAAGATTACAGTAGAAATGATAGCAATCGCAGGTCGATTTATATACCCGTCAGATGAACCAAAGATCCAATTCCCGCTGTGATTAACATACCCAGCGAACCACCAATCAAGATTCGAACGGTAGTTTTGAGGTAAGGCGAACCTGCTATTCGAGCGCTCAGAACACCAGTTCCAATCAGTCCGGCGAGAGTGAAGACGATAATGCTTAAAACTTTTGTTCCTAGGGTTGGAGCAAGTGCGCCAGCGAATGGGATAAGTCCACCCGCGGTAAAACTTAAGGCCGAAGCAATAGATGCTTGGACTGGGCGTGCCTTGGTGTGCGGGAACTGGCCAAGTTCATCACGCAGGTGAGCTTCGAGAGCATCTTTCGCGGTCATAGTTTTCGCAACCTCTGTGGCCAACTCACGATCAAGTCCACGATTCATATAAATTTCAATTAGCTCTTCTAACTCTCCTGCTGGATCAACTGCCAGATGTTCAATCTCCAACAATCGATCCGACTCTTCAATATCGTTCTGAGATCTAACGGAAATGTATTCACCAACTGCCATCGACATTGCGCCGGCAGCAATTCCAGCGGCTCCAGCTGTAACTAAAAAATTATCTGCGCGTGCCGCAGATACACCAATCATCAAACTCGCGGTAGAAACCAGACCATCATTTGCACCTAGTACTGCAGCACGTAACCAACCTGCACGGTGAATTTTATGATGAGCATTTCTGCGATAAACATCCTCTAAAGCCATGGCGTAACCATATCTCTAGGCTTTAGGACTTGTGGGTATTTGTTGCTCTTCCCCTTAGGAAAAGTCCCAGTGATCCGAAAAAGAGCGCCCCCGATACCCAGAGATTAAGTCGAATCCCAAGGATTAAGTTGGCCTCATCAATTCGAATCGCCTCAATGAAGAAACGGCCCAGTGAATACGCCATAACATAGAAAGCGAAAACGGTTCCTGCTCGAGTGAAATTCTTGAAAGTTTTCATCCGCAGAATTACTCCAGCAATTACGAAGCACCAAATAGCTTCATAGAGAAAAGTGGGATGGAAAGTCATAAAACTTTCATAGCCAAGCGGTCTATTTTCTTCCGGAATCTCTAGGGCCCAGACGAGTGATGTGGGTCTGCCGAATAATTCGCCATTGAACCAATTACCGAATCTTCCAATTCCCTGCGCTATCAAAAGTCCCGGCGCAATGGCATCTAATGATTGATAAAAAGACAATGAAGGTTTCTTCGCTTTGAAAAAGATATATGCAGCCAGAGCGCCAAAACCAATTGCGCCCCAAATCCCTAAGCCACCACGCCAAATCTGTAGTGCCTGAATTGGCGAACCATTCTCGCCAAAATATTTTTGGGGCGAAGTAATAACATGATAAATCCGGCCGCCGATTATTCCAACCGGAACAACTATCAAAGCTAGATCTGTAATGTCATCCGGATTTCCGCCAAGTGATTTATATCTTCGTTTAGTAAGCCAGACCGCTACAAAAATACCTAGAAGTATCGTCAAGGCATAGAAGTGAAAAGTAAAAAATCCCAACTCCAAAGTTGATGAACTCGGAGTTGGGATAAATTTCCTCATTTAGGGTTGGTTTATAACAGCCCTAATTGGTTACTTAATTCCGGCAGCTGCAAGTGCTGCTTGGAACTTGACTGGATTGTTGTATTCATTATCAGGAGTATCTCGACTCAATTCTTTACCATTTACGGTAACGGTTGGTGTCGAATTAACATTCTTGACTGCTGCAAACGAAGCACTTGCCTCGGTCCAGTCGTCGTAATTTCCATTACTTACACAATCTTGGAATTTAGCGGAGGTTAAATTGGCCTTTAGACCAAGCATGATCATAAATTCTTTAGAGTATCTACCGGAATTCTCGGATCCCTGATTCTGATAAATCAACTCGTGCATTTCTAGGAACTTGCCTTCATCGCTCGCACACGCTGCGGCATTCGCAGCAATGATCGATTCATTGACTCCATTGTTTGAACGCGCACCGACGAATGTGAGTGGGTGATAAACAACTTTAGCCTTCTTCTCCACAATCATCTTTGTAATGTATTCATTATTTATTGCTTCAAAGCTCCGACAGGCCGGGCATTGAAAATCTTCCCAGATATCGATCTGGTTGGTTAACTCTGGATTAAATACCAATCCTGAACCATCTACTTTAGAGATTGCTGCCGGCGCAGCAACATTAGTTACTGGCTTCTTATCAAAATAGATAAAGATTCCGGTCACTGCTATTACGAAAACAATCATTCCAATTACGATTGCGCGTAATCCTTTATCGCCAGATTTGCTGTTTGCCATTGCATCTCTCCTAGATGTTATTTGTCTTATTTATCTTATTTATCGAAGCCTAATTTACCCTGCGGGAAGCGAAATATGTAAACAGCCAATAAAGCAAGGCCAATATCTCTTGCTATCTCTAACGTGTAATTCCAAACCGGGAGTTCATCGGTCTCAAGGAGTCCACCTTTCCCGAAACATCCGCAATCTAATGAAATTCCCCTGGCCCATGCTTGACCGATTGCAATAATAAACATGACCATTAACGCTCCGCCTGCAATAGCTCCAAGGCGAACCCAGATACCTACTATTAAGAAAATTCCAATCGCAACCTCAGCAAATGGGAGCACGAACCCAAGGAAGTTTGCTAAATCAATTGGCAGAATTTGATAGGCGCGAACTGAGGTAGCAGATGAATATGGATCAGTTACTTTGAGCGCACCGGCAACTAGAAGCACACCACCTAGAATTAATCGAAAAAGAAAAGTTATCCAAGGCTGATATTTAGCAGAATTTAATTTATCAATCATTTTTTTCATAGCGTTGGGTCAATTCCATCATTTAATGCACTCCACGCACTTTCTGGCTTGCGGTCATACTTCTTAGATATGCCGCGCTTTGAAATTCGGAAAATAAAGTAGCCAAGAATCCCGGTTGAAATTAAGAGCAAAAGCGTTTTAATCATGGGATCAGAATTTCTGAGTGAAAACAGCTGCGTTCTCCAGTGTGACAGGCCGCTCCAGTTTGGTTTACCAATAGCAAAATAGAATCACTATCGCAGTCAAATGATAAGGAGAGAACATCTTGGAAATGACCCGAAGTTTCGCCCTTCACCCAGAGCGAATTTCGACTTCGACTCCAGTAAGTGGCGCGTTTCGTCTCTAGAGTTAGATTGAGTGATTCTTCATTCATCCAAGCCAACATCAAAACATCTTTTGATTCCGCATCTTGTGCGATCGCAGCGATTAATTCACCAGCGGCAAACCGCTCTGCTACCGCTGCTGGCAATTTGGACATACCGCTATTCTCCACTATTTCCGCTCATGTGCGAATTGGGAAACCGCGTTTTATCAAATCATTTTTCACTTCTGAAATCCGAATTTCACCGAAATGGAAGACACTGGCTGCAAGAACTGCATCTGCGCCAGCAGAGAGAGCTTCTGCAAAATCAGATATTTTTCCGGCGCCGCCACTAGCGATGACGGGAACGCTAGATATTTTTCGAACCGCCGACAACATCTCGATATCAAATCCATTCTTTGTGCCATCCGCATCCATGGAATTCAAAAGTATTTCTCCAACACCTCTAAGTATTGCGTCTTCAACCCAGACTAAGGCATCTAGCCCGGCACTCTCCCGGCCACCATGCGTTGTGACTTCGAAGCCAGATTTAGTATCCGCGCGTCTGGCATCAACCGACAGAACTAAGACCTGATTTCCAAATCGATCAGAAATTTCATTTATCAAATTTGGTCTCGCGATTGCTGCGGTGTTAATCGAAACTTTATCTGCTCCGGCACGGAGCAATTCATTAACATTCTCAACGCTACGAATCCCACCGCCAACAGTTAGTGGAATAAAAACTTGCTCAGCAGTCTGCCGAACAATCTCAAGTGTGGTTTCTCGTTCTTCAACACTTGCCGAGATATCGAGAAACGTTAATTCATCCGCCCCTTCAAGGTCATATCTCTTTGCAAGTTCAACTGGATCACCAGCATCCCTTAGCTCCTTGAAGTTAACGCCCTTTACTACTCGACCACCTGCAACATCAAGACAAGGAATTATTCGCTTTGCTAACGTCATTTGCTTGCAACTTCCAGCGCTTGCGCAACCGTAAAAGCCCCTGAGTAAATTGCTTTACCAACAATTGCGCCTTCTATTCCAATACCGGTCATTGCTCGTAACTCAATCAAATCCTGCAACACCGCAATTCCACCACTAGCAACGATTGGCGCTTTCGTTACTGCACAAACTTCACGAAGCAGTTCTAAATTTGGGCCAGCAAGAGTTCCATCTTTACTAACATCAGTAACTATGTAACGTGAGCAACCTGCGGCATCTAGCTTTGCAATCATCTCGAATAGATCGCCACCGGATTCAGTCCAGCCGCGAGTCGCAAGTGTGTGTCCTCGAACATCAAGACCAACAGCAATCTTTTCCCCGTATTGTGAAATAACTTTCGCAGTCCATTCCGGGTTCTCAATTGCAGCAGTTCCTAAATTAACTCGATTGCAACCAGTAGCTAGGGCACGTTCTAGAGATGCATCGTCGCGAATACCACCAGAAAGTTCTACCTTGATATCTACGCTAGAAATAACTTCCTTGATTAAATCAAAGTTGCTTCCAGTCCCAAATGCAGCGTCGAGATCTACCAGATGAATCCAATTTGCTCCTTGCGAAACAAAATCACTAGCTACTTCAACTGGCAGACCATAAGTGCTTGTCGCAGATAACTCTCCCTGAACCAGGCGAACTGCACGTCCATCTTTAACATCGATAGCTGGCAAAATTTCTAATTGCGGAATCTTCACAGTGTTTTCACCCAATTAGAGATCAACTTTGCTCCTGCAGCACCGCTCTTCTCTGGGTGGAACTGCGTAGCAACAATGAAATCTTTCTCAACCGCGGCTAGAAAATCTTCCCCGTAGTTTGTCATCGTGTTTACTGACTCTGAAACTGGTTCCTTAGCTGCATAAGAATGAACGAAATAAAAAGATTCAGCTTCCACGCCTTTAAATAATTTAGAAGATGGCGCAGCGGCCACATTGTTCCAACCCATATGAGGCAATACCGGAGCATTTAGCTCACTAACTTTTCCACGCAAGAATCCCAAGCCTTGCGTATCTTTCTTTTCATTACTTGATTCAAAGAGAACCTGCATTCCTACACAAATTCCAAAAATAGGTCGGGCCTTTGACGCTCGATCCGCAATTATTTCTGCGCCACCAACTTCAATTAATTGCTCCATGCAGGCCGCGAAGGCACCAACCCCAGGAACAATTAGTGCACTTGCTTCACTGCAAATCTTTGCGTCGCGCGTTACGACGACGTTCTTTGCAGCAAGTTCAAATGCTCGCTGTGCTGAACGTAAATTGCCAGAACCATAATCAAGAATTGCGATCAAAGAACGCCCTTGGTTGATGGAATTCCACTAACCCGATTATCAATTGCACAAGCATCGCGCAGCGCTCTGGCAACGGCTTTAAATTGTGCTTCGAAAACGTGGTGAGCATTGCGTCCTTCTAGCACCCGAACATGCAGTGCAATCCGAGCTTCAGCAACAATAGATTCCCAAATGTGACGACCCAACGTGGTATCGAATGTTCCTATCAGTTCAACAATTTCTGGTTGGCGGTGGACTAAATATGGTCTTCCAGATAGATCAACAGCAGCTTGAACTAAAACTTCATCAAGTGGAACCATGGCATCACCGAAACGACGAATTCCGGACTTATCCCCTAACGCTTCTCGCAGCGCTTGGCCGAATGCAAGTGAAGTATCTTCAACTGTATGGTGCGAATCAACGTCAACATCACCTTTAGTTTTCACAGTTAAATCAAAGCCGGCATGCTTACCTAATTGCGAGAGCATGTGATCAAAAAACGGAACACCAGTATCAATATCTATCGCGCCGGTTCCATCCAAATTGATTTTTACATCAACGCTAGATTCCTTGGTTT
This sequence comes from Bifidobacterium breve, assembly GCA_945863115.1. GTDB lineage: Bacteria > Actinomycetota > Actinomycetes > Nanopelagicales > Nanopelagicaceae > AAA044-D11. The sequence continues at coordinate 15,613 of CAMAYZ010000009.1, forward strand.
GACGAGCTACATGGGCTGTTCTCATTTTTCTCCTCTTTAGATTTCGGAATAAGTAATTATGACCTAAGAGCCGCGATGGCCGTTAGAAATTCTGCGTTCTCGCTCGGCAAGCCGATAGTTACTCTTAAATAGCCGTCGAGTCCAACATCTCGCACCAGAATTCCAGCCGCAACTAGTGACTCCCAGGCAGTTTTGGAATCTGCGTTAAACCCGCGGAAGAGTAAGAAGTTTGCACTGCTTGGCACAACCTCAAAACCTAATTTTTCAAGCTCGGTTGCAACTCGATCGCGTTCTGCAACTAGCGCATCTACTTCAGCAAGAAGAGCTTTCGAATTATCTAGCGCTACGAGCGCAAGTGCCTGTGTCGTAGAACTTAGGTGATACGGCAATCTTGTCACGAGCATCGCATCGACAATCGCATCATTGCAAATTGCATACCCGACTCTTGCTCCTGCAAATGCAAATGCTTTACTCATTGTTCTGACAACGACAACATTTGGATATTTAGCAATCAAATTTACGGCCGATTTTTCCTTAGAGAATTCGGCATAAGCTTCATCTACTATTAACAAACCTTCGACTTCGCTACAGGCAATTGCAAGCTCTTCAAGCGCTGCATAGGGAGTTGCAGTTCCAGTGGGATTATTTGGAGTAGTAACGAATGTGATTCCAGGTTTATTCTCTGAAATCTTGTTGATTGCCTTCTTAATATCTAAATTGAATGAGGCTTCACGTTGACCAGATATCCAAGTTGTTCCAGTCGCTTTTGCGATTAACGGATGGACCGAATATGAAGGAAGAAATCCAAGCGCCCCCCTCCCGCCACAAGCGAGCATTAGCGTCTGCAAGATTTCATTACTTCCATTTGCTGCCCAGATATTCTGCACCTTAAATGCAAGGTTCGAAGATCTATTTATGTATTTAACAAGCTCTTCGCGTAAGGCAACAGCGTCACGATCTGGATAACGATTTAAGTTCGCCAATACCTTTGGAAGAGCTTCAAGCATTTGGGTTACAACTTGAGCCGGCAATTCATAAGGATTCTCATTTGTGTTTAACGCCCGAACACCAGAAATCTGTGGTGCCCCGTATGGCTTCAGGTCTGCAAGTTCGCTACGGATTGGCAACCACTTTGGCCAACTGGAATTGTTTTGCTCGGCCATTATTTCTTACTCTCAAATCGCGCACTTATTGCTTCGCCGTGTGCTGGTAGATCTTCTGAATTTGCAAGAGTGATTACATTTGCTGCAATCTCAGTAAAAGCACTCTCGTCATACTCAATGAAGCTCACACCTTTAAGGAAAGTTTGAACTGATAGACCGCTTGAATGACAAGCACAACCACCGGTTGGAAGAACGTGATTTGATCCAGCAGAATAATCGCCTAAGGAAACCGGAGTAAATCTTCCGATAAATACTGCGCCCGCATTTCTAATTTGCTTTGAAACTTCTTTGGAATTTACTGTTTGAATTTCTAAGTGCTCTGCGGCATAAGCATTTGCCACGTCGACGCCTTGAGCCATTGAATCTACGAGAACTATTGCAGATTGCTTTCCGGATAGCGCGCTTCGAATCCGCTCTTGGTGTTTTGTTTTTGAGACCTTTTCGCCCAATTCGATCTGAACTGCTTCTACTAACTGCGGTGAATCGGTAATTAAAATCGCTGCAGCTATTACATCGTGTTCAGCCTGGCTTATTAAATCAGCAGCAACTTCATTTGGATTAGCGCTCTGATCTGCGAGAATTGCGACTTCGGTCGGGCCAGCTTCGGAATCAATCCCAACTAGTCCACGTAGTGCCCGCTTAGCAGCTGCTACATAAATATTTCCAGGGCCAGTTATCACATCAACACCCTCACAAACACCTTCGACGCCATATGCAAACATCGCAATAGCTTGAGCGCCACCAATTGCATAAACTTCGGTAATTCCAAGTAGTGCACAAGTTGCCAGAATCGTTTTATTCGGAAGGCCGCCATTTTCAACTTGTGGTGGCGATGCAACCGCAATGCTTGCAACTTTCGCAATCTGAGCCGGAACAACATTCATAATCACCGAACTTGGATATACCGCTCGACCACCCGGGACATAGAGCCCTACGCGATCAACTGGTATTTGTTTGTGGGTTACTTCGCCACCAGCAACTACTTGGGTGAATATTTCGCTTCGTAATTGATCTGAATGCGCTTTAGTAATTCTACGAATGGCTTCTTCCAAAGCTTTTCTTATCTCAGCATCTAGAGAGTTGAGTGCTGATTCAATTTCCGATATTGGAACTCGGATTGAATTTGGTCGAATCCCATCAAACTTTTCGCAGAGATCCAACAGGTCAGATTCGTTGCCGTTCTTTACGGTCTTTAGAATTGGCGAGATACTTAAAAGCGCAGTTTCGATGTCTAGCTCTGCTCTTGGAAGTTCATTTCGATATCCGATTTTTGATAAGGAACGCCCACGGAAGTCAACAGTTCTTATAGCGGTGGGATTCACCCGCTAATTCTAATCTAAACCAGACAGTCGGGGCCGAGAATTGCCTTGAGGTCAGCGCTCAAACTTGGTGATGCGGTAACTCTTAGATCATCGCCGATTTTCATAACCAGGCTCTTGCGACCATCATCAAGTTTCAAATGAACTTCTCGTTTTCCGGGATGCGAACGGAGAATTTCTTTTATTCGGTCTACAACAGGTGGCGTGCAACGAACCGTGTCCATCGAAATAATCAAAGGGCCAGTTGGGGCAAGTGAAATATCGGGCATCGATAAATCAAGAGCCATTATTTTTACTTGTTCTTCACGTTTATCGACTCGACCTCGAATAACCACTATTCGATCTTCCATCAGATTCATTGAATGCTGCGTGTAAGAATTTGAAAAGAACATCACATCGACGGCGCCTTCTAGATCTTCGACCGTAACAATTGCCCAAGAATCTCCGCGCCTAGAAACCTTGCGTTGAATCTGAGTAATTAGCCCACCGATTGTGACAATCTGTTCGTGGCCAACTGACTCATCATTAACTTGGCTAATCGGCATATCCGTTGATGAGCGAAGCAAATGTTCAACTCCCAAGAGCGGATGGTCAGAAACATATAAACCCAGCATCTCTCTTTCATAACTCAGGAGCAGCGCCTTTTCCCACTCTTGATTAGGAATCTCAATTTCGACGTTTGTAATTATCGATGATGTCGAGGACATCCCACTACCGAATAGATCAAATTGTCCGATTGATTCAGCTCGCTTTGCTTCCATAACAGAATCGATTGCCTCTAGATATATAAGTGTCAAGCCTTTTCGAGGATGGTTTAGCGAGTCAAAAGCTCCACCTTTAATCAGAGATTCGATAGTTTTCTTATTGCAAACATTTGCATCTACCTTAGTTAGAAAATCACCAAAGGATTCGTAGCGGCCAGAGGTTCTTCGATTTGCAACGATGGAGGCAACAACATTTTCGCCAACATTTCGGATTGCGGTTAAACCGAAGCGAATGTCGCTGCCTAGAGGTGTGTAATCTGATTGAGATTCATTGACATCTGGCGGCAATACTTTTATTCCCATGCGGCGGCATTCGTTGAGATAGAGCGCACTCTTGTCTTTATCGTCTCTAACACTGGTTAGCAGCGCAGCCATATATTCGGTTGGATAGTTGGCCTTCAAATAACCAGTCCAATAAGAGACCATGCCATACCCAGCACTATGCGCCCGGTTAAATGCGTAATCAGAGAATGGGATTAGGGTTTCCCATAACTTATCGATAGCCGACTTTGAAAATCCATTATCGGTCATGCCTTTTTCAAAATTTACATATTCTTTATCCAGAATATCTTTATTCTTCTTACCCATGGCCTTACGTAGAAGATCTGCACGACCAAGACTAAATCCAGCAACCTTCTGCGCAATCGCCATTACCTGTTCTTGATAAACAATTAGGCCGTAGGTATCCCCCAAAATATCTGAGAGCGCATCTACTAATTCCGGATGAATTGGAACAACTTCTTGTCGTTTATTCTTACGGTCTGCATAATCATTGTGTGCGTTAACGCCCATTGGGCCCGGACGGTATAACGCAATAACGGCTGATATATCCTCGAAAGAATCTGGATTCATCTGTCTTAGAAGAGCTCGCATTGGTCCACCATCGAGCTGGAATACGCCAAGAGTTTCACCGCGGCCAAGTAATTGATAAGTTTTTAAATCATCCAAGGTCAAAGTTGCTAGATCTAAATCAATTCCTTGATTGGCCTTTATATTTAATAAACAATCATCTAACACTGAAAGATTTCGTAGACCAAGAAAATCCATTTTGAGCAAGCCAATAGATTCACAAGCTCCCATATCGAATTGCGTAATGATTGCGCCATCAGCTTCCCGGCGATGAATTGGAATTACATCCAACAGCGGCTCTTTACTAAGAATCACGCCTGCGGCATGCACTCCCCATTGTCGCTTCAGCCCTTCTAGTCCGCGAGCAGTGTCAACTATTCGTTTCGAATCTGGATCGAGTTCATAGAGGGATCTAAATTCTCCAGCCTCGCCATAACGTTCATTATTTTTATCAAAGACTCCGGCAAGCGAAATATCTTTGCCCATGACAGTTGGCGGTAGTGCTTTGGTTAATTTGTCTCCAATGGCATATGGATAACCGAGAACTCTGGTCGAATCTTTAAGCGCCTGCTTAGATTTAATTGTTCCGTAAGTAATAATCTGAGCGACGCGATCTTCACCATACTTCTGGGTTGCATATGCAATCATCTCGGAGCGCCGTCTTTCATCAAAGTCCAAATCGATATCTGGCATCGAGATACGTTCTGGATTTAGGAAACGCTCGAACAAGAGACCATGTTTAATTGGATCTAACGCAGTAATTCCAAGTGCATAAGAAACTAATGAGCCAGCAGCAGAGCCGCGGCCTGGACCTACTCGAATTCCGACACTTCTGGCATGCGAACACAAATCGGATACAACCAAGAAATATCCTGGGAAACCCATTTTAATCATTACATCTAATTCATAATTTAAGCGATCTTGGTAAGCCGCATCCACCTTGCCATCTAACCTGGCGAGCAAACCGATATTGGCTTCTTTGCGCAACCATGTATCTTCGGTTTCACCAGAAGGAACTGAATACTGTGGCAGTAAATTCTCATTCTCGCGCATCTTTATATTGCAGCGCTCGGCAATAAGAAGCGTATTGTCACAAGCTTCTGGAATATCTGAGAATAATTCACGCATCTCGGCTGAGCTCTTTAGATAGAACTCATTATTATCAAATTTAAAGCGCTTTGGATCAGCTAACGTAGAACCTGACTGAACGCAGAGAAGTGCTTCATGCGAGGCCGCATCCGCGTGATGCGTATAGTGCAAATCATTTGTTGCTAGTAGCGGTAATCCAAGCTCTTTGCCAAGCTTTAATAATTCAGCCTTAACTCGAGTTTCAATATCAATTCCGTGATCCATAACTTCCAAGAAGAAATTATCAGCCCCAAAAATATCTCGAAAGTCGCTTGCCGCCTTTATCGCTTCTTTATACGCACCCATGCGCAATCGGGTTTGGATTTCGCCACCTGGACAACCAGTTGTTGCAATAATTCCAGTCGCATATTTAGAAAGTAGATCGCGATCCATTCGAGGCTTGTAGTAATACCCTTCAAGTGATGCAAGAGATGAAAGCTTAAATAGATTTGAAAGTCCTACATTATTCTCGGCCAACATGGTCATGTGGGTATATGCGCCACCGCCCGAAACATCATCTTCGCCGCCATCGGCCCACTTAACACGCTTCTTTTCAAATCTAGATTCTGGCGCAACATACGCCTCAATTCCAATAATAGGTTTTACACCCGCTGCAATAGCTTTTTTATTGAATTCATATGCACCGAAAACATTTCCATGATCAGTAATTGCAATTGCAGGCATGCCCTGATTTGCAACTTCTTTAACTAATTCATCAACCCGCGCCGCACCATCGAGCATCGAATACTCGGTATGAACATGTAGGTGGACGAATCCTGGATCTGCGGACATTTAGGTGAGATTACTACTGTGCTTCAGGGAGTTGGCCCTTGGCCAATATTTCTAGGCAGCGTGTCAGGTCTTGCGGATACTCGGAGAAGAATGCAATCTCCGACCCAGAGGAAGGGTGAATGAATTTCAACTCTCGGGCGTGCAACCAGGGGCGAACAATTTCCAAACGCTCGGCAATTGTGTGGTCAGCCCCGTAAGTCATGTCACCAACTAGTGGATGGCGAAGTGCAGAAAAATGCACTCGGATCTGATGTGTTCGTCCGGTTTCTAATTCAATTTCCAATAGCGAAACTGCTGGAAAAAACTCAAGCGCTTTGTAATGCGTAATGCTTGGTTTTCCATCTGCAACTACAGCAAATCGATAATCTTCACGTGGATGGCGATCGATAGGTGCATCGATGGTTCCCTCCGTAGGATCCATATGTCCTTGAACAAGTGCGTGATAAACCTTAGTGACGGTGCGATCTCTAAATTGCTGTTTTAAATTACTATAGGAATTTTCATTCTTCGCGATAACCATTAATCCTGTCGTGCCCACATCTAGCCGGTGCACAACTCCTTGACGTTCAGCGGCACCGCTCGTGGAAACTTGATACCCCGCAGCAATTACTCCACCAATTACTGTTGCCCCGCGCCACCCTGGACTTGGATGAGCTGCGACCCCAGCTGGTTTATCAATAACGATTACATCAGAATCATCGTAGACAACCTTAAAATTTTCAATCGGTGTAGCAGTTAACTGTGGCTCGCCCAAGATTGCAGGCATTTTTATCTCTAAATAATCATCGGTGTTTACTCTGTCAGACTTAGTAAGCGCCTTACCTTTTCGGCTGACTTCATTATTTTCAATCAGCGTTACAACAGTTGATCTCGAAAGTCCCAGTAACCTAGAGAGTGCGGCATCTACCCGTTCTTGGTGCAAGCCTTCAGGAATAGAAACAAATCTAACTTCACGTTCATCTTTATTTTGGCTCATTTTGAAACCGATCTTGACGGTATATTTTTCCAGATAAGCCAGACTATTGTCATAACTCCTACTACAACTCCACTATCGGCAATATTGAAGGTCGGCCAGAACGAAAATGAAATCCAATCAACAACTGGTCCCTGTAATCCGCCCGGACTTCGAAATATTCGATCCGTGAGATTTCCGAAAATTCCCCCTAAAACCAGACCAAGTGCAAGTGCCCATCTACTTGAATCAATGCGCGAGGCGAAAAAAAATATCCCAGCAGCAGCTGCCATTGCGAAAACAGATAAGAATATTGTTTTGCTAGTAGCCAAGCTAAATGCGGCACCCGTGTTAAAAACTAATTCTAACTTAAGAAAATCGCCAATTAAATTAATTGGCTCATCCACCAAGACTTTTACCGCTGCAAATTTAGTCAAGTAATCTGCGAGAAATACCAAGAAAGCCGTCACTGCCAACTTTCGTCTGACAACTACATTCAGCGTCGTTCCTCTTTTTGCTTACATGACATACATAGTGTGGCACGTGGGAAAACTTGGAGTCGAGCTTTACCGATTGAATTTTCACACTCTTCGCAGCGGCCATATGTTTTATTATCAATTCGTTCTAGTGCGCGTTCGGTTTGAATCACCATGTCGCGCGCGTTGTAAACAAGAGACATCTCATGTTCACGTTCAAAAGTTTTTGTGCCCGCGTCAGCTTGATCATCGCCGGCTCCCATGCCTTCGGCATTAATTAAATCTTCCATTCCACTTTCCACTTCAGCAAGCTCTGCACGAAGCCGAATCAAATCCTTTGAGAGTTCGCTACGCATTGCCTTGAGTTCAGTAGCGGTCCAATTTTCGATTCCATCAGAAATGATTAGTGGAGCAGGTGCGCTCTTGATTGGCTTCAGACCAGTTCCCTTTTTAATTGTTTTACTTGGTCGTGGCGGTGGAAGCATCGTTAGTCGACGCTCCTCTACCAACACCTCGGTAACAGCAACTTCATTAGGTGTAACGGTGATTGTTGTGGAATTTCCTTTTGTTGTGCTCTGTAACTTAGCTGGGAAAGGTTTGCCAACGACCTTCTTCGCACTCTTTGCCAAGGAAGGTTTAACGATATTTGGCGAACGTTTTGCAGGGGCAGCCTTTTTCGCTGGCGCCTTCTTTGCTGCAACTTTTTTAGCCGGAGCTTTCTTAACAACCTTTTTAACAGCCTTTTTCGCTGGCGCCTTCTTAACTTTCTTGATGGCTGACTTGCTAGCTGACTTGCTTGCTGCTTTTTTGCCTACTATTTTCTTTGGCACCGATCCACCAGTCTGTTGAAAATCTATTGATTTGCGAGATTTTGACACGCAAGGCGCACAGATTAGAACGTTAGGTGCTTAAACACCAACTTCGCCGCGCTAGAATTCCCTTCGACTCAGAACAAGGCGTAGATGAGGCCATCACCTCGGAGCCTGCCAGAAGAGCTGAATATCGAAGTTGGAATATTCGGGGTAGAACTAGCGCTGAGATGCTTTGCAAAAAGTGGTGCGAATTTTTCGCACAAGGCGGGTGGTACCGCGGTGGATTGCTCACCGTCCCTCCAGGTTAACTAGCGAACACGCGTTTGCTGGAATTAATTTGAGAGGCGTTACTTTAAATGTCAACGATTAAATCACTAGCACCGCAGATTGATCTGCCTGCAGTTGAACACCAGATCCTCTCATTCTGGGAAACTCAAGAAATTTTCAAGAAAACAATTAGTGCGCGCGATGGCCAACCTGACTGGACCTTTTATGAAGGCCCACCGACAGCAAATGGAAAGCCAGGAACACATCACATCGAAGCGCGCGTTTTTAAAGATTTATTTCCGCGCTTTCAAACAATGAAAGGCAATCATGTTATCCGCAAGGCTGGATGGGATTGTCATGGTTTACCGGTTGAAATTGCAGTTGAAAAACAACTTGGCTTTGCCGGCAAAGGTGACATTGAAAAGTATGGAATAGCTAAATTTAACGAGCAATGTCGGATCTCTGTGCAAGAGCATGTTGGTGAATTTACTTCGATGACTCGGCGCATGGGATTCTGGGTGGATTTCGATGAAGCGTATTGGACGATGTCTAGTGAATATGTAGAGAGCGTTTGGTGGTCGCTACAGCAAATCTGGAAGAAGGGTCTATTGGTTCAGGATTATCGAGTTGCTCCTTATTGCCCTCGTTGCGGAACTGGACTTTCAGATCACGAACTATCTCAAGGCTATGAAACTATTAAGGATCAATCAGTTTATGTTCGCTTCCCTGCCACTTCAGGCAAGTTAGCTGAGCTAAATGCAAACCTTCTGGTTTGGACTACAACTCCCTGGACCTTAGTTTCGAATACTGCAGTTGCTGTAAATCCCAAGATTGAATACCAAGTAATTGAAGTTGTTAACGAAGAGAAAACCGAGAGATTAGTAGTTGCAAGTAATCTGGCCGCAATCCTTGGTGAAGAACGTAAAGTTATTGCCACATTTTCTGGAGCCGAGCTTGAGCATACAAAATACGCACCGCCGTTAGATCTAGTTGAAATTCCAGATGCCCATTACATCGTTCTTGCTGATTATGTAACTGTTGAAGACGGAACTGGCCTCGTGCATCAATCCCCCGCATTTGGCGCCGAAGACTTTGCAGCCTGTCGAAAGTATGGGCTTCCGGTCATAAACCCAATTGCTGCAGATGGACACTTCCTGCCTGAATTAAAAATAGTTGGTGGCGTATTTTTCAAAGATGCCGATAAGTTATTGATTAAGGAACTTAAATCTAAGGGCCTCCTCTTCAAGCAACAGCAATACGAACATTCGTATCCACATTGCTGGCGCTGCCACACCGCCCTGATGTATTACGCCCAACCATCCTGGTATATCCGAACAACTGAAATCAAAGACGCACTGCTTCGCGAAAATGCTAATACTGACTGGCATCCGGAGACAATTAAGACCGGCCGCTATGGCGATTGGTTGAATAACAATATTGACTGGGCAATATCAAGAAATCGCTATTGGGGCACTCCACTTCCAATTTGGCGCTGCGAAAACAAACACGAAATCTGTGTTGGATCACTTGCCGAACTTGGAAAACTATCAGGAACTGATTTATCAAAATCCGATCCACATCGTCCATTCGTTGATGACATCACCTTCAATTGCGCCGAGTGCAATTCACAAATGCTCCGCACTCCTGAAGTAATTGATTGTTGGTTTGATTCCGGGGCTATGCCATTTGCGCAGTGGGGCTATCCCCACAAAGAAGGTTCTGTTGAGAAATTCAAAGCTTCTTATCCAGCTGATTTCATTTGCGAGGCCATTGACCAAACCAGAGGCTGGTTTTACACCTTAATGACCATTGGAACTCTGGTCTTTGATAAAAGTTCATATAAAACCGTTCTATGTCTCGGCCACATCTTGGATAAAGATGGGCGCAAAATGAGTAAGCATCTAGGAAATGTTTTAGAACCAATGCCACTAATGGACCAGCATGGCGCGGATGCAGTTCGCTGGTACATGTTGGCGGCGGGATCTCCTTGGAGCTCGCGCCGAGTTGGACATGATGCAATAACGGATGTGGTTAGAAAAACGCTTCTGACCTATTGGAATACCGTCTCGTTCTTTACCTTATATGCCAAAGCATCTGACTTTAAGTTAACTGGACTTTCAGATGACTCATCAACGATGGATCGATGGATTATTTCCGAACTCAATAACTTAATTGCAAAGGTCGATGAGGCTTACGAGAATTATGATTCCCAAACAGCCGGAACTCTCATTGGCCAATTCATAGATGATCTTTCAAACTGGTACGTGCGTAGATCTCGTCGTAAGTTCTGGGATGGTGAAAGCGCCGCACTCAATACTCTTTACTATTCGCTGAAAGAGCTCACAAAACTTATGGCTCCGATGGTGCCATTCATTACTGAACACGTCTGGCAAGAAATGATTCGCAATTTAGAGCCAAACGAAGCCGAATCCGTCCACTTAACTAATTTTCCAGTAAGCAACCCATTGAAAATAGATGAGAAGCTCTCGAAATCAGTTCGCTTATCACGCAGACTTGTTGAACTTGGTCGGGCTGCACGCGCTGAATCCAAAGTAAAGATACGCCAACCTCTTGCGCGGGCACTTGTTGCTGCAAATGGCTGGGATGAAATGGATCAAGAAATTCGCTCCCACATCTCTGATGAACTTAACGTACAGAACCTTGATGAGATCGCTTCTGCCGGCGCAGATTTAGTTAGCATCTCAGTCAAGGCTAATTTCCGAACCATCGGCGCAAAGTTTGGTGGCGATGTTCAGGCGATTGCCAAAGCTATATCAGCTCTTGATCACGGTGATCTAGTTTCAAAAATTCGAGCTTCCGGAAGCTTTGAAGTTAATTTTGATGGCGCCAAGCCTGCTGTAATCGATCTAGAGGATTTAGTAATTACTGAAACTCCAAAAGCTGGCTGGTCGGTTGCAAGCCACAGTGGCGAGAGCGTGGCACTTGATTTAGCTCTTACACCAGCCTTAATCGAAGCCGGAACCGTTCGTGAAGTAATTAGAGCGATTCAAGAAGAACGAAAGCAATCTGGTTTTGAAATCAGTGATCGAATCTCGGTTCGTTGGGGCGCTAATCCCCAAGTAAGCGCCGCGATTCTCAAAAATCTTAAAGATATTGGTGATGAAACCTTGGCAACTAAATTCGAAAACATCGCAGGCAAGAGCGATGAGAGCAACGAGTTAGGGCTTTGGTTGGAACTATCTAAAAATAATTAAAGGCTTGCGGCAATAGTCGAAAGCACTCCAGAGAGAAGTTGGGCTCCGAGGAAAATTACAATGAATGAAAGATCGAGTGCCACTGGGCCTAACCGAAGTGGTGGAATAAAACGACGAACAAAGTTAACAACTGGATCAGTAATTGCATAAATAAATTCCGCAATCCCTAAAACGATTCCTTTAGGGCGCCATGATGGTTTAAAAATTCTGACGTAGTCCAAGATTAATCTGCCCACCAAAGCTAAAATGAAAATATTTAGCGCAGTGTCCAGCAAGTCAAATAGAAGACTCACTTATGAATCAACTCTGGTTGAAGAAACTAGCCTGTGCGGCCGCAGTCTTATCTTCGTTACTAACTTTTACATTTGGCGGTGTCAGTAGAAATACTTTTGAAGTTACTCTTTCGATGCTGCCATAATGCCCGAAGACTAAACCTGAAGCAAAGTCAATCATGCGCTTGCGTTCTGATTCTTCCATGTCACTTAAGTTCATGATTACTGGTTGACCAAGCCGATAGTGCTCGCCGATTCCACGAACATCGCTATACATACGTGGATGCAAAGTAACAATGTGATCGACAACTACATTTGGTTGCGCAACTGGTGTAACTGCGCGAGTTGGCGCGCTACGAAGATAAGTTGGGCTTTCAGTTTCTACCGGTGCTGCAGGTCGCAATGGTCGACTGAAACGTGATTCGCTCTGTGTTGCTACTGGAGTTGATTGATCAAATTCTTCATCATCAACTAGTCCAAGAAAGTTCGCTGCTTTTCTAAATGCGTTAGCCATGGGATAAGCGTAAGTTAAGGACTAGCGAACCCCGAGTATTTGGCTCCCAATGCGAATATGTGTCGCACCCTCGGAAATAGCAGCCTCGAAGTCATTACTCATTCCCGCCGAAATCTCGTGGGCTTTTGGCTGCATTTTTACAACCCGATCTGAGAGCGCCTTCAATCTCTGGAATGCAATCACCGGCTCTACATCTAGCGGTGCCACCGCCATCAGCCCGCGAATCTTTAGGTTGGGAAAAGTTGAAATCTCCTCGAGAAATTCTGGGATCAAATCAGGCAGAACTCCCCCACGATTTGGCTGATTATCTAGTGATACTTGAATAAAAATGTCCTTTGATGTGACTAGCGAATTCAATTTACTTGCATGAGCAATATCATCAATCGAATGTAAAACATCTGCCCAATTAGCAATTGACTTCAATTTATTGCTCTGGATTTGTCCTTGAAAATGCCACCGGCAATCATCTGGCAGTTCTGTGGATTTTGCCGATGCTTCTTGATCACGATTTTCGCCAAAATCCCGGACCCCTAACTCATAAAGAATTTGAGCATCGCTGGCTGGGAAAGTTTTTGTCACAACTATTAACGTGATTTCTTCCGCGCTTCTACCTGCATTCTGCGCAGCAACGCTTATCCGCGATTTGATGGCATTTAAGTTCTCGCTAAGTTCTTCTCTGCGGTTACTCATAAAACGATTACCCCCGCGCTTCGACCTGAGATTCCATCTCTCCGGTATGAGAAGTAATTTAGGTCATGGGCTGTGCAGATTCCAAGATCAGTTACCGAAACGCTCTGTGAAAGTAATTGGCCAGCGGCTGCTTTCTTTAAGTCGAGGCAATGTGACTCTGGCGTTGTGGCAAGGTTCGGATTAATCTCAATTGCATCCGAATACATCTGAATATCGACTTCGTAGCAACCGCCACAAATCGCTGGTCCGATAGTTGCGCTTAGTTCGCTGCCACCCAACTCTCGCATTTTGGTAATTGTCCGCTCAATAATTCCATTCAATATTCCTTTACGACCGGCATGAATAGCTCCGACAATATTTTCGCCTTTAACTAATATCGGTAAGCAATCAGCGCTGAGAACGGCAAGCGGTAAACCGGGTTTGCGAGTGATCAGAGCATCGGCCGTAACCGGTGCTATCGAATCTTCAACAACTTCAACGACATCATTCCCGTGAACTTGATTCATAAATCTCGGTTCCATCCGGCTCAACATGTTCTGAAGGATTCTGCGATTGTTCGCAACTGCTATTGATTCATCCCCGACATGATCACCAAGATTTAGAAAGCTATATTTACCGGTTGAAGTGCCGCCATGACGCGCAGTAAATAACATTTGCGCCATTATTACTTTTACCTAAAGTTGGGAAATTACTTCATGAAATCTGGGATATCGATATCGTCTTCAGATACCAAATCTTCGAAAGTAATTCGCTTACGCGGACTGTTTCCAGTAGATATCGAAACTGTCGGAACATCCAGAGCGACTGCCAATGGATCATTGGATGCGATTGGGTCTGCGTTACCTGAAAGTGAAGCTGCATCAATAACAGGAACCGAAACTCGCTTTGGTAAGCCACCATCAAAGCCAGCTGCAATAACAGTTACGCGAACTTCATCACCCAATGCATCATCAATGACAGTTCCAAAAATAATGTTGGCATCTGGATGCGCAGACTGCGCAACAAGTTCAGCCGCTTCACTTAACTCAAATAGACCGATATCTGAACCACCAGCAATTGATAGAAGGACACCATGTGCTCCATCAATTGATGCTTCAAGAAGTGGACTTGAAATTGCTAGTTCAGCCGCGCGAGTTGCGCGAGCCTCTCCCCTTGCAGAACCAATTCCCATCAGAGCAGAACCAGCGCCCGACATAACACTCTTCACATCTGCGAAGTCCAAGTTAATTAGCCCAGGAGTTGTGATCAAATCTGTGATTCCTTGAACGCCAGATAGCAGAACTTGATCTGCACTGCGGAATGCTTCTAGCTGACTAATTGAGCGATCAGAAATTGCAAGCAAGCGATCATTTGGAATAACAATTAAGGTATCAACTTCTTCGCGCAAAAGTGCAATGCCTTCATCTGCTTGTGCAGTGCGACGCTTTCCTTCGAAAGTAAATGGCTTAGTAACTACGCCAACTGTTAGTGCACCTAAATCTTTTGCAATCTTTGCAACTATTGGAGCGCCACCAGTTCCAGTGCCACCACCTTCACCAGCTGTTACGAAAACCATATCTGCGCCACGTAACATCTCTTCAATTTCTTCTGTGTGATCAAGTGCGGCTTGTCTTCCAATTTCAGGAGCAGCACCTGCACCAAGTCCGCGAGTTAATTTTCTTCCGATATCTAATTTCACATGAGCATCACTCATTATTAATTGTTGTGAATCAGTATTGATTGCAATGAACTCAACACCTTTGAGTCCTGCTTCAATCATTCGGTTGATTGCATTAACACCGCCGCCACCAACACCGACAACTTTGATGACTGCTAAATAATTCTGTGGTGTAGCCACAATCCGCCTCTTTCTAAACCCTAAATCTCTACTTGAGATTTACGTGATGCTTACTAAGTGGTAAAACTATGCGTGTTGGCACTCTCAAGCAACGACCGACACGAAATAAAAAGTGCGAATATCTAGCGAGAAATTTTCTGCATTTTGGAAATTTATTATTTAACTATTGGCGCATTCGCGACGGTTAAATCAACGAAGCTAATTTTCTTATTCTCTGGAAGGTTCAACAAACCCTTTAAAACATTGCTTTTAACCACGATTTCTTCCGGCGAATTGCTCTCTCCCCAATTGATCCGTAAGGCCGGTTTGCGCAAATCTGTGACCATGATTATTTCGTCCTTTTTTGTGATCTCTAAATTCTTCAGTCCTGAAATTACATAGGCTGGCAAACTCGCGACAAAGCCGGCAACAATTCTTCGATGCGCCCTCAGATTGCCATCATTGCCGACCAGAGAAATTGTGGCCAAATTAGTGAAGTTCTGGGGACTGGAAAAATCACGGCCATCACTTGCTAAATATCTTGGCTGTGTCTGTGCGGCACCTTCAATTTTGAAAATCGCTACTGGAATTCTTGGCACTACCGAAACTGTTACTTGTCGGCTCCACCAATTTCTTGAAACCTTTGCGGATTTGATCCATTCTAAATCCGTAACCAAGTTCTCTTCATGCTTTGGATTTATTCTGGCAAGTGGCTCATTTAGAATTATCTTGGATTCGCCCGCAATGAGCTGGGAAGTTATAAAATTACTTTGATTGGTCCCCTTAACTACAACTGATTGAATCGTTATTAATGAGGACCAACCCAATACATAGACGAGCCCCGCCAGAATCGATATTGCAATCAGCGAACTACTTAAGGGCTTAAACCTAATTCGCAATTTTTTCCTCGAGCGTCTGCAGAATTAATGGAACCAGTAAATTTACATCGCCTGCACCTAAGGTAATTATCAGATCGCCCGCTTTTGCTTCGGAGACCGCGAAAGCGACAACATCAATCATTGATGGTTCAAAAGTTACGCTTTCCGACTTCATTGCATTTGCAATCAGAATCGAAGATACACCGGGCATCGCAGCCTCACTCGCTGCATAAATCTCCAATAAATAAGTGTGATCAGCTAGCTCTAGAACTTCGGCGAATTGCTCGACGAACATTGCGGTTCGGGAATATCTGTGAGGTTGAAAGATTGCAATCACGCGCCCTGAACCCGCGAATCTCTTTGCGGTTTCCAAAGTTACTCTCACCTCTGTTGGGTGGTGTCCATAATCATCAATAACGGTCACGCCACTGACAGTTCCTCGGTTTTCAAATCTACGTTTAGCGCCACTAAATTTATTTAGACCGACCAATAAATCTGCTACTGGAGCACCTAATTTGATAGCCGTTGCCAATGCGGCCGTGGCATTTTCAACATTGTGGTTACCTGGAATAGTTAAAGAAATCTCACCCAGAACTTTTCCTAACTTGGTAATTCGCGCATGGCTTTCTGTCGGCTGAAGTGAGACATGTGAGATTGAATAGTCGGCACTCTCGCCATATGTAATTATCTCGATATCGCGCCTCTCGATTTGAGAGAGCAAATGCGCCACTCCTGGACTATCAATACCAGCAACAAGGAAACCACCTGGTTGGATTGAATTCACGAAATCAACGAAAATTTTATTTACAGATTCGATATCCGGGAAGTTATCTACGTGGTCCAACTCTATATTTGTAACTATCGCACCAAATGGTTTGTAGGCCAGAAATGAGCCATCTGATTCATCTGCTTCCGCAATGAAAATCTCACCTGAACCCCAGTGCGCATTTGTTCCACCCCGATTTATCATTCCTCCAATAGCAAAAGATGGATCTAAACCTGCTTGCTGCAAAGCGACGGTCAGCATTGAAGTCGTTGTAGTTTTTCCATGAGTTCCCGCGACAGCCACTGATTTAGATTCAGACATAAGAAGCGCAAGTGCTTGTGCCCGAGTCAAGATAACTAAAGCTTTAGCATTCGCAGCAATAATCTCTGGATTGCTTTGATCTATCGCACTTGATACCACCAAAATATCTGCATCGCCAATATTACTTGCAGCATGCCCAATAAATACTTGTGCTCCTAAAGTTTTTAATCCAGATAGAACTGAGGAATCTTTGGCATCAGAACCAGAAATATTTATACCCTTGGCCAACATAATTCTTGCAATGCCGCTCATTCCAGCACCGCCAAGACCAATAAAGTGAATACGTTTCTCAGCGAGCTCGGCGAGTTTCATCGTTTACTTTCCGGACACTTTCTCAAGGATGCTTCTTCCGATTACTTCGGCAGCGCGTGGCTTTGAGCCTTGCGTCCTCTTGATATTCCAGTTATCCGCTGCCAGTGCTAATGAATCGATGTTTGCCAGCAACCATTCTCCAGTGAAATCCGAGTTCAGGCAGATTTTCGCGGCTCCCTTATCAACTAAATCTTTGGCATTGGCGATCTGTTCACCGTTGCCAATTGGCAGCGGCACGATTAAAGCGTATGAGTTAGCGGCATCAAGTTCGGCGCAAGTTACTGCGCCTCCTCTGGAAATTACCAAATCACTTGCGATATACATATCGGCCATATTAGTAATGTACGAGAGCGGCGCATATCCTGGAACTGATTTTGGCAATTCATTATTTTGCCCAACGCCATGAATCACATTGAATCCACGGTTTATGAGTTCAGGAAGCGCTAAAGACACTGCGCTGTTTAGGGATTGCGCGCCAAGGGAACCACCGAAAATGAAAATTGTGCGATTGCTTCGATCTAGTCCTAACTCACGATAGGTGGCATCCCACTTCGCTGAACGTTCGGATTTACTTAATTTTGAAATTGAGAATATCTCTTCTCGAATTGGCATTCCGGCCAACTCTGCTGAACTCCACTTTTGACCAAACTTGGTAGTGCTTGCGAATGCGATAAATGTTTTCTTAGCAAATCCAACACCTAGTTTGTTTGCCAAACCTGGGATTGCGTTAGCTTCATGAATAAACACCGGAATACGTTGCAACCTGGCAGCGATATAGCAAGGAGCGCTCACATATCCACCAAATCCAATTATTAAGTCAGCAGTTCTAACAATTCTTAGGGCTTGGAAAATTGAGTATAAAAATCGATACGGCCAAAGTAGCGAAGAAATATTGAATTTTCTCGGTAATGGCGATTTCGTAATCAAATGAAGTTTGAGTCCGGCAGCAGGAACTAGGTCGTTTTCAATACCACTTTTTGTCCCGACAAATTCGCACGAGATATTTTCACTGTTTGTAAGCAGCCAATCTGCAACTGCAAGCGCTGGTTCCACATGTCCAGCAGTCCCACCACCAACCAGAATAATTCGCTGCATTATTTCGCCGTCTTGCGAGCTAATTGCGCCGCTTTGAAATCTGGCTCTCGGCGTGCAACATTTAAAACAAAGGCGATTGCTAAACAATTAGCTACCAAAGAAGATCCACCGTATGAGATGAATGGCAAGGTAACTCCGATAACTGGAATGATTCCAACAACTGTCATTAAGTTAACTAGGACTTGCAGAATGATCCAGCAACCAATGCCGGTTACTACATACTTTTGAAAGAGATCCTTAGTATTTATTGCAACTCTGAAGATCGCATATATCAAAGTTGCGAAGAGGAACACGACAGTTAGCGTGCCCAACAAACCAAGCTCTTCACCGATTACCGAGAAGATAAAGTCAGTATGGGCTTCGGCCAAATTCGCCCACTTCTGTTTGCTCGCACCAATTCCAACTCCGAAGAGTCCCCCACTAGCCAAACTCATAAGGCTATGCGCTGGTTGCCAACCGGCCATCTTGTAAACCTCAGGTGCAAAAGGATCGATGACCGCGCTAAATCTACGAAGCCGTGCTGGATTAGTTATCGCAAGAGCAAGGCCACCTACGGAAAATACTGCAGATATAGATAAGAGAACTTTCAAATCAATACCTGAAATAAATAACATTCCAAAGACAATTCCAGCGACAATTATTGCCGTTCCTAAATCTCGCCCAAGTAAAATTAGAAATAGAAATCCGACGGTCCCAATAGAAACCATCCCTATTGCATTTGACTGCAACCCTTTTGCTTTACGTTCTAAGTGTTTACGCAGTTGAAGTGCACAATAAAGAATTAAGGCTAGCTTGGCGAATTCACTTGGTTGCAGAGTGAATGGTCCGAGCGGAATCCAATTTCGGTTTCCGTTGATATTCTGCCCAAAAATAATTGGCAAAATTAGTGCAACCGCACCAATTGGTAGCGCGAGCCGAGCCAGACTCTCCCAATGTTCCAGCTTCATACGCATTGCAATAAACGAGATAAGAATTCCGGCTGCTAGAAAAAGTAGTTGCTTGAGGAAAATCGCGAAAGTGTTTCCACTCTCAGAAAGGGAAGTTACCGAAGAAGCTGATAGCACCATAACAAGACCAAGACCGGCTAGCGCACCTGTGCTACCTAGGATTAACAGATAAGAAGCAGTGGGTTTGGATAGAAAATTTGCATAGGCCTGACCACGAACATGTAAACGTTTTTTCATTTCGCCACCAAATTAGCTACTGATTGCGCGAAGAGATCTCCGCGATGAGAATATGAAGTGAATTGATCCATAGATGCGCATGCAGGTGCGAGCAAGACGGTATCCCCTAACGTTGCAATGTCCTTAGCGCATGTAACTACCTGATCCATTAAGTCATCTGGACTATTGCTCTTTGCGATTCGAAATATTTTTACTTCAGGTGCAAATTTCTCTAAAGCCGAAGCAATCTCTTCGCCATCTTTCCCGATAATAATTGCGGACTTAATTCGTGAAGCAGTACGGCGAACTAGATCATCCATTTTTGCGCCCTTGGCCAATCCGCCAGCAATCCAAATATTCGAAAGATGGGAAAGCAGTGCAGCCGTGGCAGCATGTGGGTTTGTAGCTTTGGAGTCGTTAACCCAAGTGATTCCATCCTTAGATAGAACTGTTTGTAGGCGATGCTTATCTAGTTCGAAGTTTGCAATACCTGATTTAACTTGTGGGTGTGGAATTCCAATTGCTAGAGCCAATCCCGCCGCGGCCATTGCATTTGAGACATTGTGTGGAACGGCAGGCTTCACGTCAGTTAATTCTGCGATAACTTCTGCTGATTCCGGTGAGGCAACAAAAGCTCGGTCAATCAGAAGCTCTTCAACAACTCCAATTTCACCGGCTTGCGGTGTATCAAATCCAAAGAAAACTTTACGCCCGCTCCAACTAGCGGCTCTCAAAATTATTTCTGGATCATTAAGGTTCAGAAGGGCGGTCTTGGTCTGAGTCAGGAGCTTCATTTTCGCATTCGCATACTCTTCGAAACTTCCATGCCAATCGATATGGTCCTGCGCGACATTTAGAATTGCCACAGCTTCATATTCTGGTAGCGAACTCCAACTAATCTGAAATGACGAGAGTTCAAGGGCCAGAACATCAAATCTCTTCGAACTTGTAACAGCCTCAACCGCTGTTGTTCCAACATTTCCGCAGGCAATTCCTGAAACTCCAGCGGCTATCAAGATTGATTCAAGCATTTGAATTGTTGTGGTTTTACCATTTGTTCCGGTAACAGCTAGCCAAGTCTGGTTCGGATTGATTTCAGACTTAAGGGTCCAAGCGAAATCTAATTCACTAATAACCTCAACACCGCTAGCTTGCAAATTCTGTATTACTAAATGATCTACGCGCCATCCTGGCGAAACTATCGCCAAGTCATAAACTGCAAAATCGCTTATATCAGTGAGAATTTCTAGCCCTTGCGCAGAAGCTGATTTTTCATCGAAAACCGCAAACTCAACCCCGAGGGTATTTAAATAATTCGCAAGAGATTTTCCCGTTGTTCCGCCACCTACGATTAAAATAATTTTACTTTTAAGTTCTTCAATGTAAGACATTATTGTGAAACAACCCATTGTCCGTAGAAAAGACCCAGCCCAGCTGCAACACTCATGCCCGCCAAAATCCAGAATCTAATAACAATCGTGACTTCGCCCCAACCTAGTAATTCAAAGTGATGCTGAAGCGGTGCCATTTTAAAGACGCGTTTGCCGCCTGAAAGTTTGAAATATCCGGTTTGAATTATTACTGAAAGCGTAATCAGAACAAAGAGTCCGCCAAGAGCGGCAAGTAAGGCCTCTACGCGCAAGACAATGGCAATTCCAGAAATTGCACCACCTAGTGCTAGCGAACCTACATCGCCCATAAAAATTTTTGCTGGTGCTGCATTCCACCAGAGAAAACCGGCACATGAACCGGCAAGTGCAGCAGATAAAACTGCGATATCAAGTGGATCTCGGACGATGTAACACTGTGGAACATCTGAAATTGCGCAACTTTGACCAAACTCCCAGACCCCAATAACGATGAAGGATAGAAAAGTCATGATTGCGGCACCTGATGCAAGTCCATCTAAACCATCAGTTAAATTAACACCATTCGAACTTCCAAGAACAAGAAAAATAACCCAGAGAATTACCAAGACCATTCCAAGTTTTATTGAAGTGTCACGAACTCCTGAGAAATACATTGAAATTGGTGCTAGCCCAGATTCATCTTCGAATTGCAATCCGGCATATGCAAAACCAGCAGCAAAAAGTGCTTGACCGAAAAGTTTCTGCCTTGCAGTTAGTCCCAGTGATTGTTTTCTAGAAATCTTTAGCCAATCATCTAGAAAACCAATTAAACCTAATCCAACTATTAGCGCCATTACCAAAATCGCTGAGGCAGTTATTCCTACGCCTGTAAGTAAGTGGCTTGCAAAATAAGCGATGATTGTGGAGGAGATGAGAACAATTCCACCCATCGTTGGAGTTCCACGCTTTACATGATGGGTTTTTGGCCCGTCATCGCGAATCATCTGTCCAACACCACGCTTTGCAAGGATGCGTATCAGCGTTGGTGTGAAAATAAAACTTAGCAAGAGTGCGAATCCGCCAGCGAATACAATGCCTTTCACTGGTCCACCTCCCCTAATCTCTCTTTAATCGAATCAACTAACAGATTGAATTCGCCAGAACGTGAAGCTTTTACTAACACCACATCTCCTGGAGCAAAGTGCTCGACAATTGCCATTGCATCTGCTTTCGTGTCGAAATAGTGAACTGCACTTGCACCATCTAAATCCGCAAGGTAATCCTTTATTCCAACTACGACCAGATTGTCGATTCCGATCTCACAGACGAGTCTGCCAATTGCTGCATGCTCCGCGGCGGATGACTCGCCGAGTTCCTGCATCTTGCCTAAAATTGCCCAACTTACGCCCCCACTTTCCTGCGAAATCAGTGCCAATGTTCGAAGGGCAGCCGCGACGCTCTCTGGGTTTGCATTATAAGAATCATTTATCAAAGTGATCTCGCCAATTTGAGAAATTTCCATGCGCCACTTGCTAGAAACTTCTGCAGTTGAAAGTGCTGCGGAGATAGTTTCGATTGGGATCTTTAGAGCAGTTGCTGCAGCTGCCGCAGCTAGCGCATTTGAAATTTGATGCATTCCCAAAAGTTGTAGCCCTACTGCTGCTCTTCCGTCCGGAGTTACCAAATCAAAGTGTGCTCTACCCTCGCGCACTTCAACATCAGCGGCTCTGATTTCACATTTTGATTTTTCACCAAAAAGAATTCTTTTTACACCTGATGGGACAACCATATTAGGAGTGAATTCATCATAAGTTCCCAAAATCGCAGTTCCGCCAGCCGTGAGAGATGTAATCAATTCAGATTTAGCTTTAGCAATAATCTCTCTGCTTCCGAACTCGCCAAGATGCGCAGTTCCCACAGTTAATACAACACCAACATGTGGTTTAGCGATTTCTGCAAGATATGAAATATCTCCGAGATGTCGCGCTCCCATTTCTACAATACAAAATTTCGTAGTCTCAGAGCATCTTAAAATCAATAACGGAACACCTAGCTCGTTATTCAAAGATTCCTCAGGCGCAATGGTTTCCCCTGAGACACTTAGGATGTGCCGTAACAGATCCTTGGTTGTTGTCTTTCCCTGTGACCCAGTAATTCCAATAACCTGTAAATTCACTAGCTCGTTCCGAACATAAATTGCTAGATCCCGTAAGGCCTTTCGAACATCATTTACTTTGATAGCCGGAGCTGTGCAATCTTTGCTGACTAATGCAAACTGAGCACCATTTGAAATTGCTTCTGCAATGTATTCATGTCCATCAACGTTAGCGCCTACAAAAGCTGTGAAGAATGTCTTACTTGTTGCTTGGTTTGAATTAATCACCGGAAAAGCCGAAGTGGTTTGCAAGCCATCGGTGTTTCGAACTTCGCCACCAACAATCTGCGCAATTTGATTCAAAGTTAACTTAATCATGCAAGCTCCTCGATAGCGCGAGCTAGCTCGATGCGGTCATCAAATGCAAACTTCTTTCCTGCTATCTCTTGGCCGGTTTCATGACCCTTCCCAAGAATCACTACACAATCCCCCGGAAGGGCATTAGTTACCGCAAATGCTATTGCTTCGCGCCTATCAACCAGAGTTGTGCTATTTTCTTTAAGGTCTAAGCCCGCAATCATTTCATCCAAAATTGTTTCAGGTGCTTCGCTCCTCGGATTATCGCTGGTAAATATTGCCAAGTCAGAACCCTCAAGCAATTCCCGTCCCATAATCGGACGTTTTGTTTTATCTCTATCTCCACCGCAACCGAGAACTGCGATTATTCGTCCACTCACACTTTTGCGTAAGGTGGCCAAAATTCTTGTTACTGCATCTGGAGTGTGTGCATAATCGACTAGCGCTAAGAATTTCTGACCGATATCGACGCTCTCTAAGCGCCCTGCGGCGCCCTTCAAGTTCGGAAAACAATTACCAATAACTATTGGATCGATCTCGAATTGCGAGGCGATCGCTACTGCCATTAGCAAATTATCTAAGTTATGTTCACCAATTAAATTAATTTCGCCTTCAATCAAAATTCCACCAGTTCCGCGGATAGCAACGGAATAACCTCGAGCTGTCGGTTCGATTCGTTCAAAGCGCCATTGAGATTCTGGGTTCTGTCGAGATAAGGAGATCATCGGAATCTGAGGATTGTTGTATAACTCTCGACCGTATTTGTCATCAATATTTATGAAACCTAATTCGCTATATTCAGCCGTAAATAACTTTGCTTTGGCTGCAAAATAACTCGCCATGTCACCATGAAAATCTAAATGATCCTGAGTTAAATTAGTAAACCCAACTATTGAAAACTTAGTGCCAGCTACTCTCCTGGCTTCAAGTGCATGGCTACTGACCTCCATTGAAACATGTGAAATATGTCGTTCGCCCATTGTCGCAAGAAGACTCTGCAACTCAGATGCCTCTGGGGTCGTGTAAATTGCAGTTAATTTCTCTGGCCCAATTTCAATTCCAACTGTTCCAATTAAGCCAGTGGATTTACCGGCAGCTACCAAGATTTGATTGAGAATAGTTGTTGTAGTCGTTTTCCCATTTGTTCCGGTGATCCCAACTAATTGCATGGTGCTGGAAGGTGAACCGTAAAACCATGAACAGATGGCGCCTAGGAATCGGCGTGGATTTGAAATCACAATAACAGGGAGTTTTTTGCCAATTAGTTTCGCACCGGCTTCGTCTGTGATTACTCCTATGGCACCAGAAGCTACAACATTATCGATGTAGCTAGCGCCATGTGAATTTGCACCAGGAAGAGCGACGAATAAATCACCAATATTTACTCCACGCGAATCTGAAGTGATTCCCGAAAATTCCAAATTAAGGTCGGATTCAATTCCAATAAAATTAGCTAGTTCCGTTACTGACTTAACATAATCAGAGACCGGCCGAATCATTTTACAATCGCGCTTTTCTTGAGTTCTGCTTCGGTTAATGGATAAGCCTTTAGTTTTGTTGTTGAAGGTGCAATATGTTTTGACTGCAGAACAAACTTCATTACCTTCGCAAATACTGGTCCGCCAAGTGCCCCACCCCAGTGCATTCCTTGTGGTTCTTGGATTGCAACGCTTACAACGTAAGCTGGATTATCTGCCGGAGCAAATCCGATAAATGAAGCGGTGTAGCCGCTATAGCAAGAACAATCTGAATTGAATTTCATTGCCGTTCCAGTTTTACCTGCTACTCGATAACCAGGTATTGCTGCAGTTGGAGCCGTTCCATTTGCAGAAACCACGCTCTCTAGCATCGTGCGAATTTCTTTTGCAGTTTCGGCACTGATTACTCGCTTAGATTGCTGATCTTTAGCAGGAATATAGTTTCCACTTGCATCAGTCGTTCCAGCAACAACCGTCGGAGTAACTCGAACTCCATCATTAGCGATAGTTGCAAAGACGCTCGTCGCCTGAAGGGATGTCACTGAATAACCTTGGCCGAATGCAAAAGTTGGAAGTGAGGTTCCAGACCAATCGCTGACCGGTCGTAATAATCCAGCTGATTCACCTGGAAGATGCGACCCAGTGCTTTTCCCGAAGCCGAAGTCAGTTAGATATTGATACAGCGTCTTGCTTCCAAGTTGTTGGCCAATTTTGATTGAAGCAGTGTTACTAGAAACAGCCAATGCGCCAGTTGCAGTAAGTCGTTGGGTTGGGTGGCGTTCGTGATCTGAAAATTTAGTGCCGGCAACCTTCATGGAATAAGGAACCGTGTAGACCGAGTTTGCGGTCAACTTCTTCTCTTCCAGGGCCGCAGCGTATGTGATTACTTTTCCAGTTGACCCGGGCTCGTAAACATCTTGGACCGCAGGATTTCTAATTACATTCAAGTTTCCAACAATAGGTTTTGCTGGATTGAAAGTTGGCGCACTTGCTTGCGCAATAATTGCACCAGTCTTTGGATCCATGACAATTACCGTTCCAGATTTTGCTTTTGAACTTGCCACTGCCTTGCTAATTGCATCTTGTGCAACCCATTGAATATCTCTATCAACTGTTAGGCGCACCGAGGTTCCAGCCTTAGCTTCAGTTCTAATTTTTGCTGAACCAGGAATAATTGTTCCCGCTCCATTATCAAACATATATTGGCCGTTAGTTCCTGAAAGTTCGCTATTTAAACTACTTTCAATTCCAGCTGCGCCAACACCTTCATGATTTATGAAACCAATTAGCGAAGATGCCAGTGTTCCCGTTGGATATTCCCGGATGTATCCGCGCTCTGAGAAGAAGCCAACTATTCGCTTAGCTAAACCACCTTTTTCCTTAAGGACTTCAGTGTTGTAATCCGAAATAGTCTTCTGCAGCGCGCTCCACATAGCCGGCTTGCCATTCTTAACAATTATTTTATAACGAAGGGTGCCGGTGTAAAGAGCGGTTAATTCTGCTTCGTCCATTTGCAATACCGGGCTTGTTACT
Source organism: Bifidobacterium breve (assembly GCA_945863115.1). GTDB lineage: Bacteria > Actinomycetota > Actinomycetes > Nanopelagicales > Nanopelagicaceae > AAA044-D11. The sequence continues at coordinate 41,989 of CAMAYZ010000009.1, forward strand.
TGGGCAACCAACTTTGGATTCTTAATTTGAGCTTGATCGACAACGATAGTTATCGCAGCAACACTTCTCGCAAGTTCAACACCATTAACGTCACTGATTACGCCGCGAGGTGCCAGAAGCGTAGAAGTCCGAAGCAATTCAGTTGCGGCACGTTCACTAATTGTCCCTGCCCTTACAACCTGGACAGAGAACAATTGCGCAATGATTACTCCGAATAAGGCAAATGTCACGACTAACAGGGTGCGAATTCGCTTATGAACTAGAGCGTTGTGACTCATTTAGTCACCAAAGCTTCCACGTCCGAATAATTAAGATAACCGATTTTGCTTGCTGGCTTCATTCCCAATTCAATTGCAGCTTTTGAGAGATTTACTGGAGAATTCTTCTGGTTTACTAAATTAAGAATTGCATCCTTCTCGTCCATGGCAGTATTTCTCTGGCTTTTCAATTCTTGCAGTGTGAATGCATCTTGGGTCATCAAGATATTTATTCCTGCAATCACCAGAAGATTTATGGTTACAGCAGAAGCCATAAGCAACATAAATTTGCGGGTATCTAATCTTTGAACCGCAACAGTTGTTTGCGCCTCATCAATGACAACCGCTGGGCGCTTTACTGCAAGACGCGGTCTAGTTAAAGCAGGAAGTGCAAGAATCGCCATTAGGCAGCCACTCTTTCCAGAGCGCGAAGCCGCATTGATTGCGCCCTTGCATTATTTTCAATTTCAGAATCGCTTGCACCTTCACTACCGCTGACAACTAATTTGTAACTTGCAGCTGAATTTGGCAGATCAAATGGCAAGCCAAGTGGTGAGTTTGAACCGACTACATCAGCAAAAGCTCGCTTCACTATTTTGTCTTCAAGAGATTGATAAGACATAACAACTAGGCGGCCACCAATTCTGATCGCGCTAATTGCTTTAGGAATCGCTCGCTCTAAGACTGCGAGTTCCTGATTAACTTCAATTCGAAGGGCTTGGAAAGTGCGCTTTGCAGGATTACCACCGGTGCGCCTTGCTGGAGCTGGGATACTGTTTTTAACTAGTTCTGCTAAATCTTTTGTTGTTACAAGCGAATTAGTCTCGCGGGCCTTAATAATGTTGTCCGCAATTTTTGTTGCAAACTTCTCTTCACCGTAATTGCGAATAACTCGAACTAATTCCCCATATGAATAAGTATTCAAAATATCTAGCGCACTTGGCCCGCTGCTTTGATCCATTCGCATATCAAGCGGTGCCTCTTGCGAGTAGGCAAAACCTCGATCTGCTTGATCAAGTTGCATTGAAGAAACGCCAAGATCAAAGAGAATTCCGTCAACTTCGGTGATTCCTAGCTTTGAAAGAACTTCATCGAGTTCGTCATAAACTGCGTGGATTATTTCGACTCGATTACTTACTTCACTTAAATTTGTTGTTGCAATTGCGATTGCACTTAAATCACGATCTAAAGCGATGATTTTCAGATTAGGGAATTTCAATAGAAGCGCCTTGCTGTGACCACCTAAACCGAGTGTGGCATCAACAATTATCGGATTGCTTTTAGCTTCAATTGCAGGAGAGAGCAGTGCAATGCAGCGATCTAGTGCAACTGGAATATGTAACGCGTCCTGCATCTTCTCCCCCTTTCTAGTTCATACACTTTTAATGCAACTACTTAACTTTTCTAAACTCTGGTCATCGCCGGCCGACGGATCTGGGGGTTAACGGCGCCGGGGAAGGGGCGTCGTTATAGAGGTCGGCGATGGCCACAATTTAGAAAAGGCCTGGAAGCACCTCCGATGAAACATCAGAGAAAGTTTTTTCACGATCCGCTAAATAAGAATCCCAAGCTGCGTTATCCCAAATTTCTAAACGAGTATTTGCGCCGATGACAACGCAATCTTTTTCTAAACCTGCATATGTTCGAAGTCCACTTGGAATTGTTACGCGACCTTGCTTATCTGGAACTTCATCGTGTGCGCCAGCAAACATCACGCGCATGTAATCGCGTGCTGCTTTTTCGGTGACGGGTGCTTGGCGCAGACGATCAGTAATTGAAGAAAATTCGCCGCTAGGAAAAACATATAAACAACG
>CAMAYZ010000010.1 GCA_945863115.1 Bifidobacterium breve
CTATGAAATGTATAGCTCATCACGAGGAGGATCTTCACTATGAAACTAATTACCGCAATCATCAAGCCATTTAAGTTGGAAGATGTGAAAGAAGCTTTAACAGCTTTCGGAATAACCGGGATGACAGTTTCGGAGGCAAGTGGATTTGGTCGCCAAGGTGGACACACTGAGGTTTATCGTGGTGCCGAATACACAGTAGATCTAATTCCAAAGATTCGACTTGAAGTATTAGTCGATAGCAAGGATGCCGAGAAAGTCATTGACGTCATTGTTAAGGCGGCTTCAACTGGTGCTATTGGTGATGGCAAGGTTTGGTCTTCGCCAGTAGATAACATCGTTCGAGTGCGAACCGGAGAACGTGGGACGGACGCAATTTAAGTAATAAAAAGTAATAAGTAGAGTACCTCCGTGGGAACCCGTGAGCGTCGAGATCGATCCAATGAGATTGATAAGGCGCTCCGGGTTTCGTTTTTAACTTGCGCAAGTCAGTATCTTTCGAAGCCCGAACTTGTTTCACTAACAGCAGTTGGAGGATATGGACGAGGTGAGCTATCTCCAGCATCTGATTTAGATTTATTAATTCTGCACAATGGCAGCGAAAAGCCTCAAGTTATTCAGGATTTTGTTAATGCATTTCTATATCCACTCTGGGATCAAGGCCGAGCAATTGATCATGCAGTCCGAACCCGAAGCGAAACTCGTGAGATTGCAAATGAAGATGTCAGAGTTGCGCTTGGCTTATTGGATTTGCGTCACATCGCAGGTGAATCCGAACTTTCTAATCAGGTTGCATCTGATGCGCTAGAAAATTGGCGAAAGAGCAGAGAGAAATACCTGCGAGCGTTGCGAAAGTCTATTCATGAACGTGAAAACCGATCTGGCGAACTAGCATTTTTATTAGAGCCAGATTTGAAAGAAGCACGTGGGGGTCTTCGAGATATCAATGCGCTCCGTGCAATTGAAATGTCGGGCGCGGTGCCAGTTTCACTCGCCCGTGTTGCTGAATCTGAAGCGCTACTTTCAAATGTCAGGGATGCATTACATGGCGAGAATTTGAAAGCTCGTGATCAATTACTGCTAACCGAGCAGGACCGTGTCGCTTCAAAAATGAATTATTCAAATGCAGATGCCCTGATGCTAGATGTAGCCAAGGCAGCCCGCGCAGTTGATTATTTAATGGATTCAACTTGGCATCGAATAGATTCAAACAATGGACAGAGTTGGCTTCGTCGCAGAAAAAATCAGAAGATTGATCAAGGATTAGTAATTCAAAATTCGGAAGTAACAATTGAAGATGGATATGACATATCGACCGATTCGGCAATTGGCCTTCGAGCCGCAGCCGCTGCGGCCCAGCGCGGGTTGCCACTTTCGATTGATGCCTGCGTTCTCTTGTCAGAGAAATTTAAATCTCTTCCTAATCCATGGCCGAAACCAGTTTTGAATGATCTGATTTCACTTATCGGTGCTGGCAGATCAATGATTAGAGTTTTTGAAGCGTTGGATCAAGATGGTCTTATTGAAAAATGGATTCCAGAGTGGTTCCATGTCAGGTTCCTGCCACAACGAAATGTTTTGCACCGTCATACGGTTGATAGACATATGCTGGAAACTGCAGTGCACGCTGCGGCACTTATTAGAACTGTGACTAGGCCCGATCTGTTACTGGTGTCCGCTCTCTTTCATGACATTGGCAAAGGGTTCCCCGACAAGGATCATTCAGAATATGGTGAAGAATTAATCAAGCCACTGGCTAAGCGATTGGGTTTTGATGATAAAGATTGTGAAACTATCGCGATATTAGTCCGCGAACATTTGCTTTTATCAGCGGTTGCAACTCGCCGAGATCTAGAAGATCCGGCAACTATAGGTTTTGTAATTGAAAAAATTAAAGATCCAGAATCGCTCCAACTCCTACATGCACTGAGCATTTCCGATGGTGAAGCCACTGGCAAGAGCGCTTGGAGTGATTGGAAGGCAGAACTAGTTTCAACCTTGGTAGCGAAATGCCTTGCTGCAATGGCAGGAATCAAGCCGGTCTCCCAACCAGATTTGATTCCAACCGGAGAAATTATCGACGACATTGCAATTAGATTTATTGGAAATCAAGAAACCACTGAAAACATTGAGATTGAGATAATTGCAAAGGATCAAACTGGATTACTTTCAGCAGTTGCAGGTTTGATGACAATATCCAGATTCAATGTTCGCTCAGCAAAGACTCGCACTACAAATGACATTGCTGTAATGCGTTGGATAGTTGAACTAGATGCGAATGCTCAACTGCCGACTGCTGAAAAACTTACCGAACAGTTGAAGAAGGCGCTCTCTGGCGAACTTAATCTCGGGCGAAAGATTGAAGAACGTATTGCGAATTATCGTAAGTATCCCGGTATTCCAACGCCGGCTCCATTAGTTTTTGCTGCAAATGACCTCGCTACAAATGCCACAATAATTGAAGTTCGAATGCACGATCGACCAGGAATCTTGTTTAATGTGACGCGAGCTATCTCAAGATTTGGTGTAGATATTAAGTCAGCGATCGTTTCAACCCTGGGAGCTGAAGCGTTCGACACCCTCTATGTGACAGATTTGGAAGGCCAACCTCTAACCGGTGAACGTGCGCAATTATTGGCGACAAAAGTTGAGAATATTTTAATCACACACCTTTAACTAGTAACCTCCACCCATGTTCGAATCCTTATCCGCAAAGTTCCAAGGAGCATTTAGCTCACTCCGGAGCAAGGGGCGGTTAAAACCTAGCGATATCGATGAGATAACTTCAGAGATTCGAAGCGCACTTCTGGATTCGGATGTTGCATTAAGCGTTGTTGACTTCTTTATCGAAGAATTAAAGGTTCGAACTAATGAAGTTTTAGCAGATTTAAATAAGTCCACTAACCCCGCAAATGCGGTATTCGAAATAGTTAATTCTTTGCTAGTAGAAATTCTCGGCGGAAGTGCAAGAAGAATTCGGTATGCAAAGAAACCTCCGACAGTCATTCTTCTTACAGGTTTGCAAGGCGCCGGTAAAACTTCTTTAGCTGGCAAACTAGCTAATTACTTAAAAGCACAGGGCAATACACCGTTATTGATTGCTTCAGATTTACAGAGACCAAATGCGGTAACCCAACTTCAAGTAGTTGGCGAAAGCATTGGCGTTCCGGTGTTTGCACCAGAACCTGGCAATGGCGTCGGTGATCCCGTAAAAGTTGCCAAAGCTGGTCTGAAGTTTGCTGAAGATAAATTACATAACATCGTAATTGTTGATACCGCAGGCCGATTAGGTCTTGATGCTCAACTCATGGAGCAAGCAAAGCAGATTAGAGATGCGGTTTCACCTGATGAAGTTCTCTACGTTGTTGATGCGATGGTGGGACAGGATGCAGTTCGCACAGCGCAAGCATTCCAAGATGGCGTTGGCTTTGATGCAATTGTTCTAACTAAATTAGACGGTGATGCTCGAGGTGGCGCCGCGCTTTCGATTACCCAAGTAACTGGCAAGCCAATTATGTTCGCAGCCACCGGTGAGAAAGTAACTGATTTTGATTTGTTTTATCCAGATCGCATGGCCTCTCGAATTCTTGGACTTGGAGATATTCAAACTCTTGCCGAACAAGCTAAAGGTGCATTTGATAGTGACACCGCGGCAAAACTGGAGAGCAAGTTCGCTAGTGGTGAAGACTTCACGTTAGATGATTTCCTTGCGCAATTAGAAGCCATGAAAAAAATGGGTTCGATGACAAAATTGTTGGGCATGATGCCGGGCGCAAATTCTGGTGCTATGAAGAAGCAGTTAGAACAATTTGATGAGGGCGAACTTGTAAAGACGCAATCGATTGTGCAATCAATGACACCGCTAGAGCGAAATGATCCAAAAGTTTTAAATGGTTCTAGGCGTATGCGAATTGCAAATGGTTCTGGTCGCCAAGTTTCTGATGTGAACTCACTCGTCGAAAGATTTAGCCAAGCCCAGAAAGTGATGAAGCAGATGCGCACTGGTAAGGGTGGAATGCAGTTACCGCCCGGCATGGCGATGCCTCCTGGTATGCCAAAACAACCAGCCCCCAAAGTTGTAAATAAGAAGAAATCTCGCTCAGGAAATCCAGCAAAGCGGGCGATTGAGAGCTGAGAGAGCTGAATTTGGGTAATGCGCGTGGGGCTGACAAGTTTTATTCACCCAAAATCATCTTGTTTTCCAGTTTATGCCCTGATTGACTTGAGTGTGAATTTGATTATTAGAAAGTCAAGGCTGATTGCTATGGCCTTTTGCCTATTAGTCTCACTATTGCCGATGCAACCTAGCGCAGTTGCACTTCCAAATTCACAGCCCGTAGGTGCAAGTGGTAAAGCAAGCAGGGTTGTACCAATTTTCAATAGTGCAAATTCACAGCAACCTGTAATGACTGGCTACCTATACTCCTCCAGAATAGTTTTTGCTATAGACCCAGCATCTGGGTCTAAGGATTTTTACGTCGGGCTTCCGAAGTCTTTAGCTTCAACTACTGGCGGTCGTGTAAAAGTGGCAGAGGTGTTTACATCTCAAAGTAATCCAGTCAATATTAGTAATTTTTCACTTGCTCTTAATCGTTTTGCCGTTTTTGTCTTAGAAAAAGATCTAATTGCTGCTACTCCAGCAGAATTGTTGACTCCAGAAATGGATATCGGTAGCAAAGGTGATTTTCCTGGAGTCACTACAGCTTATAGTTATGGTGAATATCAAAATCGTACTTCTCCTGGTTCTCAAAAACCATGTGAAGGAGGACCGTGCAGTAAAGATGTAAGAAGCCTGCAATTGAAAATTCTTGCATTAAAGGGAAAACCACCCGTGTCAGTAATGCCAAACTTTCGAGATCAATTTATAGGCCAAATTATTTTAGAAAATTCGGTTGATCGAACAGCGGGAATTGCCTGTTATGGCGATGGGGGTGCCCCTGTCGTGGCTAGTTATCGAAACCGAGAATTGTATATGGGTGCAATCGCAGATCAGTTCTATGTAAAAGCTTGTGGGGCATTTCCGCAGGCAACGTATGATAAAGATGGCAAAATGAGTGACTTTGGGTATGACACAGATATAGCAATTAACTTTATTTCTCCGGTCTACAAGCACACTGATCTGATTGATAAAGCTAAGAAGTATGCCAAGACATTAGCAACGCCAATTACAACTCCTTCAACAAAAACAGCAACGCCAAGTACAACTCCTTCAACAAAAACAGCAAAAACAGAAACTGAAATTGAAGATTGTTGGGCCTTCCGGGAAGCAAGAGAACACTTTAATAACACAAGAGATGTGGGAGTTGTAACGGCAAGATTTCAGACCAAGCCTAATGAAACTGGCTATAAATTTTATGTGGGGGTATTAACACAAAATCCAACTGCATCATGGATAAAGAAACATAAGGCTGCAAAATATAAAGTTTGCAGATTGCGAGAAAAAGATGTTACAAGTAAAAATGTAATTGCGTATAAACAGGGCACAGATGTTGGATCTGAAGTGGTAGGTCAGATTAATGTAAAATGGGCAATAAGTGTAAAACCAGAACAAGATGTGCTTTTGCTTGAAGCATTCACAAATCAAGGCAGCACTTTGGATTTCAGGATTGTGAGGCAATCATCAACTCCAAGGACATTGGACAAATTACTTTGCGGACCCAATCAATACGTCCCCATTGAAGGCATGTTTAGCGTTTTGGGCACGAGCTCCAGTCTCCTCAATACTGTTCTTGGTTATATTCCAGGTGGTGTGATTGTTTCAGCTGTTATTGATGGCTTCTTTGGCACCATTGCTACGATGACCAATCTGTATATCAACAATAGATGGGAGGCTGCATACGAAGGGGACGGGGTTGTTAAAGCAAATGTAGAGTTTGTCTTAAGTGCAGCAGAAAAAATACCAGAAACTTTAAAAATACCCGCTAGGACGGGTGATATTACAATGAATGTTGTCGGGGCAAATCTTGTGAAAGGTAGCCGTGCGCAAAAAGGTCTTTTTGTCGCAGACGTAATTATGACACTTAAGGATGTCCATGATTTGGGTGAGCATGTGGGTGAGTTAGCGTATGGAGTAGATCAAAAAGAGTTCAGCAACGCCTGCAATACGGCGTTTAAGTAAATACAAGTCTGAACAGATAAATCTTACGTAATTTTCTGGTCCTTTTAAAAAATTCTATTAACAATGAATCATAATGACAAATAACCCTTTGTTAAGTTCTCATTTTAGGTGAAAGCTAGGTGCACGAATGTGGCACGAAATGGGTTTGGTTTAGTTCGCAGCTAACATAGATCATGTTTTCGTGCGTAAAACTGCGCTGAATCTGGGCGATTTTGAATTCACCCAGCGTGCTGGCAAGATTGGCACCCTGCAAGGGGCCCTCTACCCCCAAGCGATCTTCACCAATAGGCGGAAGATATTTTGAAAACAGGTTTTATTTTTTGAACGACGCTCCCACTGTCGTAAGAAAATTAGCACCGCTTAAAACAAGGAGAAAGCCTTCGTGGCCGTAAAAATTAGATTAATGCGTATGGGAAAAATCCGTACACCACATTTTCGTATCGTAGTTTCAGATTCTCGTGCTGCTCGTAACTCACGTGCAATCGAAGAGATCGGTCGCTATTCACCAGGATCAGAACCTTCACTTATTGAAGTTACATCTGATCGTGCGCAATATTGGCTATCTGTTGGTGCACAACCAACTGAAGCAGTTGCAGCACTTCTAAAAATTACAGGTGACTGGCAAAAATTTAAGGGTCTTCCTGGAACTGAAGGAACACTTAAGACAATTGCTGAAAAGCCACACAAGAGAATTGCTTATGAAGCAGCCGTCAAGGATGCAATGAATGAGCCAGCAGATGGTGCAACAACAATGAAGAAGAAGGCTGCAGAGAAGTTAGCTGCTAAAGCAGCGCCTGTCGAAGCCGTAGCAGATGTCCAATCTGAAACTCCAGTTGCGGAAGCAGAAACTGCTCCTGAAGCTCCAGTTGCAGAAGCAGAAGCTCCAGCTCCTGAAGCACAAGCCACTCCAGAAGCGGCAGCTGAATAACAATGATTGACGAAGCACTAGAACATTTAGTTAAGGGGATTGTAGATAATCCTGATGATGTTGTTATTACAACAAAAGATCATCGTCGTGGGACAACACTAGAAGTTCGAGTTAATCCAGATGACATTGGCAAAGTGATTGGCCGTAATGGTCGCACTGCGCGCGCACTTAGAACTGTGGTCAGTGCAATTGCTGGTCGCTCAGTTCGAGTAGATCTCATCGAGGCAGACGAGGCTCGCTAATAGTGCAACTTGTCGTTGCCAGAATTGGTCGCGCACATGGAGTACTTGGTGAGGCGACAATAGAAGTTCGCACTGATCAACCAGAAGATCGTTTTTATATTGGCTCTGTCTTAGCGACAGAGCCAAATACATTTGGCCCGCTAACAATTACCTCAGTTCGTGATCACAATGGAACTTTGCTTCTTGGCTTCAAAGGAATTAACGATCGAAATCAGGTTGAAGAGCTTCGAAATGTTTTGTTATTGGCGGACGTCGATATTGAAGCCGATTCGACCGAAGATGATTTTCATGTCCAACAACTCTTACAGTGCCAGGTCAGCACCCAAGATGGGCTCGAATTAGGACCGGTGACTGATGTGATAAATCTTCCAGGCCAAGATGTTTTAGCTGTTGACTACAACGGCCGTGAAGTTCTAATTCCTTTTGTGAAAGCTATTGTTCCAATCGTTGATGTTAAGAACCGAAAAATCACAGTCGTGCCACCGGCAGGATTATTAGATGAGTAATGTAAATCGATTCGATGTAATCACAATATTTCCAGAATATCTGGCTCCACTAAATCTCTCGTTGATTGGCAAGGCTCATAGCTCAGGTTTAATTGAAATTGGGATTCACGATCTTCGCGCCCAAACAACTGATGTTCATGGGTCAGTTGATGACACACCTTATGGCGGTGGCGCAGGAATGGTTATGTCGCCTGAACCTTGGGGCAAAGCAATTGATGCAGTGGCAGAACTCGCACCGGATGAGATTCATGAGCTAATTGTTTTAACACCTGCTGGCGAAAAACTAACCCAAGATTTGGCACAAACCCTCACGAAATCTAAGCATTTAATTTTTGCTTGCGGTCGCTACGAGGGCATTGATGTTCGAGTTAGTGACTACTACGCAACCGCGAAGAACTTTAAAGTTCGCGAAGTTTCTATAGGCGATTATGTTTTAGGTGGTGGTGAAGTAGCGACTCTGGTGATTATGGAGGCGATAATTCGTCTGCTCCCTGGAGTAATTGGAAATAGCGCTTCGCTTGATGAAGAGTCACATACTTTGACCAAAGATGGAGACACCTTGGTTGAATATCCAAATTACACAAAACCAAAAGAGTGGCGTGGATTAGAAGTTCCAGAGATCTTGCTCTCAGGAAATCATGGGGAGATTGCCAAGTGGCGGTTAGAGCAGGCACTTATTCGCACTAATCTGCGCAAAGAATCACCCTAATTAATTCATTTTAACTCGCGAGTAGCTTGAATCTTGCGCTAAGTTCCGCCAATGGCATCAATTGACCCAAAGATTCAGTCGCGGTTAATTCGCGATCTCGAACCTGCAGTTGCGGTCGAACTTGAACGACATGTTGCGACCACCAAAGATTGGTATCCACATGAGTATGTCCCATGGAGTGAAGGTCGCACCTTTGCCGGTCCACTAAATGGCGATGCGTGGGAAGCTAAAGATTCTAAGTTAAGCGCGATTGCCCAAGATTCTTTAATTTTAAATTTATTGACTGAAGATAATCTGCCGAGCTACCACACTGAAATTGCAACAGCAATGAGTCGAGATGGCGCTTGGAATACCTGGATTAATCGTTGGACCGCTGAAGAGGCGCGACACGGAATTGTTATTCGCGATTATCTAATGGCGACTCGTGGCGTTGATCCAAATGAATTAGAAGATTTACGTATGGCCCACATGCAGGCCGGGTATCAAACACCTTACGAGAACGACATGTTGCACACAGTTTCATATGTAACTTTCCAAGAGTTGGCAACCCGAATTTCTCATCGCAACACCGGCCGAATTTCAAATGATGATACTTGCGAAGGCATGTTGGCCAGAGTTGCATTGGATGAAAATCTTCACATGCTCTTCTATCGCAATTTACTCGGTGCAGCGCTTGATCTTGAACCAAATGCTGCGATGACTGCAATCAAAGATGTTGTTGTTAATTTCCAGATGCCAGGTGCTGGAATGCCAGGCTGGGGTCGCAAGTCAGTTCAAATTGCACTCGCTGGTATTTATGATCCTAAATCTCACCTTGAAGATGTTGTTGCACCAGTGTTACGTGCTTGGAATATTTTCAATCGTGAAGATTTCACTGGCGAAGGCGCCGCAGCGAGAGATGAGTTAGCTGCATATATTGCGTCTGCAGAAGTAGATGTTGCAAAATTTGTTGAGAAACGCGATAACCACTTCGATCGGCTAGAGGCTCGCGGTCAGAATCCAATCAGGTTAAAGGATTAATCGCTCACATCAGACGCACAGCCTAATTACTCGGGAATATTTTCGACACGCCGAGAGTTGATTAGGTAGGTGGACTACTTATAGGACACTATCCGCCCTATCGCAAGGAATTAAAAAGAAATTGGCAGTTGTACCGGCAATCATAAGGATTGCCATTTAAGAATTAGAGGGAGGTGCCATGGCAACGGATTACGACACACCGCGAAAACAAGATGAAGAACTTCATGAAGAATCACTTGAAGAACTCAAAGCTCGCAGAGCTGATGCTCAATCTGGACAAGTTGATATTGACGAAGAAGAAGCGGCCGAAAATCTAGAACTACCCGGCGCGGATCTCTCTGGCGAAGAGCTAACTGTTCGAGTTGTTCCAAAGCAAGAAGATGAATTTACTTGCTCAAGATGTTTCTTGGTTCACCACGCTTCACAACTTGCAAAGGGCGAGGGCGCGAAAGCAATCTGTCAGGATTGCGCTTAATCAGTGATCTGCAACGTTTAATACTTTAGCTAATTCATTCGCTCTATTGGTGCTAATCAACCAGTAGGGCGTTTTATCTTTTGGGTCACGTAAATCTATTTTGATGGCAGTGCTTACCCAGAAGCGAATCTGCAAGTAACTTGCCGGATCTGCATCTACGCCACGAATTCGTTTATATTCTTTGAACTCTAAAGCTTTGAAATTATGGATAAAGGCCCGCTCGATTGCTGCCGGCCCGACCAGAAACCAACCCTTAGTTACCGTAATTTCTAGAGCAGTTCGTTGCGCGGTGAAAATCAAAAGTCCAAGTTGGATCAAAGAAATTGTAATCGCTGCATCAACTCCGATTGCTGCCCAGACCGCAAGAGAGAGTGAGGCCGCCATAAAAATAGTGAAGCTCCAGAGCCACCAACTCCAAGACAGCTTCTCTTGAAAAATTGGTGAGCCATAGTCCAAATTCTTATGTCGGTTATTTTTTCCCACAGGCGCACGCTACGCCATACTCGTAATGAATATTTGCACAAACATAATCACAGGTTAGGCTTCACTCATGAGTCGCGTTCCTAGCACGGTGCCACCAGAGGGTTCCCAAATACCGCCACGTCATCCCAAAGCGCCAGAACCAGGAACAAAAATTCCGTCACACTTCGGCCACTGTTTTGGTTGCGGAGAATTGCATCCAACCGGATTACATCTTGTTGCACATGCAGGCGATGGCCAAAATTTAACTGCCGTCTTTACTGTTACCGAGAATCATCAAGGTGCACCAGGACTTGCTCATGGGGGATTGTTATCGCTGGCCTTTGATGAAGCACTTGGAAAGTTGATGTGGTTAATACGATCTCCAGCAGTTACTGCAAGACTTGAAACAGACTTTCTATTACCCGTTCCAATGGGAACAACTCTGCATATAACTGCAGAAATAACTGGCCAAGTAAATCGCAAGGTTTATTGCAGCGCAGTCGGCCGGCTCGGAAGTCCTGATGGGCCGATTGCTGTTCGCGCCGCTTCGCTATATGTAATTGTCCCAATGCAGCATTTCCTAGATAACGCCCCAAAGGAATATTTAGCTCACGTAACAGCTCATCCAGAATTACTCGCATTCGTAGATCCCGAGTTTGAAATTAATCCATGAGTGTTCAGGTTTTAATCACTCGCTTGGATAAATCGGTTCCAATGCCGAGTTATGCAAAGCCGGGGGATGCTGGCGCAGATTTAACAGCACGCGTTGATGTAACTCTCCAGCCCGGTGAACGAGCCTTAGTTCCAACCGGAATTTCAATCGCTCTTCCAAATGGTTATGTCGCTCTTGTTCATCCAAGATCAGGTCTGGCAATTAAGCACGGTGTAACTATGGTGAATTCACCAGGAACCGTAGATGCCGGTTTTCGGGGCGAGCTACAAATCATCCTAATTAATCACGACCCTAAAGAAGCAATCTCATTTAAAAAGGGCGATCGCATTGCTCAACTAGTAATTCAACAAGTCGAACGCGCTAACTTTGTCGAAGTCGAATCTCTTCCTGGTTCCGATCGTGGTGCCGGTGGTTTTGGATCTACTGGGGTGAAGAGCTAATGCAAGAAGAAGATAAAGCAAAAGTTGTCACTGCCCTTGGAGGCAAAAAGGGAATCATTGATTCCACAATTCCATCTTTAGTATTTCTCCTTACTTACAACATCACTCATAATTTGCGCGCCTGTCTTTATGTTTCACTCGCAACAGCGGCTGCGCTTATGCTCTATCGCTTAATCAAACGCGATACTTTGATGCATTCAATTTCTGGTTTTATTGGCGTCGCATTCTGTGGTTGGCTGGCTTGGAAAACTGGAGAAGCTAAGGATTATTACGCACCAAGCCTCTGGAAGAATTCAGCATTCATGCTGGTTTACTTGGGTTCGATTCTTATCAAATACCCACTGATTGGCGTTCTACTTGGCCCAATTCTTGGTGAGAATCTAAAGTGGCGTAAAGACCCAAAACGTCTCGCGGCATATACGAAGGCAACCTGGATCTGGTTCGCACTCTTTGCAATTCGCTTAGGAGTCCAATATCCACTCTTTAAGGCCGATCAATTAAATGCCCTTGGTATTGCAAATATTTTTCTTGGATTCCCACTTTATCTAGCAACACTCTGGGGAACTTGGATGGTAATTAAATCCGTCCCAATTACAAAAGCTGATTAATTACTTGTAATAAAGCAATTTTTTAATAGTTCTTCTGCTTCAGCTGTCGCAACAAATAGAAGCTCATCTCCGGCTGAGAAAACATCATGTGCATGAGGTGTAATTACTTGGCCATCACGAACTATCGCAGCAAGTGTTGCATTCTCTGGAAGTTTTACCTCTTCGACAGTTCGTCCTAGGCACTTTGCTTCATCTGGCAAAGTTATTTCGACCAAACTTGCTTCGCCCTTACGTAATGAGAAGAGTCGGACTACATCGCCAACTGATACTGCTTCTTCTACGATTGCAGAGATGATTCTTGGAGTAGATACCGAAACATCGACGCCCCATGAAGAGTCAAACAGCCATTCATTCTTAGGATGATTTACGCGAGCAACAACACGTGGAACACCATATTCAGTCTTAGCCAAGAGCGAGGCAACTAAATTCACTTTGTCATCACCAGTAGCTGCGATCAAAACTTGGCAGGTGTCTAACTTTGCATTATCTAGCGATGAAATTTCACAAACATCAGCCATCAGCCATTCGGCATTTGGAACGCTTTCAATTTTTAGCGCTTTAGGGTCGCGATCAATAAGGAGAACATGGTGGCCATTTTCAAGTAGTTCTCGAGCAATCGAGCGCCCAACATTTCCGGCTCCGGCAATCGCAATTTTCATATTAGCTATGCCTTTTCCGGAGATTTGGCAAGAGCTTGTTCAATATTTTTGATCTCGTCATCTGTAGCCATTACATGCACGAGATCGCCCTCTTGGAGAACAGTATTCTCAGTTGGAATCATTCCACTTCCAAGGCGAGTAATAAATGCAACTCGAGCCTTTGTTGATGATTCAATTAGAGAAACAGGTTGGCCAAACCAATCATGGTGTAAATGAACTTCACAGAGTTGGACTAAACCACTTGCGTCACGCCACTCAGATCTAGAACCTTCGGGAGCTAGTCTTCGAATTATTTGATCGGTGGTCCATAAAACTGTTGCAACAGTTGGAATTCCAAGACGTTGATAAATTTCGGCACGAGCTGGGTCGTAAATACGAGCAACAACTTTTTCTACGCCATAAGTTTCGCGAGCAACACGTGCTGCCAAGATGTTGGAATTATCACCATTTGAAACTGCTGCAAATGCATCAGCTTTTTCAATTCCAGCTTCAAGCAAGATATCTCTATCAAAACCAACGCCAGCAATCGTCTGACCTTTGAAATCCGGGCCTAATCTGCGAAATGCTTCCTTGTTTTGGTCGATCATTGATACCGAATGTCCGGCTGCCTCTAAATCTGCGGCAAGGCCAGAACCGACTCGACCGCATCCCATAATCACTACGTGCACGAAGGACAACTTACACCCTTAAGGTTGCCCCTATGGAATCCAACATTCAGAACGCCGAAACTCCGTTAAAAGTAGGCGACCGAATTACGGTAGAAATTGGACCCATCGCTCATGGCGGACATTTCATCGCCAGACATAAAGGCCAAGTTATTTTTGTTCGGTATGGATTAACTGGTGAAGAAGCAGTCGTAGAAATAACTTCAACATCTGCGAAGTTAGCTCGCGGCGATGCAATTGAGATCTTGAAGCCTTCAAAAGATCGCGTAGTTCCACCTTGTAAATATGCTGTGCCAGGTGGTTGCGGTGGTTGCGACTTCCAACATATTGAAATTTCGGCGCAGCTTGAGTTAAAGCGTTCAGTAATTAGGGAACAGTTTTCGCGCCTTGGAAGAATTGAAATTGATTTAGATGTGCTGCCTGCTGAACCACTCAATGGCTTGCATTGGCGCACTCGAATGGACTTTGCTATTTCAAAAAATGGCAAGCCCGGTTTGTATTCCGCTCGCAGCAAAGAAGTTACTGAAATTGATAAATGCTTAATTGCCGTCGAAGCGATCAATGACCCAGCCATGTTTGCAAGAAGTTGGAAGGGCGAAGATCGATTAGAAGTTGCAGTATCTAGTTCTGGTGAAAAGAATGTTTCTCGTGGTGGCCGAAGCATTTCTGGACCAACGCAATTGCATGAAGTAGTTGGCGAACATACATATCAAATTTCACCAACCTCGTTCTGGCAGAGCCATAGTGCGGCACCTAAGACACTTACGAAATTGGTAATGGATTTAATGGCACTTCGTCCGGGCGATCAAGTTTGCGACTTGTATGGTGGAGTTGGTTTATTCACAGCGCCAATGGCTGAAGATGTTGGAGACATTGGAAAGGTTCACTTAATTGAATCTAGCCATCGAGCAACTCAGGATGCGTTAAAGATTTTTGAAAAGGTAAAGAACGTTGTTGTTCACTCGGGTCGAGTCGAACAGAAGTTGCCTCTGATAAATCGAGTCGATGTAATTCTTCTAGATCCACCTCGGACTGGTGCCGGCGAAATGGTTGTGAAGCAGATGATTGCTAAGAAGCCTCGAACGATTGTTTATGTTTCTTGCGACCCAGCCTCATTGGCCCGCGATGCCAGAGCGCTAGAGGAGGGTGGATATCACCTAAATCACATCGTTGGCTTCGACCTATTCCCGATGACTCAACATGTGGAATGTGTGGCTCGCTTTTCTCTCGGTTAAGATAACGCCATGAGTAAAAATTCTTTTAATGCCAAGGTTGAAATCGAAGTAGCTGGTAGCAAATACGAAATTTTTGACATCACGAAATTGCCAGCCGCAGACACACTTCCTTTTAGCTTAAAAGTTTTACTAGAAAATTTACTCCGCACCGAAGATGGTGCAAACATAACTGCAGCGCAGATTGAAGCGCTTGCTAATTGGAATCCTGATTCAGAGCCAGATACCGAAATCCAATTCACACCAGCACGCGTAATCATGCAAGATTTTACTGGCGTTCCTTGCGTCGTTGACCTAGCAACAATGCGCGAAGCAATCGTTGAACTTGGTGGAGATCCAGCAAAAGTAAACCCACTCGCGCCAGCAGAATTAGTAATTGACCACTCAGTTATTGCAGATAAGTTCGGAACAAATACTGCATTTGAAGAGAACACAGATATTGAATATCAACGCAATCAAGAGCGATATCGCTTTCTTCGCTGGGGCCAGAGTGCCTTTGATGAATTCAAAGTTGTTCCACCTGGAACCGGAATCGTTCACCAGGTAAATATTGAATACCTAGCTCGTGTTGTAATGACTCGTAAGGTAAACGGCGTCTTGCGTGCTTATCCAGACACAGTTGTCGGAACCGACTCACATACAACAATGGTTAACGGACTTGGTGTTTTGGGCTGGGGAGTAGGCGGCATCGAAGCTGAAGCAGCGCTACTTGGTCAACCAGTTTCAATGTTGATTCCTCGAGTTGTTGGATTTAAGTTAAATGGCCAGCTTCCAATCGGAACAACTGCAACAGATTTAGTTCTCACAATCACGCAAATGCTTCGCAAGCATGGCGTTGTCGGAAAGTTCGTTGAATTTTATGGTCCTGGCGTTACTGCGCTTCCAATGGCAAACCGAACAACAATCGGAAACATGTCGCCGGAATATGGATCTACTTGCGCGATCTTCCCAATTGATGAAGAAACTATTCGCTATATGAAACTCACCGGACGCACCGCCGATCAATTGGCGCTCGTTGAAGAGTATGCAAAGCGCGTTGGCCTCTGGCACAACCCAGATAAATCACCAAGATTCTCTGAAACACTCGAACTAGATCTTGCAACAATCGTTCCATCTATTGCTGGTCCAAAGCGCCCACAAGATCGCATCGAACTTTCTGATTCTAAAGATGCATTTGAAAAGATTCTGCCAACATACTTCACCGATAAGACCTCTAAATCTGCAGTAAAGATTTCTCTTAACGGTAGCGAAACTTCAGTTTCAAATGGCGCAGTTGTAATTGCATCAATTACATCTTGCACAAATACTTCAAATCCAAGTGTAATGATTGGTGCAGCCTTGCTTGCAAAGAAGGCCGTTGAAAAGGGTTTGCGCAGTAAGCCTTGGGTTAAAACAACTCTTGCACCGGGATCTAAAGTTGTTACTGATTATTATGACCGCGCAGGTTTAACTCCTTACATGGATCAACTCGGCTTTAACTTGGTTGGCTATGGCTGCGTAACATGTATTGGTAACTCTGGACCACTTCCAGTAGAAATCAGCAAAGCAATTAATGAGAATGATTTAGCTGTTACAGCAGTTCTCTCTGGTAACCGTAACTTTGAAGGTCGCATCAGCCCTGATATCAAGATGAACTATCTGGCATCGCCTCCGCTAGTTGTGGCATACGCACTTGCCGGAACCATGGATCATGATTTTGAAAATGATTCGATTGGTAACGATAAAGATGGAAAACCGGTTTTCCTTAAGGACATTTGGCCAACAACTGAAGAAATTCAGAGCGTGATTACAAGTTCTATTTCATCAGAAATGTTCACCAAAGATTATGCAACCGTCTTCGAGGGCGATCACCGTTGGAAGTCACTAGCAACACCAACCGGGAAAGTTTTTGAATGGGATTTGAAATCTACCTACGTGCGCAAGCCCCCTTATTTTGAGGGAATGCCACGTAATCCAGAGCCAGTCAAAGACATCGCTAAAGCGCGAGTAATGGCAATTCTTGGTGATTCAGTAACAACCGATCACATTTCACCAGCTGGAAATATTAAGGCCGATTCACCGGCCGGAAAATATTTAGCAGAACACGGTATCGATCGCGCAGATTTCAACTCTTACGGATCCCGCCGTGGAAATCACGAAGTAATGATTCGCGGAACCTTCGCAAACATTCGTCTAAAGAATTTATTATTAGATGGCGTCGAAGGTGGCTTCACTAAGAACTTCTTAGATGGTGGCGCACAAGCAACAATTTACGATGCATCAATGGCTTATCAAGCAGCAAAAATTCCTTTAGTAATTCTTGCTGGTAAAGAATATGGCTCTGGTTCATCTCGTGACTGGGCCGCAAAAGGCACAGCACTTCTCGGAGTAAAAGTTGTTATCGCAGAATCGTTTGAACGAATTCACCGATCAAACTTAATTGGAATGGGAGTGCTACCTCTCCAATTCCCAGCGGGCCAAAATGCTGCATCACTTGGTTTAACTGGCAGCGAAGAATTTTCTGTAGTTGGAATCGAAGCGCTTAATACCGGGGGAGTTCCAAAGACGCTTAAGGTTATTGGGGGCGATAAGAGCTTCGATGCGGTCGTTCGCATTGACACTCCAGGGGAAGCCGATTACTTCCGCCATGGCGGCATCATGCAATATGTGCTGCGTTCACTGCTCTAAAAAATAAGGCTTGCTCTAGACTACGACGATGTCAAAGCACCTCGAAAGCATTCAAACGCCAGCAGATTTGGCGAAGCTTTCATATCCAGCGCTTAGCGAACTTTCAGCTGAAATCCGTGATTTCTTAATTGAAAAAGTATCAAAAAGTGGCGGCCACTTAGGCCCAAACCTTGGCGTTGTTGAATTAACAATTGCAATTCACCGGATCTTTGAATCACCAAAAGACACAATAATTTTTGATACTGGTCACCAAACTTATGTCCATAAATTACTAACTGGTCGAATCTCTGGCTTCGATAAACTGCGTCAACGTGGTGGTGTTTCTGGTTATCCAAACCGCTCTGAAAGCGAGCATGATGTTGTAGAAAATTCCCATGCATCTACTGCTTTATCTTGGTCAGATGGTGTAGCTCGCGGAAATCTAATCAAAGGCGATCTCGATAAGACTGTAGTTTGCGTAGTCGGCGATGGCGCACTTACTGGCGGCATGTCGTGGGAAGCGCTGAACAATATTGCTTCAAGTGATGAGTTAAAGCTTGTAATTGTTGTAAATGACAATGAGCGTTCTTATTCACCAACTATTGGCGGTCTTGCTACTTATCTTTCTACTCTTCGCACAACAAGCGGATATGAAAAATTCCTGGATTGGGGCAAGGGTGTTCTTGAAAAGACACCTGTTGTCGGAGCGCCGATTTATGAAACTCTGCACGGGGTTAAAAAAGGAATAAAAGATATTGTTGCGCCACAAGGCATGTTTGAAGATTTAGGTCTTAAATATATTGGGCCGATTGATGGTCACAATATTGAAGCGATGGAGAATGCGCTAGAACAAGCTAAGAAATTTGGTGCGCCAGTATTAGTTCATGTAATCACCGAAAAGGGTCGCGGCCATGCGCCAGCAATAAATGATTCGGCAGAAAAGTTCCATGCAGTTGGTGTTGTAAATCCTGAAACTGGAGTCCCAGTTTCTAAGTCTGCCCCTAATTGGACCAGTGTTTTCTCAGATGAAATTTGTGAAATTGGTGCCAAGCGCGAAGATATTGTTGCGATAACAGCAGCGATGCTTGGACCAACTGGCTTAGATAAATTCGCAGAAAAGTTTCCAAAGCGCGCATTTGATGTTGGTATTGCCGAACAACATGCGACAACAAGTGCTGCTGGTTTAGCTTTCACCGGATTGCATCCAGTCGTCGCTATTTACTCGACCTTCTTAAACCGCGCTTTCGATCAATTACTTCTCGATGTCGCGCTGCATAAAGCAGGAGTAACTTTTGTTCTAGATCGCGCCGGTGTAACTGGAGATGATGGACCTTCCCACCACGGTATTTGGGATTTAGCTTTGACCGGAATTGTTCCAACCCTTCATGTTGCCGCCCCAAGAGATGGTGCCATCCTTCGCGAAACTTTAAATGAAGCGCTAAACATTTCAGATGCACCTTCACTACTTCGTTTTCCTAAGGGCCCAGTTGGTCCAGATATTCCTGCTTTCGAACGTCGTGATGGCATCGATGTTTTATATCGTGGCGAGAGCGCAGATGTTCTACTTGTTAGCGTCGGAGCAATGGCAAAGATTTCCGTTGAAGCTGCGTCGCAGGCTTACCGCGAAGGTGTGGGCGTAACTGTTATTGATCCACGTTGGGTTAAGCCACTTCCTAAGAGTTTGCTAACTATGGCGCAACGCTATAAGTCAGTGGTCGTTGTTGAAGATGGAATTCGCCACGGTGGAATCGCAAGCACCATCTCGGAAATGTTTAGAGATGCTGAACTCGATGTCCCGATCCATTCAATTGGAGTTCCACTTGAATTTATTGAGCATTCAAAGCGCGGTGAAATTATGACCGACCTCGGTATTACAGCGCAGAACATAACTCATCAATTAGTTTCCTGGAGCAGCTCGCTCAAGGATCAATTAAACGGTGACGCTATGCCAGCGAAGCAACTCCCGCTGGATGAAAACTCTGGCCGCTAACTTCGTTGCTAATTCCTTCGCGATCTAAGTAAGGCAAAATCCCACCAAGGTGCAATGGCCAACCACAGCCAAGCAACATACAGATATCAATTTCAGCAGCGGTAGAAACAACACCTTCATCCAACATCATCCGAGCTTCACTCGCTAAAGCTTTTAGTGCGCGAATTCGGACTTCTTCAGTAGTAGATGCTTTTGACCCACTTTTAATTAAGGCAAGTGCAGCAGGATTTGGTGCAAGTGCACCCTTCTCATCTTTAATATAGAAACTCTTTATACCTTCTTTTACAAAAGCCTGCATGGTTGGTGAAATGCGATAGCGATCACCGAGATTCTTATTCAAAGTTTCAGCAACGTGAAGTGCTACACCCGGTCCAACTAAACCTAACAATTCAAGTGAAGTCATTGGAAGACCAAGTGGCTTCATTGCAGCATCTGCAACATCCGGTGGAGTGCCCTCATCTATCGCATCAGTAATCTCACCCATAAATCTTGTGAGCAAGCGATTAACTACGAAGGCAGGGGAGTCCTTCACGATAACCATCGTCTTCTTCAACTCTTTGCCGATATTCACTGCTGTCGCAGTTGTTACATCATCGGTTGCGGGTGTTCTTGCAATTTCAAGTAGTGGCATAACTGCTACTGGATTGAAGAAGTGGAATCCGATTACACGTTCTGGATTCGCTAAGCCTTCAGACATCTTTGTGACTGAGAGCGAAGAGGTGTTTGTAGCCAAGATGCACTCGACTGAAACAATCTTTTCAAGCTCTTTAAATAGCTTCTGCTTTAACTCAAGCTCCTCGAAAATAGCTTCGATAACAAATGAAGCATCAGCAAAGATTGCTTTATCGGTAGAGCCAGATACAAGTGAACCCAAACGTGCTGCGCTTTCCGCGCTCATACGCTTCTTCTCGACAAGCTTTGCCAGCTCGCCACGAATGTAAGCCAGACCTTTATCAACGCGCTCTTGATCTAAGTCAGTGATAACAACGGGAACTTTAAGATTGCGCAACATTATTAGCGCGAGTTGTGAAGCCATCAGGCCGGCACCAACAACACCAACCTTTGTTACTTTGCGGGCGAGAGCAGGCTTTGGTGCACCTTCAACTTTCTTGCGCTTCTTCTGAATCAAATTAAAAGCGTAGAGCGAAGCTCGAAGTGGATTGCTCATTGCCAAACTTGCAAGATCGGCATCCTCGGCGTCAAAGCCAGCACTTAAAGTATTTGTTCGCGCAGCTGCTATTAAATTCAGTGCTTTAGTTGCCTGTGTAATTTCGGCCCCACCATATTTTTTGGCAACTGCTGCTTGACCAACTGCAATCGCCTGGCTCCAAGCTGCTTCATCTTTGGTGTGGTCAGCACGTTCAATGTTCTTTGAACCGTTCAATACCGAAGCTGCAAATTTAATTGAGTTCTCTAGGAAGTCTGCTGGTTCGAACACCACATCAGCGACACCAAGTGCAAGTGCATCTTTAGCTTTCAGCATTGTGTTGTTGTTAAGCGCATTTAAAATAATTACCTGAACCGCATTTGCTGGCCCAATTAATTTTGGCAAGATTGTTGCCCCGCCCCAACCAGGAACCAGACCTAAGAAAACTTCTGGAAGTCCAGTAAATGCAGTTGTTGCAACGCTGCGATATTTGCAATGTAGCGCTACTTCAAGTCCACCACCAAGTGCCAAACCATTAACAAATGCAAAGGTTGGCTTCTTGCTCTCACCAAATCTGCGGAAAACATCATGCCCAAGTTTTCCAATTGCTAGTGCCTGTTTCGGATCACTTAAGAAAGCGATGCCAGATAAATCAGCGCCAGCCGCAAAGATAAAAGGTTTTCCAGTTATCGCAATAGCAACTGAAGAACTTGCCTCAGCAACCGTGATTGCTTCGTTAAGCGCAGCTAAAGAATTAGGGCCAAAAGTATTTGGTCGGTTGTGGTCGAAACCGTTATCTAAAGTAATTAGTGAAAGAGTTCCAGTGTGACCGAATGGTGCAAGATCTATCTCACGAACATGTGCCGCAGTTAAAACTTCTTCTGGTGCACCTTCTGGCAACTTAAGATCGCTCATTACTTTGCCGCCTTTCCTGAACCAGTGAAGTGTGGGTTCTCCCAGATAATGCTTCCACCCATTCCAAGACCGATACACATTGTTGTAAGTCCATATTGCACATCTGGGTGCTCTTCGAAACCGCGAGCCAAGTTGATCATTAAGCGAACGCCTGATGATGCAAGTGGATGTCCAACTGCGATTGCGCCACCATATTGATTTACCCGAGGATCATTATCTGCAATTCCAAAATGATCTAAGAAAGAAAGAACTTGGATGGCGAAGGCTTCATTAACTTCGAATAGCCCGATATCTGCAATTGTTAATCCTGCTTTTGAGAGTGCCTTGATTGTGCTTGGCACTGGGCCATATCCCATAATTTCTGGTGCAACACCAGCAAAAGCAAATGAAACTAACTTAGCTTTAATTCCAAGGCCAAGTTCATTTGCTTTTGATTCGCTAGCAAGAATTGCAGCAGTTGCGCCGTCATTTAAACCAGCAGCATTTCCAGCAGTTACATTTCCCATTGGCCGAAATGGTGTCTTGAGAGCGCCAAGTCCTTCGACGGTTGTTCCTGGTCGTGGTGGTTCATCAACAGTTGCCATCCCCCAACCAAGTTCAACTGAACGAACCGCAACCGGAATTAAATCTCGTTGAATTTTTCCTGCAGTGTAAGCAGCAGCCGTTTTATTCTGTGATTCAACTGCATATGCATCTGCGCGCGCTTTTGTTAAATGTGGAAACTTGTCATGCAATCTCTCAGCAGTCATACCCATTTGCAGCGCGTCAGTATCAACTAATTTTTCAGATAAGTAACGTGGATTTGGATCCATGCCTTCACCCATTGGATGGTGTCCCATATGTTCAACTCCACCCGCGATTGCAATGTCATATTGACCCATTGCGATTGCACCAGAAACTGTTGTTACTGCAGTAAGTGCACCTGCGCACCAACGATCAATTGAATATCCTGGAACGCTATCTGGAATTCCGGCAAGTAATGAAACGCTTCTACCAATATTCATTCCTTGATCACCGCTCTGGGTTGCTGCGGCAATTGCAACATCATCAATCGCACTTGGTGAAACTTTTGGATTACGTTCTAACAAACCACGTAGCGTCCGAACCATGATGTCATCTGCTCTGGTTTCAGCATAAAGACTTCCGGCCTTACCAAAGGGGGATCGAACTGCATCAACTAGGACAACGCGCTCACTCATCTAGGGCTCCTACTAAAGATTGGTTGGTATTCCCGTAAGGTTACCCGCCAGTAGGTTAAATTGGAAGTGCAAACTCGACTAAGAGTTAACTACAGCGACCTTTTTTGGCTTTAAATAAGCCTGAAGAACAGTCGTTATGTAGACGGCCCAAACAATCAGCTGCAACCAGGAGATCTTGGTGCTGATACCGATTGTTCCTGAAAGAAGTGTTGTGATTGTTGGGTCGGCATTAACCCAGTTCCAGACATACGCATCTTCACCAGGAAGTGCGCCGAACTCTTGGAATTCATGTATTGCGTATGAAAGAACTCCGCCAGCGATAACGATTAAAGCAATTCCAGTAACGGTGAAAAACTTTCCTAAATTAATTTTTAGGCTCTGACGGTAGATCGCAATACCTAAGGCAACTGCAAGAGCTAAGCCTAGGACTAACCCAATTGCTGGTGAAGAATCGTCAGACACGGTTTTAAAGTTAGAGTAAACAAATAGAGCAGTTTCTAATCCTTCACGTGCAACTGCAAAGAAAGCTGCAGAAATCAAAGCTATTTTGCCAAGTGGCATGGCATATTCAATTTTTCCTTGTAGATCACTCTTTAATCCGCGTGCTACGCGCTTCATCCAAAAAACCATATAGGTAACAAGAATTACTGCAACAAGTGAAGTTGTTCCGGCAAACATTTGCTCGCCAGCTTCGGAAAGTTGAGTAGAAGTGAAAGATAAGAAAGCACCAAAAGCGAAACTCGCTGCAAGAGCGACGCTGACGCCAGTCCAAAGCGCAGGCAATGATTTGCGTTGGTTTGATTTAACCAAATAGGCAACAAGAATTCCGATGATTAGTGCGGCTTCTAGACCTTCGCGCAGTGCGATTAGAAATGTGCTGTACATGTGTGAAGCGTAAAACCAGTTGCGCTATTTTCGCAACTCAAATGTTGCGTAATTCGTCACTTTCCGGAACGGGGGTTTCACCCTCAGTTACTTCTTCAGGCGGGACCTCGACGATAAGTGGCTCAGTTTCGCCCAAAATGGCCGATATCGGGCCCGATATAAGCTCAATCTGCCAACTACGCGCCCCAAATTCGGCTAGTTCGCTAGCAACGAATTTCAATCGATCAGCAATTTCTGCGGGAGGTGTTGGCCAACAAACCCTGCGAACTGCCTCGGGCGAGATTAAATTTTCTGCTGGCATCGAGTTTTCAGCTGCGCATTCAAGAACTGCGGCTCGGGCATGTGTAAGGCGTGCGTATCCCAATGGATTTCGAGATTGCCACATCTTGGGGGCTGGTAAACCTTCAGATGGCATTCGTAGTTTAGGAAGTTCATCGCCCTCTAAGAGCTGGGCTTCTTCGAATAGTTTGAACCACTCTTCAAATGGCATGGAAGTTAATCTTGTTCTTCGGAGTAACGCTTTCTTGAAATCACCGAAACCTTTAGGTGGCTTAGTTGCAATCAAAACCAGGGTCTCGTCATTGAATACTCGACCAGGGGCTAAATCAATTTCCTTGGCAAATTCATTTCGAGCTGCCCAGAGCGAGCGAATGATTGCAAGCGCCGTGAGATCACGGATTTTATGGATGCCAGATGTGCGGCGCCATGGATCTTTTCTTGGCGGTGGGGGAGGCGATTTCAAAATTGCGGCGAAGTCTTGCTTTGCCCATTCCAATTTTTTATTTGCGATTAATAATTTTTCGATCTCATCACGAAGTTCAACTAAAAGCTCAACGTCGAGAGCCGCGTAATTTAGCCATTCTGGTCGCAATGGGCGAAGTGACCAATCAACGGCACTATGTTCTTTCGCAAGAGTTACATCGAGTAATTGCTCGGTAAGTGGACCCAAACCAACGCGCTCGCAACCAGCAATTCGACCTGCTAATTCAGTATCGAAAATTATTTGGGGATTTATGCCAACTTCACGTAGGCAAGCCAGGTCTTGGGTTGAAGCGTGAATAATCCATTCTTGATCAGCGAAAGCATCACTCATCTCTTTCCAAAGGGGACTTTGGCCAACTGCGATTGGATCTATTAAATGTAGCCCGCCACCGTTGCGCTTTATTTGAATCAAATAAGCCCGAGCCGAATATTTATAACCAGATGCACGTTCGGCATCAATAGCAATTGGCCCGCTACCAGATTTTAATTGGGATAAAACTTCGCCAAGGCCTTGCGAGGTTTCAACTAAATCTGGAACGCCACCGACTGGTGCAAGAAGTGGTTCTGCCATTATCTACTGCGACTTAGCTGGGTGACACCATCAGGAATCGGTGCAAGCCCTGCTGACATTTCTAAAAGTTCTACCCACGCTTTTATATGGCTGGCAATGTTTTCACCAGATGTTGGAGTCCAAGATGCTCTAACTTCTAATTCGCTATCTTCTTCCAAATTTTCTAGAGTTCCAAAAGAAGCGCTTGCAACTTTAGTTACGGTTCCACTTGGCGCAGTGAAATCACAACCATTCGCCTTAAGGGATTCCATTAACCAAGTCCAACCGATGTTGCAGAGCATTGGATCTGCGGCCATCTCATTATCGATTGCGGCTCTTACAAAAGTTACGCATCTAAAATTTCCAGACCAACCCTCTTGGCCATCTGGATCATGCAAGAGAACAAATCGCCCGGTCGCCGCATCTTCTAAAACATCTGCTGTCATCGCGAAAGCGAAGGGAGCTAATTTTTGTGGAGCAGGGACTTCCTCTAAAAGGATTTCAACCCGAGGCTTGATAGCGCGAATTTCAGTGATGATGTCATCAAAATTCTCGGCCATGTGAAAATGGTAAGGCGTTATTTCGGGTATCAGGTGAAGGCGCGAGCAGTAAACGATGTGGCATGTAATAACCTCCTCCAATGGCTTCGATACTCGCTCTCTTTTCCAGCGTTCTCTGGGGGACCGCAGATTATTTAGCCGGAAATCTGACAAAGCGTTTCAAGGCGATCGCAGTTACTGGTGCTTCTCAAGCCTTTGGTTTAATCGCCGGAATCTTTTTAGTTGTTGTGACAGGTTCTTATATCTCGCCAAATCTAAGCTGGGATGGATATTTACTTCCGGCAATTGGTGCAGGCTTCGCAGGATTTTTTGGTTTGGTTTCTTTTTATTCAGGACTTGCAACCGGACGCATGGGTGTTGTTTCACCAATCAGCACGTTAAGTGCAGTAATCCCACTAACTTTTGCATTTATTTCAGGGGAGCGTCCAACTTCAATTCAAATATTAGGAATGTGTGTCGCACTCTTGGGTGCATTTTGCGCATCAGGTCCAGACATTGTTAAAGGTCTGCCGATTAAGCCACTTCTATTCGGACTTGGTGCGGCTCTCGGCTTTGGTGTTGCACTTGCGTTAATGGCGCAAGGATCAAAAACAAGTTCACTTATGACGATGACATCGATGCGCGTGGTTTCGGTTTCGATGTGTATTTTTATCGCCCTTCGCTTCCGCACAGTCGGTGGCTTTAGAGTTTCAGATCTCTCACTTTTAATCGTGATCGGTGTAACAGACTTTGCGGCTAACTTATTACTTGGAGTCGCGACTACAAAAGGGTTAGTTTCAGTTGCAATGGTTTTTGGTGCACTATTTCCAATTGTTACATCACTGCTCGCATTTAAATTCTTAAAGGAACGACTTCATAAAGTTCAGTATTTAGGAATTCTTTTTGCGGTTGCTGGTGTTTCGTTAATTTCTATTGGTTAATTTCTAACCAGTTTTAGAAAAGTTTCGCCTTCCAGCTTCTCACTAGATTCGACGGTGAACTCTCGAGTTAAAGCGCTTAAGTCATAAACGTTTTCGCCGCCTGACTTATGACTGAGTGTTAAGTAAAGTTCATCAATTTTATTTGCGATTAGTAGCTCTTCAACCAATTTCATTCCACCTTCAATTAAAACGCATCCGCCAAATTCTTTTTGGGCCTTATCTATCGCAGTTAATGGATCGAGTTCCCAGATGTGTGCCTTTGGGTTATCTCGAACGCTTCCCGGTATGTCGCCAGACCTAGTAATAACAACGAGTGGGACCGGAGTTTGCGCATAGGGCTCGTTTCTAGCGGTATTTCCCCCGATCAGAATTACTGAAGCTTGGGCTCGGAGTTCGTGAAAGCGCTTGCGATCTTCGACCGAACTAAGGGATTTCGAGCTGCCATCCAGGGTTGTGCTTCCATCACTTCCCAGAACTAAGTTGGCCAGAACGCTCATAGGGAAACCGTAGTGTCAGTGGGCCCATTTATCATTTTCAACATGATGATAGATTGCCAAACCTGCACTATGCGCGATATCTCATGCGGAGATTGCGTTGTATCTGTTCTGCTAAATATCACTGCAGCTCCTGCAAGTGAAATATCAAATAATCAAATCAGCGCACTCTCAGTTCTTTCAGATAAAGGATTGGTGCCGCCACTACGCTTTGAAAGCGCCGCGAATTAAGCGTAATTTCACAGATATTTGAACTCGAACCATGTCAGTGGTTACCCTTCTCGAATGAAATTAACGAGATCAGTAGCGCAGCTTCTCAGCGCTGCATTAGCAATCTCGCTTCTTCCACTTTCAGCTGCCAATGCCGCACCTTCGCTAAATGATGTCCGAACTAAGATTCGGGTTCTCCAGGAGGAAGCATCGGCGGCCGGCGAAGCGGCGCAACAAGCCAAGGTCGAATACCAATCGCTAACCCGCAAACTTGAATCTGTGCAAAGACAAGCCGCATCCGATGCCGCGATTGTTGCAAAGTTTAAAAATTCATTAGGCGCAATCGCGAATGAGCAATACAAGAATGGCGCCATGAGTCGCAGTCTGGAATTGCTCTTCTCTTCAGATCCGACACTTTTTTTATCAGCAGCCGGTTCTCTTGAATCAGTTACAAGAAAGCAATCTCTACAGTTAAGGCAATACAGCGTTGCAAAGCAGCGTCTTACTGCAACTTCATTGACAGTCAATGACAAGCTCGCGCTGGCTAAGCGGGCGCAAGCTAGATTTTTGGCTCAAGAGAAAGCCGTTAAAGATAAATTAGCATCTGCGCAAAAATTGTTTAATTCACTTTCGAAAGCGGAGCGCGAACGCCTTGCCCGCTTAAATGATGCAGCTGAGAGCGCCGATAAGAAGAAGTCTTTGGCAACCGCAGCACGTTCAAACTTAGGTTCCGGTCGTGGCTCTTTGGCGCTACGTTTCTCGATTAAACAGATTGGCGATCGTTATGTTTATGGCGCCGCTGGTATGACTTACTGGGATTGCAGTGGATTAACTAAACGAGCATTTGCTACAGCAGGAGTCTCGCTCCCGCATTCAGCAGCGGCACAGATTAGATATGGAAAACGGGTTTCGCTCAGCCAACTTAAACCCGGCGATCTAGTCTTCTTTGGAAAGAATCGTTACATCTCGCACGTTGGGATATACATCAGTAAAGGTTTGATGGTTAATGCAACCAGACCTGGTTCAACTGTAAAGATTGCAAAATTTACGCCAAACTTCGGTTCGCTCAGTTTCTACGGTGCCAC
This sequence comes from Bifidobacterium breve, assembly GCA_945863115.1. Classification (GTDB taxonomy): domain Bacteria; phylum Actinomycetota; class Actinomycetes; order Nanopelagicales; family Nanopelagicaceae; genus AAA044-D11. The sequence continues at coordinate 28,098 of CAMAYZ010000010.1, forward strand.
CCGAATCTAACTACCGCAAGATTCTTCTTGTCACAAATGACTTGGGGCCTAGATCTGGCGGTATCGAAACATTTATTCACGGTCTCCTGGAGAAATTAGATGGAACGCAAATTGTAATTCTTGCATCTTCTCAAGAGGGTGATACCGATTTTGATAAGCAATTGAATCGCAAATATGGCGTAGTTATTTACCGAGATAGAGCCAAGATTTTATTGCCCACCCCAAGAGTAATTAGTAAAGCTAAATCGATAATGCGAGAGCATAAAGCCACAACTATTTGGTTTGGTGCTGCTGCGCCACTTGCACTGATGGCACCAAATTTACGTCGAGCTGGTGCAAAGCGAATAGTCGCACTGACTCATGGTCATGAAGTTTGGTGGGCGAAGTTGCCTATCTTTAAGTTAGCGATGCGCCGAATCGGTAATTCTTGTGATGTTCTGACTTACCTTGGGCCATACACGAAATCTGCAATTGCTAAATCCGTAGGCAAAAAAACTTCGCTAGTTCAGATAGCTCCAGGAATATCAACAGAACTCTTTCAGCCTGGTAATAAACCAGCAGACTTGGTTGCTAAATATCAGATTGGGAATCGCCCAACTCTGTTATGTGTTGGCCGATTAGTTCATCGTAAGGGACAAGATCGTCTAATTGAAGCAATGGGAAAGATTAAAGAAGAAGTCCCAGATGTCCTGCTTTTACTAATTGGAAGTGGGCCGCGCGAGGTTCATTTACGGAAACTGATAAGTAAATTTGGTTTAGAGAACGATGTTCAACTTCTTGGTCGGATTACTTATGACCAACTTCCAAAGCATTTCTTACTTGGCGATGTATTTGTTTCACCTTCAAGATCACGTCTTGCCGGGCTGGAAGTAGAAGGTTTGGGAATCGTTTACTTAGAGGCAAGTGCATCTGGATTGCCAGTAATTGCTGGAAATTCTGGGGGAGCACCGGACGCTGTTCTAGAAAATAAGACCGGCTTGGTTGTTGATGGCACTAATATCGATGAGATTGCCGATGCTTGCATTTCACTATTGGCGAATCCAACTCTTGCTAAAGAGTTTGGTAGTGCTGGGCGAACTTGGGCGGTTGAAAACTGGAATTGGAATTATTGGGGTAGCAGATTCGCGGAAGTTCTAGAAGGTTAAGAGTCTATTTTCAATACCAATTGCAATTGCTTGAGTTCGATTTCCGACTTCAAATTTTCGATAAATCGTGGCTAAATGTGTCTTGATTGTTGCTTCAGTTAAAAACAATTCAGAAGCCATAGCCTTTGCAGTTAAACCCCGGGGCAGCAGAAGCAATACTTCTTTCTCTCGTTTTGTTAGTGGAACCAGAGTTCGCAAATTTCCTTTGCTCTGTTCCAAGAAGTGTTTTGGAAAGCCAAGCAGCTCCTTAAGTTGAAGCAAAATTTCTTCGGCGGAATCTTCACTCTCTAGCATCTGATTTATCTCAGAAATCTCTCTTCGAATGTCTATCGAAAATATGGTTCGGGAAGTTTCATCTACTGCAGGGATTTCTGCGATGAGAAGGTCGGAGAGAATAGAAATCTTCGACCTAAGTTCTCGCAAAAAGTTGCGATGATCGGAATTGCAGTCGACGCGTCCAGCTAAGGCATCTACGCCATTGCCAATGTCGCTTAAGTCTTTACTTATCTCGTCGTGGAGGCCACGAGCGGTTTTCACGTAAAGAGCGCTTCGATTTCCTGTGCAAACTCGGCCGCCACAACATGTCGCTTAACTGAAAGTTTTGCAGTTAATTGACCGCCAGGGATTGTGAAATCAGTTGGCAAGATTGTGAATTTACGAATTGATTCTGCACGGCTAACCGCTTTATTCGCTTCATCAATTGCAGTTTGAATAACTGAATTCAAATCTGGGTCTTTAGTAAGTGTTGCAATCGTCGCACCATCCTTCTTGTTCGCAGTGATCCAATTCTTTATTGCCTCTGGATCAATTGTTACAAGTGCGGCAATAAACGGTTTATTATCTCCAACAACCATGCACTGGCTTACAAGTGGGTGAGCGCGAACTCGATCTTCTAATACGGCAGGAGCAACATTCTTTCCTCCTGAAGTAACAATCAATTCTTTCTTACGACCAACAATCGATAGGAAGCCGGCATGATCAAGTGTTCCAAGGTCACCGCTCTTGAAGAATCCATCACTGGTAAAGACTTCGCTGTTTGCGGCATCGTTCTGCCAGTAACCGTTCATAACGATGTCGCCCTTAATAAGAACTTCACCATCTTCTGCAATTTTCACTGTTGTTCCGGGAAGTGGACGACCAACAGAGCCAACGCGTTGTGCGGTTGAAAGGTTAAGAGTTGCACCGGCAGTTGTTTCGGTTAATCCATATCCTTCCAAAACATTTATTCCAGCACCGCGATAGAAGTGTCCTAAGCGCGCACCAAGAGGAGCACCACCTGAGATAGCCGCTTCAACGCGACCACCCATTCCAGCTCTAATCTTTGAATATACAAGTTTGTCGAAGATTGCATGCTTAAGAATTAGGCCAAGATTCTTCTTTTTTGAATCAAGCGATTCGCTGTAAGCGATTGCAACATCTGCAGCTTTGCGGAAGATAGAACCTTTGCCAGCTGCTTCTGCTTTAGCTTCTGCTCCGTTGTAGATCTTTTCAAAAATTCTTGGAACTGCGAGAACGAATGTTGGCTTGAATGTTCCGAGATCTGCAGGAAGTCTTGTTATGTCTTGGCAATGTGCCAGGTGTAGACCGGCAGTTATTGCGCCAACTTCAACCATGCGACCGAAAACGTGAGCAATCGGAAGAAAGAGCAGAGTAGATCCACCAGGCTTCAGGAATAGATCGCTCGCACCCTGAACTACGTTTCCGCATTCAGAGAGAAAGTTTCCGTGTGTTAGTTGAACGCCCTTAGGTTTACCGGTGGTTCCTGATGTGTAGATAAGTGTTGCCAGCGCATCTGGTTTAGATTGCTTTCTGCGAGTTTCAACATCACTATCTGAAATTTTGCTTCCTAGATTTGTAAGTTCATCGAGCGCACCATCGGTAATTGTCCAAACGCTCTTGCAGGCAGAAGTTAATACTGGATTCACTACCTCGCGATGTGCAGGTGTTTCAACAATAATTGCAACGGCGCCAGAGTCATTTAAAATCCATTCAACTTGTTCGGCGCTCGATGTTTCATAAATTGGAACTGATACTGCGCCGGCATACCAAACAGCGAAATCTAAAACTGTCCATTCATATCTGGTCTTCGCCATGATTGCTACGCGATCACCAAGTGCAATATTCGCGGCCATCAAGCCCTTTGCAACTCCTCGCACTTCACTATCGAATTCTTTAGCGCTAACACCTTGCCAGCCTTCGCCCAATGGACGAGAAAGCGTAATTCGATCGGGTTCATTTGCTGCGCGATCTGCAACAAGGTCAGAGAGATTGCCAGATGTAGCTGGCGGGACGATTGCCGGTACTGTGTATTGATCCATAAGGAGAACGCTAGCGCCGAGGCGGCTATTTTTGATAGATGTCTTATCAAGAATTTACGGGTAACCTTGCCGCATGAGCGATATTTCTGAGAATTCGGTAACAATCGAAGCCCCAATTGACGAGGTAGTTGCGGTTTTGACCGACCTCGCTACTTACCCGACTTGGTCGACGGCAATTAAGAGCGTTGAGGTCCAAGATAAAGATTCAAGTGGCCGTGCGACAAAAGCAAAGATGTCAATTGATGCTGGAGTTATGAAAGATAGAGTCATTTTGAATTATGACTGGAGTAAGTCGCCAACTGAAATAAATTTTGATCTAGATGATGCAGACCTGTTAACTGAGATGTCTGGTACATACAACCTGACCGATAACGGCGATGAAACAACAACTGTGAAATATCAATTAACTGTTGCACTTTCCATGCCGGTTCCAGCAATGATGCGACAAAAGGCTGAGCGAGCAACAATTGATCTTGCGCTTAATCAATTAAAAGCCAAACTCGAAGGCTAATTTCAGTTGGGTAAATCTGACCTAGCTATTGGCGTTGATATCGGCGGAACCAAGGTTCTAGGCGGCGTTGTTGATTTAAACGGTTCGATTCTGCGCACCTTTAGAGAAGATACGCCACGTGATGGCGGGGATGCGCTAAATCAAGTAATCGCAAATGTAGTAACTGAATTACAAACAACTCACAAAACCGAACATGTAGGAATTTCAGCAGCCGGCTTAGTTTCATCTGATCGTCAAACAATGCTCGGAGCGCCCAATATAAAAGATTGGGATGGCGTAAATATTGCAAAAGCGCTCAACAAAATTTCTGGTATTAATTCGATTGTTGAGAATGATGCAAATAGCGCGGCTTGGGCCGAGCGAGTTTATGGTGCAGGTAAAGGTTTAGAAAATGTCATTATGGTTACCGTAGGAACTGGAATTGGTGGCGCCGCGATTGTTAATGGCAGACCATTACGCGGTGCAAATGGAACTGGCGCTGAATTCGGACATATGCGTGTAGTTCCAGATGGTGAATTATGCGGTTGCGGTGTGCGTGGGTGTTTTGAACAATATGCATCAGGCACCGCACTTATGCGCCAGACCAAGGCGGAAATTGCAAAGAACCCAGATACTGCAAGAGATTTGCTGGCCCGGGGCGATGGAACAATCGCTGGATTAGTTGGAAGTCACATTACTGATGCCGCCAGAGATGGCGACAAGCTCGCAATTGAATTATTGGCGAGATCTGGTGATTGGCTTGGTGCCGGAATTGCAACATTGGCGATGCTTTTTGATCCATCAATAGTCGTTATTGGTGGCGGCGTAATTGATGCTGGCGAATTACTTTTGGAACCAGCAAGAAAAGCAATGATGCGCGAAATGCCATTCGTTGGGAAACATCCGGTTCCAGAAATTGTTGCAGCAAAACTTGGTAACGATGCCGGACTAGTTGGCGCTGCAGATCTATCTAGAAATTAAAGCTCGACCCCATCACCAAAATCATCTTCTGCTCGAGCTGATCGCCAAATGTAAGTTGAAACTCCACCAATAAAGCCAAGCACGCCTGGCCATGGACCAATTCCCAACAAGTCAATGCCGGTAAAGATTTCGAGGAGCATATACACGCCGCCACCAACTATTCCAAGCATTGCAATCCGTGAAATCTGATCAGGTATTGGCAGTTTCGGATTAGGCGGAATAAATCCTTCTGGATCATATGGTCGGGCATCTAATTCATCGAGATAAGTTGTTGGCGCAGATTCATCAAGGGATAAACCAGAAACTATTGAATCGAACTCGGCATCGATTAATTCGCGCTCATCTGATTCATAAATAGATTCACCGCGAGACAATTCACCCGAGATAACGTCCAAGATGAAATCCATGGTCTCTTCATTTAATAATTCAGCATCATGATCAAGTGCAACATTATGGAAAGATTTTTCGAAGACTACTTCGCGAATATCGGCAGAATAAACGTTGTCAATAATAGTTTCACTGCAGACCGGATGAACTACATGATCATTTAGCGAGTAAGCAACCATTAACGGCAGATCAACCAAATAGAGATCGCGTTCAACAACTTCCCAGAGTTTGCGAACTTGGTTTAATCCACGAAGTGGAATTCGTTCATAGCCATGTTTCCGAGCGCCTGGCTTTGCAACATCTCCAGCGCCCCCACGGATAGATGGAAGAAAGGTTGATAACAGACCGACCAATTTGAAACGCTTCCGCTCGTCATAAATAGAAGCATTTAAAAGAATAGTTCCAGCGATTTCACTTCCACGAATCTGCGATAACCGAAGTGCGAGTGCGCCACCGACTGAAAATCCAGCGACGAATACTTGATCGCAAGTTTTTTTCAATTCTAGAAATTCGTCTTCTACGGATTGATACCAGTCTTGCCAAGTAACTTTATTTAAATCAGTCCAGTGCGTTCCATGTCCAGCTAATCTCGGCACAGCAACACTTAATCCGCGTTCATGCATAGCAAGTGCCCAAGGTTTTATTGATGCTGGTGAACCTGTGAAGCCATGAAGCATTAGAACTCCAGTTTTGCCCGCAAAAAGCCGTAAAGGTTCGCTTTCTGGGATATTAGTCACGCTCAGATGGTGTCATATGAAGCGGATAAGGCATAAATTATCCCCGTGGTTTACCAAGCTTTAAAATCTTTCCTCATCCCGATCCTTACGCTGCTCTTTCGTCCCAAGGTAACTGGGCTGCGAAATGTGCCGCAAAGTGGTCCGGTAATTATTGCCTCCAACCACCTTTCGTTTAGCGATTCAATATTCATGCCACTAGTCGTGCCGCGCAAAGTTACCTTCCTAGCGAAAAGCGAATATTTCACCTCACCAGGAATCAAAGGCTTCGTCAAGAAAATTACATTTATCGCTCTGGGCCAAGTTCCAGTCGACCGCTCTGGTGGTCGTCGCAGTGAAGCCGCACTACTGACGGGCTTAGATCTTTTGGCGGGCGGTGCATGTATCGGTATTTATCCAGAAGGAACAAGATCACCGGATGGAAAGTTATATAAGGGACGCACCGGAATTGCACGTATGGCAATTGAATCGGGCGCAGCAATTGTTCCGGTTGCAATGTTTAACACAGCTGAAATTCAACCGACCGGAAAAGTAGTTCCCAAGGTGCAGCGCGTGGAAATGATTTTTGGTGAACCGCTTTACTACAAAGGCGACACCTCAGATTTAAAGGTGCTTCGGGAAATCACCGATGAGATTATGAATAAGATTCAAGAGCTATCTGGTCAAGAGTATGTTGATATGTATGCCTCAGAAGCAAAAATAATTTTGATGAAGCAACGTCGTGAAGAGGCAAAGAAAGAGAAGCGCGAAGAGGGCTGATTAAAGCCCAGTAAGAATTTCTACCCGCTTATCAATATATTTGCATTGATCGCAATTGGCCTTTGCTTGTGGAACCGGCCCCGAAATCATTTTAATAAAATCTGCTAACCGTGAGTTAATTAGTTCTGGGCTGCGATCGGTAGGGAACCAGTTACAAGATAATTCAAGACCGAAGTTTCCGGAAGAATTACCGCGAACCTTCACTGGGGACCAGACCAACAATCCTGCAGTGGAAATTTTTATCGGTGCATCTTTCGCTGGGTTTTCTAGCGCGAAGGCATATGCCTCAAGTTGAACCGCATAAAACTTTGATTTATCGCTTGGGCTAGCTTGGAATTTGCAATCTACGATTCCAAAAGTTCCATCAGGATGCTCCATCAATAAGTCATATTTTCCGCGTATTGCATAGGGAGTTTCAACGCCATCGACAACTATCGGCTTAGAAACAACCCAGCCAGCAAGCTTAAAAACTTTACCTTCTGGCATATTTGTATTTAATTCAGCAGAAGTTTTTCCAGCGCAAGATAACTCCTGCATTTCTGCAAGATCGCCAACAAGTGGCATGAACAACGGGGCTTTAACTTGGTGGTTGTAGTAAAGCCATAAACAGCGATGGCAATTATCCCAACCGAAAGTTAAATCACTTGGGCTGATAAAGGCGCGGGCATCTTTACTTAAAGTTATAGGTTCCATAATTAGCCTAATTCTCTGCTATCCCACTGACATTCCACTAGTTATTGACCGCGAATCGCGGAGAGAAGTGTGAATAAACCCAGAATAATCATGACGATTCCGCCCGTCATGCGCATAAGCACTAGGCGCTTTAATTCGGTTGCTAACCAATTTCGGATAGTCCCAGCCAAGATTCCCCAGCCGCCGTCAGAGAAAAATGCAAGAATTCCAAAGATTGCACCCATAAGAATAAGTTGTGAAGTTACATTGCCAGCTTCGCGATCAACGAACTGCGGCAAGATTGCTGCGAAAAAGACCATTCCCTTTGGGTTAAGTGCACCAACCCAGAAGCCTTCACGCATGGAGCGCCATTTTGATGGTCGGATGTCGCCTTGGTTGGTCATATCATTGGCATGAATTTGGCTATGTTTTATTGCAGTTATCCCAAGATAGACAAGATAACAGCCACCAAGAACTTGCACGGCGATGAAAGCTATTTCCGAACGTTGCAGGATTGGTCCGAGCCCAACTGCAACTACAACAGATAATGAGAATGCACCCAGAACATTTCCAGCAACAGTTGCGACTGCAGTTGCACGACCCCAAGCGATCGCACGTGCAATCACAAATAAAACGGATGGGCCTGGCGCCAAAATAATAATTATCGCCGCAATGCAGTATTCCCAAATTCGGGTAGGGACTACAACAAAGGAATTCATGTGCGGGAGCCTATCTAAGAACTACAAAATTTAGTCGGTGTGCTTTTCGCAGTATCTAATTCCATCGTCGCCAATTTTGTTATGAGAACAATCAACATTTAATTTGTCCAATGAGCCATCGCCGAAATGAGTTCGGTAGGCCAAGGCAAGTAAAACGCGAATATTTGTATTCCCATCAGATTTCATGCCAAAGGCACGGGCCATTCTGGAGACTGTGTTCTCAATTACTTTTTCGCTATGCGAAGTGGTTCGGGCAATCGCTGAGTTGGAGAGACCATCGCAGAGATGGTTGGCGACTAAATGCTCAAATGGCGTTAATTCCCGCGACATAATTTTGATGTCCATATTGGATTACCTAAGTCCTCTCTGACTTCAGAAATATCCTTTGAAATATTGATTGTTCACCATAAACTGCTCTAATGGGCAATATTTCAAGCAATAAATTGGGTCAAGTCATGCATCTCACGCTCGATCGCCCAGAGAAGAAGAATGCGCTTACCCCAGCGATGTATTCCGATCTTTCTAAAGCTCTTATTTCCGCAAAAGATGATTTTGATGTCAGAGTTGTTGTGATCTCGGGCGCTGGAAGCGCCTTTACTGGTGGCAATGACATTTTAGATTTTATGGATACTCCACCCACCGGACCTGATTCTCCGGTCATGCAATTTCTTGCAGTTCTGCATGATTTTCCAAAACCGCTGATTGCGGCAGTCCACGGCAACGCAGTTGGAATTGGAACAACGATGTTGATGCACTGTGATTTGGTTTATGCAACTGCGGATGCAAAATTATCGATGCCTTTTGTTTCTTTGGGTTTAGTTCCTGAAGCTGGTTCATCGCTTCTCTTTCCGAGACTTGTCGGACATGCGATTGCTTCTGAGATTTTCTTAACTGGACGTAACTTCTCTGGAACTGAGGCGCACCAGATGCGCTTAGTGAATGAATTAGTTTCTGACCCACTTGCTAAAGCGCTCGAAGTTGCTCAAGTAATCGCAGATCAACCACCAACTTCAGTAATTAATACCAAGGCACTACTTAAGAGCGGACACCATCAGGCAGTCGCAATGGTGATGGAAGCTGAAGGCGAACTATTTAGAATTGCACTGGAATCGGATGAAGCCCAGATCGCATTTATGAAATTTCTCGAGAAAAAATCAAAGGGGTAGAAATGTCACTATCAGGAAAGCGGATATTCATAACCGGAGGTTCACGAGGAATCGGACTTGCGATTGCACTACGTGTGGCAGCCGATGGCGCAAGCATTGCCATTGCGGCAAAGACTGCGGAGGAAAATCCAAAACTTCCAGGCACAATTTTCTCTGCAGCGAAAGATATTGAAGCGGCCGGAGGAAAAGCCCTACCAATTCAGTGCGATATTCGCGATGAAGATGCAGTTGCAGCCGCAGTCGCTAAAGCAGCGGAACAATTTGGGGGACTAGACATCCTCATAAATAATGCGAGTGCTATCAACTTAACGCCAACTGAAAAAACCCCTGCCAAACGCTTTGATTTGATGTTCGATGTGAATGTTCGCGGCACCTTCTTAACTTCACAAGCTGCTATTCCATATCTACGTGAAAGCGCAAAAGCCGGCCGCAACCCGCACATCCTTACGCTGTCACCACCACTTTCAATGAGCCCTAAATGGTTTAAGAACCATGTTGCATACACGATGTCTAAATATGGAATGAGCATGTGCGTTCTTGGAATGGCCGAAGAGTTCAAGCGTGATGGAATTGCAGTAAATGCACTCTGGCCACGAACTGCAATTGATACTGCTGCACTTCAAATGATTCCGGGTGTTGATACCGATTTTTGTCGCAAGCCAGAGATCTTGTCGGACACTGCTTACATAATCTTAAATCGGGATTCCAAAACTACTACTGGAAACTTCTTCGTTGATGATGAAGTTCTGGCATCCGAAGGCATCACAGATTTAGAGAAGTATTCAGTGAAGCCTGGGACTACAGATTTCTTGCTTGATTTCTTCCTAGACTAAATTAATGAATTGGGCCAGATTCGCTTTCAACAAGTGAATCCTTGCCAATATTTAATGAGAAGAAGCTGACTATTGCAGCAAGCAACAAGAAGCCCGCACCAAATTTAAATGCTGTGCTAAACCCGTGCACCTGAGCAAATACCTGAACATTGTCACCAAGTTCAGTGTTCGCCTTAGCAAATGCTGATGCAGATGAAATTGCAACGGTATTCAAAAGAGCGGCACCTAAAGATCCGCCAATTTGCTGACTGGTATTTAGAACTGCGCCAGCCACACCGGCATCGTGTTCACCCGCATTGTGTAACCCGGTTGAAGAACTTGGAATAAAGAAGAGCGCCATACCGCTCGACATGATTAATAGCGCTGGCAAAATATCAGCGTTATAAGTTGAAGTTGGTGTAATTCTTGAAAGAAGTAGAAGTCCGAGAGATGCCGCAACTAAGCCCGTTGTCATAAGTGGCTTAGGACCAATTTTTGGAAGTAATTGCGAGGCAACGCCAGCAAAAATAATTATTCCGGCAGAGAACGGAAGGAATGCGAAACCAGATTTAAGCGATGAATAGTTCAAGAAGCTTTGTAAGTAAATGCTTAAGAACAAGAACATTGCAAACAAGCCAGTTCCGACTAGGAGAGAGGCTAGGTATGAACCACCACGATTTCGCTCAGTTAATACGCGAAGTGGAAGTAATGGATTTGGAACTTTCTTTTCAATAACAAAAAAGGCAACGAGAAATACTGCAGAGATTATGAAGAACTTGTAAGTCGCAAAATCTGTCCAGCCATCTGTCGCCGCTTGGCTAAAGCCGTAAACAAGTGCAACCAATCCAAGGGTCACAGTCGTTGCACCAGGAATGTCATATTTATTATCACCAGTTGCTTTTGACTCTTTAACAAATGGAATTGCAAGTAACACTGCGAGAAGTGCGATTGGCACATTGACGCCCAAGCACCAACGCCAGTTTGCATACTCAGTGAGGAAGCCACCGAGGATCAAACCGATTGCAGCGCCACCGCCAGCAATCGCACCGTAAACACCAAATGCGCGAGCACGTTCTTTAGGAACCGTGAAAGTCACATTGATAAGAGCAAGAGCAGCAGGTGCGAGTAACGCGCCGAATGCACCTTGAAGTGCGCGAGCAGCAAAAAGCAGACCTTGGCTGGAAGCAATTCCACCAAGACCAGAGGCCAATGCGAAACCAATTAGGCCAACAATAAAAATCTTCTTACGGCCAACATAATCAGAAATGCGGCCACCAAGTAACAACAAACTTCCGAAGGCTAGTGAATATGCAGTAACAACCCACTGTCTATTCGCATCAGAAATACCTAATTCTGCCTGCGCACTTGGCAGTGCAATATTTACAATCGATGCATCAAGAACAACCATCAAAGAAGCGATTGCAATTACAAAGAGGGCGCGCCATCTATTTGGATCTAAACCGTTTTCATCTAATTCAACGCGTGCCTTAGCCATTTGTACTCCTTGGGATTTTTTTCAAGGCCTAATTCTCTCGTAATAGGAGTGAGGAGCTTGACCGAAAGGCGTCGATTCCCCTGTGATAAAACTTTCATGAATAAATAACTTTTTTGGGAATAACCCATATTTTTTGAAAATTCTTCAAAAATTGTCCAAAATCCAGGGGGTCAACACGCATGAAGTCAGCCTATTAGTGCGTTTTTTGGCTTTCCCTGATACCTTCGCCTTTATAAGAAAACTACCAAGTTTTCTACCAAACAAAGGAGCTCGTACCCAAAAGGGATTCGCTGATTGCTAGCGAGCCATCCAACAAAAGGTACTTCTTTCCAAAATGACCTGAACTCTAGAACCACAGACTTTCCGCAAGACCCCAAACGTTGTTACTCCAGTTTCCTCTGAAAAAATTAAAGAGATGATGGCTGCTGAGTGGGCGTTATTCACAAAATCAACTTTCGCTTCAGGTGTTGAAAACACTATTGCAAAAGACTCTTCGCCAATGGGCGTAACTTCAAGTTTCCAATACTGGGATCCATACCCAATCAGCATTGTTTCAGCTAAGGGTGCCTGGATGACCGATGTTGATGGTCGACAACTACTTGATCTTTCAATGGGCTTCGGCGCAATGCTTGCCGGTCACTTGAATGAAGAAGTAATTGCCGAGACCAAGGCGGCTTTAGAAGGCGGAACACTTTTTGTTACTCCATCACCAATTTCTCGCGATGGCGCAGAACGCCTGTGCAAGCGATTTGGAATCGACAAGGTTCGTTTCGCAAACTCTGGCACTGAAGCCACGATGTATGCAGTTCGCACCGCAAAGGCTTATAACGGCAAATCTGCAATCGTTAAGTTGGAGGGCGGTTACCACGGTAGCTATGACCCACTTACAGTTTCAGCAAAACCGGATCTAGATAAAGCTGGCAATCCAGAAGAGCCAACACCGGTAATCGGTCACGGCGTGAATGCTGGAGTCGTCTTCGTAGTTCCGTTCAACAACCTTCCTGCACTTGAAAAGGTTTTTGCTCGTGATCACGAATCAATCGCCTGCTTCATCTTGGAACCTGTTCTTGAAAACCTAGGAATCGTTCTTCCTGATGCTGGCTACCTTGCAGCAGTTCGTGATCTCTGCACCAAATACAACATCGTTCTAATTTTTGACGAAGTTAAAACTGGTCTTACCGCCGGCCCACAAGGCGCAGCACATCGCATCGGTGTTCAACCAGATTTAATCTGTCTTGCTAAATCAATTGGCGGCGGACTTCCACTTGCCGCATTTGGTGGCAAAGCAGAAATCATGGACACAATCACAACTGGCGCTATGGCCCACTTCGGAACATTCAACGGCAACCCACTTGCGATGGCTGGACTTCGCGCAATGGATCGTTTGTGCACCGATGAAGCTCTTGCAAAAGCAGAAGCTTTCAACAAGCAAGCACTTGATCGCATCACAGACATCATCGAAGAGTTTCAACTTCCTGCACATACAGTCGGCTTCGGAGTTAAGGGTTGCGTAACTTGGTCGAAGGATCCAGTTCGCAATTACCGTGATTACAAAGCAACTGACTTTGCGATTGCAGAACTTTCTTGGCTCTGGTCAATGAACCGCGGAATCATCACGCCTCCGGGACTTGATGAACAGTGGTTGATTTCTCTGGCACATGGTCAGAAAGAGATTGACTTATTAGTCGAAGATTTCCGCGCATTTGCGGTCGCACTTCGCTCTTAATCGAACTTAGACAAAACCAGCAAGATTTATTCGAGGGCAATTAGTTCTAAATACTGATTGCCCCATAAATCTTCATCGCCATCTGGAAGCAATAAAACTCGCTCTGGCTTGAGGGCCTGCACTGCGCCAACATCGTGGCTTACAAGAACTACGGCACCTTGATATTCACTAAGTGCGGCAAGAATTTCTTCACGTGATGCTGGATCTAAGTTGTTTGTTGGCTCATCAAGCAATAGAACATTTGCAGAGCCAACTACGAGAGTTGCGAGAGCTAATCTAGTTCGCTCGCCACCACTTAAAACCTTTACCGGCTTTTGAACGTCGTCGCCAGAGAATAAGAATGAACCAAGAGTTTGCCGTGCCTGTTGTTCGCTGATTTTGTCGCCAGCAGAGAGCATGTTCTCTAAGACGGTTCGTTCGAAATCCAGCGATTCATGTTCCTGGGTGTAGTAACCAATTTTCAGACCATGGCCTGGCAAGATTTCGCCAGTGTCAGATTCATTTGTTCCACCCAAAATACTTAAAAGAGTTGTCTTACCGGCACCGTTTAAGCCAAGGATTACAACGCGAGAAGATCTATCAATTGCTAGATCAACATCAGTAAAGATTTCTAGCGAACCATATGACTTACTTAAGCCTGTTGCCATAAGCGGTGTCTTGCCACAAGGGGCTGGGGTAGGAAAGCGAAGCTTTGCGACCTTGTCGGATTTGCGGACATCTTCAAGATTAGAGATAAGAGATTCAGCGCGACGTAACATTCCCTGAGCAGCAGTTGCCTTCGAAGCCTTGGCTCGCATCTTCTCGCCCTGCTTCTGCAAAATTTCAGCCTTCTTCTCGGCATTTGCGCGTTCTTTCTTACGACGGTGTTCATCTGCTTCACGTTGCAGTAAATATTTCTTCCAGCCCATGTTGTAGACATCGATAACGTTTCGGTTGGCATCGATGTAGAAAACTTTATTTACTACAGTTTCAATTAGGGCAACATCGTGAGAGATGACGACTAGGCCACCAGAATATTTTGTGAGGTGATCGCGCAGCCAGTTGATGGATTCGGCGTCCAAGTGGTTTGTTGGTTCGTCGAGTAAAAGGGTTTCGGCGCCACTAAATAACAAGCGGGCAAGTTCCACGCGACGTCGTTGTCCACCAGAGAGAACTTGAATTGGCTCTTCGAATAATCGTTCAGGCAATCCAAGGTTTGTAGCAATTGATTCTGCTTCTGCTGATGCGCCATATCCGCCAGCTGCATTGAATTCGCTATCTACTCGGGCATAGCGTTCTAATGCGAGATCTAATTCTTCGGGAGTAGCAGTTGCCATTGCTTCTTCGGCTTTGCGCATTCGCACAACAATCTGGTCGAGACCGCGTGCAGAAAGAATTCGATTTATGACTGATTCTTCTTGATCGCCAGTTCGAGGATCCTGGGGGAGATACCCGATGGTTCCTGTGCGGGTTATCTGACCACCGGCAGGAAGAGTTTCACCGGCAAGGCATTTAGCGAGAGTTGATTTACCAGCGCCATTTCGGCCTACGAACCCAATACGGTCACCGCTATTGATTCGGACTGCTACATCTTTAACTAAGAGTCTTGCGCCAGCTCGGAGTTCAACGCTTTGAGTGGCAATCACTAAGCGATACTCCCACAGCGATGATAGATATAACTAATCGTCTATCTTAAAGCCGTCTTTAATTTCACCAAGTTCCATACCGGCAGCCACATGGTCAGTATTTTCTCCGCGTTCTAACTGGGCAGCATGGGCTTTATTGTGCCAACGCTCTTCGATCTTGCCGTATTTCCAGAGCAATAGTGCGATTGCCCAAACTACAACAAAGGCCG
>CAMAYZ010000011.1 GCA_945863115.1 Bifidobacterium breve
ATGCGCTGCTGGTTTAACAACTTTGATGCCGAAGAGATATCGAATCAGATATCAGTCCCTAAAGACTTAACCAAGTGGAATGAAATCATGTCCGATGTCCTTGCCGAACTTTTCCGGATAACAAAATCAGGCGGCATAGTCGCCTTCGAGGTCGGCGAGATCCGTAAAGGTTCAATAAAACTTGATGAAGAAATAGTTCCCCTTGGTGAAAAGCTTGGCTTCACCACCGAATTCGTAATGATCAACACACAAGAATTCACCAAGACATCAAATATCTGGGGAGTCACAAACAATGATTCCGGAACCAACACCAACCGAATCGTTGTCTTTAGAAAGCCTTAGGCAATACTCCGCAGCAAAGAAAGCGCTGTTGCCAAAGAAATAGATGTGCTCTTCCCAAGCTTCCCAGCTTTATACCAAGCAAGAACTTGGTCAGCAGATATTTTATAAACCGGCACTTCAGGAAACGTAGTAATCATCGCTACGTAATACCCTTCAATTTCTTCTATCTTTGATAGAAAGCCTTTTTCTTCAAACTTACGTCCACTGCCCACCATATAACTTGGACAGAAATAGATTCCACTTCGAGTCAGTGATCGAACTTCCCACTTCTTATCATCCTGATCAAATACGTCATATGCCGCACCTTCAGAATCAGCAATCCTCCCACCAATAAATTCCTTAGCAATGCGCCGTTCTGTAATAAATGAACATCTGCGACCATCCTGAAAATAGACCAAAGTGTCATCAACCGAGAGATGCAATTCCCGTGCCAATGCCTCAACATCCCAGGTGAGTGTGCCTATTTGCATTCTTTGCTCCTCATGTAGAAAACCGAGATCAGGTTACACCCCGGCTACGAAAGTCCTATTTATTACAGTCTTGCTGTTCTATAGTTGGGATGTGCTTAATGGTGATTACTAGTGAATATTGAAAAGCTAAGCTTTCGATGGGGACTGGAGCATGCTCATTCGGATGAGCCTGCTTGGGTCGAAATACAAGCCGCATTAAGTGACATTACTCGTAGGGACATAATCTCAAAACAACTTTCCCACTTTGAAGACTGGATTCACGAAAGAAAAAGCCCTTCTACAGGAAAAGTCATTAAGCCTCCCGTAGGCGCACAGTCAGTGTTAAATGATGTGATCGCAGATAAAATTAAAGCAATTGGTGGCTGGGATGACCAAATATATGTTCTTAATCAAAGCAATAAAATTTCTGAGAAAGACCGTGTCCCATATTGGACAATGGATTTTCGAAAAAATCATATTGGTTTAGAAGTTAGTTTTAATAATGCCGGCGTCTTCGCCCAAAATCTACTTCGCCTTAGTGTGATGTCAGAGAGCAAATTTCTAGCGCCTGAAGAAATGATTAAGCTTGGCGTGTTGGTTGTTTCAAGTAAGTCCTTAAAAAACTGGGGAAAAATGGACTCTACGGTCATAACTTTTGACCAAGTGGAGACAATCCTTCCTCACATAACCTTCTCGATTCCTACACCAATAGTCATAATTGGGATAGAAAATTGTAACGACAGTGAAAAATGGGCCCCAACAAAACTTTTTGGAAATAAGAAGATTGGTTCTTTTGAAGGACCAAGAAAGAGCTTTTGGGAAGAAGTAATTAGCGAAGAAGTTTCGAAAAACAAATAATTTTTATTTTAACTCTAAAGCCAATACTTTTCCAACCTTCTCAATTAAACCAATAACCAACGCATTTCCCATAAAGAATGCGCGCTTCGCATCAGTTATAGATTTTCCAGACGAGTCCGCTTGCGTCCAGTTGTCAGGGAAACCATTTAGTCTTTCCAGCTCGATAGGAGTTAGTCGGCGATACCCATTCTTGGTCTTTATAATGTGTTTGAATCGAGAAGGAGTGGTGCCACCTTCACCCGTGAGTATGGTTCGACTTGGGTTTGTTAACAAGTCAGGAAACGCCATTTTTCCTTCGGCATAGTTGTAAACCGTTCCACTACCTTTGTGTGTGCGCTCAATGCTCTTTGCACCTTTGAGGTACTTCCACTCTTTAAGTCTGTTCTCCTCCACCCAATATGAATCAGGAACTTTAGAATCAGGTTCGAGCACATCTCCCAATACAACTTTGTTTGTGGAAAGCTTGGCTTCAGTTTTAATCGAATAGGCAATACCGTCTGCAAAATATCCGGAAGATAAGAACGGACTTTTCGATGCACCTTTGTTAAATCGTAAGCTAATCTCATCAACTTCATCTTTCAAATCTATTTCATTAATTGTGCCAGTAGGTTTTTCAATTGGCAGAGCCCGCGCAAGAATTCCAGTTTTTCCGATTATTAATTCGGGCTTACTTTTCTTGACTCCTGATTTCTTTTTAGTTGCAACAATGAATACTCGAATTCGCCTTTGAGGGAATCCATATTCTGCTGCATTCACAACGCGCCACTCGATTGTGTAACCCTCGTCGCCAAGTGTTTTAAGCATCACTGCAAAGTCACGGCCTCTTTGATTCGAAGGGGACTTAAGTAAGCGATCTACATTCTCTAAAAAAATGAACTTTGGTTTTTGTTGATGAACTAGGCGCAAAATTTCCCACCATAGAACACCTTTTTTACCCTTTAAACCTTTGGAACTATTTAAGGTTTTTGCGACTGAATAATCTTGGCAAGGAAATCCGCCCACTAGTAAATCTATGTTCCTGGGTAGTGACTTAATCTTCGCAATATCTTCATTGGTGTGGCCATCTTCGCCGAAACGGGCAACGTATACGCCAGAGGCATGTTGGACTTTTGTCGCAGGCTCCCACTGATTTGAAAAAACCGTCTTCCAACCTGCACGTGCAAGGCCTATGCGGAAACCACCAACACCAGCAAATAGTTCTGCAACATTGCCGACTGGGTTCACGGGTTCCTTGAAACCTTTTGATTTATAAGCCACTTGTTACCTCCGACGAGAAGCATAGGAAGTCGCACTGACATTAAGTGGGATCGACTCGCTGAATAAGTAGGATTAAGACATGGCTTCTGACAAGACTCTGATTGGCGCTGCCGGAGAACATCTTGTTCTTTCGCGTTTGCTAGAACAGGGCGTATTGGCTTCGCAGGCACCAAGAGGAACTCGTAAGGCCGATATTTTAGTTAATCCGCTAGATGGCGGTAGGCCGATATTGATTCAAGTCAAATCTACAACGGAAATTGGAACTCGTATTAAGTGGCACATGAAAGAAAAACATGAAGCAATGGTTGAGAAGGATTTGTATTACTGCTTTGTTGCGTTAAGTAAAGAGAATTCATCAATATACGTCATTCCAGCAAAAACGGTATCCAAAGTAGTTAAATCTGCATACCAAGCTTGGCTAAGTAAACCCGGTGCAAAAGGTCAGGCTCATAATGAATCTGGGATGAGATGGATTGCTACAAACTATCCGTTTGATGTTCCCGGTATAAAGGATGGTTGGATGGATAAATACCTAGAGAATTGGGAATCGCTAAACGATTAAGAATTAACACATCTCTTGCAATCCACCCACAAAGTGCCACACTCTCCCTATGGGAATCTTCGATAATCTTTTTGGGTCCAAGAGCGAGAACCTCGATTCGTCTGCGGTAGATATGGGCGAAGAGGAATATGTGGGATCTGGTTATAACTTTGATGTGGTTGGTGAATCTTTTCAGCGCGATCACCTAGTTGTTCTGTTAAAGAAGAATAAGGTTATTGAGGTTGGGGAATTTGCGACTTCGGCGATGTTGGAGCTAGAGCCAACTAATGATTTTGATCCGAACGCTGTGAAAGTAATGGTTGATGGGTTGCAGGTTGGTTATGTGCCAAAGACTTTTTCTGGTGATGTTACGAGAATGATGAACGATAAAGGTGTTACTGAGTTTGAAGTGCCCGCTTTACTTGGATGGGATAACAACAATCCGATGCCGGCAATTGGGGTGCGGTTGGATATGGGGGAGTTTGGGCTCTGATCTGGCTTGTGTTGATTGTTGAAAGTATTAGCTAAAGTTCAAAGATTAGTCTCCGTTGCTATTTCACAATGTCCGCCATGTCTAACTTGGCATGCCTTATGCTTTTGCAATGCTTTCTAAGCTTGAAACCAAAGTGGTTTTGATTTCTCTCCTACTCCTACTGCCTGTTGCTGGGGGGTTAACAACTTATGTGATTGTGCAAATGAAGGAATCAAAAGAATTTACTAACAAAGTAAATGGTTATATCGCACCAAAGTGGCTCGGCTATGAAATTGAAAAGGCTCAAAAATCTCTAGTAACTGTTGAGTGTGCAGGGACCTTTGGAAGTGGATTTGCATTTGATTTTGATGCAACAGACATTTCGGATGGTTTTTCTTTCAAGTCTCAAAAGGCAACTGAAAATTCCAGCTATATAGTCACCAATGCACATGTCGTAAGAAATTGCGGAAAATCACTTCCTAAAATAGTCATTGCGGATAATTCGTCTAAGTTGGCAAATGTCATTAGCCTAGATAGCGAAAATGACTTAGCACTTTTGGAAACTGATTTAGAAATCTCGCCTTTGTTTGGTTCTTATTCCCCACCGCGTACAGGATATTGGGTCATGGCCCTCGGTTCTCCCCATAGCTTTGCGGGTAGCGTTACTTTCGGAAACATAATTAATAGTGAAAGCAATCTTATTTTTACAACTGCTAGTTTGTCGCCAGGAAACTCAGGGGGCCCATTGATTGATAATGAAGGCTACTTATTTGGCGTTAATTCTGGTTCAAAGCCTGTTGGGCAGAACTTCAATATCTCAGTCGGGGTAAATACTTTTTGTGTGAAATTGATAAATTGCCCAGACAAAAGATATTGGCAGAATGAATAATGCCCCTCCTGTTGATCCAGGAAGGGCATTAGAATTAATTGGGATTTAGCAACGCAATCCGAAACAAGAACGCTTTGAGTTTAGAGAATTTCCCCAATTTGAAGTTGAACCTAAACCATTGTTTCGGCTGGAACCATAGCTAGGGGTGTCGCCCCAACCGGAAGATGATCCAAATCCATTATTTCTTTTGAATGATGAACTTCCTGGATCTGAATATGAAGAGAAGCCTTTATTCACCCCTCCGTTCCATGAACAAGTTCCACGGCCAGAATTAGCGCTATAGCTACCGTTATTGCAGATGCTTCCAGCCGACGCTGGTGTAATCGATACAAGTGAAGTGGCCAAAGTTGCCATTGAGATCGCGATGAATAATCTTTTTTTCATTTTTTACCCCTTTGCTTGAACCCCTGGTGAGCCCTATGCCTTTAAGACGTGTGGGAGGTAAGTTTGGTTCCACCTGGGAAAGGAAATATTTTGGATTTTGCCCAAGAAGACTATTTTGCCTCCACCGAAGAGGCGCTTTTGGGCATGTTCGTTGCCGGGGATGTCTACGCTCTTGAAGCACTCCTCAAGCGGCGTGAGAAATGGCTATGGAATGTTGCTAAGAAATCAATCCGTGATCCAAGCCTGGCCGAAGAAGCTCTTCAAGAAGCCTTACTTTCTATCTGGAAGAATGCGCATACATTCCGAGGTGAATCCCAACTTTCGTCGTGGATGTATCAGATTGTTTCCCGCTCGTGCATAGATGTTCTTAGAAAAGAGCAAATTCGGGCTCACGACAGCCTAAGCGAGTTCGAGCAATTCGATGACTTAGGCGGTGCCTCAACCTTCGAAAGCGCGTTGGTCGATGGATTGCTCATTCATTCTGCATTACTGGAACTCGAAGATAGCCATAGAGAAGTGTTAATCCTTATTGAGCTAGAGGGGTTCAGTATTCAAGAAGCTAGCATTAGGTTAGGAATTCCTGCAGGCACGGTCAAGAGCAGGGCAGCCCGTGGACGCGAGGCGCTTAAATTGAAACTGAGCAAGATACTCGAAGAAAATGGGAACCAAAACAAGACTTCAAACGTCATAACACTGGGGGTGAAACATGGAAAAAAGGGATAAAGCTGAAGAATTCTTGAAGAGCCTAAAGCACATAGAGCCACTAGAAGATGTTCCGAAAGATGTTTCGCTGCGCTATCAAGAGACTTTGGCCAACCTAATTGTGCAAGGTTCGCAGTTGAATCCGAAAAAGAATTGGATTACCAGCCAAAATCATTTTGCCATAGCGGCAAGTTTTATTCTGGTATTCGCTTTGGGGGCTTTTTTCACGCTGAACCCAGGAGGCAGTTCAGATGATGTTATCGGCATAAACCAAAATCAGGCGGGACAATCCACTTCAGAAATAAAGATAAAAGAGGACCAACTTCTCTATTCAGCAGATGAAGTTTCAACACCTGAGAGTTCAAATACTCCAATCAAAATTTCGAAATCAGGACACGATTACATGTCTATTCCGAGTGGCTTCCCCATGACTATTTCTGTTGGAAATACTTGGAATACAACAAGCTCTCTTGACTTAGAAATACGCAAATGCCTTAAGTTTCTAGATTTAGACAAATCTACGAACCTTATTGATGAAGGTTTCCTGGGTAAGCAAATGATTCAAGCAATTTGGACCCCCTTGAATTCAAATAGCTGGAACGTTTACCTTTTGGATGCGCTCTGTAACGTTCTCGACAAGAAGTTTGTCCAAGACTAAATTCTTGGTTTGGATTTAGGACAATCAGGATTTATAGATAGTTTTTACTTCCGCACCAGATTCACCGCATAAGAAATCCCAAAGCCAAAGCCGACTGCGGCATATGCGTAGGTGAACCAAGTTAGTTCTGCTGGGATCATGAGAGTTAGAACTCCGAGTGCAGTGGCGCTGATACACATTACTTTTGCGACGTTACCAACGCGTGCATCACTGCTCTGGGAAGCGTTGTTCCACATGTTTCCGGCGAGGGCAAAGACTGTTATGCCAATCATGCGCATTGACCAGATTAAGTCATCACTGGTGTCGAGGGCGAGAAGATCGAGAAATAGTTTGGGCAGTATTAAAAGGAATAGGGCGGATGCGCCAAAGACTATGGAACCTGCTTGCAGGGTTTTGCGGATCGCTGGGTAGTTCATGGGGGAAGTTTACGCCTTCAAGTTCTGCAATTTAAATTGCTATTTGAGGCCCTCGACTCTGTAGCAAGTCCGATTACCAGTGCCGGCTGGACATGCCCAAGTCCAATTCACATGCCTTGGGTCGTTCATAGCAACCTCCCACAATGCATTATTTGATGAATCTTTATCGGAAACATCCCAAGACTCTGAGATCAGAACCTTCTGAACTTCAATGAATTCTCCAGCTTCTATGTCGTCACACTCCCAGATAGAAATTGTTGAACCATCACTGCTGAGATTAACCCGAAAGTCTGAGACCGCTGGCTTGGTGACCTTTACCATTTTGCCATTTTTCTTGACAGTTGAAGTTTTAGGTTTCTTAATCGAACATTTCCATGATGGATCCGTCAAATCCTGAGAAACAAGCTGGTCGACTAGATAATTGTTTCCATCTCCTCGGTATTCGAAGTCTTTCAAGTTGGAAATTTTTTGCCTCTTCCATGTCCCAAGCTTGTTTTTTAATGAATTAATGTCATATTTTTTTACAGCATTCTCGGAACCATTCTCTGGTAAGTCACATCTTGCGACCGAAAAAGCATGCTGAATGGTGTAAGGCCAATTGGCGCCTTTCCAATTTCCAGAGCTCAAACTGATGCTGATTTGATCGACTGGGAATTTCTCAAACTGCAGCGCATACTTGGTTGCTACATCATTTATTGCTGGCCATGCAACTTTTGTCCTAACCCATTCGCGGTTCGAATCTAATTTCAAAACAAAGACTTCGCGCGAAGCTTTTGGTCCACAATCATCACTCAGAATGTGAACAGGCCTCACGTCACCAATGCGATAACCAATAAAACGTTGGGGCAAATCATTCAAAGTTGGATTTGTTGTTTGTGTTGCTTGTTCGCCGAGCGTTCTCCTTGGAAGCGTTACTGAAGTATTTTTACAATCCGTGGAGTAGGCATTGAACGCTGCCAGATAAAACATTTGCATTCGGTAGTGGAATTGAATTTCTTGGCTTAACTTTGAAATCTTTATATCTATTTGTTGTGCTCTAGATGACTGTCCCGTTGAGATAGCCCTGTCATATTCTTTCCGTTGAGCGGCGATCTCGTTTGAATTACTTGCCTCAAGGTCAACTTGCTGACTGTAAGCATTTTTAATATCTATCAACTTACTAATGTCCGATGTAGAGCAAACTGGCGCCTTGGTTTTTGGTTTGCTGGCCTTGAAGCCTTCAGATTCACATTTGTTGTAAAGATTCTGCAGCTGCTCTCTGAGCGATGGGATTTGTGATGATCCTGGTGTATAGAATTCTAGAATTGCAATTCGAGCCCTATAAGAAATCTCTACAGAAACTTCTTTTCCTGTGCAAGGCCGAAGAGCAGCTTGACTCTCCGTAACAAGAACATGAGAACTTAGAGAGACAACAATCGAGAAGGACAGCGCGAGAGCTATTTTCTTCATATTTTCCACTTCCCTTTAGACAATTATTCTTTTAACTAATTGATACTGGAATCTTCTGTTGCCCATCACCTTGATAGTCAGAACTATGAGTTCTAATAACCCAAACATATTTTCCTGGCCTTACACCGTCAGAACCAAAGATCCGGTATTCAAAATTGGTGATACTGCTGACTGGACTCCAGTCATAAAGTGTTCGGTCCTGGATCAATTTCCCACCTGCGGACCAGAGAGCGACAGTTACTCGTACGTCATCCTTCTTTTCTCCCTCTGAGTCTGATGCAACATTTTTGAATTTGAAATTCACCATTCCGCTGTATCCCAATGAATCTTTGGAAAGTTTAATTTTTGTTGGAATTTTGCCAGTCCAAAGAGGACCAGAAAGAGGTGCATCACCGCCGACCTTCACCATAGCTCTAGTTCCAGTCACGGTCTTTGAAGCTAACACCTTGACAGGAGTACCGCTGTCAGCTTGAGCTATTGAAAGCGGAACGATGCCCGTAATTAGTGCACTCAGAGAAAGAAATGAAGTAATTTTCTTTAGAATCATGAGACAAACCTTACAGAGTCAGCTCGTTTTATACATGAAGGCAGGGGTGATTCTTCACCTTACAAAGGACAAGTTCAGTTTAGATTGCGACTTCGGAAGGTGGCTTCACTCCGCCTACCGCCACGATTCCAAGGCGCTTTCCAACCAAAGTTAAATTATAGACAAGCTCGTACTTGTCGCCCATGGAATCTACGGTGAGCAACTGATTGAAGGCATTTTTAGAATTTTTGCAGGCGCCAAAAGTGAGGTTGCCATTTTCAGTTAAGAACAGATATCCACTTTCGATAATTAATTTGAATTGATCTACTGTGATGGAACTCTGAAACGATTTAGCGGAGTAACTGTAAGCGCGCTGCCAATCAGAATTTGCGAGTGCGGTAATTTGCTTAGTTATGTGCTTTTTGACTAGCGATTGTTGGCTCTGATTACAACGAACTTCTTTTGCTTGGGCGAGTGTTATTGAAGATTGCGAAGATAGCGCGATCAATACGACCAATACCGCGGTTTTAAATCGCGGTGACCAACTGCGTTGGTATTTCAAAGTAGCCACATATCTAGTTCAAGGGCACCCATTTGAATTACTTAAGAGCTTCGCAAGCCTTTGCTGCCATTTCGTTGGCGTAATCAGCGTTAGATCCGGTCTCGTCAAGAAGCTTTGCCGCTTCGGTCTCAAGACATTGTGAATATGTGACTGCGCTGGTTGTGTCTTCAGCCTTGTCGCCACCGCAAGATGTCAGAACGAATGAGGATGTAAGAGCGAGAGCGATTAGAGTCAGTTTTTTCATGGGCCCAATAATAACAAAGGATATTTTTAGGTCAAGCAACTCGCTGCAGTGAATATTGGGGTTACGAATACTTTGGGTAGTCTGCTGGGTCTATGGAATTTCAATACATAAAAACCGATCTGGGCCAGTTGCATATTGCTACTGCCGGTCAAGGTGATCCGATAATTCTTCTACACCAGACCCCACGGTCTTGGGATGAATTTAGGGAATTGATTCCGTTGCTGGCTGTGGAACACAGAGTGATTGCAATGGATATGTATGGGTTTGGGCAGAGTGCGAAGTTTGCTGCGCCTCAGACAATTGAGAAATATGCATCAGGAGTAATTGCATTAGCTGATGCGCTGGGTTTGGCTTCGTTTAATCTTCTTGGCCATCACACCGGTGGGTTGGTGGCATTTGCGGTTGCAGCGCAACATCCAGGGCGAGTAAATAAATTAATTATTTCTGCGGCGCCATATGCAGATAAGGAATATCGAGAGAGCCATAAAGATGGCGATGGTGTGGACGATGCGGTTATTGCTGAAGATGGTTCGCATTTAACTGAGAACTGGGCGAAGCGATATCAGTTTTATCCAAAGAATAAACCAGAGATTTTGAATCGATTTATTCATGATTCACTTGCAGTTGGTCTGAATCCGCTTGATGGACATGCGGCTTGTGCTGCATATGTCATTGAAGATCAAGTAGAAAAAATAACTTCGCAAGTATTAGTTTTGGCCCCATCGGAAGATCCATTTGCCTTTCCACAGGCTGACAAGTTTCTTAATGGTTTAAAGAATACAAAAGGAATATCTAAAGCCGTTATCCAAGGTGGAATGATTCCGCTGATGGAAGAGAAGCATGATGAAGTTTCTCGAGTGGTTCTAGAATTTCTTAAGGAGGGCTAATGAAAATATGGCTAAAGGCACTTTTCGGTGCTGCATTTGTTTTTGCCAGCACTATTACACCGACTGCGCATGCTGGGTTAAATGCAGAGATTGATCTGACTAATCCAAGAGTTGTGCCTGTATATAACTCAGATGTCGCCATGCTGCCAAATTCTGGCGACCAGGCTTCTTATTCAGGGTTTCTATATTCATCGCGAATAGTTTTTTCAGCGGCTCACTCTGAATATCACTTCGATGGCCAAGGAAACAAAGTTAATTTTGGAGGTAAATACGCTTTTATTGGTAAACCAAATTCAACTGCCGGGGATTATTCAGGAGCCGTGCGCGTTGAAAAAAAGTTTATTTCTAAGACCTATCGATATGACGGCGCAGCTTTGGGTGATTTTGCAGTTTATGTATTAGAAAAAGATTTGATTTCGGCGCCTGCGGTGAAATTGCTGACCCCAGAACTTGAGAAAGAGATTCGTGAAACAAAAACACCTATAAAGATGCATGGATATGGTGAATATTTGGATAGATGCACAGAAGGGGAGAAAATGCCTTGTAGTTCCAAACATAAAAAAACTACTGTGCCACGATCTTTGACTACTGTTTTGCGCACCTTGGATGAGGCAGAAAGCATTGTTGGCTATAAGCGACCACAACTCTCTGACAGCTTAATTATGAATAACGGTAAAGCAGGGTTTGGTTGCGGTGGTGATTCAGGCGGATCAATTACAACGACTTACAAAAAAGAATTCATTTATCTAGCAACAACTCCAAATGGAATGAATGGATTTTCTTGCGGCGCATCTGGTGATAATGATGGAAAAGGCGGAATTAATTATGCATCTGCCGTTTATAAGCACTTGGACATAATCAAAGAAGCTGAAGATTATGTTGCTGCAGCAATTGCTCGTGAAACCGCAGCAAAGGCGGCGCAAGCTAAGCCAAAAGCGAAGAAGCCAGTAGTTTGTGTGAAGGGAAAGACAAGCAAGAAGGTTTCGGCCGCGGACTTAAAGTGCAAAGGCAAGTAGGATTTATCCCATGAGTTTTGTTATGTATTCGACCACCTGGTGTGGTTATTGCAAGAGGTTAAAGTCTCAGTTGGCTGATCTTGGGGTGACTTTCGAGGAGATCAACATCGAAGAGGTTCCTGGAACTGCCGAGATTGTCGAGAAAGTAAACGGTGGAAATCAGGTTGTGCCTACGCTGGTTTTCTCTGATGGAAGTGCGATGACAAATCCTTCGGCAAAGGCTGTTGTGGAGAAGCTCGCTACGCTTTAATTGGTCATGAGAATAACCATGCGTTCTGTATTTACGCATCTTGCAGTCACAACATTGTTTGCAAGTTTGTTAACAGCACCTGCGCTAGCCGCATTGGATGATGGATATCCAGAGGGCGCTGCAGCGCCAGGGCGAACCTGTTCGCAGGATGCAGTTGGGCAGAAAGAACTTAGTTCGTTTAGCGGGAAAAATCTTTCATGCATTCTTGTTAATGGTGTTGCAAAGTGGTGGATCGATGGCGATCCGATTCCTGCGGTTGAAGTGCCTGCAGCTTCAGCAACGCCTGCGCCACAAGCTTCAGCGCCAGCAAGTGATGGCAAGAAATTTGTTTTAGAAAAAGGTATAAAGATAACTTTAAAGAAGGGCAGCAAGTTAATAACGGTTGGTGATGTGCGCCCGGCCCAAGTATTGATTCCCGGAACATTGAAGGCCAAAGTTGCTGCGCCATTGTTGGTTGCGCTTCCTGGATTTACTGCAACAACAAATGATTTGTTGGCTTTGGTGGATCTAACTGCCGAGGCATATAAGCGTGGAGTTGTGTTAGCGCTGCCGATGGGAAGCAAGAATTCTGGGGGACTGCACTTTTGGAATGCAACTGGATCATGTTGCGACTTTGAGAAGAGTGGAATTGACGATTCCAAGTATTTAATGGATCTGGTTAAACAAATAAGTGCCAAGGTTTCGATTGACAGCAAGCGGATTTATTTCTTTGGACATTCAAATGGTGGATTTATGTCATATACGGTGGCTTGCAATAATCCGGAGAAAATTGCAGCGATTGTTAATTTAGATGGTGCCAGCTTTGCGGATATGGAAATGTGTGGTGCAAAGAAAGCGGTAAGTGTGTTGCAGATAAATGGAACGGCCGATGAATTGATTCATATTGAAGGCGGAGATGTGTTTGATGATCCTAAGCAGCCTTATGCAAGTGTTAAAGCTGAGACTGGCAAGTGGGCCCAGATTAATGGTTGTTCTGCGAATGCTTTAGTTGCGAATAAGAAGAAGTTTGATTATGAATCTGTTCTTGCTGGATCAGAGACAACTAAAGCTGCTTACAAGTGTCCAAAGGGTGTGGATGTTGAGATTTGGACTATTGCTGGCGGAGCGCATCTACCGAAGATAAATGCGGCGTTTACTGCAGCGGTATTTGATTTCTTACTGGCGCATAAGAAGTAGAGATTAAAAGTCTTTTACTAAACTTTTGCTGCAGCAATAACGCCGAGACACATCTCATCTGAAGAGCCTTCACCCCAAGTTATGTAACGGGGCTCTAAAGTCTTTAGTTGAGGAATCTGCTGACGCAAGGTTGGATCAAATGTGCATTCAACGCGGATTGTGTCGCCGGCTTTAACTGCAATTGGTGTTTTTAGAATCGTTGAAGATTGATCATCGAAGTTGTAATTGGCTACGTTGAGAATAGTTTTTTCTTCTGGTGTGCCAGGATTGAGAATCAACTTTAAGGAACGACCTAAGAGGTGCATGTGCGGTCCTGCGGCGATGATATTGAAATTAGAATTAACGAGTTTGTCACAGCGCGAGATTAGAGATGGCGTTGGCTTGTTTGGATTTTGGCCGCAGATTGCATTTATGCCAGCAGCTTCAAATGCACTCTTTGTGCTGGTGCGCGAAGCAAGATCAATAAGTGATTGACGTCGATCGCAGAGCGGTCCAGTTACACCTGTTGGGCAAGCAAGTTCAACTGGTGCTGGGAAGAGTTCAACATTTAACTGCTTAATCTTTGCGCCTTTAGCAGGAATAACATCCATAACAATCTTTGATTGATCGGTCTGCATTCCTCCGTGATGTCCTGCAAGTAAGTTGTAGTGAACCTGCAATACAAATCTTTCACCTTTTTTAAATGGAGTTCCGTAACCCACTGGTGAATTATCTTTGCCGCGACCAGGTGCCCAAGAACTTAGCCAAGGTGATGTAACAAATGTCGAAAGCATTCCGCCAAGTCCGGTGCCACCAAAGCATGGCCAACCGCCACCTTTGTTATCTGCAGCTACTGCTTCAGCAAGATCAGCATCGGTTACTCGGAAAACAATTGCGTGGTGAACCATAGCTTTTTGTTGTGGAATAAATTCGATAGATCTGATGATTGAATCTTCAGTAACTTTTGGATCTAGTAAGAAACAACGATAATCATCGGTGCCTTTATTTGGTGCAACCGGGAGGTGCGCTTTCTGCATAGTGACTGTGTAGCGCTTCATCTTCTGGACCTTTACGGCGCTTGCACTCTGGGGCACAATTGAAATCAACAGCAGGAGAGCGGCCGAGATCGAGAGAAACTTAATCTTCATGGCGCGAAGAATACCGAACCCCTTCTAACGCCACTAGCCCTGAAGTTTTGGTGAATTCCGCGCGTCTTTTTGATTTGGTCGGGCTAATTTCAGGTTTTAGCCTTAATCTTTAGCGACTCCTGAGTGGGGGCCAAGTATCAGGAACAAAGCAGGATTGAACGAATTAAACAAGGAGAGAAACAATGGATGAAAAAGGGTTATTAGAACTTTGGAACACAAAGCGCTCGCAAATCATTAACGCCCAAATCGCGCCAACTCTGATGTTGATTGGTGTTTTTGTATTGGCAGCTCTCGGAGTATTTGAAAATGCAACAGATGGAGCAAAGTATTTGACACTCGGTGTTGCAGCGGCAACTGGAATTCTTGCAATCATCTCCCAATATGCAACTATTCGCGAAGCCGAAGTTTTGCTAATTGATCTTAAGAGAATTGAAAAGCCATCAGAATTATCTAAGCGAATTGCAGCTTCACGTGGATTCTTGTCGCTATCTGCGACTGCAATGGTTGGACTTGGAATTGGTGTATTTGCACTAGTTGTATGGGCAGTTCTCGGATAACTAAATGGCAAAATTTATTGCTATCGGCGCCTTTGCTGTGGCTCTTTTCGGCTTGTTAATTGCGTATGAACGTCCGACGCGAAGCAAGAAAAAGATCACTGGCAGAGGCGGCGATTTCGAGTAACTAAAGTTAGTTAGAATCTCGTTAACTTCAAATAGAAAAGAGAATTTCATGGGCGCTTGTCAGTGTGGATACACAAGAGATGAAGAGAAGAACTGCGATGGAACCCACAAGGTTGTTAAAGCAGTAAAGGCTGATTTGGCCGAAAAGCTTGAGGCAAATGGTTTTCCTCATGCATCTGAATATGTGAAGAACAACTAAGTTTTAAATAGTTCCCTGCTCTAGACCCTTAAGAACTTCTTTAGCTCGTTCCTTTAGTTCTGGTAGATCGCTCAATCGGTTTAATCCAAATACTTGTTGGCTCATGCGATGGTTCTTAACAAACGTTTCTCGGTGGCGATCTAGGAAATCCCAATACAAAGTTGTGAACGGACAGGCGCTTTCACCGATTCGAAGTTTTGGGTTGTATTCGCAGCCCTTGCAGTAATTACTCATACGCGAGATATAAGCGCCGCCTGCGGCATAAGGCTTTGTCATCATTGCGCCACCATCGGCGTGCACACCCATACCAATTACATTTGGAACCATTACCCATTCACTTGCATCGATAAATACTTCGCGCATCCAATCAAGAAACTCTTGCGGGTTGGTGCCTGTGATCAACGCAAGATTGCTTAGAAGCATAAGACGCGGAATGTGGTGAACCCACGCGCGCTCTTCGATATCCGCAACTGTCTCTTTGATGCAATTCATCTTGGTTTTACTTGAATCAGTGAAGAGTGGAAGTAATTTGCGTGTGGCATTTAACTGATTGTTTTCACGGTAATCCGGAGAAAGGAACCAATACATACCATTTACATATTCGCGCCAACCAATTATTTGCCGGATAAATCCTTCGGCAGATTCGATTGGAACTTTGCCAGCTTTAAAAGCATTAAGCGCTTCGAGAATCACTTCTTCGGCATGTAACAAGCCGTTATTCAGATAAGGCGAAAGAAGTGAATGATGCAGCGCCCAGTTATCGGTTGTCATTGCATCTTCGAGCGGACCAAATTCGGCAAAGTGGTTATCGATAAAATTTTTTAATTGAGCAAGTGCGCCTGCTCGGGTTGTTGCCCAAGTTGTTGTGGGGGTGTGGCCAAGTTCCTTAGCAACTTCTAAATCAATTTGATCGCGCTTGTGTTCTAAATAAGGGGGGCCGTCATACTTCTTTGGTGGTGGCAAACGATTCTCTTTATCGAAGTTCCAGGCGCCGCCAGTTGGTTTACCTTTTTCGATCAGAATATTTAAACGGGATCGTTGCAAGCGGTAGAAATTCTCCATTAAAAAAGATTTTTGCGAACCAGCCCAATCTGCAAATAGTGGGCGAGGAGTCATGAAGAAGTCATTTGGGATAAAGATGGCACCGAATTCTTTTAGCGCAGCAAATTGGCGATGCGAAGACGGTTCAGCGCAGATAATTTCCTTGATTTTATGTTTTGCTTGAATAGTTTTTAGTCCATCAATTGTTGTTGTCGCCTTTACGTATTCAACCGTGAAGCCTGCTTCTTCAAGTGATTTAGCAAAATGTCTTGCGCTGGAGATTAGAAAGAAGAGGCGCTCTTTGTGCCAATTGCGCCCAGTTGTCATACGCGCACTTTCGACAAACGCAATCAGATCTTCTTTGGGATCAGCTTCCTTAAGTGCACCATATTTTTGATTTAAATGATCAAAGGGAATATAGATAATGCGCTTCATTTATTTTCTCGGCATCGATCGCTGCAATACTTCACTTCGGCCCAGTTCTTGGCCCACTTCTTTCGCCATTCAAATTCCAGGCCACAGCGCACACAGACTTTAGGTTCGAATCCATTCTTCGTTTTAGCTACGCGCGGCATTGTTCAATAGTAAGTCAGTGCGGCTGAGTTCTCAGTATGAAATGCAAAGGGCCTCACAAATTACTTTGCGAGACCCTTGCTGTTGTACTTGGAACTGCACCTCTCTGACTACGCGGATGAACCTTAACACCAACTTTTGGGCTGATTGCAATTCTTTTTACACAACTGATTTTTATTCACAAAATCGTTTTCAAAAAATTTAACAGAATGTAATCAGGACTAACTTTCGCATGCGTATGACTGTAGCTCAGCGGATAGAGCACCTCACTGACTACGAGGAAGGTCGTGGGTTCGAATCCCACCAGTCATACGCACACCAAATGGCTCCCGACTTAGTCACCGGGGGCCATTTTCTTTGAGATTGTTAAGGAGGCGAACCGGGCCTCGTTAAACGGGGATCCGAATAATTCCCGAACAAGGCCCCAAAACTTTCTGGACAAAATGTGTGAATTCCCTTGACGGGCATCGCTAACGGTCATAAGTTGAAATAACAGAAAGTTCGGATATCGAACTAAATCCGAGGCGAAAGTGTGGGCGAAACTTGAATCAAAATTCATCAGACTACTTACTAGAAATTAAGTCTGTATCGAAAAGTTTCGGAGAATTGCACGTTCTCAAAGATGTTAATTTAAATATTGCAAAGGGTGAAGTTGTTTGCATTATTGGTCCAAGTGGATCAGGTAAAAGCACGCTATTGCGTTGCATAAATTTTATTTCACCACCAGATTCTGGCGAAATCGTTTTCGATAAAGTCTCCTGGCGTAGCTATAGATCAAAATTTAACGTTCTTGCAAACTTTCGTTATGAGAAGAAACTTCCGGCATTACGTGCTGAAATCGGAATGGTCTTTCAACATTTCAATGTTTTCCCACATATGACGACACTTGAAAATGTCTCTCTGGGTTTACAAAAAGTTCGAAAGATGAAAAAAGACAAGGCTAAAGAAGTTGCCGCACAAAGCCTGGAGCAAGTTGGGCTTTCAGATAAGTTGCAGGTATATCCAGATCAATTATCAGGTGGACAAAAGCAGAGAGTTGCAATTGCGCGTGCCTTGGCTCTGAATCCAAAAGTTATGCTCTTTGATGAAGTTACTTCAGCTCTTGATCCGGAACTGGTTTCAGGAATTCTCGATGAAATCCGCAGGCTGGTTCGCGAGGGAATGACGATGATTATCGTTACCCACGAAATGAAGTTTGCTTTCCAAGTTGCGCATCGGATTGTGTTTATGGACCAAGGAAAGATTGTTCAGGTCGGCACACCAGAGGAAATCCGCAACACTCAAGAGCCTAGAGCCAAGGCATTTTTGAGCTCAATTTTGGAATAGTAACAATGGGAAAATACGACTTTAGCTGGCGGATAATTGAAGAACATCTGCCGGAGTTAATGAAGGGTTTAATCATTACGCTTCAGATATCTGTGGCTGGAATGGCTTTTGCGCTTCTATTTGGTCTCTTCTTCGCAACTTTAAGATTTAGTCAGTATCGAGTTCTAAATGTAATCTCTAATTCAATTGTCCAGGTTGGGCGATCGCTGCCTCTCTTTGTTCTTCTCTTCTGGATTTATTACGGCCTTTCTTTGAAATTCAAAATTAATTTCTCAGATTTCCAGGCCGGGGCAATTGCACTTGGAATTACCGGTGGCGCTTATATGGCCGAAGTATTCCGCGGTGGAATCAAAGCAATTGATCAGGGCCAGAGCGATGCCGCGTTTGCTATCGGATTAAATCGGATGCAAACATCAAGGCTGATTGTTCTTCCACAAGCGATACGAATCATTCTTCCGCAGACGGTAAATATTTATGTGGGTCTTCTTAAGGGCGCAACGATTGTTTCTGTTATCGGCGTATCAGACATGATTTATGTTGCGCAATATGTATCCCTTGAAACCTTTAGACCGTTCGAACTTTATAGCTTTGCTGGCGTTGTATTTATCGCTCTAACTCTCTCAGTAGCGAGTTTTGCCTGGCTTCTAGAGCGCCAACTTTCGGGAAAGAGTCGCCGTGGATAGTTCAGTTCCTTTATTCGATTTCGCTGCGGTTTGGAGTTCTCGGACCCTACTTCTAGAAGGCTTTGGTATTGCCATGTTCTGCGCAACAGCGGCAATTATTCTCGCGATGATAATCGGATTATTAATAGCGTTGATGCGTTTATCAAATAGCCGATTCTTGCGGGGCTTTGCATTTGTTTACACCCAACTCTTTAGAGGTGTACCGCTCTATGTTTTAGTTATTTGGGTTTACTTTGGCCTCGCGATTGTGGCGGATATAAACCTTCCTAAAATTCCTGCTGGAATCATAACGCTCGCATTATTGAATAGCGGTTATTTATCCGAAACCTTTAGATCAGGAATCTTGGCCGTCAATATCGGGCAGAGCGAAGCCGCTGCAGCAATTGGCTTAACTAAGCGCCAGATAAAGCGTTACATCGTGCTCCCACAGGCGTTTCGAATAGTTTTAGCGCCGAGCGGAAATCAGTTTGTTGACGCAATAAAAGACACCGCAATCTTGAGCATTATTGGCGTCCCAGAACTTATGCGTATGGCGCAACAACAGGCCGATCTTTTCTATCGACCATTTGAATTTTATACAACCGCAGGAATTCTTTATTTCATTGCGGTAATGGGAGTGACAAAACTCTTCTCATTCATAGAGAAGAAGATGAACAGAATAGGTTTCACGAACGGTAGTCAGAAAGTGGCAAACGTTGGTGAATACATCTAGACAAATTGTCTGGATGTAAAGTAAGGAGGAAATATGAGTAAGAGCAAAAAAGAAGTTACATCAGATGTAACAACACCTGATCGTCGTAACTTCATTCGTGGTGCAGGTGCAGTTCTTGGCGCCGGTGCACTTGCTTCCTTCACGCCAGCTGCAAATGCAGTGTCAGCTCCTTCAGCTTCACGTGAATCATTTGTGACTTCAGCTGATTCAGTGTTGGCAAAAGTTCTATCAAGCAAGAAAATTAAGTTCGGTGTCGATTTAACTTTCGCACCACTTCAATTCAAGAAGGCAGATGGAACTCCAACTGGTTACATCGTTGACTTAGCGAAGAAGTTAGCCGACTCTCTTGGTGCAACTCCAGAATGGGTAGAACTTCCTTTCGGAAGCTTGTTCGCTGCTCAGGCTGCAGGAAAGTTTGATATGTCAGGAATTTCAGCGACTATCAAACCAGAGCGCGCTCAGACAGTTCTTTTCGCAAGCTACCCATCTTTCGTTGAGTCAAACTACGTACTCATCAAACCTGGTTCAAAGCTGAAGAAACTTTCAGATCTAAATAGTTCAGCGATTTCAATTGCTGTTGTTGTTGGTTCTTCACAAGAAGCTGCTGCAAAGATTCTGTATCCAAAGGCAAAGCTAAAGAAGCTTTCAAACACAGCCGCTCTAGCTGATGTTGCTGCTGGACGTTCAGATGCAATGATCGTGGGCGAATTCTCAATTGCTGATGCACTTAAGAACAATAAGGGACTTAAGTTCCTAAACGTTCCACCAGTGTTCGTTGATGAGAACAGCTTCTTCATGCCAGCTGGCGACTACGACCTAAAGAACTATGTTGATACCTGGTTACGTTACGAAACATCACACAACAACTTAGCCGGACTTTGGGATAAGTATGTTGGAAACGATGCTCGTAAGCTTGGCTTGCAGTCAGTATCTGTTACTTCTGCTTGGTCAAACTAAAAAAACAGTAGAAGTTAAGAAGTTAGTTAGCGCGGTGGTATCTCCTAGGAGTTCCACCGCGTTTAACTTTTAAGCGGGGATTAACGTGTTGGCAAAGATTTGCCAAGCAAGTGCAGATTTAGCAATCAGCGAGAGCGTTATATATGTGCGTTCGCCTCGGATGTAATCTGACCATTTTCCAACCTTTTTATATTGCAACCATTGCACGAGTGCGAATGAGTTGAAGAAAATGAATATGGTCAAAACAATTCCGTAAACAAATGCTGGGGCAGAGGCATCGCTAGGGCCACCAATTGAGAAAACATAAAAGAGTAGTGCGATCCAAGGAACGATTCCGGTGATGCAACCAAAGATAAATGGAAGCCAACCACCGCTTCCTGGGTTCTCGTATTTCTCTTGCAACCAACCAAATAAAATCATGGATGCATTAACACCGAAGATTGAGATGATTGCTGAAATTTCGGCAACGCCAGTTACTTGAGCAATTAGAACAATCATTACTGATGAGCTAATTGAATATTCAACCCAGCGGAAATAATTTCGCTTCGCAGCAATACCAGCGCTGTAGCGTGGGAAAAATTGTGGACTTGCAACGATGAAATGTGCCAGTGCAGATAGGCCTAGAAAAATTGCAACTGTTAATCCAATTGGAGTTTCAAAAAGTGTAATTGGTTCGGCAAAGGAAGTTCCAGGAGGACCAGTCATATACGTTGCATTGATCGGCAGTGAGAAATCGCTGCTGAGGGCGAGGACCGCAACCATTTGTGCCAGGTGCAGGATGCCCGCGAATATGTTGACCTTACGAAGACTTTGGGATGTGATCTCTTTGCTCATAGGTAAAAGGGTAGCCGCGATGGCTTGAAATTAGGGGGATTACTGAGATGTCAGAGCCAGGGCATAGGTTTGAATCAATGAAAGGGGCAGAAAATGTTTGAATTTCTATTCATAGCAGCGATCGTCTATTTATATATGGAGCGCAGATCCCGAAAAAAGCGTGAAGGTAGAAAGATGCGCGGCTTGGATGCTGAACTTAAAACGCTAATTGATAATGATGGTGACAAGACTGGAATTGCATTTGAGATTAAGCAATATTTGCTCGCGATTGTTGAAGACGATAAGAATGACGTTGAGAAATTCTCTGATGCACGAATTGCACAAGCTGAGCGAATCTTGGATCGGGCCGGGCCATCTGCGATGTATTGGATGACAGATATAGCAGCGCAGTTAGCTTTCTTAGCAGCGGCCCAGAAAAATGGAATCCCAACAAGTGTTGATGCAAAAGTTGGCCAGGATGCAACTCCTGAAGCGATTGTGAAAGCGGTTGTTAAGGGCTAGTTCTTAATTAGGAATCTTGTCCCATTGACCACAAAGTCCAGATATGTGATCGAACAGTTCGCGGTTGGCTCATAATTGTTGTGATTTGGAATGCCACATCTTCTGGGCGCAGATAAGTTTTTAATTTGTCTTCACCAGCGGTGCGACCAAAGCCAAGTGCGAATTCAGTTTCGACTCCTGCTGGGCAGACAAGTGCAACGCGAACGCCTTTAGAACGAAGTTCGCGATCTAGTGAACCAGCAAAACCAACTTGGGCATGCTTTGTGCCAGTGTAAATAGCTTCGTTATCGCCACCGCGGAAACCAGCAACTGAAGCAACGAT
This sequence comes from Bifidobacterium breve, assembly GCA_945863115.1. Lineage (GTDB taxonomy): Bacteria > Actinomycetota > Actinomycetes > Nanopelagicales > Nanopelagicaceae > AAA044-D11. The sequence continues at coordinate 22,034 of CAMAYZ010000011.1, forward strand.
GATTACATCGCCCTCTTTCTTTGCAAGCAGTGTTGGAAGAGCGGCACGAATAATATGAACGGTGCCTTCGTAATTTGTGCGCATCATGCGATTTACATCTTCATCGCTGTGATCAAGGATTGATCCGTAATAACCAATGCCGGCATTTGGCACGATGGTGTCGATGGTTCCAAAAGTATCGATTGCTGCCTTTGCGACTTTGCGTGCAATATCTGGATTAGAACTATCGCCGGCGACATAAATAGCGTTGGCACCGAGTTCGGCAACCATACTTTTGAGGCGCTCTTCGCTTCGGGCGTTTAGAACAACTTTGCAACCCTTCTCGACAAGTGCTCTGGCTGCTGCGGCGCCAATACCTGCGGTAGCTCCGGTAATGATTACAACTTTTCCATTTAGGTCACGCAATTGATATGTCATGGGGGAAGATTAGTGCGGTAAATCGATTTTTTCTATTCCATAGCGCTTACTCTCGGTAATCTGATGGAGTGAATACATCGAAGCGGATTGCCCTCGGGCTCTGCTCGGTACTGATTTTTTCCTTAAACATGTCGCCAACATCAGCGGCAGAGAAAATAACTCTCGTCATTACAGAAGATCAGGTTGGCGGATATTCACGCAGCTCATTTAAACATTGGATAGATGCCGATAAAGATGGTTGCAATACTAGGTATGAAGTTTTAATTGCCGAAGCAATTGTGAAACCTACGGTTGGTGCACGATGCTATTTATCTGGCGGCAAATGGAAGAGTTCGTACGATGGAAAAGTTTTCACAAATCCAACTGGCTTAGATATTGACCACATGGTTCCGCTAGCAGAAGCTTGGCGATCTGGTGCCTGGGCTTGGACATCGGCGCAGCGAATGGATTTTGCAAATGATCTCGAGGACTCACGTTCTTTATTGGCAGTAACTGCAAGTTTGAATCGTTCGAAGGGCGATAAGGATGTGGCGGGCTGGTTGCCAGCAAAAGCGCAGTGCGCTTATATTTCAAATTGGATTGCAGTGAAGTGGCGCTTTGATTTAACGGTCGATCCTCTGGAAGGCGAATTCTTGCAGTCAAAAATAACGAGCTGCAAAATTACAAATGTTGTAATTGCAAACAGTTGACTAATCAACTGCTGACTAGTTCGATTGCTACCTATGAGCCCAGATCTCATTTCAATTTTCCATAAAGGAATGCCAATAGCTTCCCAGGGCAAGAGTATTGAAGAATTCCTCGCAACAAATAAACAATTGTTTACTGCAGACTTCCAATTTCCAATCATGGTTTTACGCGACAGCGCAATTGAACATAACATCCAAAGAATGGCCAGTTACTGCAAATCTCTTGGCTTTGAATTAGCCCCTCATGTGAAAACTCCAATGGCACCAAAGATTGCAAAGCGACAGATTGATGCGGGTGCCTGGGGACTCACAATTGCAAATTTCAATCAAGCCGCAATTATGTTTGCAGCCGGATTTACTCGCTTGATTATTGGCAATGAAGTAATGGAGCCAACTTCAATTGTAGAAATAGCAAAGATTAATGGCAGTGGCAGCGGAGAGATTATTTTTTACATCGACTCAATTGCCGGGCTAGAAATTGCTCAGAAGGCAATTGAAAAAGTTCCCAATGCAAAACTAAACCTCTTTATGGAAATTGGCGCACCAGGAGGCCGCGCTGGAATCCGCGACTTAGATCTTCTGAAAAATATATTGGCTGAGATTGCAAAAGACGAACGGATTTTTGTTCGTGGTGTTTCTGGATTCGAAGGGGCAGTTCCTGGGGGAGATCGCAACGGAGAAGGAATTGAGAAAATTAGAATCTTCCTTCGTCAAATAGTTGCTGCTGCAGCAATTACTAAACCATTTGTTCGTGGTGAGAAAATAATCATCTCTGCCGGTGGCAGCTCTTACTTCGATTACGTCGCCGAAGAGTTCGCAAAATATGATGGCGAGGCCCTGCTATTACTTCGTAGTGGTGGGTATCTAAGTCACGACCATATTCATTACGAGGATTTGTATCCATTTAATGGGTTTTCAGATAGCGATCGTTTTTATCCAGCTCTTGAACTCTGGTCGCGAGTTTTAAGTGTTCCTGAAGCGAATTTAGCAATCCTTAACTTCGGAAAGCGCGATGCCGGAAATGATCTTGATGAACCACTTCCAATCCTTAAATTAGCCGGTAAGCCAATGCCGTTTGAGGGAAAGATTAATATGCTAAATGATCAGCATGCTTTCATGGAGATAACGCCAGGTTCAGTTGTGGTTGGAGATTTAATTGCTTGTGGAATTTCCCACCCATGCACCAACTTCGATAAATGGCGCCTGCTACCACTCGTAAATGATGAATACGAAATCATAGATTTAATAAGCACCCACTTCTAACTGAAAGGTCACCATGACTAACTCAACAATCAAGCACGTAAAAGCAAAAGGTGCACCGGCCCCAGGCGGTTCATATTCACATGGCGTTATTGCTAATGGATTTTTATACACCTGCGGAATGGGTCCAGTTGATCCTGCTACCGGAAAAATTGTAGAAGGCGGCGTGGGTCCACAAACACGTCAAACCCTTATTAACTTGAAGGCAATTCTTGATGAAGTTGGTGCAGATTTCAGCCAAGTAGTAAAGACAACTGCGCACCTACAAAATTGCGTTGCAGACTTTGCTGAATACGACAAGGTCTATCGTGAATTCTTATCAGCGCCATTTCCAGTGCGCACAACTGTTGGATCAGATCTAATCAATATCTTGGTCGAAATAGATTTCGTAGTCGCGCTTTAAAAATAGCTAAAAACTTAAGGCGCTAGGGCTATAACAAGATTAACGACCGCAAGAGCAATCATGGTTGCCCAAATCTTGGTTGAAACCGCTGGTTTCTTTACATTCTTATATCCGAGAACCAGGATAACGGCGAGAATCAGAAATTTGATTCCAACCTTTGCGTGATCTGGTGCGTCCCAGTTAGCAGCATCTGATGCATGCAGAGATGTGCGAATTCCTACAAGTGCGATTCCGGAAACAAGTGAGAGAAGTGCGCTGTGCATGGCGCCACCGAGAATGCGCTTCTGCGGCTTAGGAATTTGGGAGAGGAGTGCGCCAAGAATCCCAAGGAAACCAACTACGTGAAGAAGTAAGAAGATATTGCGTGCAATTGTCATAAGTAAAAGGGTAGCCCGAGAAACTTAAAAAATTAACGAATACTGCGCAATACCGCTGTGACGATTCCAAGAATTTGGGCGCCATCACCTGGGATAGGTGCGTAGTTATCGTTTGCTGGAAGCAACCAATGGTGGCCATCTTTTTTCGACCAAGTTTTAACTGTGGCCTCGCCATCAATCATCGCTGCAACAATCTCACCTTTATTGGCATCGCTCTGTGCGCGGATAACAACATAATCGCCATCGCAGATTGCAACATCGATCATGGAATCGCCTTTAACTTTCAGCATATAAATATCGCCCTTGCCCACCAATGATTCTGGCAATGGGAAGACTTCATCAAAGCTGGTCTCGGCCAAGATTGGAGAACCGGCAGCAATAGTTCCGAGAAGTGGAACGTTGCGGGTCTTCTCTGGCGTAATTGCTTCGCCCTCACTTGGATAAGTAATTTCTAGGGCGCGGCCCTTTGTGGCATCGCGGCGGATAAATCCTTTTTCAACGAGGGTCTCTAGTTGGTATGAAACTGAGGCTGGGGAGGCCAGGCCGGCAGCTTGGCCGATCTCGCGCATTGAAGGGGGATAGCCGTTGGTCTCGATCGCGGTGCGAATAACATCAAGGATTTTGGCTTGGCGAGGGGTCAGGCCGTGCTCGTTGGCTGGGCCATCTGGGAGCTCGGCAACTTTGCTAGAGGTTTTGGCAGGGGAGGTCTTCTTTTTAGTCATAGGAAAAGCATAAACCAGATTTCCAAAAAAAGCGAACATTTGTTCGGTTTTCACTTGCATGTGTCAGTGGGTTGACCTATAGTTCCTTTTAGAACACTTGTTCGAATGACCGAATCCCCTCGGTCCTTGGTAACAAGGTTATGTAGGAGAAGTAAATGAGCAAGAACCGATACAAGAAGCTAGCCAGAACATTTGTTGGCGCATCGCTATTGATAGTAATTGGCGCTGGTTTTAGCGCATCTCTAAGCGACCAGGGTGTTGCTTCATCAGAAGTTGTTAAGACCGGCACTGCTGGTTACATGCAAGTTGTTGTGACAAGTGGCGAGACCATCTGGTCCATCGCTTCTGCCCTAAACACTGGTGGCCGATCTGATCTCTCATCCGTCGTGGATCAGATCGTTTCAACCAATGGCCTGGCTTCAACCGATCTTGAGCCTGGAACCAAGCTCTGGGTGCCTGCTAAATAAGTTCCAGAGAGCCTGAAAGAAGATCTAACCCCCGACACGCCGCACAGCCTCCTTTAAACCCTCGAGTTTTGGTCTACAGTTCCTACTACATATAGGGGTCAAGCCACGAATAAGTTCCATAAGTTGTGGTTTTCCAGTATGTTAGGGCACTTACGCTAGATCGGTTGAAAAAGGGGAAATCCAAGAATGTTATGTCCATTTTGCAGAAGCGAAGACTCTCGAGTCGTCGATTCTCGCTCTGGGCAAGACGGAACCCTGATTCGCCGCCGCCGCGAATGCACATCGTGCAATCGCCGTTTCACAACGTCTGAGACCTCGATCCTGATGATCATTAAAAGATCGGGAGCTACTGAACCATTTAGCCGCGAGAAAGTTATCTCTGGTGTTTCAAAGGCCTGCCAAGGACGCCCAGTAAATGATGACGACTTAGCACTATTAGCGCAGAGAGTTGAAGAGACGCTCCGCTCTGATGGCCAGGCAGAAGTCGAAGCACAAGAAGTTGGAATGGCAATCCTCGCGCCACTCCGCGAATTAGACCAAATCGCATACTTGCGCTTTGCCTCGGTATATCGTTCGTTCTCCACACTTGAAGATTTCGAAGGTGAGATCGCACTTCTCCGCGCCGCTCCTTCAAATACAGCGAATTCCCAAGCTGTAGCAAATGATTCAAATAACGCAAGAAAAACTTTAGTTAATTAATTACTAGTCGGAAGAAGGAAACAATCATGTCCATCGTCAATAAGCCAGCAGCGGGAAATAAGAAAACCCTAGGCAAGGGTCTTACTCTCGAACGCATTTACACCACTGCTGGAAAGCACCCTTATGACGAAGTGACTTGGGAACGTCGCGATGTTGTGCAGACCAACTGGAAATCAGGCGAAGTTATCTTCGAACAAAAAGGTGTGGAATATCCAGACTTCTGGTCAGTGAATGCTTCAACAATCGTTACAACAAAATACTTCCGTGGCGCAGTAGGACATGACAATCGCGAATGGTCACTTAAGCAAGTTATCGACCGCGTAGTTCTTACCTACACAAAGGCTGGAAAAGATTTCGGTTACTTCGCAACAGATGCCGATGCTGAAATTTTCGAACACGAATTAACTTGGATGCTTATGCACCAGGTCTTCTCATTTAACTCACCAGTTTGGTTTAACGTCGGAACTAATGCACCTCAACAAGTTTCTGCATGTTTCATTCTCTCTGTCGATGACACAATGGATTCAATCCTTAACTGGTATCGCGAAGAAGGAATGATCTTCAAAGGCGGTTCCGGTGCTGGTCTAAACCTTTCACGTATCCGTTCTGCAAAAGAACTTCTAAAGTCTGGCGGAACAGCTTCTGGTCCAGTTTCGTTCATGCGCGGTGCAGATGCATCAGCAGGAACAATCAAGTCAGGTGGCGCAACACGTCGCGCAGCAAAGATGGTTGTTCTAGATGTAAACCACCCAGATATCGAAGAATTCATTGAGACCAAGGTCCGCGAAGAAGACAAGATTCGCGCACTTCGCGATGCTGGCTTCGATATGGATCTCGGTGGAAAAGACATTATTTCTGTGCAATATCAGAATGCAAATAACTCAGTTCGCGTATCAGATGAATTCATGCGCGCATATGAGAACAGCGAAAAATTCGGTCTAGTTGCTCGTGCTTCAGGTGAAGTTATCGAAACTGTTGAAGCTCGCGAACTATTCCGCAAGATGGCAGAAGCGGCATGGGCTTGCGCTGATCCAGGAATTCAATATGACGACACCATCAACGAATGGCACACAAACCCAGAGACCGGTCGCATCAATGCATCGAACCCTTGCTCTGAATACATGTCACTTGATAACTCATCATGCAACTTGGCATCACTTAACCTTCTAAAGTTCCTTGAATCAAATGGTTCATTCGACACCAAGAACTTCGTTAAGGCAACCGAGCTAATTATCACTGCAATGGATATCTCAATCTGCTTCGCAGATTTCCCAACAGATCCAATCGGTGAAACAACTCGTAACTACCGTCAACTAGGTATCGGCTTTGCAAACCTTGGTGCGCTACTTATGGCTTCAGGTCTTGCTTACGATTCAGATGGTGGCCGTCAACTAGCTGGCGCAATCACATCTCTCATGACCGGAACTTCATACCGACGTTCTGCAGAACTTGCAGGAATCGTTGGACCATATGCTGGTTTCGCTCGCAACGCACAAGCACACACTCGCGTAATGAAGAAGCACGCAAATGCTTCAGCATCAGCAAAGAGCGTTACTTCACTTGATCAAGATGTTTGGCAAGTAGCGAACAAGGAGTGGGATAAGTGCCTAGAGATTGGCGATAAGAATGGTTGGCGCAATGCGCAAGCATCAGTTCTTGCACCAACCGGAACTATTGGCTTGATGATGGATTGCGATACAACAGGTATTGAGCCAGACCTTGCTCTAGTTAAGTTTAAGAAGCTTGTCGGTGGCGGTTCAATGCAGATCGTGAACCAGACAATTCCACAAGCACTTAAGAAGCTTGGATATTCAGATGAGACCAACGAAGCAATCGTTGAATACATCGCAGAGAACGGAAACATCATTGATGCACCTGGCCTAAAGCCAGAGCACTATGACATCTTCGACTGCGCAATGGGTATCCGTTCAATCTCAGCAATGGGCCACGTAAAGATGATGGCTGCATGTCAACCATTCCTATCTGGTGCGATCTCAAAGACAGTTAACCTGCCTTCAGATGCAACAGTTGCTGAAATCGAAGAGGTTTACTACGAAGGTTGGAAGCTTGGCCTAAAGGCGCTCGCGGTTTATCGCGACAACTGTAAGGTCGGTCAACCACTATCTGATTCAAAGGGTGCACCAACAGATGCTGTTGCAGATGCAATCCACCCAACTGCTACACGTAAGCGTCTACCTAAGTCACGTCCATCAATCACAACATCATTTATGGTTGGCGGCGCCGAGGGTTACATGACAGCTGGTGCATATGCAGATGGCGCACTTGGTGAAGTATTCCTAAAGCTTGGCAAGCAAGG
>CAMAYZ010000012.1 GCA_945863115.1 Bifidobacterium breve
GAGATAACCAGTATCTGAACCCTTAAGCATCTCCCCCAAGACATCGCGAATCGGCTTAGCAATTTCGAAATCCATTTCCGCAACGGGCAGTGGAAGCACATCACTTGGAAACATGCGCCACTTTGCACTCCTACGCTTCTGTAATTGCGCGAGTGGCAGAGCTGGCAGTTTTGTCATGTTCCCAGCCTAATTGCTTTTTTTATCCCTGGTCTTATACAAACTAAGAATTGATGTTACTGCGAGAGTTCCAATAATCATGCCCAAGCTAAATATTAGTGAGATATGTGGAAGTTCCAAGGGCCCTACGCTGTGCCAACCCTGGGAATGCATCGCTTCAAGGAACAACTTAACTCCGATGAAAGCGAGAATAAATGAAAGCCCTTGTGTTAAATAAATCAGTTTTTTCATTAGCCCGCCGATAAGGAAATAAAGCTGGCGAAGCCCCATGAGAGCAAAAATATTTGCGGTAACGATTATGTATGGATCTTTTGTGAGTCCAAAGATTGCTGGGATTGAGTCGAATGCGAATAGAACATCTGTCATTGCTATTGCTACTAGCGCCAAGGTAAATGTTGACGCACCTTTTCTGCGCAAATAACTTATTACTTTTCCTTCTTCCCACTCTTCTTCATCTGATTCTTTAATCAAGGTGTAAGCGGTATATATCAAGAAAGCGCCGAAGAAGAAGAATACCCAAGAGAATTTGCTAACAATTACTGATCCGAGGGCAATAAATCCACCGCGCATTACCAGAGCCATTGCAATACCAATTAGAAGGATTAGCTGCTCTTTCTCTTTTGCAACTTTTAGCCTTGCCAAGATAAGAACAAAAACAAATAAATTATCGAACGAGAGCGAATATTCAGTTAACCAACCTGCAAAGAATTCATTCTGTGCTTGTGTATCAGCCCACTGTCCAAGTGAAATTCCAAATACGACTGCTGCTGCAACATAAAATAGCGTCCAACTAACTGCGGTGCTTAAGGAAGTCTCAACGTTGCGTTGCTTGTAAGCCATTGCGAAGTCGAAGGCTAAAACCAATAAAAGTACTGCGAGAGTTATTTGCCATACCTGTGAGCTCATGGCACGTAAACTACATTACTTTTGCGTAAATAGAACCCCGGTACTCGAATGACAGTCATATCCATTTGGATTCTTTGCTAAATACTTCTGATGATATTCCTCAGCGACCCAATAAACATGTGGATCGGCGCTTTCAATCTGGCTAACAATTTCACCAATTCCCTCAGCGGTTAGCAGGGCCTGATATTCCGCTTTTGTTGCGAGCGCTTCATCTAACTGTGCCTTGGAAGTTGTAAATATCGCACTCCGATACTGGGTCCCAATGTCCCCACCTTGCTGGTTAAGTGATGTTGGATCGTGCATTACCCAGAACTCTTCGAGCAATCTTCGATAGGAAATTAAATCTGGATTAAATGTGACGCTAACTATTTCTGCATGATTCGTAACTCCGGTGCAAACTTGTTCATAACTTGGATTAGCACGATTTCCACCCATGTAACCAACACTGGTTTCAAGAACCCCAGCAAGTTGCCAAAATCTACGTTCGGCGCCCCAGAAACAACCTGTTGCAAAATAGGCCACTTCGCTATTCCCCATTTGATTCCCACTTTCTCAATTTCGCTGGCGTAATCATTACAGATTTCTCACAGGTAGAGTGCGAGCACTAAAAACACTACTATTACTACAATAAATTAACTCACTGAATTTCTACATAATTTGCCCCCGTAGCTCAGTGGATAGAGCACCGCCCTCCGGAGGCGGGAGCGCAGGTTCGATTCCCGCCGGGGGCACAAATCACAAAATCAATTAGCGAATGTCCTTGTTATGTCATGTCATACACGGGATAATTAACCTATGTGAATGGCAGTAATTGCCCTTTGCTTCCCCCGATTTAAGTTTGAATTTCTATAAGGAGCCAAATAATCATGGACTGGCGTCATCAATCTGCTTGCCGCGATGAAGATCCGGAGCTTTTCTTTCCGGTCGGCAACACTGGTCCCGCCCTGGCTCAAATCGAGGAAGCTAAAAAAGTTTGTAATCGCTGCATCGTTAAAGAGCCATGTCTTGCATGGGCACTTGAGAGCGGTCAAGATGCTGGAGTTTGGGGCGGTCTATCTGAAGATGAACGTCGTGCGCTCAAGCGCCGTGCTGCAAGAAATCGTGCGCGCCTATTAGAAAACCAAAATAGCTTCTAAACTTTTAAAACTTCTAAGTCTAAAACTTTAGAACGGCTTGGGTTTCACTTCCAACGCGAACCAATTCAATACTTCCCTTTAACTCATTCTCGGTCAAAGTCTTAACAATCTGAAGCCCCAAGTTAGAAGATTGATCCCATTTAAAATCAAGTGGCAGTCCGATGCCATCATCAATAATTCGAACCTCACAACCATCTGCTTTCCGAGAAACCTCTACCCGCAAATTCTCGCCCGAATTAGCGAGTCCATGCTCTAGCGCGTTATGAATAAGTTCGGTAATTACTAGCGCTAACGGGGTTGCAATCTGTGAATCAAAGGTTCCGAAAGTCCCAACTTTTTTAACGTGAATTTTATGTGTGCTTAATTCAATCGCGTTGTGAACAATTCGATCATAAACCTCATCAAAGGCGACTGACTCGGTAGAGCTATTTGAAAGTGTTTCATGAACGATTGCAATTGAGGCAACGCGTCGAACCGCTTCTTCAAGTGCAGTCTTTGCAGTTTCATCATCCACGCGTCTTGATTGCAATCTAAGCAGCGCAGAAACTGTCTGCAAATTGTTCTTAACCCGGTGATGAATTTCTCGGATTGTTACATCTTTCGTTACCAGCGCACGATCTCGTCTACGTAATTCGGTAACGTTGTGAAGTAGAACAATTGCGCCAATATGATCACTTCCAGCAACTAGTGGCATAACTAATAAATCGAAAATTCCACTTTCATTCTCAAATTCTTCGCGTCGCAAATTCTTACCACTTAAAATACTGCGCCAAGATTCATAGGTTGGGATACTTAAATTTGGCTTAACACTCTCCACAACTTGGCCCAAGAGCACGCCTTCAAGTTCATCACTCCATCCTGCGCGGTTAAATGCAGATCTAGCGTTTGGACTTGCGTATGTGATCTGTCCTGATGAATCGAGCCGAATTAATCCATCGCCGACTCTTGGCGCAGATTCAGATCGGTAAAAACTATTTTGAATTGGGAAAGTTCCTTCAGCAACCATCTGATAGATCTTGTGAGCTATCTCCCGATAATTTAGCTCTAACCTTGATGGCGAACGCATTAAATCTGCATTTCTATGGCGAGATATAACTGCAATGACCCGGCCATTAAATGTAACTGGAACGGTTTCCTCTTTTATAAGAATTTCACCGACAAGTTCAGCTTCAGAATCGCGGTCAATCTCACCTGTCGAAAGTGCACTATCTATTCTGGGATTACTTCCCCAATTAATCACATTTCCAATTACATCGTGAGCAAATACTGTTGCCGCTGTTGTTGGACGAATATGAGCGATTGCTAAATGCCCATCTGGCCAAGATTGATAATCTTTACGTTTAGGGGTCCAGAGAATTAAATCTGCAAAAGATAGATCTGAAAGTAACTGCCATTCCCCAAGAAGTTCCATCAAGCGCGCGCGATCATCCTGAGTTAGCGCTGTTTGTGAAGCGATCATTTCGTCAATAGATAACAAGATTTCTCGCCTCCTTATTTAACTTCCCGCGCAATCCTACCAATCTCTGAGATTGTTCTTCCAAATCCAGATTCCCGCTTAGCTGGCTCTGCCAAGTTTGTATTAATTCGATGATTCATAGGCAATATGAATGAGATTTCGCCATCACACATCTTTGAAAATCTATTTGCCAAAGCCCGGTCTTCACGAGTGCTACCTGATTGATTCAAAATGTAAATGATTGGCAGTTTCCTTAGCAGAACTGGAAATTGAGACATGAACTGTTCTAATCTGATCAGGCTTAAGCCATTCGATTTGCAGAGATAAATCAGAGTGGTGGTTTCTTCCAGCGTTCGATTAATGAAACCCGCTTGCCATCTACGATCATTTACAACTTCGGTTAATGGGGGTAGCGACCCTAGGTCAACAATATTTATGGCGGAGGAATCTCCAATCTTGGAATCAACCAATTTCTCTTGTGAAATTAAACTAGTGAGCTTTAGGTTTTCATTGTTCTTACCGGCTCGGCCAATAAAATATTCAAGTGCCGGCGCTCTTAAATCGGCGTCGTAGAGATTTACCTGCGAGTTGGCCGCTAGATAGTTCGCAATGTTTAGAGCAACCGAGCTCCGTCCGGGTGAGCCCACAGTTCCAGTAATTGTTATGACACAAGGCTTTCGCTCTGCAGGAACTTGCTGACTTTCAATTGCTCCCAATTTTCCAGAATTAGCTAATCCTGCATTAGCTATCAGCGGCAACCTAAGTTGCCCTCTGATATATGTCATTAATTGATGTGAATTAGTTTCAATCTTATCGATACAGATATTTTTAACTTTTGAATTTGAAGCTGACTCGAGTAGAGCTTCATCAAAATTGGGGAGATCACTTTTGAAAATTACGACCGTCCTAAGTTCGCCCTTTCTGGCATCAAGAAACTCCATAAGCCCAGCCATGTCTATTGCTCGATAAATTATGCTCCAGCCCTGTGAGAACAGAAGTTGCGAGACAAAGTCTTCGCACTCTGAATCACTTATCGCTGTAACCACTTGCAATTGAGGAATCTCAGATTTCATTTCTAACCACCACAATTCTTGATTGATTCAGAGCTGATAACAGATAGATGACATCTCGCTCAGGAATCTTAAGAACGATTCCAATATCCCCGCCCATGTCTTTTGATTTGATATCAATACTTTCGACCACTACCGCAATTGAAATTAACTCGGTCTTTCTAAGCTTGGTCGAGTTCAAATCGCTATTTGGTAGCGAGTAGATGTCTACGCTCTGACCGGAATTAAGATCATTCGGTAGATCATTGCGTGCAATTTTTAAAGGCACGCTGCGGATACTTTCACCTGCAAAGTTATTCGAAAGGGCCGAGGCTGGCAGCAACTCGCCCTTTAGGATTCTGCGCGTGGCCACTAGGTTGAAAATTTTTGAATTCACTGAAAGATACTTTGTAGAACTATTCGGTAAAAAGACTTTTACTTCCGTTACGCTGCCACTTTTAATCACATCTCCTGCGACAAGATCTGTCGCGGCTGACCAAACGCTGACTGACTTATTTGCCTGACCAGTAATCGCAAAAGCTGCGAATAATGATAAAACTAATAAGCCGATTGCAAAGTAGGTTTTGGCTGTTGCTCGCTTTAGTGCGAGATCTTTAATTACCTCTAGATTCAAATTACTTGAAGCAGTTCTACGTAGCATCTTCGGTTTATCCCCCAGTGTTTAGGAGCCATGGATACCTCGTTTTTCGCCATAGAAAATTCTTTAATCCACAGGAGCGCTAAAAGTAGTTTTTTGAAAGAACCTCGAAATTTGAACCAAAAACTCATCCTTTAGGAGGAGGTGGTTCTCAAAACACATCGACATCGTTATCCCAAAGATATAGATCAGAATGAAATGGGGAAATGAATGAAGAATTTTCAGGTTCATAATTATGGCGTTCCAGGGTCTGTAACTCCGATTGATAGAGCACTTTGGAGCCATCCAATGCTCGCCTTTTATCAAGAACCTAAAGTAGTTCAAGGACCCAAAATTCCTGCAAAGTTATATTTAATTCCTACTCCAGAATATTTCGGTAGAGATGTTGAAGATTACTCAGATCCCGAGTTTCTAGCTAAGCCCTCTCCATTATCTGAACTTCCAGAGATTCAAGAATGGGTAACTAAGTTTGCTCTCAGTGTTGTTGAAATTTGGGGCGGCAGACGTTCAGCTAATCAACTTGCAAGATGGTGCCATCGCCAAGTCCACCAACAGTTATTAAATAAACCAACTGCGATAAAGGTGGCACCAAAAATTCGCAAAATTTATATCAGTGAACCGATAGAAGGTGTGGCTGAAACTACTGTGACACTTCGAATTGGCGAACGAGTTCGTTCTTTAATTCTAAGATTTGAAGGCGTCGATAAGAGATGGCTCTGTACCGAATTAGTGTTACTTTAAAGCTAAGCGGCTCCGTGACAGCGCTTATATTTACGTCCAGATCCGCAAGGGCATGGCGCGTTACGTGAAGTTCCACCTGTTGCAACTACTCCGCCATCTTCAGCGGCAGCTGAATATCGAAGTTCGTTCTTAGGCTTAATAGCCGGACTTAATCCTTTAGCTTCAACGCCACCAGATTCTTCTTCAACATTAACTTCAACATTGAATAAATAGCCAACAAGTTCTTCTTTGATCGCATCCATCATCGCAGCGAATAAGTCGTATCCCTCTTTTTGATATTCAACAAGTGGATCTCGTTGTGCCATGGCACGTAAGCCGATTCCCTCTTGTAGATAATCCATTTCGTAAAGGTGTTCGCGCCACTTGCGATCAAGAACCGATAGCAAGATTTTGCGCTCTAGTTCGCGAGTAACTACAGGTGTAAGTGAAACTTCGCGTTCTTCATATGCTTTCTCAACATCACCAAGAACTCGATCTAAAATGAATCCTTGATCTAAACCTAAACGTCCGCCGGCTTCATTAACTAGATCTTCAATAGTAAATGAGATTGGGTAAAGCGCTTTTAGCGCAGTGTGCAGGGTATCGAGATCCCAATCTTCGCCAAAGCCTTCGCTTGTTGCAGTTTCTACATATGCTGAAATTGTATCCACGATAAATGTCTTAACTTGATCTTGAATATCTGCGCCCTCAAGCACTTCGCGACGTTCGCTATAAACGACTGTGCGTTGACGGTTCATAACATCGTCATATTTCAAAACATTTTTACGCATTTCAAAGTTGAGGGATTCAACTTGAGTCTGAGCTGAACGAATTGCATTTGAAACCATCTTTGATTCAATTGGAACATCATCGGCAATTCCTGCTGCGCCAAGGAATCTTTCTACGATTCCAGAGTTGAATCGACGCATCAAATCATCTTGCAGTGAGAGATAGAAACGTGAGGCACCAGGATCGCCTTGACGACCAGAGCGACCTCGAAGCTGGTTATCAATACGGCGAGATTCGTGACGCTCTGTTCCAAGAACATAGAGTCCGCCTAATTCCACAACTACTTCATGCTCTTTCGCTACTGCTGCTTTCTGCTTTGCTAATTCATCGCTCCATGCTGCTTCATACTCTTCTGGAGTTTCAACTGGACTTAAGCCACGACGTTGCAATTCAAAGTCGGCCATAAATTCTGGGTTGCCACCAAGCATGATGTCAGTTCCGCGACCGGCCATATTTGTTGCAACCGTTACTGCGCCAACAGTTCCGGCACGAGCAATAATTGCTGCTTCGCGTTCGTGCTGCTTTGCGTTCAATACTTCATGTGGAATTCCACGCTTTTTCAGAAGTGAAGAAAGCTCTTCAGATTTCTCAACTGAAACAGTTCCAACCAGAACTGGCTGCCCTTTTTTATGATGGGCGGCAATATCTTCTGCCGATGCAATGAATTTAGCGCTTTCAGTCTTGTAAATTAAGTCTGGATCATCTACCCGCTGCATTGGTCGATTCGTTGGGATTGGAATTACGCCCAATTTATAAATCTGCATTAATTCTGCTGCTTCGGTCATTGCAGTTCCGGTCATTCCTGAAAGCTTTTCGTAAAGGCGGAAATAATTCTGCAGAGTAATTGTTGCAAGGGTCTGATTCTCATCTTGAATTTCAAGGCGTTCTTTCGCTTCGAGAGCTTGATGCAAACCTTCGTTGTAGCGTCGACCAGAAAGCATGCGGCCAGTATGTTCATCGACGATTAAGAGCTCGCCATTCATTACTACATAATCTTTGTCTCGCTTAAAGAGTTCTTTAGCGCGGATACCGTTATTCAAATATCCGATCATTGGAGTGTTCACAGATTCATATAGATTTTCGATGCCAAGTAGCTCTTCAACCTTTGTAACGCCAAGTTCTAGAACGCCGACAGTTCGCTTCTTCTCATCTACCTCGTAGTGCAAATCTCGATCTAGCTTCTGCGCAATAGTTGCAAATTCGACGTACCACTTTGTTGGCTTATCAGCTGGTCCGCTAATAATCAGTGGGGTTCTAGCTTCGTCAATCAAAATCGAGTCAGCTTCGTCGATAATTGCAAAATTATGTTCGCGCTGAACACAATCTTCTAGCGTCCAAGCCATGTTGTCTCTTAAATAATCAAAACCGAATTCATTATTTGTGCCATATGTAATATCTGCGGCGTAGGCTTCACGACGCTCGGTAGGAGACATATTGGAAAGAATTACTCCGACTTTAAGTCCAAGAAAACGATGGATTCGACCCATCCATTCACTATCGCGCTCGGCCAAATAATCATTGACCGTTACAACGTGAACACCTTTACCGGTAAGTGCATTTAGATACGCAGGCAACGTTGAAACTAAAGTCTTACCTTCACCTGTTCGCATTTCAGCGACGTTTCCTTGGTGGAGTGCTGCGCCACCCATAATTTGAACATCATAATGACGTTGTCCAAGAGTGCGCTTTGCTGCCTCACGAACCGTGGCAAAAGCTTCCGGTAGTAAATCGTCTAGAGATTTACCGGATGCAAACATCCCTTTGAGTTTTTCGGTTTGCGCACGTAGATCAGAATCACTTAGTGCAGAGATCTGAGATTCAAGTTCTGCAACTTCTTTTGCAATTTTTTCGAGTTGACGAATCTGGCGACCTTCACCAGCACGCAAAAACTTGTCTAATAGCGCTGACACAAATCCTCTTCCTAAATAGTTTCGCAAGAATAGTTCAAGCTGAACCGGTCTAGCCGGTTACGGACATAGGGATATCTTAATGTGTAAATCCTTCAGTTGCACACGAGGCCAATACCCCATCAACCCTTCCACCAAGAGCGGATAGTGCTGAATTTGCGGCCTGAACTGTGGCTCCTGTAGTCACTAAGTCATCAAGAAGAAATACCGCTGAATTCGAATTCTTGGTGGGATAAATCTCGAAATACTTAATCGGATCGACCGCAAAAGCACCCTTCATATTCATAGCTCTCTCATTAAAGTTTAAGGAAGATTGGTCTGAGATTTTCCTTGAATGTCTCAGACAATCTAATACTTGAAAACTTACGGTCTCATTCATGGCAATAAAATGTTTAACAAGAAGTTCAATATGAGCAAATCCACGCTTTCGATCTGCAGATCTTCTCGAAGGTATCGGAATAATTACCACATTCCTGGCACTTAGGTTTCTATTCCTAGAAGTTGATTCCAACGCTCTTCCTAAAGATTGCGATAGGCGTTCGGCGAGAAAGGTTCTTGCCTGAATTTGATTATCTTCTTTTGCGGCAAGGATTATTCTGGAAATATCTGGGGTGTATCTACTGCCTGCAAATATTTGTAGCGGACCGCGATTAGTTATTGATACTTTGGTCTGGATGAATTTTTTACACTGAAAACAAATTCCAGATTCCGCAAAGTTTTCTATTCTTACTTTTAGACATGATGGGCACTTATTCGAAAATATAAGTGAAGAGAAAGCAGAGGTAAAGGAAGTAAAATTCACCTACCAATTCTAGAAAATATTTAATGGCTGACGATTTAAAATAGAACTAGCTGTGCTCAGGCTATAGATGTGTGTTCTTCCTACAGCTGTGCAGAAATTGGCTTGGATTCAATACTTCCACCTGCAAATTTCGGAATAGTTAAAACGAAATGTGCGCCTTTTCCACGTTCGCCCCAAACATCAATCTCGCCTTGATGCAGCTTTGCATCCTCTAAAGCGATTGAAAGCCCGAGACCTGTTCCTCCGGTACTTCGAGCGCGTGAACTATCGGCCCGCCAGAATCTTTCGAATAACATCTTTCTATCTGTGTAATTAAATCCACTTCCATAATCTCGCACTCCGATGGAAACCTCATTCTCGGTTTCGACGATTCGAATATCAATATTGTTATTTTCACGATGATCAATCGCATTTGAAACTAAGTTTCGGATAATTCTTTTAATTCGGCGCGGATCTACATCGACCATAATTGGTGAATTAGGCGCTTGTAAAATAATCATGCGATCTTGACTTGGATGCACATAGTCGATTGTTTCTTTAACAAGTGCGACTAGATCCGTTTCTTCTATCTCCATAACTGCTGCTTGAGCATCGAATCTGCTAACTTCAAGAAGATCGGTAAGCAGAGATTCAAATCTCTCAATCTGTGAAATAAGAAGTTCTGCGCTTCGAGCAACTGTGGGTTCAAAACTATCTCTTGTAGCAAAAATAACCTGCGAAGCCATGCGAATAGTTGTGAGGGGTGTGCGTAGCTCGTGCGAAACATCGGAAACAAATCGCTGCTGCAGCTTCGATAAATTTTCAAGTCTTGAAATCTGTTGCTGGAGTGAAACTGCCATTTCGTTAAATGAATACCCCAAGCTTGCAATTTCATCTTCGCCTTGGAAATCCATTCGCAGATCTAGGTTTCCCTTAGTGAGTTCTTCGGCAACTCTTGCGGCATCTTGAATCGGTGCAATCAAACGTCGCATTGCAAAGTATGTAGTTAAACCAATGAGCAAAGTAAGTGCTACGCCAGCAAGCAACAGGTAGTTGAAGATTAGGCTCATGGTTTTCTCCTGCTGAGCCAAACTGAAAATTACATAGAATTCATATTTTCCAACACCCGAAATCGTTAAATCATTACCAACCACAATTGCGGGCTCAACTCTTCCATCTAAATAAACCATATTCGTTCGCTCCCACTGCGTCGTATTTGTTTTACGTGTGGTCTCTCTAAGCGAAATGGGGATGGAATTTGGATTTAACTGATTTGATGTGCCATCGAACTTAAATGTCTTTTCTATATTTGAAAATGAAAAGACGGCAACTTCTTTAGCTGCGCTTTCGTAAGTTTTTGGAGGCAAGGCCAGAATGTCATCGAAGACCAGGGTTAATGCAGCTTTGTCTTGATACTTGGAAAAACTCAACTGAATCTGGGTATTGCGGGCAGTTGACTGCGCATCCAATATAGAAAGCTTTAACTTTTCATCAAAGATTCCTGACGAGACCCGACTAAATAGCGCTGAACCTAAAAGCCAGATCAAAATAATTGATAGGGCAACAATCGTTCCGGTTACTCGAAAAACTAATGAGGAACGCCATGCTTTCAGGGGAGTTTTCACTGGGAACTTCCAGGAACACCAGCCTTATATCCAACTCCTCTTACCGTAATAATTATTTTAGGGTCTTCAGGATTGAGCTCTATCTTTGACCTCAATCTTTGAATGTGGACATTTACTAATCTGGTATCTGTTGCTGGTCGATAACCCCAGACCTCACTTAATAGAGCTTCACGTGAAAACACTCGGCCCGGCTCTTTCGCAAGGGCAACGAGTAGATCAAACTCGAGTCGAGTAAGTGCAATTACTTGGCCATCTCTAATAATTGAATGTTCAATCTGATCAATCTTCAAATTACCAATGAACAGTTCAGAATTTACCTCGGTCATGCTACGGCGCAACCGAACTTTCATACGTGCAACAAGTTCTAATGGGTCGAATGGTTTAACCATGTAATCATCTGCACCAGCTTCGAGGCCAGCAACAACATCTTGCTTGTCGCCCTTTGCTGAGAGCATCACGATTGGAACCATTGAAACTTCGCGAATTAATTTACATACTTCAACGCCATTTAAACCTGGAAGCATCACATCTAATAAAACTAGATCTGGATTTTGTGATGTAAAAAGCGCCATTACTTCATCGCCGCGATTTACTAAATCCACTTCGTAACCGGCACCGGTCAGCACGATGCCAAGCATCTCTGCTAGATCTTGGTCGTCATCGACGACCATGATCGAAGTCATTAGCTACCGTGCTCCCAAGAGTTGAGGTAAAGCTCTTGTGCTGGAGTTAACTTATCGATTGTTGATCCCATGCTCTCTAGCTTTAGACGAGCAACTTCTTTATCAATTTCGGTTGGAACATCATGTAATCCGGCGCCAAGATCTGCAGCTGCCTTCAACAAATATTCTGCAGTAAGTGCTTGATCGGAGAATGACATATCCATTACAGATGCTGGATGACCTTCGGCAGCACCAAGATTTACTAAGCGGCCTTCAGCAAGAAGAAGAATGCGACGGCCATCAGCCATTACATATTCATCTGTTTGGTGGCGCATCTTTGCATTCTTGCTCTTAGCATTTTGTTCAAGCCAAGCAACGTCAATTTCAATATCGAAGTGGCCAGCATTTGAAAGAATTGCGCCATCTTTCATAACTTTGAAGTGCTCTTCGCGGAGAACATCGCGGTTACCTGTAACAGTCACGTAGATATCGCCATACTTTGCAGCTTCTGTCATTGGCATTACGCGGTAGCCCTGCATAAGTGCATCAAGTGCCTTAGTTGGATCAATTTCAGTAATGATTACATCGGCGCCCATACCCTTTGCGCGTTCTGCAACACCTTTACCGCAGTAACCAAAGCCAGCAACAACGAAGGTCTTGCCGGCAACTAGTGAGTTTGTAGAACGGAAAATCGCATCAAGTGTTGATTGACCAGTTCCAAAGCGGTTATCAAACATGTGCTTTGTATCAGTGTCATTGACGGCAATCATTGGGAATTTCAGTGCGCCATCTTTAGTCATTTGGCTCAAACGAATAACGCCAGTTGTTGTCTCTTCGCAACCACCAATAATTCCTTCGATTAATTCAGTACGTGTTGTGTGAAGAGTATTTACCAAGTCGCAGCCATCATCGAAGACCAAGTGTGGCTTGATATCTAGTGATGCATTGATATGTGAGTAATAACCATCGCGATCAACAGCGTTGCGAGCAAAGACACTGATGCCATATTCATGAACTAGCGCTGCTGCAGTGTCATCTTGAGTCGAAAGAGGATTTGATGCACAAAGTGCAAGCTCTGCTCCGCCAGCTTTTAGGGCGCGCATTAAATTCGCAGTCTCAGTTGTTACGTGCATACATGCAGAAATACGAATTCCCTTAAATGGTTGTTCCTTCTCAAAGCGTTCACGAATTTGTGCCAATACCGGCATATTGCGTTCTGCCCATTCAATCTTCTTCTTACCTTCGGCTGCTAGCGCCGGATTTGCAATGTCATGTTTTACTGCAGTTTGAACGTTCACGAATAACTCCTATAAAAGCTTGAATGAGAGGCTTCTCAAATTAATGTGTAGGAGCGTAGGTTATCGCTTAGCCCTGATGATTGCGAGCAGAGCATCGCGTGCCTTGATCATTTGAGCCTCGGTATCGCCTTCGACATTTAAACGTAGCAACGGCTCGGTATTAGAGGCGCGGACATTGAACCAATACTTCGGGCCGGTCACGGTAATGCCATCTAAGTCATCTACTTCAAATCCCTCATACTCCGAAAGGATTGCTTGAATGGCTGCGGGGACATCTTTAACTTCTGAGTTAATTTCACCACTTGCTACATAGCGATTAAATGGTTTTAGAAGATTCGATAAAGAACTTTTACCTGAGGCTAATTCAGTTAATGCAAAGAGTGCAGCAAGCATTCCAGAATCTGCCCGCCAAAAATCTGCAAAGTAAAAATGGCCAGAGTGTTCGCCGCCAAAGATTGCGCCAGAATCCGCCATCATTTTCTTAATAAATGAATGGCCAACTCTTGAGCGAAGTGGGGTTCCACCATTTTCGGTGATAATTTCTGGAACCGCTTTAGATGAAATTAAGTTATAAATAATTGTGGATCCAGGTTTGCGCTTAAGCTCTCGGGCTGCGATTAAACCCGTTAGCGCGGATGGATTAACTAAGGAACCTTTCTCGTCAATCAAGAAGCAGCGATCGGCATCGCCATCAAAGGCAAGTCCGATATCTGCCTTCTCTTTCAAAACTCGCTTCTGTAAATCAATTAAATTCTTGGGATCGATTGGATTTGCTTCGTGGTTTGGAAAATTTCCATCCAGTTCGAAGAACATTGGAATTACTTCAACATTTAAGCGCGCCATTACCGCTGGCGCGGTGTGACCGGCCATTCCATTTCCAGCATCAATTACTACTTTTAATTTCCGTTGAGTTGAATTTGCCTCTTCAATTTCCGGAAAGAGCGTAATTAAGAAATCAACATATTCACTTAATAGATCCTGGTTACTCTCTTTGCCAACTGGGCGGTTGGTTATTGGCAATCCTTCAAGAATGAATTGTTTTATTCGATGCAATCCAGAATCTTGACCGATTGGAACTGCGCCACTCTTACATAACTTAACTCCGTTGTAGGCAGCAGGGTTGTGGCTGGCTGTGAACATGGCACCAGGCATATTTAATTTACCGGCTGCGAAATACAACATGTCTGTCGATGCCAGACCAATCCGAATTACATCCATACCTTGTGAGGTTGCACCATCTGAAAACGCACCGGCAAGTGTTGGGGATGAAGGTCGCATATCTTCGCCAATAATTATTGTTGAAGGCTCACGTTCTTCTTGCAGAAAACGGGCATAGGCGCCACCAAGAACAAATGCAAAATCTGGAGTTATCTGCGAATCAACAAGGCCGCGAACATCGTAAGCCTTGATTATTGAATTCAAGAATTCGCTATTGAACATGGAGCTAACCTTACTTAAAAATTAACCAGTTATTAATTAGGAATTGCTCGAAGATGACCCCGGCGGCCAAGTTCAAGCGGAGGAATTTCAATTCCTGATACTTCATTAGTGCTTGCACTCTCCCGAGCGCCTACTTCGCGAACTGCATCTGCAATTGCCATTAAATCATCACTAGATGGACCAGCCGGAACGGAATCTGGTTCTGGTTTTATTACAGTCCAACCAACTGGTGCACTCATGCGCAAACTATGTTGATCACAGAGATCATATGCATGAGGTTCAGAGAATGTTGCAAGTGGACCAAGCACTGCAGTTGAATCTGCATAAATATAGGTAAGAGTTTTAGTTGCTAAGTGGCGACAGCCAACGCGAGAGCAGAGACGAGCTGCGCGTGGTTGTGGCCGAGTCATACCTAAGAGATTAGCGTGATAGAGCTATAAAACTTGGGATTTGCTAACGAGAAATAATGCGCGCGTCAAGAATTGGGATTGCTGAACTTTCAAGTTGCGCTCCTGCTGCTAGTGGCAGATAACTCAATCCCCGTTTTTCTTTGAAGATAATCCCGCCGTAAATCTCATCATTCTTAGTACTAAATTTTGCGCTGACAACACCGCTCTTAGGTGACCAAGCTGCTGTGTCATTCTCTTTGCTTCCCACAATGGTCTTGCTGTAAACCTTGCGATCTTTTCCAGTCCATTCCACATTTACTTCAATATTCTTACCTTGAAATATGACTTCAGGACGCAGGCCACCGAAATGTAGGACCAGTTCTTCAAGCTGTTGACTTGGTGTAGACCAAGTAAATTCATTAGTTCCTTCAAAGGTGCCCGAACTCTTCACTGCAGCAACAATCGGCTGATCTGCAGTCAAGACTAGGGAGAAATTTTTTGCTAACAAGACTGGCTTGAAGATTATGTCTTTAACTTTCCCACCTTTGACATCGATGTCATCCAACTCAATCGGAGCGAAAGTTCCATCGCTTGCAACCAATTTTGCTCGGACATTTGCATTAACACTTCCTGGAGCCAGGATTCGTAGCATCTGGGTAGCGTTGCGTCCAGATAAAATTACGTTACTGATAGCTGGGATAACAACGCGCTTCTGTGGATTAGCACTTTGAGAAACAAAATCTGAACCTAAACTTTGCAATCCGCGCTGGCGTTGATCATACAGAAACATCGTGACGCGACCAGATCTAGTAATCGCGTGAATGACTACAGAATCTTCACCTGGGGCCAGCGAATCTAAATAAATCTGTTTACTCGAATTTTTGGCGACTCGAATTGAATTCACCGGTGAAACACCATTAGAAGTATAAATAAAGAGATCAACAATCGAAGTGCTTAACCCACTATTAATTATTTGAAGTGATGACTTACTTACAACCGAGCCAGCTCCACCAACAAACCACTGATCACTCTCATTAATTGCGCAAATTGCTGTTGCTAATGAATTTGATTTAGGCCTTGTTACGTTTATCGATGTCTCACTATTTCCATCAACCAAAAGTGGCTTAGGTGATAGGTAAAAAGTGGTTTTAGCTGGTGCTAGTTTGATTTTTGTCGATGGTATTTGTCGCACTAAAACTTTTGATGAAGGAAGAACCGAAGTTGAAGTTCCATCAGTTAATTTTCCAGGGCAGACTGTTGCTGGGTATGACTTAATTGTTGAAACTCCCGAATTGCTCGGGTTAAAGAGAAGGATTCCAGCAATCATTAAGGCGAAAACTGACAGCGCAGCGAAAACTCTGTGGTCTATGGGCTTCATGCGCGGTTCTCCGTAGAAAGTTCACGACGACGACGCCCGGCTGGCAACGAAAGAATTAGAACAACTAGAAGTGAAATCAACTGCAGTGAAATTAGCGCACGATGTGCGGTCCCATCATGAATTAAGGCAATTGAACCAATCTCCTGAACTTCAAAATATGGCAGACCAATTGGTGATTGCAGTAATTCAACGCTTGTTCCATTCACGATCAATTTCCAACCCGTATCAAACTTTTCTGCGATAGTTACAGTTCCTGGTGCCAAAAGTTCATCAGTTGCACCAATATTCGATGAATTCAGCCCAGTGATAGCACCTGTTGCATCTGTCAAGGAAACTCGAGAATTACTACCAACAATCTGCCAAATGATTCCAGAATTTGTAGCCGAGCTCCGAGTGAAACCACCAATCCCATCGATAGTTCGTGCAATGTTCTCATCAACTGGATTCTTTAGATACAAATATTGAATTCCATATGTTCCTAAAATTTTGCTTGAAGTAATTCCAGTTCCACCAAGCAACTCATTTATCGCACTACTTATGGCTCTTGGGGTTTCGACTGCAACATCTGGATCACCAATTTGTAGATCAGTGCCTCTAGTTATGAAATATTTGATTTGGTCATCGGATCTACCTATTACTAAAGTCTTTGGTCTAATTGGCGTATCGCTGAGTGAAGCAATAAATGCTGGAACGATTTCACCTTTGCCACTTGCAACTACCGAATTAGCTCCACCGGAAACTGCCCAGGTAGCCGTTGCCAATAATGAAACGGTTGCAAAAAATACTGCGAACACTGAAGCGAAATGAGCCAGGCCAAGCCTCGAATTCTTTAACTTCGGAATAAGGTTTGCGGCAATTTGCAGTGTTGGCAACAGGATTAAAACTTCAATAAAAATAATTATTGATCCGGTCCATACTTTTCCACTGCTGCCATGCCCAGCAATCTGAATTTGTGAAAGTAGCGCAGCAAGTGCAAGCAGGATAATCGCCCCTGAGACTTGGGCAGGGAATCTCTTTGAAATAATTAGCGCAACTAGAAAAAGAATGAAAGGCGCAACTATCCAAACCGGTATTCCAGAGATACCACCAGGATTTAATAGCAGAACTTGTAAAAACGAACCTCCAGATAACGCAAGCCCTGGCTCCAATAAAATCTGAGTTGGGTGGAAAAGTAGTGATGCCGACCAAGGCAGAGTTAAGAGGGCTGGAATAAGCATGAATGCGAAGAATCTTCGAATTCGAGCGAGTTCGGCTGTCATTAAGAACTTAATTAATCCGGTGCCTTTAATCTCAGCGCGACGATTAAATAGTGAGCCAGAAAATAGTGCGATAAAGGTTATTGTCCAGATCGCTAGAAAGAGCGAAGAGAAAGCTGAAAGCAGCGATGCTAGTAAGGCCAATGAATAAGTTCTTCGCCAACTCATGCTTTCATAACTAATTGTTCGCGGCATCAGACTAAATAAAATTGGTGCGAGAAGTGCAATTACTAGTGTTCCGAGGCGTCCTTGATTAATACTGTTCCAAATAACCGGTGATAAGGCATAGAGCAGGCCGCCTATAACAGAGACTCGGATTGATAAGCCAAACCTCTTTGCGCTGCGATACATCACAAAAAATGCGAGGGGTGGAATAAGAATGAAGAAAATCGTTATAAACAACCAGACTTTGCCAAAAGTTATGGCTGAAGCAAACGCAAGAATAACTATCCAAGGTGGCGAATATGCTGCCGAACCCAATCCAACGATGTGCCAGGACTCAATATATTTAGAGATTAGATCCATGGCTCCACTTGGTGAAGTTGGCAGTGCGCCACCACTTATTGAACCGAAGCGATTTCTAGATGCAATCAGTGAGATTAAAAATGTGGCAGCTAAGCCAAGTAGCAAGGGGCGGTTGCGAAGTTTCTGCCAATTAGATTTACGAGATTTAATGACGATATCTTGGTCATCAAAGTTTTCATCAATGACACCAATATCTGCATATGACATTGGTTCATCTGCAACTTCATCAACTACTTGATTAGATTTAAAATACTTTTGCAGCGCATAATTTGCCTGCTCTATTGCAAGTCTGATTTGACTGCCTGGTGGTGGAATAAATTCTCGAATTGTGCGAGGTGAAAGCAACCGCTTTGATTTTCGTAATTTTCTAGCCGCCAATAAATCTTGTGGTTTTATTATGAGCAATCCAACAGCTGCAATTTCATCTGCGGCATATCCTGGAAGTTTTGCAATTAAATATCCGATTGCGCGAATTGCAGCACTTCCAACAATTTGCAGAGCAATCCAAGGCAACAGCCACCATGACGCATTTACCAATAGAACATAGGCCGCGTTCTTGCGATCCAAAAGTCTTGGCCGATGCAAGAAGGCTTCTTCCACATCTACGCTTCGAAGCTCAGATGCGGCGGCTTCAACGTGATAAACCAGCGCTTGTGGCGCCGTTACGACTGAGAAACCGGCAACTCTTGCCCGCCAACCTAAATCAACATCATCTCTAAACAGTGCCAAGTTTGGATCTAGGCCACCTAAATCTTCAAATACTTTTCTACGAACCAACATTGCGGCCGTGCTAACAGATAAAACTTCTGTTGGTTGATCGTATTGTCCTTGATCTTGTTCTCGCGGATCTAGCCCCGTCCACCTGGCACCATTTACCGCAATACTTATTCCAACTTCTAACAAATGTCTGCGGTCATACCAACCAAGTAGTTTTGGACCGACGAAAGCAACTTGCGGTTTATCTGCTAAACCTTCAATTAAATATTGGAGCGCTGATCTACTTGGTGCGCAATCATCGTGAAGAATCCAAAGTAACTCTTCTTGGTCATCAGATTTCAATCTTTTTGCAGAACCAAGAGCTAATGCAATTGCATCACCGAATCCAGCATCGCGTTCAGTTTTTACAACAGTTAAACCAGCATTGGCAAGCATCTTTGCCGAATTATCAATTGAACCGGTATCAACTGCGATGATTCGATCAACATTTCTAGTCTGTGAAGAGATTGCAGCAATAGCTTCGGGTAACCAGCTTTGTCCATCATGCGAAACTAATATCGCAGTGACGAAAAAATTGTCAGCCACGGACTGATTGAGTTGAGAATTAAGCAGAGCGGCGCTTTAGGCGACGACGCTCACGTTCGGAGAGGCCTCCCCAAATGCCGAAACGCTCATCGTGTGCGAGCGCGTATTCCAAGCACTCACCGCGAACGTCGCAAGACAAACACACACGCTTTGCTTCGCGAGTTGAACCACCCTTTTCAGGGAAGAAAGCTTCTGGATCGGTTTGAGCGCATAACGCACGCTCTTGCCAGGAAAGTTCGATACCGTCGCTGTTGATTACGCCTTGGATCTCAATTGCTTGAGGCTTGATAGAGGGGCGTGGATCGCTCATACGGATGCTCCTTAAAAACTCTTGGCCGCCCAGATCGAATAGGACCAGGCGGGGTTACTAAGAGAATTACACGCGTGTAACTCGATTAAGTCAAGTTATTTCGCGCCATATTTACGCTCAAATCCAATAAATTTCGAATAAAAAGCGCAAATACCAGCAATTTTGGCTGGAAGTAGAACTAAAACCCAAAATAGTTATCGATAGCAATTACAGATGCTGGAACTTCAAAGCCATCAGCCACAAAACAATTCTTCAGTCTGGCCCCGGCTCCTACAACTGCGCCATCCCCGATTACCGAACCATCTACCTGGGCCAAACTCTCAATTCGAGTGCGCCGACCAATTACCGATCCACCGGAAATAACTGCATCAGCTGCAATGGTTGATTCGGGCAAGGATAAAAATTCTTTCTTCATTTCAAAAACTAAATCTCGCGATGCTTTAAGTAGCGCGGCAGGTGTTCCGATATCCAACCAATAAGACTTATCAATAAACCCAAATACTTTCGCACCGGTAGCGAGTAGCTGCGGAAATGTTTCGCGTTCAACACTTATTACTTTTCCAAATGGAATTGAATCAATGATTTGGCGATTGAATATATAGCAGCCCGCATTAATTATATTTGTTGGTGGATTTTCCATCTTCTCATTAAATGCAGATAACCGGCCCGAGCCATCTAATTCAACAGCACCATAAGCCCGGGCATCTTCTACTTCAGTTAAATAGAGAGTTACATCTGCGCCCTTTGATTCATGAGATTTAAACTGACCATCAAGATCGTGTTTACTCAATACATCTCCGTTAAAAATTGCAACTGGGCCGCTGCCTTCAAGCATTGCAGCTGCATTACTTATTGCCCCTCCAGTTCCCAGTGCTACTTCTTCGACCGCATACTTGATAGAAATTCCAAAGTTTGCGCCATCGCCGAAATATGGCTCAAAGAGTTCGGCTTTAAAAGATGTTGCGAGCACTATTTCTGTAATTCCAGCGCTTCGAGCTTTATTAATTTGGTGCTCAGTAAATGGAACACCGGCAACCTGCAGCATCGGCTTCGGAGTGTTATTCGTTAGAGGTGCCAACCTGGTGCCTCGGCCACCCACCAAAAGAATTGCACTTCTATTAGTCATTATTTAAAGAGTCCCTGGCTTTTCTGGTTTACTGCGCGAATTTTTCGAATTTAAGGCCGATTTGATTGGCAATTTCAGTCATCGTTCCCATGATCGAAAGTGTTTCATCCAATGGCAGCATCGGTGATTCCTTCTCGCCAGCACGGAAGCAGCGAGCAAATTCAATAGCTTCTTCCCGCAAACCATGTCCAACATATTTCTTGTCAGAGCCGGCAATGATTTCATCTTTGTAATTAATAACTCGCCAGGTTGTTGGGTTGTAGAAAGTGCGATCGATTTCAATTCTGGCATCGCTGCCGATAATCAGCGCTTGGTTTGGGGTGGCAGCTAAATTCGTAGTGTTTAAAATTGCTTGGGCGCCACTTGGATACTCCAAAATAATAGAGGTTTGGCCATCTACGCCAGTGAAAGCTTTTGTGCTTCGAGCTGTGATTCGAGAAGGCGTTCCGAGAACCATTGAGGCAAATGAAACTGGATAAATTCCTAAATCAAAGAGCGCCCCACCACCAAGTTCTGGATCGAAGAGGCGGAATTTTGGATCTTTTACAAACCATTGTCCGTGATCTGCGCGCACGGAGATAATTTCCCCAAGGATGCCGGACTTAATGATTTCGCGAATTTGAATCATATGTGGCAAATAGCGAGCCCACATCGCTTCCATCAAGAGCAAATTCTTTGATCTTGCGGTATCAATCATCGTTTTTGTTTCGTCAAAACTCATTGCAAAAGGCTTCTCGCAGAGAACTGGCTTGCCAGCATTTAGCGCCATCAAAGTATCGCGCATATGCATTGGGTGATGGGTAGCAACATAAACACCATCAACATCTGGGTCATTAACTAATTTTTGGTATGAATCATGGCGGTGACCAATTGCAAATTTATCAGCGAAGGCATCGGCTTTAACTTGGGTTCTAGATCCAACAGCGACAACTCGATGGTCCTCGAGACGCAAGACATCGCGGGTAAATTGTTCAGCAATTCCACCGGCTCCGAGAATTCCCCAACGAAATGGTGCTACTGACATCTGACTCCCCCATCTTTAATTAAAGCTACTTCAAACTAGATAAATGCAATCTGCGCGAAGTCTAATCGGAGTAAGGCGAAGTTTGGGAAAAGTTCGAGAAAAGAAAATCGGGCTTCGGCTATACGCAGCCAAAGCCCGATTTTCTTAATTACTTATGGTTATTGAGCCTTTCCAGCTGCTTTATTTAGAGCGCGTAGAACCTGGTAACCAATTACTGCTACCAATGTTCCGTTGATGATTCCACCAAAGGAATAATCTCCGCGAACCCAAGTCATATCTGCGATACCGATGATCAAGGTTGTCGCTGCAATGAATAGGTTTGTTGAGTTACCGAAGTCAACTTTGTTTTCAATCCAGATCTTTGCGCCGAGAATTCCAATCATTCCGTATAGCGCAACGCCAACACCACCGAGAACACCGGGAGGTGTAGCGCTGAGAACTGCACCAAACTTAGGTGAAAGTGATAACAAAATCGCTCCTACGCCAGCTACCCAATAAGCAGCAGTTGAATAGATTCGAGTAGCAGCCATTACGCCGATGTTCTCTGCGTAAGTAGTTGTTCCGGAACCGCCACCAGCACCAGCGAGTGTTGTTGCAACACCGTCAGCGAATAGCGCATTTCCCATCTGCTTATCAAGATCTTTTCCAGTCATTGCTGCAACCGCTTTAACGTGTCCTACGTTTTCAGCAATCAGAACAAGCACAACTGGGATGAATAGCAAGATTGCATTAGTTTCAAATGTTGGTGTTGTAAATGTTGGCATTGCAACCCACTTTGCGGCCTTTACGCCATCAAAGTTGATATCGCCAGCAAATGCTGCGTAGGCATAACCAACAACAATTCCTGCAAAGATACTGATGCGGCCAAGGAAGCCTTTTGCAACTGCACCAATTAGTGCGATTGCAGCGAGAGTGATAATTGCTGTAATAGGTGCTTGCTTAAAGTTATTGTTTGCTGCACCAGCAAGGTTGAAACCAATAATCATTACGATCGAACCAGTTACCAATGGTGGCAATAGCCAGTTAATCCAACCGATTCCGATTGCATTAACGACTAGACCAACAACGGCAAGAATTACACCAGTTGCAACTACGCCACCGAGTGCTACTGCCATTCCACCGCTGGACATTGCCGCTGCTATTGGCGCAAGGAATGCAAAAGATGAACCGAGGTAGCTCGGAACTTTATTTTTGGTCAAGGCAAGGAAAATAAGTGTTCCAACGCCTGAGAAGAACAAGGTTGTGCTTGGTGGGAATCCAGTGATGATCGGTACCAAGAAGGTCGCGCCGAACATTGCTGCAATGTGTTGAACGCCAACACCGATTGTTAGTGGCCAAGCAAGACGTTCGCCCGGCTTTACAACATCGCCGTCTTTAACCGTTTTTCCATTTCCATGAAGCTTCCAAGATAAAAGTGACATTCACTTTCCTTCCCACTGCCTAGGTATGTTTCCTATGTGTGTTGCTTTAAAAATAGCCACAGAGGTTTCCATGACCATCTTTGCGAAGGGAAGGTTAAGAAAAAGGGTACGTCGCTACGCCTTAGTAGGTGCGTAATTACACGCGAAATTCAGGGGTATTTTGGGGTGAATTGAGCGTAAAGCCCCAAAATATTCTGAGGTTGTTTGAGACTAAAGCGAGAAGGAAGGGTAATCGTCAGTTACCAGAATTATTGCGTAACCATATAGACGATTCCAAAATTCGATTGTGGCAAGGATGTAGGTCGCAACGTTCTCTGGATAATTTCCAGTTGCACTTGTAACGATCCAAGCAAAAAAGGTAAGAACTAAGCCGATTACCGCGTAAATAATTCCAAGAATAAATAGCGGGATTGCAAAGAACCATTTAACTAGTGGAAGCACGCGAGATAACTTTGCGCCACCAGCTATATCTGGAAGTTCTACTTTGATGTTTGGATTTGCTTCAATTGATGGATATTCATCGGTAAGAAGTAGTGCGTAGGCCGAAATTCGAGCATTCAATTCCAACATTGATTTATTGAAACTTAGAACATAACTTGGGTAAACACCGCGAACTAAGAGAGCAAGTAACGCAGGTGCAAAGAGCAGGCCACCAAATGCGGCACCGGCTTGCGATGATTGGGTAAATGAGGCAATGAAAATAACCATTGGAAAAACCAGAATACCGCGGAAGAAAACTGTTTTACGGTCACGATTTGTAAGTTGGATTTCAATCGATGTTTCAACTTGATTTGATGCTGGATCATTGAAACTGCTCATTTGTTCCTCTATTTTTTATTGTTATCGATCTCTTTGATCAACTTAAATTGGCCATCGCCAAGTTGACCCTGGTTTGCGTACATTTCTAACTTTGCTCTTGTGTCTTCAATATCTAGATTTCGCATTGTTAATTGGCCAATTCGATCTGCTGGTCCAAATGCGGCATCTTCGGTGCGCTCCATAGATAACTTATCTGGGTGATAGCTAAATCCTGGACCTGTTGAATTGATGATTGAGAAATCATCGCCGCGACGTAGGCGAATTGTTACTTCGCCAGTAACTGCAGAGGCGACCCAACGCATAAGAGATTCACGAAGCATTAGTGATTGTGGGTCTAACCAGCGGCCCTCGTAGAGAAGACGGCCAAGACGACGACCCTCTGCATGATAATTCGCAATTGTGTCCTCGTTATGAATCGCACTGATCAAGCGTTCGTATGCAATGTGGAGCAGTGCCATTCCGGGAGCTTCGTAAATTCCACGACTTTTGGCTTCGATAATTCTATTTTCGATTTGGTCTGATATGCCAAGACCATGACGACCACCAATTTCATTCGCCTTTTTCATAAGTGAAACCGCGTCAAGCTTTTCACCATTAATTGCAACTGGGCGACCTTTAGAAAATTCTATTTTCACATCTTCAGTAGCGATCTTTACAGATTCTTTCCAGAATGCAACGCCCATGATTGGATCCACAATTTCAAGTGAAGTGTCCAGATTCTCAAGAGTTTTTGCTTCGTGGGTCGCGCCCAAAATATTTGCATCCGTTGAGTAAGCCTTTTCAACACTGTCACGATACGGAAGTTTGCGAGTTGATAGCCATTCCGACATCTCTTTACGGCCACCGAGTTCATTTACAAAATCAGTATCAAGCCATGGCTTGTAAATCTTTAACTTTGGATTAGCAAGCAGGCCATAACGATAAAAACGTTCGATGTCATTACCTTTATAAGTTGAGCCATCGCCCCAAATTGAAACGTCATCTTCAAGCATCGCTCGAACAAGCAGGGTGCCGGTTACTGCGCGGCCAAGAGGTGTCGTATTGAAATAAGTTTTTCCACCAGAACGAATATGAAAGGCGCCGCAAGCAATCGCAGCAAAACCTTCTTCGACAAGTGCTTCTTTGCAATCAATAAGTCGTGAACCTTCAGCGCCATAAGCTTTTGCTCTGCTTGGCACAGATCCGATATCTGGTTCATCGTATTGCCCAAGATCTGCGGTGTATGTAAATGGCACCGCGCCTTTTTCGCGCATCCAGGCAACAGCAACTGAAGTGTCGAGGCCACCAGAGAAAGCGATTCCAACTTTTTCGCCAACCGGCAAGGATGCAAGGACTTTTGACATGCGAGAAGTCTAGGACATCAGGCGAGTGCGCCATTAACAATATCTGGGGTGCCATTAACAATATCTGGGGTGCCATTAACAATATTTAGTTGTTTAAGCGGGGCCTTAGGTATTTAATCGATGGAAAGAGTGAGGATCTCGCTTAGCGCTATTTTGCGAAGGGATTCTAGTTGTGCATCCATTAAATCGTGCAATTTTTTGAGGTTTGGTGTCGGCTTAGACAGTTCAATCAAGATATCTTCTATTTGCAAAGTCGAAATTTTTTTTGAACTTGTTATATTGGTTGAATCTTTAGTTGCATCATTCAGAGCAAGAGCAATATAAGTTTTCGAAATTTCACGCACTCTAAAATTGAGTGCATCTAAGGCTGTCGCACTCACTACCAGATCTTTACTCTCCGTGGCTTTATCTAGAATCGAGAGCGAGCCAACTAGGACCTTAATGTCACTGAGTAGTTGGTTTAGCTTCGCGATTTCATTCGAATTAGGCATGGAGTAATTATGGCTACACCTGAATGGTTTCGCCAAGTCCCAGCCCAAATTTCGAAAAGCTTTTCTCGCTAGCTTCCCAGATAGCTTTTCCAGAAAACCTTTAGTCATAGGAAAGCGGAAAGTTATCAACAAACAAAATGTTTTCACAGTAAAACTTATGTTTCAACTTCAAATTCAATTTAATAATTGCAATGTCAGTGCTCCCACCCATAATAAATACATGCAAAACCATTCCGAGAATAAAAACTCACCAGAGACACAAATTTCTGGTGAACGAATTACCGGAGAACGGATTGCCGAAATATTGCACCTTCCTGCCGGTATCGACATGGTTAACGAACTTTGGAAAATTTCACCAGAGTCTTTGGATTATGCCGGCCGCGTAGATTATCTAGCGGCACTTGAAAAACAAAGTGGTTGGTTTAACGTTTGGATGCAACATGCAATTGTCTTGATTGCTGGTGGGGAACCAAGTCGTGCTGATTCCATGTATTCCGGAGTCGATGACTCAGAGCGCGAAGAAATTGCGACAGCACTTCGTATGTCAGGTTCTACTGCTCAAGGGCGAATCGATGTTGCTAGAACACTTACACAATACTTACCGGGCGCGACTGCTGCTCTTGCCATTGGTGATATTTCACCGGCTCATGCAAACGTAATTGCTAGAGAGAGCGCCCAATTAATTCGACAAGGGGTTGCTCCAGAAGTATTGAAGTTGATTGAAGACCAAGCTATTGCTCACGCCGAATTTCATACCCCGGCACAAGTAGCTAATAAAGTTCGTTCTTGTATTGCAATGTTTGCGCCAGATCAATTTGAAGCAGCAGCGGTTGAAGAGAAATCTACGAGAAGAGTCTCGTGCTATCCAAACGCTAATGGAATGGCAACAATCGTTGCTTTTCTTCCGGCAGCAGATGCCCAGACAATCATGTTGGCTATTGATCGGTTGGCCTATAAAACCAACGGAGTAGCTAAAGAGAAGCTTCGCGCATTCCAAGAAAAAAATGGCTACCGAATGCGGGCAAATGCCCAATCTGCATACCCAACAACTCCCCAATTCGATTCGTCGTCTAGTGATTCAACTTTAAGAAATACACCTAATCTGAACGAAAATATGAATGCAGAAGCTAATTTCAATCTTACGGATTTCAGTGCAGATTTAATGGACCCAATGGACGCTCATCGCGCAGATGCGATGACTGCAATTGCAGCGCTATTTTTAGAAACCAATGAAGATCAAGTTATGAATCATGGGAGACCAATTACAGTTAACTTAACTATTGACCTTCCAACCCTTTTGGGGCTTTGCGAAAATCCAGGGCAATTAAGTGGATATGGAGCAATCCCAGCAGCTGTAGCCCGTGAACTTGCTGCAGATGGAAAATGGCGAAAATTTATTACGGATCCGACTACCGGTAATCTCCTAGATTTTGGACGGGAAAGTTATTTACCACCGCAAGCGCTACGTGACTTTTTACTTGCGAGAGATAAGACTTGCAGATTTCCCGGATGTAGAAGGTCGGGAGTAAAGGGTGAAATCGATCATGCAATTCCATGGGAAGAAGGCGGAGAAACTTCACGGAGTAATCTCGGGTTGCTCTGTAAAAGACATCACCAGTTGAAAACTCATGGCGGATGGAAACTTGAAAGCTTTGAAGATGGTTCCTGTGAATGGACCTCTCCTCTTGGAAAAAAGAGGTTTGTGCCGGCTCGGCCGATGGATGAAGTTGCCTAATTTCTTATTAAACTAAGGAAATGGAATCTCTCGCCCTCGTTGTCACCATAATGATCCTAATCTCTATCTTGGGTGCCCCAATTGGCTTTCTTGTCTTAAAGATTCCAACAAGTAAACCAGCAACAACAATGTTCAAAAAATTAATGGCATTTATGTTTACCTTAGTTGGCTTCATGGTCGGCACGTCTATTTTGCTTACAGGGCCAGCGGTCGGCGGCGTGGTAATTGCGTTGTTTTCAATTGGCGCAGCGATATTTGTATTTGTAAAGATTTGGCTCGATAAAAGTTATTGGGAACATTAGAAAAAATAACGAGAAATGGTGGAGGTGCCGGGAATCGAACCCGGGTCCTCTAGAGCAAAATCAGGGCTTCTACGGGCGTAGTGTTCTAGTCGCTTTCTCAGTCCTGACTCTCACAAACACATGTAGTCAACGAACTCAGTTACAGATTTATTTCCCCAACAATGTCTGTAACACCATTATCAAGTGAGCTCTCTAGCGACGCTAACATCCAAGCCGAGAGCACTCTTGGGTTAACGGATTCACTTACCGCTTATGCAGCGATAGCGAAATCAGTGCGATTTGCATCTGCACTTATGTGTTGCACGGGTTTCATGGTTTA
>CAMAYZ010000013.1 GCA_945863115.1 Bifidobacterium breve
TATTAGCAAGCCGCCAACAGCGATAAGTGTTAGCCACCAGCCAATCAATAAACCGAGGCCGGCAAGAACCATGCAGAATGCCAATGGAAGTGGCCACCATGAATGCGGTGAATAGAAACCAAGTTCGCCAGCTGAATCTGAAATTTCACCAGTTACGTTATCTTCTGGCAGAACATTGCCAAGACGCTTATCTGTAAACCAGAGATAAAAACCAATCAAACCGGCTAGGCCACCTGATAACGCGATTGCGGTAATTCCAACAGCTTCGCCGCCAACCAACCAATAGATAACCGTGACAAGTGCATAAAAAGCTGCAAGACCGTTAAATAACCAATAGCCAGTTTTCATGCTTAATGTCCTTCAGTCTTTATATGCGGATAGTGAAGATCGAAGGCGGGACGCTCGCTGCGAATGCGTGGCATCGATGTGAAGTTGTGACGTGGTGGCGGACAAGAAGTTGCCCACTCCAGTGATGCGCCATAACCCCAAGGATCATCTACGCCAACTAGCGGCGACTTTCTTGTAATCCAAACATTCATAAAGAACGGGATCATTGAAAGTGCGAGCAACGCTGAACCAATTGTTGAAATTGTATTCATTGTCGTAAAGCCATCAGTCGCTAAATAATCGGCATATCTACGAGGCATTCCCTTAATTCCTAGCCAATGTTGGATAAGGAATGTCATATGGAAACCAAAGAAGAGAGTCCAGAAGTGAATCTTGCCTAGACGTTCATTCAACATGCGACCAGTCATCTTTGGCCACCAGAAATAGAATCCAGCGAACATTGCGAAGACCACGGTTCCAAAGAGCACGTAATGGAAGTGAGCTACAACGAAGTAAGAGGCCGAGACTGCAAAATCAAGTGGTGGTGAAGCCAAGATGATTCCGGTAAGTCCACCAAATAGGAAGGTAATTAGGAAACCCATAACCCAGAGCATTGGGGTATCGAAGGAAACGCTGCCGCGCCACATCGTTCCAATCCAGTTGAAGAATTTCACACCGGTAGGAACACCGATTAGGAAAGTCATGAATGAGAAGAATGGAAGCAAGACTTGCCCACTTGCAAACATATGGTGCGCCCAAACTGAAACCGAAAGTGCAGAGATTGCAATTGTTGCTGCAATCAGACCCTTGTAACCAAAGATTGGCTTGCGGCTAAAGACTGGAAGAATTTCAGTTGCGATTCCAAAGAATGGAAGCGCCAAAATATAAACTTCTGGGTGACCAAAGAACCAGAAGAGATGTTGCCAGAGCATCGCACCGCCATTAGCTGGGTCGAAAATATGCGAACCAAATAATCGATCAGATTCCAGAGCAAGGAATGCTGCGGCTAGAGGTGGGAATGCTAATAAGACAAGAATTGAAGTTAGAAGAACGTTCCAAGTGAAGATCGACATCCGGAACATTGTCATTCCTGGGGCACGCATTGTGAAAATAGTTGTAATGAAGTTAACGCCACCAAGAATGGTTCCGATACCGCTAACCGCTAATCCGATAACCCAAAGATCGCCGCCAATACCTGGTGAGTATTGCGAGTTTGAAAGCGGAGCATATGCAGTCCAACCAAATGAAGCAGCTCCACCAGGAGTTAGGAAGCCGGCAAATGCCATTAAGCCACCAAATAAAAATAGCCAATAAGACAACATGTTCATTCTTGGGAAAGCAACATCTGCTGCGCCAATTTGAAGTGGCATGATCACATTCGCAAAACCAACAAAGAGCGGCGTTGCAAACATAAGCAACATAATCGTTCCGTGCATTGTGAATACTTGGTTGTATTGCTCATTTGAAACAAATTGCAGACCAGGACGAGCTAGTTCAGCGCGCAAAATCAGCGCCAAGAGGCCGCCAATCAAGAACCAGGCAAAGGTTGTATATAAGTAGAGATAACCAATCATCTTGTGATCGGTTGATGTAATTACCTTTACAAATAATTGACCTTTGGTTAGCGCTTTCTTCTCGGGAGCTGCTTGATCAGCAGAGCGCGTCGCATACGTAGTCATATTAGGCCACCTTTAATTCGGAAATATACTTTTGATAATCACTAACTGAGACAACTTTTACCGTAAAGAGCATTTGTGAGTGGGAGCGACCACATAAAATATTGCAACGCCCCGGGTATGTGCCAATCTTGTTTGCGCTGAATTCAATATTGTTCTTCACGCCTGGCAGATTCTGGATTTGAATCATAAAAGCTGGAATCCAAAATCCGTGAACAACATCCGTTGAAGTTATGTTGAACTTAACTCTTTCGCCTACTGGGAGCACCAGTGTTGGTGGATTTGCAGTTGTGCCAGTAACAGTTGCTGCTTCTGGGTTATCTTTATAAGTAAATTGCCAAGACCACTGAAACGCGTTGACATCGATTATGTGGCTCACTTTGTCATCAGCTGAAACTTTTGTAATAGCTGTTTGTTTTACAGCTGTGAAATAAAACAGAACCGCAACGATGATAAATGGGATAACTGTGTAAGCAATTTCGACCGGCACGTTGTATTGAGTTTGCTTTGGAACTTCATCGCCCTTACGGCGGTGGCGGAAGATTGGCCACACGATCAAGATTGCAGTGAAAACTCCGACTACTCCTGCTGCGATCCAAGCGCCCTGCCAGAGCGGAAGTGTTTCGTCGTTAACGCTAGAGACGCCCTTAGGGAATCCCATTCCAGAAATATTTTCCGATGAACAAGATGTAAGAAGCGAAATTGCGCCTATGGAAATCGCCGTCAAAAGAGCTCGGACCAGAGATTTCTTCTTGGGCATCAAATTCATTGGGTAAGAATATCGTTCAGTTTCACCTCTTTGACTAGGTGGGAGTAGCGTTCTATGCGTGGTTTCCATCACCCCGAATTTTCAATCCGAACCCCGCCTCCATGAGGCGGCTCGGATAGCGCTGCCCCATATTTTTGAGGCGGCTTGGCCAGATCCAGCAAAACTTGGAATCGATTCTAAGAGTGCTGCCCTTCTTTTAAATGAAGCCAGAGAAACTTTCTCAAGTCATCTGGGAGTTCGCAGTGATGAGATCAACTTTCTTGGCGAACCCAATCTTGGTTTCCACCTAGGACTGAGCGGCTTGATGTCCGCGCAGAAGAGATTGGTCTATAGCAATGTAGACCGGATGGAAATTTTCGCCGTTTCAGAGAACCACTCATCCGAAATGCTCTCGGTTTCGAAAACTGGGCAAACTGATTTCTCTGGTTTAACGGCTAGCGATGTTGTTTCACTTCAACTCTGCAACCGAGAAACTGGAATTATTCAAAGTGGGCGTCCAGAAAATGTATCCGGTTTATTCATCGACGCAACTGCCTCCGGAACTCGAATCAAATTGCCCGAAAACTGGAGCACTGCTTTATGGGATTCCAGCACTTGGGCCGGCCCAAGTGGAATTGGAATCTTTGCAGTTTCTAAGAACGCCAATTGGAAGAATCCGCTCCCCCATCTAGATGGTCGAATAAATCCAGGGCCGACTTCACTTCCCTTAATTGTGGCTAGCGCATTAGCAATCGACAGTTGGGTCGCAGATGAGAAGAATCTTGCAGCGAAAATTGCAGCGATTAATGGTGATATCCGAAAATATATTTCATCGAATATTCCAGATTCAGATATTGCACCGGGCGGCGCTGATCACTTAATTAGCGCCTCGTTTTTATATGTAAATGCTGAGCAGTTGGTAACAGCGCTT
This sequence comes from Bifidobacterium breve, assembly GCA_945863115.1. Lineage (GTDB taxonomy): Bacteria > Actinomycetota > Actinomycetes > Nanopelagicales > Nanopelagicaceae > AAA044-D11. The sequence continues at coordinate 3,683 of CAMAYZ010000013.1, forward strand.
GCTGATAAAGGTTATTCCGTTGATTCAGGTTCGGCCTGCAGCGCTGCCAATATGCAGCCAAGCCATGTTCTAGCTGCGCTAGGTGTTCTAACCCAAGGAAATATTCGATTAACGATTCATCATGCGACAACATTCGAAGACGTGAAAACTTTTCTAGAGATTTTGTCCCAAACAATTAGTGAATGCCGCGGCTGAACATGATTTTAGATTGCCTAGGAAAACGGTGTCCGCTACCAGTTATTGAATTAGCAAAGGCGCTAGCTGATAAGCCGATTGGTTTTAAGGTTACCCTTCTAAGCGATGATCCAGCTTCGGCACCAGATTTAGTTGCCTGGGCTCGTATGACCGGAAATTCTGCAGAAACTGGCGAACAAAATACTTTTCAAATAACTAAATTAACCAACTAGTCGCGGTTCAAGCTTTCCACTAACTTCGTTGCCTGCATCTTGCCCGTAGGCAGCGGAGAATCTCTCGATAAATTCATTTTTTGTAAATCTATATTCCTGGGTTCCTTTAATTTCGATACAGAACGTTGCAAGCATCGAACCGATTTGCGCACATCTTTCGTGGTTCAAGCCCCATGCAAGTCCCGCGATAAATCCAGCACGGAAACAATCACCAACACCGGTTGGATCAATCTTCATTTTCTCTTTAGGAACTCCAACAGTTATTGGTTCTTTGCCATGTTCTTCAACCCTGGCACCGTTAGAACCGAGAGTGATAACGCGAACTGCAACTTTGCTGAAAATTTCAGCATCACTCCAACCAGTTTTTTGAATAGTGAGCGCGAGTTCATATTCATTCAAAAAGAGGTATTGCGCACCTTCGATAAGCAATTTAATCGCTTCACCATCCATACGTGCCAACTGTTGTGAAGGGTCAGCAGCAAATGGGATTCCCATATCTCGAGCGCTCTGGCTGTGGCTTAACATCGCATCGGGATCGTCAGGGGAAATTATAAGTAAGTCGAATTTTCCAGTTTTCTCTATAACTGGCGCTAATTCAATTTCGCGGGCTTCACTCATGGCTCCTGGAAAGAATGATGCAATCTGATTTAGCTCTTGATCAGTAGTCACCATAAAGGAGGCGGTTAGAAGTTCTTTCGAAATCTTTACGTGAGTTGTATCAACACCATGTCTGGTCAACCAAGAATCGTAATCGGCCCAATCGGTCCCAACAGCAGCTATTAAATAAGGATTTAATCCAAGAGCGCCGATTCCAAAGGCAATATTTGCCGCCGTGCCACCACGTCTAATGTCTAAACCATCAACCAAAAATGAAAGCGAGACTTTATCGAGCGAGCCTGCAACCAAAGAGTCGGTGAACTTCCCCGGAAATGTCATTAAATGATCGCGCCCGACAGAGCCAGCGCAGGCTATTTTCATAACTTTTAAATTAACTGTTTAGTTAGTTAAAAGAATCGCCACAGGCGCATGAACCCTGGGCATTTGGATTATCAATTGTGAATCCTTGTTTTTCAATTGTGTCTACGAAGTCAATTGAAGCACCCATCAAATAAGGAGTACTCATCTTGTCTGTAACAACGCTTACTGCGCCAAATTTAGTAACTGTGTCGCCATCAAGTGAGCGATCATCAAAATAGAGTTGGTATTTCAGGCCAGAACATCCACCTGGTTGAACAGCTACACGCAGACTTAGGTCATCGCGACCTTCTTGAGTTAGAAGTGCAGCAACCTTTGAAGCCGCTACGTCAGTAAGAGCAATTCCAGTGGCAGGTGCGCCAGTAATTGTTACCTCTTGTGAAGTCTCAGTGCTCATAGTTCTCCCCATCTAAATTCGATTATGGGTAAAGGCTACTCCATAATGTCCCTATGGGCTCATCAAGACTTTCCGAATTGCTCTTGCTCGGCCAAGGTGCCGATCCGAAGAGCGAACGTGGAGTTTCCTGTGATGGCGAGCTTCCTGCGGCAAGTGACCCGCAATTAGTAGAGCGAGCAAGGGTTGCAAGAGCCGCACTCGGTGAACGTGCGATGGTGCTGGGCCACCATTATCAACGAGACGAAGTTATTCAATTTGCTGACATAACTGGCGATTCATTTAAATTAGCCCAAGCCGCGCAATCAAATACCTCTGCGGAGTTTATATTTTTCTGCGGTGTGCATTTCATGGCTGAAAGCGCTGACATTCTCACATCTAAAGATCAGAAGATTATTCTTCCCGATCTGGCAGCCGGCTGTTCAATGGCCGATATGGCAACTGCGAAACAAGTTGATGATTGCTGGAAGGCTCTCGAAAAAGTTGGTGTTGCAAATAAAACGACGCCTATTACTTATATGAATTCCTCGGCTGCTATTAAGTCCTTTACTGGGAAAAATGGTGGTGCGGTCTGCACCTCTTCCAATGCGATGCGTGCGATGAATTGGGCCTTTGAAAAAGGCGAGAAAGTTCTCTTTCTTCCGGACCAGCATTTAGGTCGAAATACTGCAGTTTTGAATTTAGGGCTGAAGCTTGAGGATTGTGTTCTCTGGAATCCTTGGAAACCAAATGGTGGATTAACTGATTCCCAAATTATTGATGCGAAGGTAATTTTGTGGCGCGGACATTGTTCAGTCCACGGAAGATTCTCCGTAGAAAACATAAACCAGATGCGAGCAAAGGTTCCTGGCATTCAAATTTTGGTGCATCCGGAATGCCAGCATGAAGTTGTTTCAAACGCTGACGTTGTTGGCAGCACTGAGATGATTATTAAAACCATCGAGAATTCTGCTCCTGGCAGTAAGTGGGCCGTTGGAACTGAGTTAAACCTGGTGCAGCGCCTGGCAAATAGATTTTCAGATCGCGAAGTTCACTTCTTGGATAAAACAGTCTGTTACTGCTCAACCATGAACCGGATTGACCTGCCCCACCTAGTTTGGGCGATGGAATCCTTGGTATCTGGTCGGTTGGTCAATCAAATCTCAGTAGATTCAGAGACTTCAAATTACGCAAAAGTTGCGCTTGAGCGAATGCTCGCTCTACCGTAGTGACATGACAAAAGCTGAAGATAAGAATCCAGATAAAAAAGGCAAGGCAACTCCAAAGCGAAAAGATGCTGTTGCTGCCACAAAAGTAAATTCAATTACTGCACCTGCAACTAAAGCTGATCGCTCAAAGAATCGCGAAGCTCTAAAGGCCTCTCGCGCAGCAGCTAGGGCCGCCTACATGCGCGGCGATGAAAATGCGCTACCTGCTCGCGATCGCGGACCAGTGAAGAGATTTGTTCGTGACTATGTAGATTCTCGTCGTTCACTCGGTGAATATTTCTTACCACTTATGATCTTTGTATTAGCGTTAACGCTTATCCCATCTGCCGAAGTCAGATTTATTGCAATTATTTTCATGTATGGCGCAATGCTCTATTCCGTTGTTTATGGATTTTTTGTAAACAAAAAGATTAAACAGATTGTTGCCGAAAGATTCCCTGGCGAATCCGCAAAGGGACTAGGAATGTATGGCTGGTTGCGCTCCACCCAGATGCGTAAATTACGAGCACCTGCACCTCAGAAAAAACTTGGTGACAAGGTTTAAAAAAGTTTAAAAAGTTTAAAAAAGTTTAATTAAGCTCTTGGATTTGGGCTCTCTGTTCGTTCTGGATCAGTTATCGGGATTGAGCCGAGGGCCTTATCTATTTCTGCAAGAACTTGAGGTGAGAGTTTTACACCTGACGCTTTAACATTTTCCTTAACCTGTGATGGTTTTGAAGCCCCCATAATCACCGAAGAAACATTTGGATTAGCCAGCGCCCAAGCAAGGGCAAGCTGCGACATTGTTAGATCTAAATTCGCTGCAATCGGCTTCAGCTGTTGAACCGCAGCAAGGACCTCATCGCGCATCCATCGCGAAATCATCTCTGCGCCACTCTTCTTATCTGTAGCTCTTGAACCTGAAGGCGCCTTTTTTCCAGGCAAATATTTACCGGTCAACACTCCTTGCGCTACTGGCGACCAAACTATTTGGCCGATGCCCTCAGCCACGCAAAGTGGAAGAACTTTTGCTTCGATTACTCGCCAGAGCATTGAGTATTGCGGTTGACTGGATACGAAACGATCGAAACCATTTGCCTTCTGAATTTTAATTGCATCGCCGATCTGTGCTGCGGTCCACTCAGAAAAACCGATGTAATTAACTTTCCCCTGCCGAATTAGATCATCGAAAGCACGTAGTGATTCTTCTAGTGGGGTCTCGTAATCAAAACGGTGCATCTGATACAGATCGATATGGTCGGTGTTTAATCGCTTCAAAGAGGCATTTACAGATTCCATGATGTGTTTGCGAGAAAGTCCGCGATCATTCTTGCCTGGTCCAGTTGGCCAATAAACTTTCGTGAACAATTCATAACTCTCACGCTTCACACCCTTGAGTGCTTTACCGAGTACGCTCTCAGCTTTCGTTCCAGCATAAACATCAGCGGTATCAAAAGTTGTTATTCCGACATCCAAAGCAGCGTGAACGCATTTAATCGCTGCATCCTGTTCAACTTGCAAGCCGTGTGTAACCCAGTTTCCATAGGCAATTTCTGAGACATACATTCCTGACGAGCCAAGGCGGCGATATTCCATAGATAAGAGCGTAGCCTCTTTTGAACCCTGGCAGGCAATTGCAGTCGGACTCGCGTATGCAATTGGAAGGCGTTCTGGCAAAAAACAATGAAGTAGTGCTAATTTAGCGCCGCTGACAAAGGCAATCTGCTTTTTTCAGTAGTAGTGCGTTTAGCGAAGTCCGGTGAAAATCCGGCGCTGTCCCGCAACTGTAGAGATTTGATTTAAAGAAATTTAAATCCGAATCCGAGCCAGGTCGCCTAACACGCTATTGATGTATCCGACCTCGGAGGAAGGTCGGGCTTCTAGAGAATTTATTTTCTTTTTGCCCAAGCTTCCTCCCTCAAAACTCTTGAGGGAGATTTTTTATGTTTAAAGTTAGAAAAGTTTTAACCAAGATTGTTCTCGCGGCAACCGTTATTTCAATCTTTGCAATTTATCCAACCCAAGCAGCTTCCAGCTTACCTAAGCGGATTATTTCGCTTTCGCCAAGTGCGACAGAAATTCTCTATGCAATTGGTTCAGGTAAGCAGGTAATTGCCGTTGATGATCTTTCAAATTATCCAAGCGAAGCTCCGATGACCAAACTATCTGCGTTCAATCCCAATGTCGAAGCTCTCTTAAATTACAAGCCAGATTTAATTATTTTAAATGCCGATGCAACAAAGGCGTTAGAAGTAAAGGCGGCACTTGAGAAGTTAAAGATAAAGGTATTTCTTGAACGCGCACCGAGCAGCCCACGCGAGGCTTACCTTGAAATCACCGCGCTCGGCCGGGCTACCGGAAAGATCTCTGGCGCCCAGACCGTAATCTCGGATATGAAGAGCAAAATCGCAGCCGCAATTAAAAGTGGAAAAACTTCAAAGAAAATAACTTTCTTTCATGAATTAGATAACACTTTATATACGGCGACTTCAGATACCTTCATTGGCAAGGTCTATAAAGACTTTAACCTGGTAAATATCGCAGATCCTGCTGCTACAGCAGACTCGGCTGGATATCCGCAGTTGCAATCTGAATATGTAATTAGAGCCAATCCAAAGATTGTTTTTCTTGCAGATGCGCAATATGGCGAATCTCTAGCAACCCTTACAAAACGTGCTGGGTGGAATGGAATTTCGGCCGTCAAAAGTAAGAACGTTGTTTCACTTCCCGAGGACATCCCATCTAGATGGGGTCCAAGACTCGTAGATTTTTACGAGTTCATTGCAAGTTCAATTGCGAAAGTTAAATAACTACGACTAATGAAAAAATTGAAGAGCAAGGGCGACGAGAACGTGTTAGCTCCAATCTGGAATTGGAAGATAACCGCTTTCTCTGCCGCTCTGCTCTTCATTGTCGGGATTCTGGCAATAAGTTTTGGCCCGGTTTCATTAGGTTTCCAAGATATTTTGCGAACCCTATTCGGATTACCCGGCGGATTGACTGGACAAGATCGAACCTTGCTTCTTGATTTGCGTCTACCTAGAGCCCTTCTCGCTGCACTAGTTGGAGCAGCTCTTGCTACAAGTGGCGCCGTGTATCAAACCGTTTTCCGCAATCCGCTCGCTGATCCATATCTCTTAGGTGCGGCGGCCGGTGCCGGTCTTGGTGCAACAATCGCGTTAACAAGTGCTGGGGCTGATCTTCGTAGTTTGCTTCCAGTGTTTGCATTCTTCGGAGCCATATCTGCGGTTTTAGTTAGCTTCTTTATATCCGGAAAATTCTTTGCTGAACCAAACTCGCTACTACTTTCAGGTATTGCGGTCGGCTCCTTTGCAACTGCGGTTCAAACTTATTTGCAGCAGCGAAATAGCGCATCGCTTAGACCGGTTTACTCATGGATTCTTGGTGAACTTACAGTTGCCAATTGGGAAGTAGTAACTTGGTCATCGATTTATATTCTTATTGCACTGATTATTTTATTTACAGTTTCCAAACAATTGGATGGGCTGATGCTCACGGATGAAGAGGCTTACTCGCTTGGGATAAATCCGAACAAGTTGCGCGTAATTGCAGTTGTGGCAGCCACTCTGGCTACGGCAACAGCAGTATCTGCTAGTGGATTGATCGGCTTTGTGGGAATTGTTGTTCCGCACTTAGTTCGCGGAATTACTCATCGAGTTACAAATCGTGGGCTGCTCACAATTGCGTTAGTTGGTGCAAGCTTCCTAGTTCTCGCAGATCTTGGGGCAAGAACTCTGCTCTCCCCCGCCGAACTTCCTATCGGTGTTATCACTGCATTTGTTGGCGCACCATTTTTCCTAGTAGTTCTACGAAAGAAAAGGTTGGTATCTCAATGATAAATATTTCAGACTTAACTGTTCGCGTAGGTCAACGCAGCATTCTCTCCGATATCAACATCGAAATTGAAGATGGAAAGTGGACCTGCCTGGTTGGTCCTAATGGAGCAGGTAAAACCACTCTTCTCAAATCACTATTGGGATCAATGCCTTATTCCGGTTCAATCACTGATTCGGGAGTTGAAGTATTTAGGAATCATGATCGAAACGTCGCTTTCGTTCCACAGCATCCACAAATTCCAATCGGAATGAGTGTCAGCGAATATGTAATGTTGGGGCGCTCCAAGCGAGATGGTTGGGGAAATGAAAGTAACCAGAGCCGAAAATTAGTTGCCGATATTCTCAAACTAACCGGGCTATTTGGAATGCAGAGCCAGTTTGTTTCACTGCTCTCAGGTGGCGAAATGCAACGTGCACTTATTGCCCGCGCACTCGTTCAAGAACCAACTTTAATTTTGCTTGATGAACCGACCAGCGCTCTTGACTTGCATCATCAGATTGCAGTTCTAAACAATATCGAGCTTTTAAAGGAACGTGGTGTAACAATTATTTCTACTATGCACGACATAACTCTGGCTGCAATGTATGCCGAAAAAATCGTAGTAATGCAGGAGGGTAAAGTCCTTCTACATGGCACATCAGATTTTGTGATTCATTCACCAGAATTAAAGAGCGCCTTCGAGAATCGAATCAATGTTTACACGCTCGATTCTGGCAGGCCAGTAATTGTTGCAAATAAAGATTTACCTAATAACTAGCGGACGTGTGATTCAACAAAAGGCGCCCGAACTATGTCCGAGCTACTAATTCGGCCACGAATATCTACTTGAACCACATCACCGATTTTAAATTCGGGCTTAACCAAGGCAAGTGCAATTCCAACTTTTAACGTCGGTGAAAAAGTTCCACTTGTGACTTCACCGATTGCGTTACCTTCTGAATCCAACACAGGCATTCCGGCTCTTGGAATTCCCCGATCATTAGCTTTCAAAGCCCGAAGAACTCTGGTTGGACCTGAAGCTTTTTCAACTTCCAACGCGGCTTTGCCTCGGAACGAATCTTTTGTAAAAACAACGGCCCAGCTGGCACTTGCTTGAACTGGGGAAATTTCTAAAGATAACTCATGTCCATGAAGTGGATATCCCATCTCAGTGCGCAAAGTATCTCTGGCGCCGAGTCCACAAACTCTTCCATTATATTTTGCAATTTCTGAAACTAATATTTTCCAAAGTGCCTCTGCACTCTTCCATGCTGGCAATAGTTCATAGCCTAATTCACCGCTGTAGCCAGTGCGACAAATTATTACTTCGCCCAAATCCTCGTGATTCGGCAGGACCATTTTTGTAAATGACATGTATTCCAAATTCAATTCGACGCCAAGCCCCGCGAGAACTTTCGCACTATCTGGACCCTGCACCGCAAGGACCGCGAAATCTTGGTGAATGTTTTTAACGGCAATTCCACTGGGTGCAGATTTCTGCAAATCATCGGCTACCTGCGCGCAATTCGAAGCGTTAGGAATAATAAAAATATGGTCTTCGGCGAATTCATAAACTATCAAGTCATCAACAACCCCACCTGATTCATTACAAAATAGGTTGTATTGAGCCTGACCAGAGGTAATTCGATTTAAATCATTGGTGACCATGGTATTTACAAAATCTTTTGCTCCTGGGCCTTTGACACTTATCTTTCCCAGATGCGAAACATCAAATATTCCAACGCGTTCTCGAACCGCTGCATGTTCCGCAAGTGTGCCGCCGCTAAATCCTGTAATTCCCTTTGGATATTCGATCGGCATATCCCAACCACCAAAGTCTGCCAACTTTGCATCCATGGCGCCATGCCACTCGTATAGTGGAGATTTCATGAGGCAAACTTATCTTAAACTTAGGCAATCTAAGGAAGTTGATTTATAGTTCGACTAACTTTAATTTAAGTTCATTAGGACATAAATAGGAGAATTATGAAAGCGTTGAAGTTAGCTTCCACACTCGCGACTCCATACGCAGTTATTGGATTATCCGCCAAAGATGGAAAATTGAAGATCGAGTCCGGAGCTGTCACCGTAAATGAGAAAGCCTTACTTGAAATTCTTAAAAATCTTGGTGCTACCGGGAAAAGTAATGAAATTATTAAAGTTCCATTTAGCAAACCTCAAACTATTTACTTCACTGGTTTAGGCGAAACTTCAAAGAGCTATGATCCAGAAAATCTGCGCAGAGCCGCTGGTTCTGCCGCCCGCGAATTAGCCGGACAGAGCGCCGCTACCTTTGCGCTTCCAGCATCAACCCTCGCACAAATCTCTGCAGTAGCTGAAGGCGCAGCACTTGGCGCATACGCGTTTAATGAATTTAGATCAAGCACAAAATCAGATTTTAAAGAGCCACTAGAGCAGATAATTGTTGCAACGAAATCAACGACCGATGCGGCCGTTAAACGGGCACTTGTCCGGGCCGAAATTATTGCCCGTCACACTGCAACCGTTCGCGATTTAATTAATACTCCCCCAAGTCACTTGACTCCAGATTCATTCTGTAGCCGCATGAAGAAGTTGGCCACACCTCTCGGACTAAAAGTAGAAATTTTGAATGAAGCAACCCTTAAAGCACAAGGTTATGGCGGAATTATTGGCGTGGGTCAAGGATCAGCAAATCCACCGCGTCTACTTCGAGTTTCCTATAACCCAAGCAAAGCCAGAGCCCGATACGCATTTGTTGGTAAGGGAATTACTTTTGATACCGGCGGATTAGCACTTAAACCAGCAAATGGTATGGAAGCAATGAAGAGTGACATGAGTGGAGCTGCTGCTGTTATTGGTGCAATTTTTGCAATTGCAGAACTGAAGTTGCCAATCGCAATTGATGCTTGGGCGCCGCTAGCTGAAAATATGGTTAGCGAAAATGCAACCCGACCAAGTGACATCATAAATATTTACGGTGGCAAAACCGTTGAAGTTTTAAATCCAGATGCTGAAGGACGATTAGTTCTCGCTGATGCACTAGTGCGAGCGCAAGAAGTTGGGAAGAAAGCTGGTGGCCTTGATGGCATCATCGATGTTGCAACTTTGACTGGCGCCCAAGTTGTCGCACTCGGAACTCGAACCAGTGCAGTTATGACAAATGATGTGGAATTTTCTCAAGAATTTTTAACTGCATCTGAAAAAGCTGGTGAAGCTTTCTGGCCAATGCCACTTCCTGAAGAACTTCGGGCGTCACTTGATTCTCCGGTAGCCGATCTTGCAAATATTGGTGATCGCATGGGTGGAATGTTGGTTGCTGGTCTCTTCCTAAAGGAATTTATTGAGCCAGATCTATCCTGGTTGCATTTAGATATTGCCGGGCCTTCCTACAACGAGGCCACTCCACATGGATATACCCCGGTTGGTGGCACCGGAATCGCCCTTAGAACCCTTGTGACCTTGATTGAGTCGGCTTCATCACAAGCTCCGCGTTCCCGCAAATAATCAACCACTAGCGAATTAGGCTCTGACAGATTTCGTGGCAAGATTAGGCTCAAGTTTCCTCGGCAATTAACGGTTATTAAAGAAAGGCACTTAGTGTCGCAATTTGATGTGGTAATTCTTGGTGGTGGCAGCGGCGGATATGCCTGCGCCCTACGTTCATCCCAACTTGGTTTAAGTGTTGCCTTGATCGAAGAGAACAAGCTCGGGGGCACATGTTTGCACCGTGGTTGTATCCCAACCAAAGCTTTATTACATGCCGGTGAGGTCGCCGATAGTTCGCGCCACTCCTCAGATTTCGGAGTAAATACCCAGTTCATCGGAATCGATATGTTGGCAGTCAATGCTTACAAAGATGGCGTAGTTTCAAAGTTACATAAAGGTTTGCAAGGCCTAGTTAAATCCCGAAACGTTACATACATTGAAGGACACGGCCGCTTAGTTTCTAAGAATGAAGTTGAAGTTAATGGCGTCAAATACACCGGAAAAAATCTTGTTCTAGCAACTGGTTCATACCCAAAGACACTTCCTGGCCTAGATATTGATGGCACCCAAATAATTACAAGCGAGCAAGCAATCTCAATGGATCGAGTTCCAAAGAGCGTAATTGTTTTAGGTGGCGGAGTTATTGGCTGCGAGTTTGCATCGGTCTGGAAATCTTTTGGCGCCGAAGTAACAATTATTGAAGGCCTGCCACACTTGATCGCACTTGAAGATGAATCATCAAGTAAGGGGCTAGAGCGCGCATTTAGAAAGCGCGGCATTAACTTTGAACTCGGAACTCGCTTTAAGTCAGCAAGTAAAGATGCGAAGGGCGTAACAGTAACTCTTGAAGATGGAAAGACCTTCACCGCAGAAGTTCTACTAGTTGCCGTAGGTCGCGGACCCGTTTCAGCAAATCTAGGTTACGAAGAAGTTGGCTTAACTATGGATCGCGGATATGTAATCGTCGATAATAAGTGCCGCACAAATGTTCCAGGAATCTGGGCTGTCGGAGATTTGATTCCAACACTGCAATTAGCACACGTCGGTTTTGGTGAAGGAATCTTGGTCGCTGAAGAAATTGGTGGCCTGAACCCTCGCCCAATTAATTACGACGGTGTTCCACGCGTTACTTATTCCGAACCAGAAGTTGCATCGGTTGGGCTTACAACTGCTCAAGCTAAAGAGCGCGGCCACGATGTTGTGGAATTAAATTATGACTTGGCTGGAAACGGCAAAGCTCAAATCCTCAAAACCGCTGGTGCAATCAAGTTAGTAGCGGCAAAAAATGGTCCGGTCCTTGGAATTCATATGGTTGGCGCCCGAGTTGGCGAACTTTTGGCTGAAGCACAATTAATATTCAACTGGGAAGCAGAAGCATCAGATGTTGCTTCGCTGATCCATGCACATCCAACGCTTTCCGAAGCTGTTGGCGAAGCGCACTTGGCACTTGCTGGTAAACCACTTCATGCACACGGGTAACGGGAGAAAATAAAATGACCTTTTCTGTAACGATGCCAGCACTTGGCGAATCGGTAACTGAAGGAACTGTTACACGTTGGTTGAAAAACGAAGGCGATATGGTCGCCGTTGATGAGCCACTCCTAGAAGTTTCTACCGACAAAGTTGATACTGAAATTCCATCTCCAGTTGCCGGAATTTTGCAGAAGATTGTTGTTGCAGTTGATTCAACTGTTGCAGTTGGCGCCGAACTTGCTGTTATTGCTGATGGCACATCAAGTGCTGCAACCCCAGCACCAGCAGCACCTGTTGCTGCGGCACCTGTTGCACCAACTCCAGCTGCGCCTGTAACTCCTCCGCCTGCAGCAGTTGCACCTGCAGCACCTGCAGCTGTCGCCTCTTCCACCGGAACAATTGTCACGATGCCAGCACTTGGCGAATCTGTAACTGAAGGAACTGTTACACGTTGGCTAAAAAACGTTGGCGATCAAGTAACAGTTGATGAAGCGCTGTTAGAAGTTTCTACCGACAAAGTTGATACTGAAATTCCATCTCCAGCATCAGGAACACTTGTTTCAATTGATGTTGCAGTTGATTCGACTGTTCCAGTTGGTGCACGTCTTGCAGTAATTGGTGGCTCTGGTGCTGCAGTTGCAACACCTCCTCCTGCGCCTGTTGCTCCTGTCGTAGCGGCACCAGTTGTTGTTACGCCTCCACCTGCGCCTGTTGCTCCTGTCGTAGCGGCACCAGTTGTTGCGGCACCAGTTGTTGCTCAAGTTTCAAATGATGATGCTTATGTAACACCAATTGTCCGTAAATTTGCTGCCGAAAATAACGTTGATCTTTCAAAAGTTAAGGGCACTGGAATCGGTGGCCGCATTCGCAAGGAAGATGTATTAGCAGCTGCTCCTAAAGCGGCCGCAGTGTTCCAAAGCTCACCTGTTGCTTCTGCTCCCGTTGCTGCCACAAGTGCTGCACCAGTTGCGGTTTCACCTCTACGTGGAACTACCGTAACAATGTCAAGACTTCGTAAAGTTATTGCAGAGCGCATGCTCGAATCACTTCACGTAAGTGCGCAGCTAACAACTGTTATTGAAGTCGATGTCACTGCAATTTCTCGCCTACGTGATCGTGCAAAGGCATCTTTCGAGGCACGCGAAGGCACAAAGCTTTCATACCTCCCATTCTTTGCTGTTGCAGTCTGTGAAGCACTAAAGCAACATCCAGTATTGAACGCATCAGTTACTGGTGATCAAATTACTTATCACGCTGCCGAGCACCTAGGTATTGCTGTTGATACCGAACGCGGTCTCTTGGTTCCGGTAATTCGTGATGCTGGCGATTTAAATATGGGCGGCGTTGCTCGAAAGATTACTGATGTCGCTGCACGAACACGTGATAACAAAATTTCACCAGATGAACTTGGTGGCGGAACTTTCACAATCACAAATACCGGAAGTCGCGGCGCACTCTTTGACACTCCAATCATTAACCAACCTCAGGTTGCAATTCTTGGTCTTGGCGCAGTTGTTAAACGCCCAATGGTCATGAAGGGCACTGATGGCGGAGAAACTATTGCAGTTCGCTCAATGGTTTATCTCGGACTTTCATATGATCACCGAATTGTTGATGGCGCAGATGCTGCACGATTCTTGGTAACACTTAAGGATCGCTTAGAAGGCGGTCGCTTCGAATCTGATTTGGGGCTTTCTTAAGTATGGCAACTCGCCTTCCGCCACAACGCGTAGCGGTTACTGGCGCATCCGGATTAATCGGAACCGCGTTAGTTGGTCACCTTCGAAGTGAAGGACATACTGTTCAAAGATTTGTTCGACGTCCGGCAATTGCTAGAGATGAAATATCTTGGGATCCGAAAGCTGGAACAGTTGATATGGCTGCACTCGAAGGCGTAGATGCGGTAATTCATTTGGCTGGTGCCGGTGTTGGCGATAAGCGATGGACTAAAAAATATAAATCGACAATTTTGAATTCTCGTTTACTCGGGACAACAGCTATCGCGAATGCCGTAGCAACTGTTAAGCCATCAGTATTTATCTCAGCAAGTGCGATTGGCTGGTATGGCGAGACCGGAAACCGCGCAGTTACTGAATCAGATCGTGGTGGAGATGATTTTCTATCTGCGGTTTGTCGTGAATGGGAAGGCGCCGCTGATCTTGCAGGTGATGTTCGCACAGTGAAGATAAGAACTGGCTTAGTTTTAGATCCAACTGGTGGCGCACTTGGAAGAATGATTCCACTCTTCCGATTTGGGCTTGGTGGAAAACTCGGAAATGGAAAGCAGTGGTGGTCTTGGATTACCTTGCATGATCAAGTTCGCGCAATCTGTCATCTAATGGAATCTAAAATTTCTGGACCAGTGAATTTAACTGCGCCAAATCCATCTACAAACCAAGAGTTCACTGCAGCACTTGCTCGCGCTATGCACCGACCAGCGCTTTTCCCAGCCCCAAGTTTTGCGTTGAAACTAGCCTTAGGTGGTTTCTCTTCTGAAATTCTTGGATCTAAGCGAATTCTTCCCGAAGCTTTGTTAAATGATAATTTTGTATTTGACTATCCACACTTAACAAGCGCTTTAGAAACTCTTGTAGTTCCTCACTAAATTATTGCTAAAGCCGCTCTGCGCCCAGACCTCATCGCACCATTTTGCGATGGAACGCTTCGATGATCACCGGCTATATAAATCCCATCACTAATCCTCGGGTCACGATTTAAATCTTCGAGATCTATTCGTAGTGGCAAAGATTGCTTGATTTCATAGCGAGCTGCCAAATCCCAATTTCGAGTTTCACAATTCCAAATTCTTGAAAGCTCTTTTCGCACTTCACTCTCGGATATGGGAGCAAGAGTCGTGCTTGAAAGTAAATTGATTCCATCTGGCGAATAACTTTTGGACACCTTCGAGATGACCAAGGAATTAACTATCGGACTCTTTGCATCAACTGCTAAGAATTCAGAGTTAGAAATTTGGTCATTAGTAGCGTGATACCAAGTTGTTGAACTTAAGGTCTTAGGAATTTCTCCAAGGTCGAGCATCTGTGCAGCAGTGGTTAAATCTGTCGCAACAACTACTTCATCACAATCAATCTTGCCGAAATTACCGCGCACACTTCCCTGCTTAACTTCATCTACTTGGGTGCCAAGCCTCAGGTCTAAAACTTTCTCTGATAACTTTTCACTAAATTCACCGACGCCACCTTGCGGTACGCCAGGCCGACCTAGGACAAAGGAGCGAATGATTTCACGAGCGATATCTGCTCGAATTAGATCTGGGTTGGTGAGAAATACCCCGCGAAGGAATGGCGATAGCGCCCGCGTATAAATGCTCTGGAATTTTTCACCGCAATCACCTAGCTTTTGGTTCTTTGAATTGCTCGCAAGAAACTTAACGAGCTCGATTTTTTCTCGGATAGTGCCAATACTTATTGTTTTCGCAATATGGTTTAGACCGATTTTAGTTTCGCCGGAATTTTCGAAAACTCGCAAATTACTAAAGATTTCGCAGAACTCAAGCCCCGAAAGCGCATCTAATCTTTTTATCTCAGAGTAATTTGGATTTATGACTTGAAAGCCATGATCAAATAGAAAGCCATTTACCGAGTCAGTTTTTATTCTTCCGCCAGCGCGGTCACTGCTTTCTAGAACTGTGACGCTTGTGCCTGATCGTTGCAAATAGATAGCGCAGGTAAGTCCAGCTAAACCTGCGCCAACTACTACAACTGATTTACTCACTTACCGTGGAACTGAAGCTTTGAAGGCCACCAAACTTTTGGCCCAATTTCGTGCACGAGTGCTGGAACCAAGATCGAGCGAACGAGCATGGTGTCGAGCAGAACTCCAAAACCAACTGCGAAGCCAAGTTCAGCAAGGAATACCAACGGCAAAATTCCAAGAACTGCGAAGGTTGCTGCCAGAACGATTCCCGCTGATGTAATCACACCACCAGTAACGGTTAGCGCCTTTGTCATTCCCGCACGAGTTCCCATCTTGATTGACTCTTCACGAACTCGGGTCATCAAGAAGATGTTGTAATCAATTCCGAGCGCAACAAGGAAGATAAATGCGAACAACGGAAATGCCGGATCTGCCCCGGCAAACCCGAATACGTGATTGAACACAATTGCGCAGGCACCGAGTGTTGCAAAGAACGAGATAACAACTGTTGCCAACAGAAGAACCGCTGCATAAATTGAACGCAGCAAGAAACCTAAAATAATTGCAATTAGTAATAGAACTATTGGGATAATTAGATTTCGATCGTGCTCAGAAGCTTTATTTATGTCATAACTCACTGAAGTTGAGCCACCAACAAGAATGCTTGGATCCAAACTCTCCATATCGGCTCGAAGTCCGGGGATCATCGCAATCGCTTCTGAAGAATCTGGCGCATATTTCAGCGTTACATTCAGCAGGATATTTCCATCAACAACTTTTGTCGGAGGAAGCGGTTGTCCCGGAACTGCAAAACCCATAACCATCGCTTCAACTGAATCAACACCAGGATTTGCCTTTAACTTAGCAATAGCAGCTGGTGCCATTGTTTCTTTCAGAACAACTTGAGTTGGTTGGCCTTGACCACCAGGAAAATGATTAAGCAGCTCTTCTTGGCCAACAACCGAATCCGTGCGCTTAGTAAAGGAATCAATTGTTGCAAGGCCGGTAGCGTTTAGCGTTGATGAGAAACCAGCGAGCACAATCAAAATTGCGGTCGCGCCGATCCAATACTTGCGAGGATGGCGAGCAGTAGCTGCTCCAACTTTGGACCAAGCACCACTTAATTTTTCATCAGCATCGCCGAATCGAGCGACCTTTGGCCAGAATATCCAGCGACCGAAAATAACAAGCAGCGCAGGAAGAAGAGTAAGAATTGTGATCATTGAACAGATGATTCCAATTGCACCGACCGGACCTAGTCCTCGGTTATTATTCAATTGGCTAAGTAGTAAAACAAGTAAACCAATAACAACTGTGGTTCCAGAAGCAATAATTGGTTCAACCACTCCACGCCAAGCAACTTTCATTGCATCAAAACGAGATTCGTGATGATGAAGCTCCTCGCGATATCGGGCAATTAGCAACAACGCATAATCGGTTCCAGCTCCCAAGACCAATACGGAAAGAATTCCTTGCGACTGGCCATCGAGAGTGATCACATCGTTCTTAGCTAGTAAATAAACCACCCCGCCAGAAAGTGTTAAGGCGATTCCGGCAGATAACAATGGAAGAATCCAAAGAATTGGTGAGCGATAAACAACAATCAAAATTAGAGCAACTACAACACCAGTTGTAAGTAAGAGGGCTGAGTCAATGCTTCCAAATGCACCAAAGAGATCTGCCAAAATTCCAGCAAAGCCAGTTGTGTGCGTTACAAAGCCATTACTTTTTGCAAAATCGCTTGCGTAATAACGGATCGCTTCGACCACTCCAGGAAGCGCAGGCTCTTTACCATCCGGCAGAAGTTCGGTTGCAATCTGAACGCTGATTGGGAAGTTAGCAAGGATTGCTTTTCCATCTTCCGATGGGAACGCAGTTATCGGTGCGCCATCGATGAAGTAATCAGAAATCGGTATCGAAATTTCATTTCCTTTGGAATCTTTTAGCTTTTCACCATCACTATGAACCAAAATCTTTGAACCAAGGCTCTGTGCGAAGGCCTGAGTCAATGCAATTTTTTCTGGAGTAACTTCACCGGTGAATAGAACTAGCGCAGGAATTTGATCATTCGCACTATCTGAAAACTTGGTAATCGCATTTGCGGCTCGAGTTGCTTCAGAATCTTCCGGCAAGAACGAAGAGTTGTTATTTTCCTGAACCGTTGAAAGTTTGCCAAAAAGTGGGCCAGTAAACCCAGAGATTGACACCCAAACTATGACAACGACGATAGCCAGCCATAGCGGTTTGCGACCCTTAATTTTTGAGGTTTTTGATTTAGTATCCGAGAACATGCCAAGCCTTTCGATTCAATTGCCCTATTTACCGGCCCATTAATTGGTTAAGAACCGTAGGTTACCTTAGGCTCAGGGCTATGTATGCGAAGACTTCAAGCCTTGGAGTGAATTCTGGCCAGATTGCAGTAGAACACTTAGGACTTGTTGAGTATAGAAAAGCCTGGGAATACCAACGCGAGATACAAACAGGTGTCATAGAAGGTCGTATTCCAAATACTTTAATTTTGCTAGAACATCCATCGGTCTATACCGCAGGGCGTCGAACTCAAATAGATGAACGCCCAATAGATGGAACTCCCGTTGTTGATGTCGATCGCGGCGGAAAAATAACTTGGCATGGTGAAGGCCAGATTGTTGGTTATCCGATCGTTAAGTTGCGAAATCGCAATGATGTTGTTGGTTTTGTCCGAGAAATAGAGGATGCGCTAATTGATGCCTGCTCAGAATTTGCTGTGAAGACTGAAAGATATTGCGAACGAAGCGGTGTTTGGATTCGTGATTCTCGTGGTGATCGTAAAATTGCAGCAATTGGAATTCGTGTCGCAAAGGGCGTAACAATGCATGGCTTTGCACTTAATATAAATCCCGATATGTCCGCGTATGATCGGATTTCACCATGTGGCTTCACTGATACTGGTGTTACATCTTTGGCACAAGAGTTGGGACGAGACATTACGATTTCAGAGGTTCTGCCCGTTGTAGAGCGCCATATTCTGCTTGCCCTAGATCGGATTTCTGTATGACACTTGCACCCGAAGGTCGGCCATTACTTCGAATTGAAGCGCGCAATGCCGCTGTTCCAATTGAACGCAAACCTGAATGGATTAAGACTCGCGCAATCATGGGGCCGGAATACACAGCTCTTCGCTCACTTGTTGCAAAAGAAGGTTTACATACCGTCTGCCAAGAAGCAGCATGCCCAAATATTTTTGAATGTTGGGAAGATCGCGAAGCTACATTCTTAATCGGTGGCGAGAAGTGCACACGTCGTTGCGACTTCTGCAATATCGATACCGGAAAGCCCGATCCCCTAGACCGCGATGAACCTCGTCGCGTTGCCGAATCTGTTCAGGCCATGCAACTTAAATACGCAACTATTACTGGTGTTACTCGTGATGATTTAGAAGATGAAGGCGCCTGGCTTTATGCCGAGACCATTCGTAAAGTTCACGAATTAAATCCTGGCACTGGTGTTGAAATGTTGGCACCGGATTTCAGTGGTAATCCAACTTTGCTAAATGAAGTATTTGAAACTCGGCCTGAAGTATTTGCCCACAATCTTGAAACTGTTCCACGCATTTTCAAGCGGATCCGCCCAGCATTTAGATACGACCGTTCCCTCGATGTAATTTCGCAGGCCCGAGCATTCGGACTAATCACTAAATCAAATTTGATTCTTGGAATGGGCGAAACTCGCGAGGAAGTTACCCAAGCACTTGTTGATTTACATGCAGCTGGTTGTGACTTAATCACGATTACTCAATATCTGCGCCCTACCCCGAAACACCATCCAGTTGAGCGTTGGGTCAAGCCAAATGAATTTGTTGAACTTAGCGCCGAAGCAAATGAAATTGGATTCGCTGGCGTCATGAGTGGGCCGCTTGTTAGATCAAGTTACCGCGCAGGCCGTCTATACAAGCAAGCCCAAGAAAAACGGGCCAATATCTGATGCGCGATTTTGTCTATCCCCCAGTTGTTGTAACGATAAAAACTGTATGGAAATACTTAGGTTTGAAATTCGATTTCCGAGGAAGCGAACACATTCCAGCAACTGGCGGCGCAATCCTTGCAATTAATCACATCGGCTATCTGGACTTTGCCTTAACCGGCACCGCGGTTCTTCCACGTAAACGTTATGTGCGATTCATGGCGAAGAAAGAGATCTTTGATCACAAGATTGCCGGACCACTAATGCGCGGCATGCACCATATTTCTGTCGATCGCTCGAGTGGTTCAAGTTCATTTGTCGCAGCACTTCGATATCTGCGCGCTGGTGAAATAGTTGGAATTTTCCCAGAGGCAACAATTAGTCGAAGCTTTGAAATCAAAGAGCTAAAGACCGGCGCTGTCCGCTTAGCAATGGGTTCAGATACCCCAATAATTCCTACAATTGTTTGGGGCAGCCAACGGATTATCACTAAAAAGGTAAAGGCAAATTGGAAGCGCAACAAATTTCCAATCACCGTCGCTTTTGGCGAACCCTTCATTGTTAAAAAGGGCGAAGATGTAGATGAAGCCGAAAGTAAATTACGGCAGATGATGAAAGATCTTCTGACAGAAGTTCAGAACACTTACCCAGATTCACACGTAGGGCAACGTTGGGCACCTGCTCGATTAGGCGGAACCGCGCCAACCCCAGAGCAAGTTGAAATAGAATGGGCCGAGCATTTGAGAGAGAAAGCAAGCAAAGAGGAGAAGGCGTAATGGCACTGTTTAAGAGAAAAGCTAAAGCGGAGAAAGCAGCCGGCGAAAAGCAGGGACAGATGAAGGTTTTGAAAGACGCCTTCGCCTTAGTTCGCAAACACCAACCAGTCGCTTTCTTATGGATGGCACTTTCTTTCATATTTGTTATAAGTATCGGAGTCATTCTTGGGTTGCAATTTGATCACCCAGTTTATTTCACGATTATTGCCTTCCCAATCGCATTTCTCTTTGCATTCTTTATCTTCACTCGCCAAGCAAATACCGCAGCATTTCTCTCAATCCAAGATCAACTTGGAGCAGGTGCGTCAGTGCTTATGGCAATTCGCAAAGGTTTCACAACAACTGCTGCTGTAAGCGTTGCTCGCAACCAAGACATGGTTCATCGAAGTGTTGGTCGTGCCGGCATTGTTCTTGTTGGCGAAGGCAGCCCAGCAGTTAAACAGTTGCTCACAGATGAGCGTCGCAAAATGGAGCGCTTTATTCCAGGTGTTGCACTCACTGAAGTGATCATTGGTGATGGAAATGGTCAAGTTCCGCTTCGTAAATTACAGAAGCACTTAAAGAAGTTACCAAAGAAGTTAAATAAAATTCAGCTGCGCGAACTTCGCAACCGTCTCAAGGCTGTTGGTGGATTGAATATGCCAATTCCTAAAGGACCGATGGCAATGAATCGCAACGCAAAAATTCCTAAACGCTAATTAAGAGTTAGTTTTAGGGTTTCTCACGACAACAGAATTCGCAACCCAATCATGCAATCCCCTGCCATCTCTAGTAAAGACCGCGGGCAGCACAAGGCAGATCAGAAAAGTTCTTATAAGTATTTTCTTGGTTGGAACAATCCCATAATTTGTAAAGTCCACAACTCGCAATCGAAAGATTCGCTGCCCAGCTGAAGCCTGCTGCAAGGTGGTCAAAATACTGACTTCGATGAAAAATATGACCAGGGTGCTAATGGACCTGGACCCGAATCCGACGATGCCCGATACCAGCAAACACATCAGCCAATCGATCAGAAGGGCCAGAAATCGACGGCCTGTGCCTGCTTTAACCATCCGCCAAGGCTATCTGTTCGCCAGTCGCAACCCCACCTGAAAGGTGAAACATAAACGTAACAATTCGGTTAACCGTTTTTTACGTGAACCGCCTATATTTTCCCCATCAAGAACCAGATTGGCAGGCGCAGCGAAGCACCTGTCCAAGTGCGACTAATCCTAAATCGGGAGAAAAATGTTTAAGAATTCTGCAGAAGTTTTTGCTTACATTAAGAAAGAAAATGTAAAGCTTGTTGATGTTCGCTTTATCGATCTTCCAGGTATCCAACACCACTTCAACGTTCCAGTTGAATCATTTGACGAAGCAGTTTTCACTGACGGTCTAATGTTCGATGGTTCTTCAATCCGTGGTTTCCAAGCAATTCACGAATCAGATATGAAGTTGCTTCCAATTCCAGAATCAGCATTCATCGATCCATTCCGTGATGTTAAGACTTTGGTAATTCTTTTCTCAGTTCACAACCCAGTCGATGACTCACCATATTCACGTGATCCACGTGGTGTTGTTGCAAAGGCTGTTAAGTATTTACAAGGAACTGGAATTGCAGATACTGCATTCTTCGCACCAGAAGCCGAGTTCTATGTATTTGATGCTATTCGTTTCAAGACCGGCATCAACGAGTCTTATCACCACATCGATTCATATGAAGGCGCATGGAACACGGGCGTTGAATACGATCCAGATGGCACACCAAACCGCGGATACCGCACTCGCGTAAAGGGTGGATATTTCCCAGTTTCTCCAACAGATCAATTCGCAGATCTTCGCGACCAGATGGTTATGAAACTTGGCGAAGCCGGACTTCTTGTAGAACGCTCGCACCATGAAGTGGGAACTGCAGGACAGATGGAAATTAACTATCGCTTCTCAGATATTTTGTCTGCTGGCGATGATGTAATGAAGTTCAAGTACATTATTAAGAACACTGCATGGGAAGCTGGAAAGACAGCTACATTCATGCCAAAGCCACTATTCGGTGACAATGGTTCAGGAATGCACGTTCACCAATCACTCTGGAAAGATGGCAAGCCATTGTTCTTCGGTGATGGGTATGGCGATCTTTCAGATATGGCTCGTTGGTATATCGGTGGACTTCTAAAGCATGCACCTTCATTGCTTGCATTCACCAACCCAACAGTTAACTCATACCGTCGCTTAGTTCCAGGATACGAAGCGCCAGTAAATCTTGTTTACTCAGCTCGTAACCGTTCTGCATGTATTCGTATCCCAATCACTGGTTCGAATCCAAAGGCAAAGCGCATCGAATTCCGTTGCCCAGATCCATCATCAAACCCATACCTAGCATTCGCTGCAATGCTTATGGCCGGACTAGATGGAATCCAAAACAAGATCGAGCCACCAAAGCCAGTTGATAAAGATTTGTATGAATTAGAAGGCGATGAAGCAGCAGCTATTCAACAAGTCCCAGGATCACTTGATGCAGTTCTAGACAACCTAGAAGCAGATCACGAGTTCCTACTTAAGGGTGGCGTATTCACAAAGGATCTAATCGATACTTGGATTACTTGGAAGCGCAAGGAAGAAGTGGATTACGTCCGCTTGCGTCCACATCCAGCAGAGTTCGAGCTTTACTTCGACCTCTAAAAATCCTTTCAAAAGGCCCTCGAGAATCTAGAGAAATCGGGGGCCTTTTTGTTTTCAAGTAGCGCCAGCGCTGGGCTTAGGGTATTTTTCTACTTGCAAATTATTCGCATCTAGTTAATCCAGGATTTCCGAGGCCACATGAACCAGATTGCTACATCGCCAGCTCGAGTCCCGTTGCGCGATCGCCTTACCCGCGATGAATGGCGCCGGATGGCTCTGATGTTTGGCTTCATCGCATTTCTACATATTGCTGGTTTCGTTTTAATGGGGCTAGCCGTTTCTGGAAATTATGAATTGGGTGACGGAACTTTATTTGGTTGGGGCACAGCAGCACTTGCTTACACACTTGGCATGCGCCATGCATTCGATGCGGATCACATCAGCGCGATAGATAACACAACCAGAAAATTAATGTCCGAAGGGCAACGACCACTTGGCGTTGGTTTCTTCTTCTCACTTGGCCACTCCTCTGTGGTTGCGGCTCTCGCACTCCTTTTAACTTTTGGAATCAAGGCTCTTGGGTCACAGCTTAAAGATGAGGATTCTGCGCTCCACCATTACACCGGTTTAATTGGCTTAACTGTTTCTGGAACTTTCTTGATGATCATCGCAATCTTGAACTTAATTATTTTGGTTTCAATTGTTAAAGTTTTTTCACAGATGCGCAAAGGTTTGTATAGCGAAGAAGAACTCGAGAAGCATTTAAATGCCCGTGGATTGCTTATGCGATTCTTTGGCCCAATTGCACGTCGCATTGATAAAAGTTGGAAGATGTATCCACTCGGAATTCTCTTTGGTTTAGGTTTCGATACTGCAACTGAAGTTGGCCTTCTTGTCTTAGCAGGAACTTCGGTAATTGCGGGACTGCCTTGGTGGGCCGTTCTCTCACTCCCCTTATTCTTCGCTGGCGGAATGAGCCTTCTCGACACAATCGATGGCTCATTTATGAACTTTGCTTACGGTTGGGCATTCTCTAAACCGGTTCGCAAGGTTTACTACAACATAATCATTACTGGTTTATCAGTGGGCGTTGCAATGTTTGTTGGTGGCTTAGAACTATTACAAGTTTTAGCCGGCCAATTAAATCTTTCTGGTGGCTTCTGGAACTATGTAAATG
>CAMAYZ010000014.1 GCA_945863115.1 Bifidobacterium breve
GTTGCAGAATCACTTACTCGCGGAATGCGCGTAATTGTTACTGGTCGTTTGAAGCAACGCTCATACGAAACCAAAGAAGGCGAAAAGCGCACTGTGTACGAAGTTGAAGTAGACGAAGTTGGTCCATCACTTCGAAATGCAACTGCAAAGGTCACTAAGACAACTCGCGCTGCGGGTGCATCTGGTGGCAGCGGTTCATTCTCAACTCCTGTTACTGAAACTGCTTCAGCTGAAGATCCATGGTCTGCAGCTCCTGTCGGAGGTGGCTGGTCTTCAGCTGGTTCCGATGATCAACCTCCATTCTAAATAATTATCCAATTTATCCAATTAACCATTCCCGTCAGAATTGACGGGGCATCCTAAAAAGGAGCACCACAGTGGGCGCAAGAAATAATAAGACGCTGAAGCCGAAGCCAAAAGTAAGCAAGATGTCGGCAGCAGCAATGAAGAAGTTTAAGAAGAAGCCATGCTCTTTCTGTCGCGATAAGGCAACTTATATCGATTACAAAGACATCAACCTTCTTCGTAAGTACATCTCAGATCGCGGCAAGATCCGCGCTCGTCGAGTTACAGGTGCATGCACCCAACACCAACGTCAGATTGCTGCCGCGGTAAAGAATTCCCGCGAAATGGCACTTCTGCCTTACACCTCAACAGCGCGATAAGGGGAATAAAAAATGAAACTTATTCTTACTCGTGAAGTATCAGGTCTAGGACAAGCTGGAGATGTCGTAACCGTTAAAGATGGTTTTGCCCGCAATTACCTATTGCCTCGCGGCAATGCAATCGCTTGGAGCCTTGGTGGCGAAAAGCAGATTGAAGGAATTCGTCGCGCTCGTAGTGCTCGTGAAATTCGCGACCTCGATCACGCAAAAGAAATCAAGGACTCACTAGAGAAGACCGAGATTGTTATCAAATCAAAGGTCGGCGCAACTGGAGTTCTATTCGGTTCAGTGACAGATAAGGACATCGCTGCAGGCATCAAAGCTGCAACCGGTCTAGATATCGATCGCCACCGCGTAAAGGTTGCAGGACATATTAAGAAGCTTGGTAAATACACTGCGAAGGTTTCACTTCAAGGTCAAATATCTGCCAACGTTACAATCTCGGTTGTAGCTATTTAATAGTTCTAAAAATTAAAGGCCCGTCTCGGAAGAGGCGGGCCTTTACTCTTGATATTTGTAGCATTTCTTAAATAATGAGATGAAGAAATAAATCTTTACCCACAGGTTTTAATCTTATTTTGAGCGTAAATGAGGGTTGACCCTCGCGCTTATCCACCTCTTATGCACAAGTTTTCCACCGCTATTCCCAGCTTCTCCACACGCTCACGCACAACAATTCAGAACTTTCTAACACCTCTAACCCCAACCTCATTAAATTACGCAGGTAAGTATTGATGTCAGTGGTCTTTGGGAGGATGTATTTATGAGCATCGCAGAACTCCCCAACCGCGGAAATAACTCTAATAATCGGATTCCCGCAACAGTTGAATTCGAACGTACTCCACCACAAGATTTAATTGCCGAACAAGGCGTTCTTGGTGGAATGTTATTAAGTAAAGAATCAATTGCAGATGTTGTTGAAATTATTCGCGAACGCGATTTCTATCGACCAGCTCACGAATTAATTTATGATGCGATTCTAGATTTGTATGGTCGCGGCGAACCTGCTGATCCAGTAACCGTTGCAGCTGAATTAACAAAGCGTGGCGACATCGCTCGTGCCGGTGGCGCACCCTACCTACACACACTTATTAACTCAGTTCCTACTGCAGCAAACGCTGGGTATTACGCAAAGATTGTTCGCGACCATGCAATCATGCGTCGTCTGGTTGAAGCCGGAACAAAGATTGTGCAACTTGGTTATTCCGGCGAAGGCGAAGTTGATGATGCAGTAGATCAAGCTTCAGCAGAAATTTTTCAAGTTACTGAACACCGCACAACCGAGGATTACATTCAACTTTCTGAACTTCTACCTGCTGCTCTTGATGAAATTGAAGCAATCTCAAATGGTGTTAAAGGTGAAGGCGTTAAGACCGGATTTAAAGATCTCGATACTTTAACTAATGGTCTGCATCCCGGAAATATGATTGTCCTTGCTGCGCGTCCTGCAGTTGGTAAATCAACACTTGGTCTAGATATTGCACGCTATGCATCAATTCATAATGGCGATCCATCAGTTATTTTCTCTCTTGAAATGAGCCGCTCTGAAATCACGATGCGTATGCTCTCTGCCGAAGCTCGCGTTGCTCTGAACAATATTCGCTCTGGCGCTCTTACAGATGAAGAGTGGGGCCGATTAGCAAAACGCATGGGCGAAATTTCTCAAGCGCCGTTATTTATTGATGATTCACCAAATCTTTCGCTAATGGAAATTCGGGCAAAGGCTCGTCGCTTAAAGCAACGCCACGGTTTGAAATTAATTGTTATCGATTACTTGCAGTTGATGACAGCCGGAAAACGAGTAGAGAACCGTCAACAAGAAGTATCTGAATTTTCTAGAAATCTAAAGCTTCTTGCAAAGGAACTCGATGTTCCGGTAATTGCAATTTCACAGTTAAACCGTTCACCAGAACAGCGTGCGGATAAGAAACCAATGCTCTCTGATTTACGTGAATCTGGTTCTATTGAACAGGATGCTGACGTAGTAATTCTTCTACATCGCGATGATATGTATGACGGCCAGAATCGTTCTGGTGAAGCTGACTTAATTATTGCTAAGCACCGTAACGGACCAACTAGAACAATCACCGTAAGTGCGCAATTACACTTTGCAAGATTTAGCGATATGGCGCCTAGCTATTCTCAAAATTCTGAAAGTTTTGTTAAAGATAACTAAATAACTGGCGTAAGTTTTCCAGTTTCTACGTTAAAGACAGCACCCATAACCTTTACATTTTTTGCAAGCAGTGGATAGCTTTCAATTCTCTGAATATCTGTAACAAGTGCTTTCATCTGATCTTTAACTGTACGAATCTCAATTCCTCGGGTGTCGATTCCAGATTTCTCTAAAATCGCCGCATGAATTTCATGTTCCTCACCACTGGCCATTTTGCAATCCGTATGTGGCATTACCAGAATTCGAGTAACGCTAAGTAAGTGAGTCGCAAGAACCAAAGTACGAAGAACGTCCTCAGTTACTCTGGCACCAGCGTTTCTTAATATCTTTGCATCTCCGGCTTCCATGCCAACAATATGAAGCGGATCAATTCGAGAGTCCATGCATGTGACAATTGCTAAACCTTTTTTAGCTTCACCACTTAAACCGCGAGACTTAAAAGAGTTTGCATATTCTTGATTGGCCCCGATTAAATCTGCAAAATTTTCCATGGGGCAAATTTACCCTAAACGCTAAGTCTGGCGCGATTTGCGAGGTAAATACCGACGAGTACAACCACTGCACCAACGCATTGAATGAAGTTGAGATTCTCATATAAGAAAATCCAAGCAAAGATGCCACCAAAGACTGGTTCTAACATGCCTATGGAACTTGTTCTCGCGGCACTTAGTCCACGGAGACCATTCAAAACTAGAAAATAGGGAATCGCGGTTCCAAAAATTATTACCCAAAGAACTAGGTAGAAAGTTGGGAGAGAAATTCCTGCGAGTCGACCAGTCAGATCAACAACGTTGCCCATTTTCTCAAATGGAAATGTCCACCAGGGTTGGATAATTGCAAAGAAAGCCGAAGAAACTCCAAGTCCCCAAGCCATTGTTGCTTCACTGGATTTAACACCAACTAATTTTTCACCAACTAAAAAGTAAAGTGCCAAGGCAAACGCATCTAAGATCGCAAAAGTTACTCCGAGACCATCAAGAGTTAGCCCCCGCCAAACTTGAGCAATTAAAACCAAGCCTGTTAAACCAATAACTAGCCCCCACCACATTAATTTGGAGACTATTTTCTTCTGGATAAATCGCATCCAGAGCGCAATCCAAATTGGTGCAGTAAATTCAATGATTAAAGCAATCCCAACATTCAGCCGTTGAATTGCCAGAAAATATAGAAGATTTACCGCAGCAAAGCCAAAGACACCAAAAACTATTAGTAGTGGGAGTTCTTTAGTTTTGATTCGCAGCGAACTCTTATTCTTTAAATAAACATAGATAAACAGAACTAAGAATGCGCCCACCGTTCTAACTTGAGTTAGGCGCCAAGCAGATAGGCCGCTTTCCATTGCGAGCTTTGCGGGGATGCTACTTATCGCGAAGAAAAGTGAACCAAAAACCAGATAGATCTCATGTCGCAGATTCTTAAGCACGGTGAATCTTAGCGATTAAAAGATGTTAAAACGCGCTTTCTGGAATCTCCATTAACTCGCCAGTTTCGCTCAAGACAATCTTTAATTCAGCTTTAATGTGTGGAAGAACGGTCCGCACAAAGAATTTAGCTGAAGCAACTTTGCCAGCGTAGAAATCCGCATCTCGACCTGGGTTAGCAGATTTTTCAATTGCGATTTCTGCTTGGCGCAATAACAACCAAGCAATAATTACTTCTCCAACCGACATTAAGAGGCGAGTTGTATTCAAGCCAGCCTTATAGATCTTCTCAACATTTTCTTGAGACTCCATTGCAAAACTAACAAGAGTTCCAGTCATCGCATTCAAATCTTCAAGAGTCTTTGCAAGTGCTGCTTTCTCTTCTGTAAGCGCCCCACCAGTAGCAGTAAATGCTGCAATCTCTTTTCCAAGCAGACCTAATGCTCGTCCACCATCTTTTATAATTTTTCGGAAGAAGAAATCTAAACCTTGAATTGCTGTTGTGCCTTCATACAAAGTATCAATCTTTGCATCGCGAACATATTGTTCGAGTGGCCAATCCTGCGTAAAACCAGATCCACCAAATGTCTGAAGTGATTCGGTTCCAAGTAGAACCCAAGATTTTTCACTGCCGTAACCTTTAACAATTGGGAGTAATAAATCATTAAGCGCTTCCATGTCATCGGTTCTATCAGCGTCATTAGCGGCCTTAGCCAGCAAAATTTCATCTTGAATCGATGCGGTATACAAAATTAGTGCGCGCATTCCTTCCGAATAAGACTTCTGCACCATTAGCGAACGACGAACATCTGGATGATTAATAATCGTTACGCGCGGGCTTGCCTTGTCAGCAGCTTTAGTTAGATCCGGTCCTTGCACGCGGACCTTTGCATAAGCCAGGGCCTGTTGGTATCCAGCACTAAGTGTTGCAATTGCCTTGGTTCCAACCATCATTCGTGCGTACTCAATAACTTTGAACATCTGGGCAATACCTTCATGAACATCGCCAAGCAGATAACCAACGGCAGGTTCTTTCTCGCCAAGATTCATTTCGCAGGTGGCTGAAACATTTAGCCCCATCTTGTGTTCAACGTTGGTTACATAAACTCCGTTGCGCTTTCCAAGTTCGCCAGTTTCAAAGTTAAACATAAATTTTGGAACTAGGAACAAGCTCAAGCCTTTCGTTCCAGGACCAGCGCCTTCCGGTCTAGCAAGAACATAATGAACAATATTTGGATTTAAATCTGAATCTCCCGATGTAATAAATCTTTTTGTTCCTGTTATGTGCCAAGTGCCATCGCTCTGTTGCACGGCCTTAGATCTTCCGGCACCAACATCACTTCCAGCATCTGGTTCAGTAAGTTGCATCGTGGCGCCCCAGTCATTATCGACCATAAGTTTTGCCATTTTTTTCTGCTCATCATTTCCGAGAACATACGCAACATGTGCGAATGCAGTTCCGGAGGCATAAATATGAATTGAAGGGTTTGATCCTAAAACCATTTCAGCGATTGCCCAACGAACAGATGCTGGAATTAACGTGCCACCGATTTCAACCGGAGCGTCGATACGCCACCATTCGTTATCCATAAATGTTCGATATGACTTCTTAAAACTTTCAGGTAATTTAATGTCCCCAGTATCTTTATTGAATTGCACGCCAAGTCGGTCGCTTTCAATAAACGAATCACCGAGATCATTTTCGGCTAATCGTTTGATTTCTTCCAACATTCCCATCGCGGTTTCGCGATCGATGTCTTTAAAGATTGTTTTGCCCAGAATCTCATCGCGCTTGAGGAGATCGAAGAGGCAGAATTCGATATCGCGCAGGTTGGCTATGTAGTGGCTCATGGCACAATAATGCTACCCGCCAGTAACTTAATCAAGCCGTAATCAGGATATAGGGTCTGTCCGTGCTACTAAGTGATCGCGATATCAAGGCCGAAATCAGCGCTGGCCGCGTAAAGGTCGAACCTTTCGATGGCGCAATGATTCAACCATCTAGCGTGGATGTGCGACTCGATCGATTCTTCCGGGTTTTTGAGAACCACAAGTATTCGGTCATCGACCCATCTATTGAACAATCAGAATTAACTCGCGAAGTTGCCGTCGAAGCGAATGAAGAATTCATTCTGCACCCCGGCGAATTTGTTCTTGCAAGCACTTACGAAGTAATTACTTTGCCAGATGACATTGCTGGTCGTTTAGAAGGAAAGTCTTCACTCGGCCGACTTGGCTTACTTACTCACTCAACTGCCGGTTTTATCGATCCTGGTTTTTCTGGTCACATCACCCTAGAACTTTCAAACGTGGCAAACCTTCCGGTGAAGTTATTTCCAGGAATGAAAATTGGCCAACTCTGTTTAATCAAACTCTCCTCACCAGCTGAGAACCCATACGGTTCTGCGCTTTACGGTTCAAGATATCAAGGCCAACGCGGCCCAACCGCTAGCAAGTCATGGCTTAATTTCCACCAATCTGAAATTAAGTAAACTCTAAGGAATTAAATCGGCATAATCGCGGTTTAATTAGCCATGGAAATAATTATTGTTCTAGCTGTCATAGCCCTAATCGCAATATTTTTTGTTACCCAATACAACCGCTTGATTCGGTTAAACATAACAGCCGAAGAAGCTTGGTCCCAGATCGAGGTCCAATTAAAGCGACGCGCAGATTTAATTCCAAATTTAATTGAAACTGTAAAAGGTTATGCCGCACATGAACAGTCAACTTTTGATGCAGTAGTTTCCGCACGAGCAAAAGCAACCACCGCAAGTTCCGTAGCAGATACCGCTGCGGCTGATGGCCTTTTGACTCAGGCACTTCGTGGATTGTTAGCAGTAGCCGAGGCTTATCCTGATTTAAAAGCATCAGCAAATTTTGCTGCGCTTCAAGATGAATTAGCTACTACTGAAAACAAAGTTGCCTTCTCTCGCCAGTTTTATAATGACACAGTGCGCCAATTGAATACAGCACTGAAAACAATTCCAACTAATTTTTTTGCTGGTTTTGCAAAAGTATCTGAGCGTGAATTCTATGAAGTTTCGGATCCACAAGATCGTGAAGTTCCGAACGTAAAATTCTAATCAATGAATTTCAGAACTCTGCAGAGCGCTAATAAGCGCAAAACAATTGGTTTGTTAATTGCCATGGGAATTCTCATGTGGGTTCTGGTTTATGCCGCGCTGACATTCTTTGGTGGTTCATCAGCAGGAATTGTTCCAATTGCAGTGGGAATCTCACTCATTTCAGTATGGGGTGCTTTTTATGGCTCCGATAAATTAGTTTTAAAAATGACTGGCGCAAAATTACTTCAGGAGTCAGACAACCCAAAACTTTTCGGATTAGTTCAAGAAGTTTGCATTGCATCTGGCTTACCAATGCCAAAAGTCGCAATAGTTTATGACAACGCCCCAAATGCATTTGCTACTGGCCGGAATCCAGAGCACGCATTAATTGCATTCACAACTGGAATTTTAGATGTAATGGATCGAGATGAACTTCAAGGTGTTATCGCACATGAGATGTCTCATGTTGCAAACCGAGATACCTTAGTAAGCGCAGTCGCCGCAACTACTGCAGGAGCAATCGCAATTGCCTCGGATATTTTAACTAGGATGATGTTCTTTGGTGGAAGTCGTAATCGCGAAAGTAATAACAACCCAATAGCACTAATTGTTTCGCTTCTGGTTTTGATTCTTGCACCGCTTGCCGCCCTATTATTGAAGTCAGCAATCTCTAGGAAGCGTGAAGCACTTGCAGATGCAACAGCAGTTAGTTTTACTCGCAATCCTGCAGGTCTGCGAAAAGCGTTAGAAATTCTCGCTCGAGATTCGACCGTCGTCCAACAACGTTCAAATGCGGTTGCTCATATTTGGATTGAATCACCACTAGATGCAAAGAGCGTTTCAAAACTTTTTGCTACTCATCCACCAATCGAAGATCGAATCTCGACTCTTAAAGCCATGGAATCTTTATAAATCTTTCTGCGGAAAAATAATCGTGAAGTTGGCGCCATCGCCAATCTTTGAATTTACTTCAACGCTTCCATTATGTGCTTTCATAACTGCATCAACAATTGCTAATCCAAGCCCACTTCCTTCACCACTAACACGAACTCTGGAAGGATCAGCTCTAAAGAATCTTTCAAATACTCTTTTTTGATTTTCTTCTGAGAGCCCAGGACCGTTGTCGGAAACACTTATTCTGGTTTCCAAATCGTTCTGAGAAATATTTACGGCAATCTTTGTTCCAACTGGAGTATGAGTTCTGGCATTTGCGAGCAAGTTAGCGATTGCCTGATGAATTCGCATTGAATCACCGAGCACAAAAACTTCATCATTTACACTTGAAACTGTTATCTCGTATCCAGGACCTGCCGCCTGCGCAGAAGCCACTGCCTCTTTTACTAAATGATTTATATCAACTGGATCAAAAGTAAGTTCTCTCGATTGGTCTAGCCTGGCGAGCAGTAATAGATCTTCGACCAGCGAACTCATCCGAATAGATTCCTTCTCAATTCTGGAGATCAACTCTTTGGTTTTATCTTCACCAACGACCGCGCCTTGGCGATGGAGTTCAGCAAATCCACGAATTGCGGTTAAAGGTGTGCGCAGCTCATGACTTGCGTCAGCAACAAAGCGACGCAATTTGTTCTCAGATTCGGTGCGAATCGTAAAAGACTCTTCAATGCGCGAAAGCATTGTGTTCAATGACCCGGTAAGTCGGCCAACTTCAGTTCTTGAATTAACTTCGGGAAGACGTGCAGATAAATCTCCTTCAGCAATTGCAGCCGCAGTTTTCTCGATTTGATTTAGCGGCTTAAGTGTTAACTTAATCAGCGATCGGGCAACAATCGCGATTGAAATTAAAACAATAAAACTAATTAAGATAAAGATTCCTCGAAGTCCGGCAACTGTTTTGTCAACGCTATCTAAAGCGACTGAAATAACAACAGTCCCTTCACCTGATGGGAGAGAACGTGCGATAGCGCGAATATCTGTTTCGCCATCGTCGCCAGAAATTGTAAAAGGTAATTCATTAAGCGAATCAACCTTTTCCGGAGTTAGTTTCTTAAATTCATTTAGGTCAATAGAGTTAGCAAACTCGCCACCAATTTGGCCAATCACATTTCCTGAAATATCCAGAAGTGTTACCGCAGTAGTAGTTGGAACGGCGCCTAGTGGACGTAACGGTCTAAATCCATTTTCATCGTCATCCTGATTAGCGGAGTCGATACCAGCGCGGTCAAGGCGAAGCATTGAAGTCTGAACAACTTCATTTAACTGGCTATCGGCCTGGTTAATTAAGAATGTTCGTAGGGAATTTGACGCGGCAAAATCTGATGCTGCAATAGCAATTGCTGCAAGCCCAAGTGTTGCCAAAATAAGGCGATTACGAAGTGACCAGTTCGATAGCCCGTATTTCATTTAGGAAGTTTACTTCCTAATTACTTGCGTGCTGGTAAGCGCAACCTATATCCCACACCACGAACGGTATGAATTAGAGCTGGTTCGTAGCAATCAATCTTCTTACGAAGGTAAGAGATGTAAGTTTCAACAATTCCAGCATCACCGCGGAAATCGTATTGCCATACGTGGTCAAGAATCTGGGACTTACTTACAACGCGATCGGCATTAATCATCAGATAGCGCAGCAATAAAAATTCGGTAGGAGAGAGCTCGATTAAATTGCCGGCCCGACGAACTTCATGAGTTGCTTCATCTAGTTCAAGATCAGCAAATCTAACTTTTTCATCTTCACCGTCAACGGTAGTTGCACCGATTCGACGAAGTAGTGCACGCAAACGTGCAACAAGTTCTTCAAGGCTAAATGGCTTCGTTACATAATCATCGCCACCGATTGTTAAACCATTAATTTTGTCTTCAACGCTATCTTTCGCTGTTAAGAATAAGACTCCAACGTTGTGGCCATCTTGACGAAGCTGGCGACAAACTTCAAAACCATTTTGGTCAGGCAACATCACATCAAGTATCAACGCATGTGGTTTAAATTCTTCTGCAATCGTTAGAGCTTCAGATCCAGTAGCGGCGGTTCGAACATCAAAGCCTACAAATCGAAGACTAGTAGCGATTAAATCGCTGATGCTGTTCTCATCATCAACCACCAAAATTCTCTGAGTAGTGGATTGATCGTTTTGGTTCACTTGTGGTTTCTCTTTCAGGAGTGTCATAAGAGGGAGAATCCCTTATGACTCTGAGCGTAACCTGAGAATGCGTATAGGCAGTGCTTAGAGTTATCCACAGCCTTTATCCACGGTGTGGAGAATTACAAGCTTGTAATTAGTTGTTACTGAAAAGAATTTAGCGCCAGCGAGTAGCGAGCGAGAATCCAACGGCAATAAAGCCAAATCCAACGACCATATTCCAAGCACCAATGCCTGGGATTGGGTAGGCAGTTGCGGTTACGTAGAAAATTACGATCCAGATTAGCCCGCCGATGAAAGCAGAGACCATTGCTGGGACTAGCCACTTTGGGCTCTCGGTTGGAACTGGCTTTGCTTTGGCAACCGCTTCTGGAACGAAGGCCTTCTCTTTTTTACGTAATGGTGACTTAGGCATGGGCAGAGATTACACCACAATTGCCATATGGGAACAGGTTTCAATGGGGGCAAGAAGATTTTGGTCATCGATAACCACGACTCTTTTGTTTTCAATATTGTGCAATACCTGGATGAACTTGGGGCAGCAACGGTTGTCGTTAAGAATGACGAGATTGATCCAGATTATTGTAAGAATTTTGCCGGCGTAGTCATCTCTCCCGGCCCAGGAAATCCCCAGAGTGCGGGCGTAAGTATCGGCGCAGTTAAGTTTTGTGCCCAAGAAGAAATTCCAATTCTCGGAATCTGTTTAGGACTTCAAGTTATTGGCGCTGCATATGGTGCAAAAATTTCAAGTGCACCAGAACTTTTACATGGTCGAACATCAGAGATTTCGCATAACGGCATAGATCTCTTTAAGGATATTCCAAATAATTTTATTGCTACCAGATATCACTCACTTGCTATCGAACCTGATTCAATTCCAGAAGAACTTCAAGTAACCGCGCAATGTTCTGATGGCACGATTATGGGCATTTCGCATCGCAGTAAAAATATTGTTGGTGTGCAGTTCCATCCCGAGGCGGTATTAACTCAATTCGGATATGAACTTTTGGCGAATTGGTTAGAGCTTTGTGGTGATGTTGGCGCTCGCAATCGAGCAGTCGGATTAAGTGCGCTAGTAAATAATTCTTAAGGTTTTTTGTTTACCGTAATCGCAACACTAGAACCGATAATTAGAGTTGTTCCCGCTGCGGGTGCTTGCGCCAGAACCACACCTACCGGCTTAGCTTCGTCGTATGCGCTAATTTCTTTAACTAAGAAGCCAGCCTGGGTAAGAATTGTTTGAGCTTCAATCCCGGTTAAATCTAAGAGCGCCGGAACTTTCAAACTTCCACTGGCAATTTCTAATTCAACGCCGCTTCCAGCTTTAATTATCGAACCAGCATCTGGTGTAATTTTTAAAACAGTTCCAGTTTGGGAATTTGAATCAACTGGAACAATTTTTGTGATTAATAAACCTGCTGCAGAGAGCTCATTTCTGGCCTCTTCTAAGCTCATTCCAACGATCGTTGTTGGCACCGTGGTGTCACCTGGTCCATCAGAGATAGTTAGCGTGACGCTACTTCCCTTTGGTGCGCGAGTAGTTGCAAGTGGAAGTTGTGAAGCAACTCGGTCTTTAGGAATTCTGGAATCAGGTGCCCGTTGAATATTTACGTTATATCCAGCTAACAACTCTTCGGCAGCGCTCTGAGTAAGTCCAATAACATTTGGGATTTGTAGTGAAGGTGCAGGGGCGCTCGAATTAAAAGAATTCATCGCAAAAGCAATCAAAAGAATAAATATTGAAGCTGCTCCACCCATCACTAAAAAGTTGCGGCGCGGAATGATTCGGCGGATTTTAGTTGTTACATCCTGCCCACGCATTGCTCTTCGAATATCGGCCAACATCAGATCGGCACTTTGGTAGCGATCTTCAGGGCTCTTAGCCAGTGCAACAGTAACAATCTTGTCGATGTTCTCATTTAACTCTGGATTTATTGCACTTGGTAATGGGAAGTCAGATGAAACATGTTGGTAGGCAATCGCAACCGGAGTATCACCGGTAAATGGTGGTTGGCCGGCAACTAATTCGTAGAGCAGGCAGCCAACAGAGTAAATATCACTTCGAAGATCGGCAGCCTCGCCAGTTGCTTGCTCTGGTGAAAGATATTGCGCAGTTCCAACAACATTCCAAGTGCTTGTCATTGTTGCGCCAATGTCATCCATCGCACGAGCAATTCCAAAATCCATAACTTTTACATCACCAGAATCAGTCAACATTATGTTTCCTGGTTTGATATCACGATGAATAATTCCATTTGAGTGCGAATATGAAAGGGCTGCTAACACACCTTCAATAATTTCAAGTGAGCGATCAACGGTTAGCGGAGTTGAATTCGAAATTTCTTCCCTAAGTGTGTGGCCATTTACAAGCTCCATGACTATGTATGAATTAGCGCCCTCTTCACCAGAGTCATAAACCGCAACAATCCCTGGGTGATTTAAACCAGCGGCTGCAAGAGCTTCTTTTCTAAATCTTGCAACAAATGAAGGGTCGCGAGCCAAGTCACTTCGCAGAACTTTTACCGCAACCTTGCGCGAAAGCCTCTGGTCTTCGCCAATATAAACATCGGCCATCCCGCCAGTGCCAATCATTTCGCCAATTTCATAGCGATTTCCAAATACTTTAAGCACGCGCTGCCCCGATCAAAGCTGTGGTGCTGGCATCTTCTTCCAAAACTATTTCGGCCCAAATCACAGTTACGTTATCTGGTGCACCCTTTGCTTTTGTTTCAGCTACTAAATTCTCAACTAAATCTTGACCAGAGTATTTCTTCAAAATTTTTGCAATTTCAAAATCAGACAAGACTCCCGTTAATCCATCGCTGCAAATTAGAAACTGGTCACCAAGCTTTATTGGATAAAGTTGAATAACAGGTTCAAATCCAGAATCACCCATTAACGCATGAGTTAACAGAGAGCGTTGCGGATGGCTTACCGCTTCTTCTGGGGTAATTCTTCCCTGGTCAATTAGCTCCTGCATAACCGTGTGATCATTACTTAATTGATTTAACTTCCCGCCAGTAAATGCATAGCACCGGGAATCGCCAATATGTAAAAGTCCAACTGAATCTCTATTTATGTGAAGCGCTGTGAGAGTAGTTCCCATCCCCGCAAGATCAGGCTGGTCATTAGTGCGATTTAAAATCGCCAAGTCAATCTCTTTTGTAACAGTTAGGAGTGAATCCTCATTGATCTCTTTTGCAGTAAGCGCAGTAATAGCAATTGTTGATGCAACTTCGCCACCAGCATGCCCACCCATACCATCTGCAACCGCAACCAAATTAGAAGAAACTAAACCAGAATCTTCATTGCCTTCGCGAACTAATCCAAGATCAGAGAGCGCAAAAACCTTAAATGCCAATTTCGCTGACATTGCAGTTTGCCTCCCTTACTTGTTCAGTATTTGTTCACGTGGCTAAAACTCGATAGCCCATATCTTTCCACTAAATTAAGAGTTGTGAAACTACAGAAAATATTCGCAGAATTCCTTGGAACTGCCCTTCTTCTCGCAGCCATAATTGGTTCAGGGATTATGGCTACAAATATGAGCCAAGATGAGGGTATCCAACTAACAATCAATGCGATTTCAATCGTTTCTATGCTCTACCTGATAATCACATTGTTCGGCCCAATAAGCGGAGCACATTTCAATCCGATAGTCACATTGGGCGAATTGTTTAAAAATAGAATCGATGGCAAAAGCGCAGCTGCTTACATCGTTGCGCAATTTGTTGGCGGATTTTGTGGCACAGTTTTTGCAAATCTAATATTTGATAAGCCAGCAATATTTCAATCCCAAAACGAACGCACCGGAACTAACTTATTTTTCAGCGAAATTTTTGCAACCGCAGGCCTTGTAATGATTATTCACTTATTAATTGATCAGAAGCGAACAAATCTTGCGCCTTACATTATTCCGGCCTGGATAACCACGGCTTTTTATGCAACTTCATCTTTTGTTTTTGCAAATCCGGCAGTCACATTTGCACGAATCTGGAGTGATTCATTTGCAGGTATAACCATGGATTCGGCTTGGATTTTCATGATTGCGCAGTTAATCGGATTACCAATTGGATTAATCGTCGCGCGCTTACTATTTGTTAGAAAGTAATTAAATAACGATTTCGTAAGAAGGATTTAGAATCGTAAGTGATCCTTCGGTTTCACCGACCATACCCTCTGCGCAAATTGTTGAACCAACATCAAGTCCCGCAATTTCGCGACGTCCTAAGAAATGCAATGTAATTCCACCGGTTGTATCCCAAATTTCAACTTCAACTCTTGGCGCGCCACCCGAAGGCGCAGTTCTAATTGCAGTTACCTGACCACGGACATGTGCTCTTCTGCGCCAGGTTGCATTTGAAATTGGCAGAATGTTTTCGTTGTAGTGACCGACTGGTGCAGATTCTGTATTTTGTATCTTAGGTTGTGAGACTTTCTTAGATTCTTGCGCTGGCACTTTTGTAGCAATTGCTTCATTTCGACGAACTCCAGAATCCAAAATACGTTCTACGTCAAAAGGAATAATTGTTGCTACAACCCGCTCTAATTGCGAGATTGGAGCAGCAATTGCTTCAGCAGTTTGATCATGCAGAACTCGGCCCAAGAATCTTGAATATGAACGACGAGGAAGTAACAGAGTTAATTCAACGTCATGATTTGCAGTTGAACGAATTGCATAATCAACAGCTGCATTAGGAAGTCTGCGATCTGGGCAATCAATCAAAATTAGTGGGACATCACTTACTGCCGCATTTGCAGCCCAGCCAGCGCTAATCATTTCTGCTCGCTTATCATCGATAACAAAGTGAACCGCATTTAAGTTTCTTGGGTTTAGAGATCTGGCATATCTAACTGCGCCGATTGTTGCCAGATCGAAGCTATCGACAAGCACTGATACATCATGTCTAGAAATTGATGTTGCACGTGAACTTTGTGCAGTAACAGTTAGAACATTCTGTTCTTTTGAATATTGCTTATGCAAACGCAAAAAGGTAACTACTAAAATTGGGGTGATAATTATTACGACCCAAGCACCTTGATTGAATTTTACGACTGCAAAGATAATAACTACGACGAGAGAAATTCCACCAGAGAGTCCATTAACAATAAACTTTCCACGCCACCATTTGTCTCGGTTATTAAAGTTGTATTTCGCCATTCCTAAACCAGAGAGCGTAAAGGCGGTGAAAACACCAAGCGCATAGAACGCAACTAGATGTTCTACCGAAGCTCCAGTCACCAAAATTAAAATCATTGCCGATCCAGCTAGAAGCAAGATTCCATTCGAGAAATTTAATCTGTGTCCACGTTTAGTCAGCCAGTTCGGCAAATATCCATCGGTCGCTACAAAGTTAACTACCATCGGGAAAGCGCTATATGTTGTGTTTGCGCCCGCAAAGAGAATAAGCATTGTTGCGGCTTGAACAATAATAAAGAAAACATTTCCAGCTGCGCCATCACCCAAAATTGTCCTAGCAACTTGTGAAATTACCGTAGGAGTTTCACTTTCATATGGCATTGCTTGAATCTTGTGCGCGAACCATGAAACGCCTAGAACCAAAGAGCCCAAGATTGTGCTCATAATTACCAAAGTTTTACGTGCATTCACTTGCTCTGGTGTTTTAAACAATGAAACACCATCTGAAATTGCTTCAAGTCCGGTCAGCGATGATCCACCATTTGCAAAGGCACGAAGCAAGATAAAGATTGCAGCAAAAGTTAACAGGCCTTGGGATTCACCCAGCGGAACTGCGCCAGGTTGATTTACATCAAGTGTTGGCAGAGTGCCAGCAAATTGACGATAAATTCCAATTCCAAAAACTACAGCCATTGAACCAACGAATAAATATGTAGGAAGTGCAAATGCTTTTCCGGCCTCTTTTACACCGCGCAAATTTCCGTAGGTGAGAAGAACAATAATTACCAGAGTTAAATGAATCTTGTATGGACCAACCTCAGGAAATGTAGATGCGATTGCAGCAACACCTGCGGCTGATTGAATTGCAAGAGTTACGATGTAATCCAACATCAACGCAACAGCTGCAACTTGGGCAACAACCGGCCCAAAGTTATCTCGCGAAACAATGTAGGCACCACCAACTTTGGTGTAAACCGAAATAACATTTCGGTAAGAAAGTGTTACTACTAAGAGAATTAGTAAAACTATTCCAGTCATCGGCATCAGCATTGCGAATGCTGCTAAACCAAACGCCGGGACTAGTGCAATAAGAATTTGCTCGGTGCCATAAGCAGAAGAAGAAATACAGTCAGATGAAAGAATTCCAAGGGCATAGCGTTTCTTTAATCTTTGGTGGCTAAGGGTGTGACGGTTTAACGGGTTACCTAAAAGGCGACGTTTGATGCG
Source organism: Bifidobacterium breve (assembly GCA_945863115.1). Lineage (GTDB taxonomy): Bacteria > Actinomycetota > Actinomycetes > Nanopelagicales > Nanopelagicaceae > AAA044-D11. Next base: position 16,796 of record CAMAYZ010000014.1, read on the forward strand.
ATAAGAAATCGGATCCGCTAAATGCGCATGCTCCTGGAGAACCATCGGTTCTGGGGCGTCATCAGTCCAAGACTTTGGCACAGCCACTCTTCCTAGTTATCGGGGAAATCTGCGGTTCACTGGAATTAATTTTACTTCGCAATCGGGGCGTATGCTTGCCGCATGCAATTAAAAACCGACCTTTATATTGATGGCGCATGGGTAAAAGGCGATGGCACCCTGCCAGTAACCGATCCCAGCACCGGAAATGTAATTGCTGAAGTTGCCACCGCCGGCGAAGCCCAATGCGATGCCGCAGTAACAGCAGCGCATAACGCCTTCAAAACTTGGTCAAAAACCGCTCCTCGAGTTCGCAGTGAAATCCTGAGAAAAGCATTCGAATTAATGATTGCCGAGGCAGACCACTTGGCAAAGATAGTTTCAATGGAGAACGGAAAAGTTTTCTCTGATGCCAAAGGTGAAATCACTTATGCCGCAGAATTTTTCCGATGGTTTGCTGAAGAAGCGGTGCGCACACCTGGCGATTATCGCCAAGCACCTTCGGGCGATAAAAGAATTCTCGTAACTCACCAACCAATTGGAGTATCTCTTTTAATCACACCATGGAATTTCCCAGCCGCAATGGCCACCCGAAAAATTGGTCCAGCGCTTGCCGCAGGATGCACAGTAATTTTAAAACCAGCTAGCGAGACCCCACTTACAGCGCTCGCTATTGTTGAAATTCTAGAACGTGCCGGAGTTCCTAAAGGTGTAGTCAATTTTATTCTGCCTTCAAAAACCGGACCAATGATTTCAAAGATGTTGCACGATCCACGAGTTCGCAATTTATCGTTTACTGGTTCAACCGAAGTCGGTCGCACACTTCTCAAGGAATCAGCAGATAATGTGCTTCGCACATCAATGGAACTTGGTGGAAATGCGCCATTCGTCGTTCTAGATGATGCAAATATTGATGATGCAGTTGCTGGCGCAATGCTTGCAAAGATGCGCAATGGTGGTGCTGCTTGCACCGCAGCTAATCGCTTTATTGTGGCAAAGACCGTCGCTGAAGAATTTACAACAAAGTTTGCAAAGGCAATGGGCGCACTAAAGCTCGCTCCTGGTTTAGAAGATGGCGCGCAACTTGGTGCCAGTGTTTCGATAAAGGAACGTAACAAGATTGCAGATCTAGTTTCAGCAGCAGTAACAGCTGGTGGAAAACTGATACTTGGTGGCACAACTCCCGAAGGCGCTGGTGCTTTCTATCCCGCAACAGTTGTAACCGTTGATAAAACGAATCCAATTTTAAATAATGAGGTCTTTGGACCAGTCGCCCCAATCGTTACATTCGATGGCGATGCTGAAGCAATTGAATTAGCGAACGCAACTGAATACGGCTTAATAAGTTACGTTTATTCCAGCGACTTAAAGCGCGCAATAAAAACTGCTGAAGCAATCGAATCTGGAATGGTTGCGATTAACCGTGGCGTTATATCTGATCCAGCAGCACCATTTGGTGGCGTAAAGCAGAGCGGCCTCGGTCGTGAAGGTGGCTTCGCTGGAATCTATGAATTCTTAGAATGTAAATACATCGGAGTTGAAATTTAACCCTAGAGCTTTATTCATGGGCTTTTCACCAATGCAACAGTAGTTGTTCTCTTTGCATTAACTAACACTGGCTTTGATTGCCGCGTTGAACTTCCTCGTAATCAACATTTAACAACAGTTGTGTACCCATTTATATCTATTTATTTAGGAGAAGAATGAAAAACATTAAGTCTCTGCGCTTGGTAGCAATAATTGCTAGCGCTTCGCTTTTCTCAATAACAACAGCAACAGCTCAAGCTGCTGCGCCTGTCTACATGGAAGCAGTTGCATCTTCAGCAACACTTACCCCAATTGCTTCAGCCGGTGACATGGTTGGTACTTACTTAGTTCCAGGTATTCCTGACGGACTAGGTGTAATTAAAACTGGAAAGAACTTAAGAATCATTACTAACCACGAGTGGAGTGCTACGAATGCTGTTGCAGCCGGACGCACTACAGCTGGCGGTTTAGTATCCGGTTCATTCCTTAGCGATATGACATATGACATTTCTGCAAATAAAGTTACAAAGGCAGTCGATCTTTTCAAATCTGTAGTTTGGTATGACTACGCAACTGGAAAATACGGCAACACTCCAGGAGCGCCAGTAGGTGCAGATGTGAAGGATTCTTTTGGAACTCTTAACCACTCTTACCTTCTAAACCGTTTCTGTTCAGGTTCACTTGCGCCTGAAGGTTCATTCTTCGACAAAGCATCAGGAACAGGCATCCAAGATGCACTATTCCTTGCAGGCGAAGAGGGCGGCGACGAATCTCGTGGATTCGCAACAAACTTAACTAATGGCCAACTCGTTCAACTTCCTGCCGTTGGTTTATCAGCATGGGAAAACTTAATTCCATTCCCAAATAAGGGTAAGACAACAGCAATGTTTGCAAACGAAGATGGCGCAGCAACAGATAGCCAACTTTGGATGTATTCCGGTACTAAGACCAAAACAGGTACTTGGTACGAAAAGGCTGGCCTAACTAATGGAAAGTCTTATGTTCTTGCAGCGACAACAGATGCACCAGTTGCGAACGACAACGAAATTCGCTCGAAGTATGGCAAGAACATGCCATTCGCCGTGACCTTCGCTGCAGTTAACACAACTGCAACAGGTAAGGCTCAGAATATTGAAGCCAACCAAAAGGGAATCGAACTAGCGCGAGTTGAAGATGGCCACTTCGATCCTAAGAATCCTAATGACTTCTACTTTGTAACTACTGAGTCAAACAAAGATCCAAAGGCGACAGCTGCAAATCCAGCAACTCCAACAGTTTCACGTGATGGTGGAGCGCTATGGCGCTTGCGCTTCAAAGATGTTGCAAAGCCATTAGGTGGAGCAACTCTTGAACTTCTGTTGGATGGTTCAGAATCAATCTACATGTCCAAGCCAGATAACATCACAGTTGATTCACTTGGAAATGTTTTGATTCAAGAAGATCCAGGTAACAACGCTCACTTAGCTCGTATCGTTTCTTATCGCGTTAGCGATGGAAAAGTTGGAACGATTGCGCAATTCAAATCAGAATACTTCACATCTACTGGCGCTTCATTCATCACCCAAGATGAAGAATCTTCAGGAATTATCGATGTAAGTAACGAATTGCGTACGTCAAAGAGTGATAAAGCTAGCTACTTTATGTATGTAGCACAGATCCATGCAACACCAGCTAAAGCTCGTCCAGACATGGCTGCCGATGATGCAACATTGGCAAAGGCTGTTGAAGGCGGACAGTGGTACATACTAAAGATTACAAATTGGACTGACGTCTACAAGTAATCTTTTTGCGCGGGACAGGGAAAGAGGCCAGGAATTCTGGCCTCTTTTTCTATTTAAAATGAGTTCATTAAAGGAATTGGTTCCAGGCTAATTAGTATGAAAGCTGGCGGATGTCCAAAGTTGTACGAAAAGTTATTAGGCAGTGGTTCCAGGCTAATTAGTATGAAAGCTGGCGGAGGATGAGGGATTTGAACCCTCGATAGGTTGCCCTATACACGCTTTCCAAGCGTGCGCACTCGGCCGCTATGCGAATCCTCCCGAGGGGATGAGCCTATCGGCTCTAATTACTATGATTGCCCGCAGATCCTTCGTGCGGCGTTACCGTACTGAACTCCCCCAGGGCTGGAAGGCAGCAAGGGTAAGTCCGCTCTGGCGGGTGTGCGAAGGGTCCCATTAATTTTGTTCTTTATTGAAATGATTTTGGAAACGAAAAGTAGAGAGGAAGCGCGATGTCACTAGCTTTGTATCGTAAGTATCGCCCCTCAACTTTTAGCGAAGTTATCGGTCAGGAACATGTAACTGAACCACTTTCAAATGCACTGGAATCCGGAAAAATTCATCACGCATATTTATTTTCTGGTCCACGTGGTTGCGGAAAAACTTCTAGCGCTCGCATTATGGCGCGCTCGCTTAATTGCGAAAAAGGCCCAACACCAAATCCATGTGGCGAATGCCAATCCTGTAAAGATTTAGTTGCTAATGGCCCAGGTTCAATCGATGTAATTGAACTAGATGCGGCAACGCATGGTTTGGTTGATGATGCTCGCGATCTACGCGATAAAGCATTCTTTGCTCCAGTAAGTTCTCGTTACAAGATTTATATTATTGATGAGGCCCACCAACTTGGACCCGGCGCAGCAAATGCGTTGTTAAAAGTTGTAGAAGAGCCACCACCACACGTTCTATTTATCTTTGCTACAACTGAACCAGAGAAACTGATTTCAACAATTAGATCTCGCACTCACCACTATCCATTCCGTTTAGTTCCACCCGGAATTCTTGCCGAACATTTAGAGAAGGTTTGTGATTCTGAAGGAATCAAAGTAGCTAAGGGCGTTATTCCACTTGTAGTTCGGGCCTCTGGCGGTTCAGTTCGTGACGCACTTTCCGTTCTTGGACAATTACTTGCAGGCGCTGGTAAATCAGGCGTTACATATGAAATTGCAATTCAATTACTTGGATACACCGATGGCGCCCTGCTTGATGAAGCAATCGATGCGATGGCAGCCCGCGATGGCGCAACTTTATTTAAAGCAATTGATCGCGTTATCGAATCCGGTCACGACCCACGTCGCTTTACCCAAGATTTCCTAGAACGCCTTCGCGATTTGATTATTGTCGGCGCAGTAGAAGAGAGTGCATCACAAATTCTTCGTGAGATTCCGGAAGATCAACTACAACGGATGCGCGCACAAGCATCGATTATCGGCACTGCTAATTTGATTCGTAGCGCAGATATTGTTGCAGCTGGCTTAACCCAGATGCGCGGTGCAACTGCCCCACGTTTAATGCTTGAACTTATTTGTGGCCGCATACTTCTGCCAGGCAGCGACGATATTGGTTTAGTTTCTAGAATCGAACGTCTCGAGCTTCGCGAAAATATTTCGGTGCCACAACCAACAGCAGCAAAAGTTGAAACACCAAAAGCTGCACCGGTTAAAGAGAGCGCGAAAGAAACTGTAAAAGAAGTTGTTAAAGAGGAAGCGAAAGCTGAGATCAAAGAAGAAGTTAAAGCACCAATTCGCGCAGCTGCCCCAACCCCAAATGCAAATAAGCCAACTGGACCAATAGATGCTGCCGCGCTTCGCAGATTCTGGCCTGAAGTAATCGAGAACGTGAAAAAGCGTCGTCGCCTAACTTGGTCGCTGCTAAGTTCAAGCGCGCATGTTTTATCGGTGGACGAGAAGGCAATCACAATCGGAATTGTTAATGCTGGTGCACGTGATTCATTTACCCGATCCGGTAGCGATGAAATCTTACGTGCCGCCTTTGTTGATGTGACTGGCCTAGACTTGAAAATTGAATGTGTAGTCGATGCAAGTGCGAATACTTCTTCGCCATCATCGCGCGCAGCCGAAGATCCATCTGATGCAGATCAAATGTCTGGTCAAGAACTTTTGATGCGCGAACTTGGTGCACAAATCATTAGCGAAACCAAGAAGGATTAATTCAATATGTATGAAGGTGCCATTCAAGATTTAATTGACGAACTCGGTCGCCTGCCCGGTATTGGGCCTAAGTCAGCACAACGAATTGCATTTCATATTATTCAATCCGAACGCGTTGATATTTCACGTCTAGCAGATGTGCTGCGCACAGTTAAAGAGAAAGTTAAATTTTGCACCGAATGCGGCAACATTTCAGAGGAAGAACTCTGTCGGATTTGTCGCGATCCAAGACGCGACCCAGCACTTATCTGTGTTGTTGAAGAGAGTAAAGATGTAATTGCAATTGAAAAGACTCGAGAATTTCGCGGTAAATATCATGTGCTTGGTGGCGCAATCTCGCCAATCGATGGCATTGGTCCCGAGAACTTACGCATCCGCGAATTAATGGTTCGCCTAGCTGCGACCGAGATTCAAGAAATTATTATTGCTACCGATCCAAACCTAGAAGGCGAAGCGACCGCGACATATTTATCTAGGTTGCTAAAGCCACTTGGAATGAAGGTCAGTCGTTTGGCATCAGGCCTGCCAGTAGGCGGGGACTTGGAATATGCCGATGAAGTAACTCTTGGTCGCGCATTTGAAGGCCGCAGGACGGTAGAGAACTAACTTCTATTTATTTCTCATTATTTGATACGCCCAAGCGTTTCATTATTTGAGATAAACCGGATATTGCTTTCCGCAACCCAAGCGCATGGTGGATATTTAACCCATGGGATTGATTGTTCAAAAATACGGCGGCTCCTCCGTTGCTGATGCCGAAGGGCTCAAGCGGGTCGCCAATCGAATCGTGGCCACCAAAAGAGCTGGCCACCAAGTCGTTGTCGTTGTTTCGGCAATGGGCGACACAACCGATGAACTGATCGATCTCGCAAATCAAGTTTCACCACTTCCAAATGGTCGCGAACTCGACATGTTGCTTACTGCGGGCGAGCGAATTTCGATGGCACTGCTTGCAATGGCAATCGGAAATCTTGGAAACGAAGCGCGTTCTTTCACAGGTTCACAAGCCGGAGTCATAACAACTTCTGCACATGGGCGCGCTCGCATTATCGATGTAACACCTTCTCGAATTACTGAAGCGCTAGAAGAAGGCGCGATTGCAATTGTTGCGGGCTTCCAAGGAATTAGCCAAGATACAAAAGATGTAACAACACTTGGTCGCGGCGGTTCTGACACAACAGCAGTTGCTTTGGCAGCAGCACTTGATGCAGATGTCTGCGAGATTTACACCGACGTAGATGGGATTTTCTCTGCAGACCCACGAGTTGTTCCAGCAGCGAAAAAATTAAAGACCGTTACATATGACGAGATGTTAGAACTTGCAGCATCTGGTGCAAAAGTTCTGCACTTGCGTTGCGTTGAATACGCGCGCAGATACGACATGCCAATTCACGTACGTTCATCATTTTCAAATAACGAAGGAACCTGGGTGGTCAAAGATCATCCTGAAGGAGGAACCGATATGGAACAAGCAATCATCGCGGGCATCGCCCATGATAAGAGCGAAGCAAAGATAACTGTGGTTGGAGTTCCTGATCGCACGGGAACCGCTGCGCGAATCTTTCAAGCAATCGCAGATGCCGACATCAACATCGACATGATTGTTCAGAATGTTTCTGCCGCCGCCACTGGTTTAACTGACATTTCATTTACCTTGCCAAAGACTGAAGGCGCATCTGCAACTGCTATTTTGCAACGTATCCAAGGCGAAATTGGTTTCCAATCAATTCAATACGATGATCAAATCGGAAAGCTTTCACTAATCGGTGCCGGTATGCGTTCGCACCCAGGTGTAACAGCTACTTTCTTTGCTTGTCTCGCTGAAGCCGGCGTGAACATTGAGATGATTTCAACTTCCGAAATTCGTATCTCGATTGTCTGCCGCGCAACTGATTTAGATAATGGCGTTCGCGCTGCACACACCGCATTTGAATTAGATGCCGCTCAAATTGAAGCTGTCGTATACGGAGGAACTGGTCGATGAGTAAAAAACCATCACTAGCAGTCGTTGGCGCAACTGGCGCAGTCGGCACCGTAATGCTCGACATCTTGACCAAGCGCGAAAATGTTTATGGCGAAATTCGACTGATTGCATCAGCAAGAAGTGCTGGCAAAAAATTAATGTGCCGCGGTGAAGAACTTACTGTCGTAGCACTTTCACCAGAAGCATTTGATGGAATTGATATTGCAATGTTCGATGTTCCTGATGAAATTTCCGCCGAGTGGGCACCGATTGCTGCATCACGTGGCGCAGTCGTTGTCGATAACTCTGGTGCATTTCGCATGGATCCAGAAGTCCCACTTGTTGTTCCAGAAGTAAATCCAAAAGCTGCGAAGAAGCGCCCAAAGGGAATTATTTCGAATCCAAATTGCACAACTCTTTCAATGATTGTTGCGATGGGTGCGCTAAATAAAGAATATAAACTTTTAGAACTTGTTGTGGCCTCTTACCAAGCCGCATCCGGTGCTGGACAATCTGGTATCGATACTTTGCGCGAACAAATTTCTGCTGTTGCCGGAACAAATTCTGGCGATGTTGCAAATGACTCGAAGGCACACATAAAAGACAATGGCCCATTTCCTAAGCCACTTGCGCTAAATGTTATTCCTTGGGCTGGTTCACTTAAGGAAGAGGGATACTCTTCTGAAGAAATCAAAGTTCGCAATGAATCCCGCAAGATTTTAGGAATGCCTGATCTAAAAGTTTCAGCTACTTGTGTCCGCGTTCCAGTGCTTACAACTCACTCTTTGGCCGTGCATGCAATTTTTAAGAAGAAGGTCTCACGTAAAGAAGCACAGGAAATTCTGCGTAATGCAGCAGGCGTAAAACTCGTTGATGATCCAGAGAAATATGAATTCCCAACACCTGCAGAAGTTGTTGGAACTGATCCAACTTGGGTTGGTCGCGTTCGTCGAAGCCTTGACGATAAGCACGCGCTAGATCTTTTCTTGTGCGGCGATAACTTACGTAAAGGTGCAGCATTAAATACTGCACAGATTGCAGAACTTGTTGCTAAAGAATTCTAAAAACCCGCTTCTAAAGTAACAAGCGAAACTTCTGGTGGCGATGCCACACGAATTCTTGCAAAGGGACTTGTTCCCATTCCCGCCGAAACATGTAGCCAAGGTTCATTTGGTTCACGGGTCAAGCCACGTGCGCGCCAAGTCGGCAAATCACAATTAGTTGTAAGTGCCTTGCTCTCACCAAACCATGGAAGTCGAACTTGCCCACCATGTGTGTGACCAGCAAAAATTAAATCTAAATTATCTTTGCTCATCGCATCCAGTATCCGTAGATACGGTGCATGCGTTACACCGATTGCAAGATCAGCTTTTTTATCAGGCAGACCCGCAACTTCACTGTAATTATCGAAATTTAAATGCGCGTCATCAGTTCCGCGGGCTTCGATTGTTGTGTCATTAATTTTTATTACTTCGCGAGAATGATTTAAATCCAACCAACCAATTCCAGTTAAAGATTTTTGTAAACCTTCCCAATCTAAATCCGGCCCTAACTTGCGTTTGCCATTATCTTTGAATAAGTAAGAGAACGGATTCTTAGGCTTAGGCCCGAAATAATCATTAGAACCAAATACAAATAAACCAGGGATATCAAAGAGTGGGTGCAGCGCATCTAAGACAACCGGAACTGCATCTTTGTGGGCCAAGAAATCTCCGGTGCTTATTACCAGGTCAGGCTTCAAATCAGCGAAGGATTTAATATCTGCAATCTCGACCTTACGTTTCGGAGTTAAGTGCAGATCCGAAAAATGCAGCACGCGAATCGAACGGTGGCCAGCGGGAAGAACTGGGACCGAGACCTCGCGTAGTTGATAACTCATAGACATGAGAAGATACCGCTATGGGACTAAAAGAACGACTTCAGGGCGATTTAACCGAGGCTATCCGTTCA
>CAMAYZ010000015.1 GCA_945863115.1 Bifidobacterium breve
GCTTTGGTTGCATTTTTTGTAACCAGATCAGGATCTGATTCAGCAACAGACACAAGCAAGGCAACCGGAAATCTTGAAATCTTTACCTGGTGGGCATCAGGCGGCGAAGCTGCTGGTCTAGAAGGTATGACTACAGAATTCACAACACAGAACCCAGATCTAACTTTCGTTAACGCTTCAGTTGCTGGTGCAGCTGGTGTAAACGCAAAGGGTGTTCTTGTATCACGTATGGAAGCAGGAAACCCACCTGATACTTTCCAAGCACACGCTGGTGCAGAACTTTCATCATATGTAAAAGCTGGACAACTTGAAGATCTAACTGCGCTTTACAAAGCAGAAGGTTGGGACAAAGTATTCCCAGCAGATCTAATCAAGACACTTACAACTGATGGAAAGATCTACTCAGTTCCAGTAAACATTCACCGTGCAAACGTTCTTTGGTGGAACCCAGCAGCTGCAAAGAAGGCTGGAATCACTAAGGCACCAGGTTCACTTGATGAAATGATTGCTGACATGGAGAAGTTCAAGAAGGTTGGAATTGACGGAATCGCACTTGCAGGTCAAGGCGACTGGGCAATTGCACACCTATTCGACTATGTACTTCTAGCATCTATGGGCGCTGACAAGTTCAACGGCCTATGGAATGGTGGAACTGCATGGGATGGTCCAGAAGTTTCAAAGGCAATTGATTACCTAACAAAGATTCTTTCTTACGGTAACTCAAGCAAGTCACTTGACTGGCCAGATGCTGGAAAGCTTGTAACTTCAGGCAAAGCCGGTTTCTTCATCATGGGTGACTGGGCTTCATCACAATGGCAATCAGAAGGTCTAGTTCTTGGAACTGACTACACATGGGCCCCAGGTCCAGGTACTGATGGCATTTACCAATGGCTATCTGACTCATTCACATTGCCAGTTGGCGCACCTAACCGTGCTGCAGGACTTGCATGGTTGAAGGTTTGTGGATCTCTAGCAGGACAAGATGCGTTTAACCCTAAGAAGGGTTCAATCGCAGTTCGTACTGACTCAGATTCATCTAAGTACGATGACTACCTAAAGGCTGCTATGGAGTCATGGAAGGTTGATACCCTCGTTGGTTCAACAGTTCACGGCGTTAACTATGGCAACGCAGGTATGGCTGCACTTAACTCTGCTGTAGGTAAGTTCTACACAGGTGGAGCTAAGGACAAGGCTGGCTTTGTAACTGGCTTAATCGCTGCTTACGATGCTGACAAGGCTTAATTAATTAAGCTGAAGTAAATTGCAGAAGAGTTCTGGTGGGACTGGAAACAGTCTCACCAGAATTTGCAGTTAGTAGGGGAACTAGAAGTTTTTGAAAGAAGTTGGCTAGAGTTCGCGAAACAGTCCGCGCTCGCCAAAGTATTTATGAAGATTAAGTTTTCGAGAGGTGTGTGTTTAGGTGGCAGTTAAGAGTCCGGCCAAAAAACCTATAGAAAGCTCCAAGAAGCATATTCAGAGCCCATGGGGCGGCTTCTTCTTCGTTCTCCCATCCATCATTGCGATGGCAATATTTGTTTACGGAATGATCGGTTGGACTGTTAAATTCTCACTTAGCAATCGCACAAGCGCTTGGAGCAAGGACAATAGTTTCGCCGGACTTAAAAACTTTACTGGTCTGCTTGAAGATCCAGAATTCACTCACGCATTTTCAAACTTAGTAAAATTCACTTTAGTTTTCATGATCGGAACTTTGATCTCCGGTCTGATTATGGCCCTGCTCCTCGAAAAAGGAATTAAGGGCGAAGGTTTCTTCCGCTCGATTTACTTGTATCCAATGGCGATTTCTTTTATCGCGATGGGAACATCTTGGCGCTGGCTTATGGATTCAGCACAAGGTGAGAAAGCAACTGGTCTTAATTTAATTCTCAATAAAGTTGGATTAAGCGCACTTGAAAATAACTGGTACACATCAGAAAAAGGTTCGATGTATGCCATGGCACTACCTGCTATTTGGCAGATGTCTGGTTATGTGATGGCGCTCTTCCTAGCTGGTTTCCGCGGCATCCCAGATGACTTGCGCGAAGCTGCCCGAGTAGATGGTGCATCTGAATTTAAAATTTATCGTCACATCTTGTTCCCACAACTAAGCCCAACTTTCTTAACTGTTCTAATCATCCTGGGCCATATCTCGATGAAGGTCTTCGATCTTATTTATGGAATTTCTGGCAAGGGTTACGTAACAAAGGTGCTTGCGATTTATATGTGGCAAGTTATCTTTGACTTCCAGAACTATGCAAAGGGCGCAGCAATTGCCGTAGTTATCCTTGTATTAATTGCCGTAGTAGTTATTCCATACCTAATCTATGTAAACAAGACAGAGGAGGCGAACAAATGAGCACTGATATCGCATCCCGCGTTACGCAATCAAAGGATATTTCGCGCAATAAGAAGAAGCTTGATGGGGCTGGCCAGTTCTGGTTGGTCTTCCGCTACATCGCACTCGCTCTTCTCTTTGTTATCGCTGCGTTGCCGATCTACATCATGGTCATTAACTCAGTTAAGGGAATCACTGGTGTAAGTCAGTCTGCTGCATTTATTCCACCAACTTCACTTAACTTTGGCGCCTGGGGTCCTACTTGGGAAATTTTGCGCGAACCAATGTTCCGAACCCTGGTCTTCGTTCTTCAGTCTTCAATCATTTCAGCAATCATCGGATCAATTAACGGATTCGTATTTGCTAAGTGGCGCTTTAAGGGATCAACCGTAATTTTCACATCATTCTTATTCGGTATGTTTATTCCTTACCAAGCAATCATGATTCCACTTACTCAATTCAACAAGTGGGCCGGTATCGGTGGAACAATTTATGTTCTGGTCTTTGCGCACATAATTTATGGAATTCCAATTTGCACATTGATCTTCCGTAACTATTACCAAGGTATTCCAAATGAATTAATCGAAGCGGCCCGCGTTGATGGTGCCAGCATGACTTATATCTATCGCGCAATTATCTTGCCGCTATCTATTCCTGGCTTCGTAGTTGTTCTGATTTGGCAGTTCACGTCAGCCTGGAACGACTTCCTTTTTGCGATCTTCTTAACGGGTGGTTCGCCGAAGTTATCGGTTGCAACAACAGCCCTTAACTTCATTACCGGATCTGGTAACCAGGTTTATTACGGAAACAACATGACAGCATCGCTAATCGTTTCGATTCCAACGTTGCTGGTTTATATGTTCCTTGGCCGATACTTCTTGCGCGGTCTGCTCTCTGGTTCGCTAAAGGGTTAAATTAGAAGAGCTGTTCAGGGATTAACGTAACGGACTTATTTATGTTCGTAGTGCGCACCAATTTAATTTCTTGATGAAAACCTATTGACTTCCAAAAACCAAGGGCCATAATTTAGTAACGCAATGTAATAACGTTGTGTATACGAAAGGGTATTCATGTCTTTGCGAGTCGGAGTAGACATTGGCGGAACTTTTACCGATGCAATTGCAATCTCTGATACTGGAGAAATTTCAACAGCAAAAGCGTTGACCACTTCAGGTCGATTAGCTGACGGAGTTTTGTCAGCAATAGAAGCACTAAATATTGATGTTTCTAATATTGATTACTTTGTTCACGGAACAACTGCTGGATTAAATGCATTCCTAGAGAAGCGCGGTGCCCGTGTGGCTCTGATCACAACTCGTGGCTTCCGAGATGTTTATGAAATCGGACGTGCTAATCGTCCAGATATGTACAACCTTAAGTATAAATCTCCTCGTCCTTTAATTGAGCGTCGTGATCGATTTGAAGTAACCGAACGCCTTACTTCTGATGGCACCGTTCATACACCAGTAGATATGAACGAAATTAAAGAACTGATTCCTCATCTAAAAGCTAATTACGATGCGGTTGCAATCGTGCTACTCCACTCTTATAAAAATCCAATTCACGAACAAGAAGTTGCCAAGTATTTAACTTCTGCTCTTCCAAATCTATCTATTGTAACCTCATCAGTTGTGGCCCCTGAGTGGCGTGAATATGAAAGAACGAGCACAACTGCCATTTCCGCATATATCGCACCAATAATTAATGAGTATCTGCATGAACTCGGCACAAGACTGAAAGAAGTTGGCCTAGCTCCAGAACTCAAGGTTATGCAATCAAATGGTGGAGTTATGAGCGCAATAACTGCGCGATCAAAGCCAGTTCAAACTCTGCTCTCTGGTCCAGTTGGTGGCACTATCGCCGGTGTTGAGATTGGCAAAATGCTTGAACATAACAAGCTCATTTGCGTAGATATGGGTGGAACTTCTTTTGATGTCAGTCTTGTAGTAAATAAAAAAGCTGATATCGAAGCACAAGCAGAGATGGAAGGCCATCCTTTACTTTCGCCATCGGTAAGTATGCACACAATCGGTGCTGGTGGCGGAAGTATTGCTTATGTTTCAGCTGGCGCACTTCGAGTTGGGCCACGATCAGCTGGTGCATTTCCTGGTCCAGCATGTTATGACCGCGGTGGGACCGAGCCGACAGTAACTGATGCAAATCTCCTACTTGGTCGATTGCCACACGAATCAAAATTGGCTGGCAATATGAACCTTAATCTTGAATTCGCTAAATCAGCAATTAATTCAGTTGGAACAAAACTAAACCTAACCACCGAAGAAACAGCTGCTGGAATTATTGCAATTATCAATGCCGCGATGGCGAATGCCATTCGAGAAATTACCGTGTCAAGAGGTATTGATCCAAGAGAGTATTCGTTAGTGGCCTACGGTGGTGCAGGGCCACTTCATGCGGTCGCAATTGCCGCAGAGTTAGAACTTGGTTCGGTAATTGTTCCGGCAAATCCGGGCGTTCTTTCTGCATGGGGAATGCTTCAAGCTGATTCACGCCATGACCTTGTAATGAACTTTTATTCAAAATTAAGATCTATTGATAAAGTGAAATTTGAAGAAGGTGTTAAGAAACTCGAGGCTGAGGCAAAGCAGATTCTAACCCAAGAGGGAATCACCTCAAAAGAAATGGTCATTCAACCTGCAGCAGATCTGCGTTATGTAGGCCAAGAATATACAGTCACCGTTGAATGGGATCCAACACTTGCTATTGATGGAGTTCTTAGTTCATTGACAGAATTATTCGAATCACAGCATTTAGTTCGTTATGGTCATAATAATCCTGGCGAAGATATAGAACTTGTTAATATCCGATTGAGCGGAATTGGATTAGCTCGAAAGTCTAAAATTTCGGACTCAGGTTCACCGATTTCATCCGTTACTTCTGGAACACAAAAAACTTTCTTTGATGGAAGTTGGCACGAGGCAACCATTTATTGGCGAGATTCCTTGGAAATTGGCTCTAAAACAGTCGGTCCGGCAACAATTCTCGAGAATGACTGCACAACCACTATTCCACCAGGGTGGCACGCAAAAATGGTTTCTGGCAGACATCTAATTCTGGAAAGGAATTAAAATGGAAATCGATCCAGTTACAGTTGAAGTTATCCGTAATGCTTTCGATTCGATTGGTTCACAAATGAACAATAATTTGGCGCGCTCTGCCTACACGCCAATTATTTATGAAATGAAAGATTGCTCTGTCGGATTGTTCGATCACCGCGGCCGTCTTCTGGGCCAAGCTCCCGGATTACCAATCTTTTTAGGGGCTCTCGAGTCTGCGATATTTGCCACGACTGATCATTTTGGTGGTTGGGATATTTATAAACCCGGTGATGTTTATGCAATCAACGATAGTTACCTTGTTGGAAGTCACCTCAACGATGTAACAATTTTCTCACCGATTTTTGTTGGCGATAAATTAGTGGGCTTCGGTGCCACTAAGGCACACTGGTTAGATATTGGTTCTAAAGATCCTGGTCAATCAATGGATTCAACTTCAATTTATCAAGAAGGTTATCGAATTGGTCCAGTTCATCTTTATAAGGAAGGTGTTCCGCAGGACGCCATTCTAGATTTCCTTACGAGAAACAGTCGCCTTCCACGATCTGTTTGGGGAGATATGCATGCGCAAATTGCAGCTTGCAGAACTGGCGAGATAAGACTGCAAGCGTTATACGAAAAGTTTGGCGAAGAAGTAATTCTTGAAGCCACAGAAAGAATTTGGAAGCAATGCGAAATTCTTGATAGCCAAGAAGTAAGAAAAATTCCTGATGGTGTTTATTCAGCTGAAGGCGCATTGGATTCTGATCGGCCTGGGGGAAATCCAGTTCCTGTCAAAGTTAAGGTCACAATTAAAGATGACAAAATGATTTTAGATTTACGTGGATCATCTCCTCAGACTGGTGGTTCAGTTAATTGCGGAGTAGCACAAACAATCTCGGCCGCGAAACTGGCATTTAAGTTTCTTGTAAACCCAGAAATACCAGCAACTGGTGGAACTTTTAGAAATTTGGAAGTTTTAACAGATGTTGGTTCAGCATTCCATGCGCAAGAACCAGCAGCGTGCCAGTTCTATTACCCACACCTAGGGCTAATGATTGATCTATTTATAAAGGCGCTATCTACGGGATTGCCACACCTCACTGTGGCTGGCCAACCATCTGATGCAATGAATGTTCTCTTTGTTGGAACATCACCAATTGATGGTAAACAATTTTTCACTGGGGAAGCAAGTGGCGTGGGCTGGGGTGCTTACAGCACTGGCGATGGAAGCAATGCTCAAATCAATTATGGTGGTGGAGATTTAAAGAATTATCCGGTAGAAGTTTATGAGAATCGTTATCCAATTCTGATTCACAAATATGCGCTACGTGTCGACTCATGCGGACGCGGAGAGTTTCGTGGCGGTCTTGGAATCCAAAGAGAATACGAAGTTTTAGTCGAAGATGCCACAGTTTCACTTTGGTTTGAAAGAACTCAAACTTTAGCTTGGGGACTCTTCGGCGGCGAAGCTGCCAAACCCGCGAAGATAACAATCCAGCGTGAGAATGAAGAGATTCTTATGTTGAAGGCCAATCGACTTCCTCTCACAAAAGGTTCACGAGTTCTTGTAGAGACGGGAGGTGGGGGAGGTTATGGCTCTGTCAATGCTAGGAGTTCTGAACTAATTGAGAACGACTTAGCTGACGGATATACCACGAAAGCGTTCTACAACTTATAGAAATCAAATCCAATAACAAATAGAAAGGTTCCAAATGAATAAAGCATTAAGAAAAATTGGACTGCTTGGTGTTGCAGGCCTTTTAGTTTCGATAGCACCTCCAGTACAAGCTGCTCCAATAACTGCAACCTATTCAAACATCGCAGAGACCGCGACCTTGGATCCAGCAATTGCATTTAGCTCCGACGGATTCGTATTTGTGCGAAATGTTTATGAAGGACTTCTCGAATATAAGCCAGGCACCATGACGCTTCAGGGCGTACTTGCTAAAAGCTGGAAAGCTTCAGCTGATGGCCTGTCATTTACATTCGATCTTCGTCCAGGTGTGAAGTTCCATGACGGTTCACCACTGAACGCAGATGGTGTTGTTACAGCCCTAAAGCGAATTCAGGCTGTTAACCAAGGTCCAGCAACAATGATGACAAACGTGTCTGACATTGTGGCTACTTCTTCTTCACAAGTAAAAATCACTGTCAAGACGAAGGATTTCACTTTCCTAGGAAAGCTTCCAAAGTTACCGATCGTGAGCGCTGCTGCAATCGAGAAGAACAAAACTGCTGACGATCCTTGGGCTAAAACTTGGTTTGCTACAAATGAAGCCGGAAGCGGTCCTTATGTTCTCGATAATTGGGCACGTAACCAAGCAATTACATTAGCTAAGAACCCAACTTATTGGCGGGCATTCGGAGCTAAGACTCCAACGAAGGTTGTTCTTCGCGTTGATCCAGATATCACTACAGCGATGCAGCTTTTGAGTAGTGGCCAAGTTGACTTTATGGGTGCAGTTGGTCCAGATGACTCAGCTGCTGCTGCAAAAAATAAGAACTTGCAAGTACTTGTATCACCTTCTTATTACATCCAATTTATGCCAATGAATGTAACAAGAGGACCACTAAAGGATGTTCGCGTACGTAAAGCTATTTCATTAGCCTTTGATTACAAGGGAATGATTGACTTTTACAAGGGTTATGCAGAAGCTGCCTCCGGGCCGCTTCCAAATGCATTTAGCCCAGTATTAGCCAAATCTCCGAAGATGGCCCAGAACATTACCGCTGCTAAGAAGTTACTTGCTGATGCGGGATATAAAAAGGGTTTCACCATGACCTATTTGGGACTTAAGGGACTTTCTTATGAAGAATTTGCTGGCACTTTGCTTCAGGCAAGTTTGAAGAAGATTGGGATCACAGTTGAACAAACTTTGGTTCCTTGGCCACAAATGGCTGAGGCTTACAAGAATCAAGATACTGCATACGACATCTCATTCTTGAATATGTCGGCATTCACTAACGATGCAGGAAATTTCTTGGGTCAGTCATACTCATCTGCCTCATCTGGTAACAAGGGTGGATACAACTGGTCCTTCATTGAAGAGCCTGCACTCGATAAGAAGATTGCCGGACTTTCCCAAATAAAAGACGATGCTGCGAGAATGAAAGCAACATTGGCTGTTAACTCAACAATCAAGGATAAGTATCTAGCTATTTATGTAGCAGAGCCACAACTGGCACAGCCTGTTCGTAAAGGCTGGACTGGTGTCTACGATTCACTTGATGCTAATTACACGGTTCGATTCTTCTACACAAGTAAGAAGAGTTAATCGAGATAATTAAGGTAAGTTAATCGAAACTAAAAGAAATGGCGCTGTAGTGAATCGGTCACGGTTCACTACAGCTTTTCTCGCCATGAATAAATTCAAGAGAATCAGAAAATTTGCACAACGCTTTTCATGGATGTTATTGGTTGTTTGGGCTTCATTAACTCTGACCTTCATTCTTTCAAGAGTAATCCCAGCAGATCCAGCAAGATTGGCTGCTGGGCTTCAAGCCGGACCAGAGCAAGTGCTCGAAGTACGCAAAGCATTGGGACTCGATAAGCCTCTCATTGTTCAATACTTTACCTACCTAAAAGACATACTGAGACTTGATCTAGGTGATTCAATTCAAACTCGCCAACCTGTCTTAGATGATATTCTTCGTTATCTTCCGGTAACTCTCGAACTTGTCTTTCTCTCATTTTTTATTTACGCGATATTAGGTGTTCTTTTCGGTGTGCTGTGGGCTCGTTTTCCAAGAAACATTTTTTCTAAGTTTTTATCATTTTCTTCCATCCTAGGCGTTGCAATGCCGGTCTTCTGGGTGGGCCTCTTGTTACAACTGATTTTTGCAGCAAAACTACAATGGCTCCCACTTGCGGGCAGTCTCCAATATCAAGATTTCGATATCACTCGGTATACGGGAATGGGAATTCTCGATTCGATACTTTCCTGGAATTCTGAAGCGCTCAGAGCCGCCGTCTTGGCAGTAATTCTTCCTGTTACAACACTTGTACTTTCTCAAATTGCAATTGCGACGAGATTGACTAAATCAACATTAGAAGTTGAATTAAGGCAACATTATGTAAGAACTGCCAGAGCCCGTGGTGTGGCTGAGTGGAAAATAACTATATTTGATGCCTTGCGTAATGCTCTAAATCCGGTAGTCACCATGTTGGGACTTCAATTCGGCTGGCTCTTTGGTGGAACCATTCTTGTTGAAGTAGTTTTCTCTTGGCCAGGCCTCGGCCTCTATAGCTTTAATGCTTTTCGAACCTTTGATTACAATCCGATTCTTGCCATAACTTTAGTAGTAACAGTTACATTCGTAGTTGTGAATGAGTTGGTAGCGCTTTTGTATCCACTTTTGGATCCAAAGTTGAGGGAGAGAAAATGATTAGATTGAGAGCGAAAATCTCTTCGAGTCGCGGCCAATCAACAAATATCTCCCACAAAGTTGGCACATGGAGTTTTTCAGCTTTTGTGATTCTTTTATTAACAGTAATTTTTTTCCCAGGCCTCTTTGCACCTTACGATCCATTGGAGCTTGATGTGATTAATCGGCTTCAGGCGCCGTCAAAGGCGCATTTGTTTGGAACAGATGAGGGTGGGCGAGATATCTTTTCTCGAGTGCTTTACGGAACAAAGGATTCGGTAGGTGCTTCAATGGTGATTGTTCTGATGGCTAGTGGAACCGGAACAATTCTTGGTGCAATCGCTGGCTGGTTTGGTGGCAGAATCGACTTTTATTTGATGAGAATGGTCGACGTATTTCTTTCGTTTCCCTATTTAGTTCTTGCGATGGCTCTTGCTGCATCCCTTGGTAGGGATATGCGTTCAGCAATTTTGGCTCTCATACTTGTGTGGTGGCCTTCGTATGCCCGCATGGTTCGTGGGCAAGTGTTGTCAATTAAAGAGCGACTCTTTATTCGAGCAGCACGAACTGTTGGCGCTAGTAATTTTCAAATTCTTTTTTGGCACATCATCCCGCATACCTATAGAACTGTTGGAGTTCGCGCGTCAATGGATGTGGGTTACGTACTTATTTCACTAACTGGACTCTCTTTTCTTGGGCTTGGTGCTCAAAATCCAAGTCCTGAGTGGGGATTGATGATTTCAAATGCACGGAGCTACGTGCTTGCTTCTTGGTGGTATTCGGTTTTTCCTGGAATTGCAATTCTTCTTGTTGTTTCACTCTTTATCTACGCAGCCGATCGTTTTTCGGGAGCTGAGAGATGAGCACACCATTGTTATCAGTAAAGAATCTTGAAGTTAGATATTTATCTGCCACTGCGAAAGCGGTAAAGGGTATTAGTTTTGAAATTCAACCTGCAACATGCTTAGCGATTGTTGGTGAAAGTGGATCTGGTAAATCAACCACCGCCTTGGCTATCGCAAGATTGTTAGAAAATAGTGCAAACACGAAGGCATCTGAAATCCTCTTCGAAGGGAAAAACATTCTAAATGCCTCAAAGAAAGAATTACGGAAATTGAGGAGAGAGCGAATTGGAATTGTTTTTCAGGATCCAATCGCTAGCTGGAATCTTTCACGTAAAGTGGGAACACAATTGCTTGATGCTTTTGACAAGTCCGAGCGACCTGAGCGACGTGAAAAGTTAATCCATTTTATGGAAAAAGTTGGCATTGATAAAGCTGCACAAGTCATTGACATGTATCCATATATGTTAAGTGGGGGAATGATGCAACGTGCAATGATTGCCGGGGCTTTATTGGGCAATCCCGTCTTACTTATCGCTGATGAACCTACAAGCGCATTGGACGTTACAGTTCAAGCAGATTTATTACATCTATTGAGTGAACTTCGAAAAGAACAAGGGCTAGCAATGCTCTTGGTAAGTCACAATCTTGCTGTGGTGTCGCAAATCGCAGAGCGAACCGTGGTCATGTATTCAGGAGAGATTGTTGAAGAGGGGCCAACTTCAACTCTCATTAATTCATCGAAACACCCATATACAGTGAATTTGATTCGTTCTATGCCGGCAATGGATCAGCCACGGAAAGTTAATCTGTATACGAATGAGGTGCGCAACGCTTCTTCTGAAGGATGCGTATATGCCAACCGTTGCCCATTAGTGATTCCGATATGTAATTCTCAAAAACCGGAGCTCCAGTTAATCGGTGAAACAAACGTGGCGTGCCATAGACACTCTGAAGTTAAGAAATTATTGGAGGTGTCAAATGGCTCAATTACTTCAGATTCTTGATGTAAATAAGACATTTAAATCTGGGAATTCAAAGGTTAAAGCCTGTCAAGAAATCAACTTAACAATTGGTGAGGGAGAGGTAGTCGGGTTAGTTGGTGAGTCCGGTTCTGGGAAATCTACATTGGCAAATCTTGTTTTGGGTTTAGAGAAGTTGGACTCGGGATCAATCAAGTTTGAGGGCGTTGAGCTTGAGAAATTATTAAAGGATAAGTCGAAATCATTCCGTCGCGAAGTCCAGGCAGTTTTTCAGCATCCTTTGCTGTCACTTGATTCAAGGAAGACTATCGCGTGGTCGATTGCTGAGCCTTTGGTAATTAATAAGATTGGGAATTCTGCATCACGGAAAGCGCGAGTTCTAGAGTTACTAGCTGCTGTCGCCTTGGACGAAGGCACTGCCAGCAAATACCCAAGTCAACTTTCAGGAGGACAGCTTCAAAGAGTTAATATCGCACGCGCTCTTGCCTTAGAACCAAAACTAATAATTTGTGATGAACCAGTCTCAGCTCTTGATGTCTCAGTTCAAGCACAAATAGTTAACCTATTTCTTGATATTCAAAAACGGCTTGGCGTAGCGATGCTATTTATTAGTCATGACTTGGCAGTTGTTCGTCACATATCCGATCGAATTGCGGTTATGTATGCTGGAAAAATTATGGAGATTGGTGACACGGATGATATTTGTGAATCTCCAATTCATCCGTATACGCAGGCGCTACTCTCAGCATCAACTTTTACTGAAGAGAGTGATGAAGGAAGGGAGAAGTTAAAGCTTTTCCGACGGGAAGAAGTCCCTCAAAAGGGTTGCCCATTTTCTACTAGATGCCCACATGCAATCGCCTTATGTCGAGAAGAAGAAATTAAAATTCAGTCTTTTGCTTCCAACCAAGAAAGTTCATGTCTTCGGGCTCAAGAAATTTTTCCTAATTTAGCTAAGAAATAAAGGAGTAAAACAATATGAATAATCAAATTTTAATTAAAGGTGCAGACGTTTTTGATAGCGCGAACGGTGAATCTAAGGTTCGAGATCTTGCAGTAAAAGATGGTCAAGTTGTAGATCCAAGTTCCTTGGTTAATCCCCAAATAGTTGATGCATCGGGTTTAACCGCAATGTTTGGCTTGTGGGATTGTCACGCACATCCAGGTGGGCTGATGTATGACCTTAGCGCGGCAGGTTATTTTGAAGGACCAGCAGAATGGGCCGTCCGAGCTGGTTCGAATTTACTCGAAGCTGCAACATATGGTGTCACCGGAATTCGGGCCGTAGCTGATGCAAGTCGCGTAGATATCGCTTGGGCGAAAGCGCTTGCTGAAGGAAAATATTTAGGACCACGACTTCTTTGTGCAGGTGCAGGAATCCGCACGACTGGCGGTCATGGAACTGCTTTCCCAAGACGTCCAACAGATGCCGTCTGGGAAATTCCAGCTGATGGTGCTGACGAAATGCGAAAAGTTGCACGATCATTAGTGGAACAAGGTGTTGATTGGCTCAAATTAATGATTACTGGTGGACTTTATAGCGAACATGAAACTGTTGAAGATAGTCAATTTACTGATGATGAACTTGTAGCAGTTATGGAAGTAGCACGAAATAGAGGAATTCCAGTCGCTGCACATTGTGGTGGTGCTCGAATTGCTGAACGTTTCTCGGAGTTAGGTGGACGTTCAATTGAACACGGATACGCCTTAGATGAAAAAACCGCAGCGACCCTAGCCAAGAACGGCACATGGCTTGTGCCAACAATAAGTGTTACACACGATGTAGAGATGATGGAAAATGATGAATGGCCAACTCATGCAAAAGAGAAAGCAGTAGTTGCTGCCAAGAAGCATGCGGAAGGACTTATGGCATGTATTGCAGCTGGCGTAAAAATCGCGACCGGTGCAGACTTAAATCCAATTGGCCCAAAAACTCATCGTGAAATAACACTTCTGGAATCAGCCGGTATGTCTCGACTTCAAGTCCTACATGCTGCGACAGCAAGTGCACGTGAACTTAATGGTCTTGGTGCGCAAACAACGCCAACTCCAGGAACGGCTGCGGATCTAATTTTTGTTGAAGGCAATCCCATGACAGACATGTCTTGTATCGAAAGACCAAAAGGAGTTATGACTTTTGGACGCTTTGTAATCCCTATCGGGGGTTAAATTTTAAAGAACGCCATATTTCGCAAAGGCGGCGCTAGGGGACATTCCCTCTTTGACTGCCTTGCGGAACAAGTTTTCGCCCGAATTCTTTTCGATAACAGCTTCAACAACGGCGTCTATTGCCGCAACAGGAACGATTGTTACACCATCGCTATCACCAACGATTAGATCACCAGGATTAATTGTTACACCGTCTATTTCACAAGAAACGTTGTGTTCAACAACTTCATAACGGCCGTTGATATCTACTGGCAGAGTTCCGGTTGCAAATACTTTAAAGCCCATTGCATCGGTGCGCGATAAGTCCCGAGTTGGACCATCTGTAAGGGCGCCGGCAACACCTTTAAATGCGCAAGCAGTTGAAAGTAATTCACCCCAGAGCGCGGCTAGGCCAGTGCGATTTGTTGGGGTTACATAAACCTGATCTTTGCCAACTGCATCCAGTGCCTTTAATAATCCAACATAAGGAACTTCTGGAAATGAGTTAACAATCTCTAATTTAACTGGGAAGGCATATCCCATCATGATTCCAGAACCCGAAATCATGTTGATGTCCTCATTTAATACTTGTCGACCATAGCCCAATTTATCTAAGCAATCTGAAGCTAGGGCAGAGGTAAAAATCTTACGCAGTTCTACTAAATCATGTGCCATTTAATTTCCCCAATGCTTTGCGATTTTTTCCTTCAAGAAGTTTGCACTATCAATCATGTTTTGCATGCCATCGACGCCATCTTCAATACTGACCCAACCGTTAAAGCCAACGCTCTTAAGTGTTGAGAAAATTGCATCATAATCATTTAACCCTTGGCCGATAACGCCATGTTTAAAGAATGAAACATAGCCGGCGCTGCCGCCTTCTTGCTTGCGAAGTTCTTCGATACTTCCACCAGCTAAATGGCGATCACTTGCACCAACAGTAAGGACACGGTGCTTAACTTTCTCAAGTAACTCAAGTGGTTCTTCACCTGCCGCAATCGCATTCGATGGATCGAATTGCACACCAAAGCGCGGTGAATCAATTCGTGAAACCAGATCAACAAAAACATCCATCATCTGAGCAAACTCTGGCTCCGTCCAAAAATCATCTTTGTAGTGATTTTCGATAACTAAAATCATGTCTAATTTTTCAGCTTCAACTAAACATTTCTCAATTGAATCAACCACATATCCCATGCCCTGTTCGCGGGTTATATCTTTGCGGCGCTGGCCTGATAGAACGCGACAGTATTTAGCACCAAGTTCGGCTGACATTCGGATGCTATGAATCTCGTGGTCTACTTGTTTCTTGCGTAATTCGGGATCTGGAATTGTGAAGTCAGGAGAGCAACACATCATTGGAATAACCATTCCGGTAGCTTCGACATACTTGCGAATCTTGGGCCAATTAGCTTCATCCTTAAAATCTGCAAAGTTGTTATACATCTCAAGGCCTTCGATGCCCATGGCCTGGGACATATCAATCCACTCGTAAATACTTAATTTATCTGGGGCAACTAAATCTCGGATCCAACCCTTAGGAAATGCGGCAATCTGTGGTTTTTTACTCATCCAAGTTTCTCCGGATTTCTTCCAATGATTGAAAATTGTTCAAGATCAACAATCGAACCAGTAAATGGCTTTGATTCATCACTTAGCCAATAAATTGCAGCTTCGCCCATTTGCTCTGGCGTGGTCATGACACCAGTTGGAATTTCAACACGAGTTAAATCTTGTGGCCAACTTGGTTTCAAACCTTGGGCAATCTTGTCTTTGTATTCGCGCTCGGTTAAAACCCAACCTGGATTTATCTGATTTACCCGCACACCATGAACGCCATTTGCATTAGCCAAATTTCGCGTCATTGTTTGCATGCCACCTTTGCTGATGCTGTAAGCAAGCAACTTTGATTCCCCGGCATGGGCATTGATTGAACCAATATTTAGAACGCAGCCACCGGTTTTCTTAAGCTCTTCAAAAGCGGCTTTAATCAGAAACAGGGGAGCAGTTAAGTTTATCTGCATCATTCTGCGGAAATGTTCAACTTCTTGCTCGGAAATATTGGTTCCGCCAAAGATTGCTGCGTTATTGACGACGCCATCAATCTTGCCAAAGGCTTTAAGTGCCGCGCTAACAATCTCTTGTGGTGCGCTGTCTTGTGCTAAATCTGCAATACAGAGAACGGCATTGGTACCTAATTTCCCAACAGTTGCTCGACCCTCTTCTTCGTTGATTCCATGAACCAATACTTTTGCACCTTCACGAATCGCAGCAGCTGCAATAGCAGCACCGATTCCTGAAGTGCCACCAGTAACGATTATTGCTTTATCTTTTAGGCGCATACTAAGCCGGCTTAATTACTGATTTAATAAATTCACCAGAGTGCATCTTCTTAAATGCAGTTTCCCATTGCTCGATAGGAAAAGTTCCACCAAGAACTGGAGTTAAATCTAATTGCCCAGTTCCAAGCATCCGAAGTGCGCGCTCCCACATTGGCCAGTTATGGCTGAAGGATCCTTCGAGTCGAACATTCTTCTGAACTAATTGATCTATTGAGAAGTTAACTGGTTGTGGACCCCAACCGACTTTAGAAATCCAACCATTTGGTCTGATGACATCAAGTGCAATCTTCAACGTTGCCGAAACTCCAGCGGCATCAACAACACCATCTGCGCCAAGACCATCAACTTCCATTGCCCAATTTTTTACATCACCAATAACAACATCACAGCCATACTTCTTTGCAACTTCTAACCGCGCTTTATCGCGTTCTAGACCAACGATTGCAACTTCGGCGCCCGCAAGTCTTGCCATTGCGCCAGCCAAAATTCCGATAGGTCCTGGTCCCAGAACAACAATGCGATCACCGGGGCGAATATGCCCTGGTGCGATTGTTGAAGAGTATGCAACTGAACAAGGTTCGGTCATTGATGCATGATCAAATGAGACGTTATCCGGAATCTTATGAAGCAAGCGGGATGCAACCTTTACATATCTAGTCATTGCGCCATTAACGCCATAACCAAAGCCCTTACGACTTGGATCCAAGTTATATAAACCTTGACGTGACATCGCGCCCGACATATCTACCACTGCTGCAGTTTCACTTACGATGCGATCGCCTTCGTGCCATTTACCGGCAGAAACCACTTCTTTTCCAAGCTCGACGACATGGCCACCGAATTCGTGCCCCAATACAACTGGATAATTAACCGGCCAAGAATTTGTGCCTTCCCATTGGTGCAAATCAGATCCACAAACACTTGCTGCTTCAACTTGAACAATTACATCGCTATCGCCGCAAACTGGGCGTTCAACTTCACGTATTTCAACGCTATGAGGTTCAGATGAGAAATTAACTACGCCAGCAGACTTCAATTACTTTTCTCCCTTAACTTTTACATCGCCAAAGCCATGCACTGCATCGCAAATTTTGCGCAATACTTCTTCAACATTTCCCGCACCTTGGCTAAATGAATCGGCATCGATTGCCAGCGGGGCGCCAATAACAACAAGTGGTGCACCGTATGAAGGGCAAGCAATCGCTTGTTCAAGTGTTAATCCACCAACTGCTTGCACTGGGACGCTTACTGCATCAACAACTTCGCGCAATTGATCAAGTGGATTCATCCATGGCTTGCCTGCAGCTGCAAGACCGCGTCGTTCGTCATAACCAATATGGTGAATCACCATGTCGCAGCCAAGTTCTTCTAATTCTCGGGCACCTTGCACCATGTCGGGACAACCTAAGTTATCTCCCATAACTTTTACACCGTAATCTTTTCCAGCTTGCACAACGCATTTAATAGTTTCAGGATGCGATCTCGCCATAACAACAACGTGCGTTGCACCTGCTTTAGCCATCATCTCGGCCTCTAGATATCCACCATCCATAGTTTTTAAATCAGCAACGATTGGATGATTAGGAAACTCTTTGCGAAGTGCTCGAACACCATGTAAACCCTCAGCCAAAATAAGTGGAGTTCCGGCTTCTATCCAATCAACACCAGCCCTAATGGCAGTGTGCGCCATTTCTAGCGCTTCTTTAATATCGGTAAGGTCTAGAGATACTTGAACGATTGGTTTCATGTTTGAAGTTTAGTTCAAATTCAGCGTAGTTGACCTTTCTTTCGCGCAAGATTATTGGTTAGATAGCCACATTATGAAAGCCTTTGTTGTAACTGCACCCAAGACCTTTGAAATCCAAGATGTTGCCGAACCAAAAGCTGGTGCCGGCGAGATTGTTGCCAAGATTGAACGTGTTGGCATCTGCGGAACCGATGTTGAATTCTTTAATGGCGTCATGCCGTATCTTCATGACGGACAAGCAAAACTTCCAATGCGCCTTGGCCACGAATGGTCCGGCACAGTTATCGAAGTTGGCGAAGGTGTAGATAAATCTCTACTCGGTAAGAAAGTAACCAGCGATGTAATGATGGGTTGTGGCAAGTGCAAACGCTGCAGTGATGGTCGCCAACATACTTGCGCAGATCGCTATGAACTTGGAATCCGAAATGGTTTTGATGGTGCACTTGCAGATAAATTATTGATTCCTGCACGTTTCATTTATGTGCTTCCAGATGACTTCGATTTTGAATTAGCGGCGCTTGTTGAACCAGCAGCAAATGCGTGGCGTGTAGCCGATGGTGCTAAACCCGCACCGGGGAAACGAATTTTGATCTGGGGGACTGGAACCGTAGGACTGTTGACCGCGCAGTTTTGTTTGGCGATGGGCGCAGACGTTCACATGGTCGGCATGGATCCAAAAACAATCGCGTTAGCTCTAGAAATTGGTGTTACAAGTGCAGGAACTGAAGTTAAAAAAATCGATGGCGGTTATCACTCAGTTGTTGATGCAACATTCGATGCAACTGTCCCAGCAAAGTTAGTGGATATCGTAGAACCAGGTGGACGAATTGTTTTAATCGGCGTTGATAATCACGCTGCGCCAATTGATTCACGCAAATTAGTTTTCCGAGATATTACAGTTGTCGGAATCCTCTCTGGTTCACCGGGGTTTAAAGAATCAATCCGATTCATCGCTGAAGGAAAGATTGATCCTAAAAAGATTCTTGGTGGCACCGTAGGAATGAGTGAAGCTGGAAATGTCTTTCTCGGCAATCGTCCAGCAAGCTTAGGTGTTGGCCCAAAAATTTTGGTTAATCCAAATGCATAAAAACCTCAAAATGATTGCAGGATAAACATGGGATTTTTCAATGACTTGTTCGGCGACCCTGAAGGTAAGAAAGCAAAACGTGAAGTCATGCGTTTGCGTAAAGAGTGGTCGGAAGATGTTGCAACACTTGCAAAATTAAAAGAAGCATTCATTGCAGTTCAAGACGGCGAAGATGCAGAGAGCCACAACATCATTACAAAGCGAGGCGAATTTGTTCTTTGGGCGGGAATCGGACAATTTCACGAAGCGGGAAGAACTGCCGGGCAATATGTTGGCTCGAGTCAAGGTTTCAGTATTCCTGTTGTAGCGGGTATTCGATATCGCGTTGGTGCCCAACGTGGAACTTTTGTCCCAGGTGAAGAAGTTCAAATTTACAAGGATCAAGGTCAAGTTTATTTGACTACCGATCGCGTAATTTTTAATGGGGGAACAAATACTGCAGAGTGGAAGTTCGATAAGTGGATGGGCGCTGGCGCGAGTCCTGATGGCGCGGACTTTATCTTCCATGTGTCAAACCGTAAAAAATCTTCCGGAATCTTATTTAATAAAGATGTCGGCGAAGAGTTCAATCGTTTTCTTGCATTTGCATTAATTCATGTTAACGATGGAATCGATCGCGTAATGAAAGAAATTGCTGGCCTCGAGAAAAGAATTCCTACCGAAGAACCTAAATTGCAGAATGTAATCGAAGCTCCAAATGGCAAAAATTAAGAGTTATTTAGTTGCTTGTCACTTTGGTCCAACTCTCCTCGTAACAACGGTTACCTTCTTGCTTGCCACCAGCCTGTGGTGGGAAGGCCCAGCTTTCATCATTGCGCTCGGTATTTTTCTGGGCCAATTAGTCGTTGGCTGGACCAATGATCTCTACGACTTCCGTGATGATCTAAAACATAATCGAGTGAAGAAGCCACTAGTAGCAGGTGACCTAAAACCAGCGGAATTAAAGCGCGCAATCTTTATCGTTCTTCCAATTGCAATAATCGTAAATCTCTTTGGACCGCTCGGACTAAAAGCTGGTGCTATTTCAATTCTTGGAATCGGTATCGGAGTTTCATACAACTTCTATTTAAAGCCAACCGCGTTCTCGCCAATCCCTTACGCACTTGCCTTCGGACTTCTCCCAGCAGCACTCGTAATTTCTACCGATCGCACACCACCACTCTGGATGTATTGGGCTGGCGCCTTATTAGGTATGTCCGCGCATTTCGCAAATGTTCTAAAAGATTTCCGGCAAGATAAAGAAAGTGGCATCGAAAGTCTGCCAATTCGACTTGGTCGAATTCCATCCAGAATTATCACCGCAACATTTCTAATCGCCGCAACACTTGTATTAAATAGCGTACGTCCAAACATGACTATTCTCGTGATCGGGATTATCGCTTCAACCTTAAGCGTTTTTGCGCCGCGATTTATCCTTTTTAAATTACTCATGCTGGTTGCGTTACTTGACGTAGTTTTGCTTGTAAGCGCTGCAGAAGAATTGATTGGCTCTCGAACTATTTAACTTACTTGTTCTTATTCATCAGCAGATAGAACTCGGAGAGATCAATCTGCCCTGAAACACCGCCAGCATCAACTGATTCATAAGTCAGGTCAGCCAAATGCACCTTGCCATCAACATCTATTGGTCGATTAATCTCAACATTTACTCTCGCAAATTCAAAAGTTCCACTTGCACAATCAGGCTCGCAATCATTGGCGAAATATTCACCAACTCCAATCGCACCCGTTGCTTCCCACGAACTCCACTCAATCTTTCCAACGCCTTCATTGCCATCTGCGCAAGCAAAATAAATAAGCTCTGGCTTCTGTTGTCCTGGAATCTCGCAGACAATCGTGTAAACATCCTGAGATAAAACGCCATCAATTGAAATCAAATCGCCTTGCGAATCACCAGGCTGTTCTACTCCAGCTCCAGTAATTCCAGCAATACCCGATAGCAAAGCACCGCCGAGCATCACTACGACCAACCCAATGGCAACTTTCTTCACGCAGTTATTCTTCACCCTCATCGAAGACAACTTCAGCTAATGAAGCTATGCGTCGCTCGATTTCTTGCGCCTCAGAAACTCGCCCCTTAATCACAAGGATCGATGCCACCTGTCGCTCCATTTTAATTACGGCCCGCCAATTTGGATTCTCTGCCCGAACCATCCGCGACTTCGCATCGGCAAATAATTCCAGCGCTTCGTCATACTCTTCCAAAACTTTTTTCGCCAACGCCATCCGAGCCGTCGCCCACATCTTGTGAAACTCGTCCTCGGCAGTATCAGCAAAATCCATTGCAAGTTGGGCATGATGCAAAGCTTCCATGCCATTGCCCAGCCAGAAATAGCAGAGCGCAATCTCTTCATCGCAGTGCACAATCTCGCCCGGCATCTTCAAGGTTTTATAGATTGCCCGTGCTGACAAGAAATTCGTCAACGCCTCGCTCCAGCGCTTTAACTTTATTAACGCACTTCCCGCATTGGCATAATTAATCGCAACTTCACGATCGGCAACATCCGGATTCGCCTCATTTATCGCCGCAACATAAGTCTCATGCGCCTTCTCGTATTCCTTCGCGTCATACCAAGAATCACCTTCGCATCGAAGTTGCACAATCGCCTCGGTCGATCCAATCTCGCGATACAAAACCACTGCACAATCCAACGCCGCAGCAGCATCAGTATGTCGTCGCAATCTATTTAGCGAATACCCAATGCCGGTATAAATATGTGCCAAGGTCGAAGTATTTGCCTGCGCACCAAGTGCTTCATACAAATCCCGCGCAGTCTCACAGAGCGCCAAAGATTCGGCATGATCCCCGCGATTAAACGAGCGGTAACTCAATTGAATTAGCGCATCAACTTTCTCTTCACCATCACACTTCGAAGCCAACTCCCAAAGCTCGGCCTCTAACTTCTCATCCTCGTTCTTCATCCAACCTCTTTCATTCACCAGATCGCCCAATCGACCCAGGACCGCTAAACCTATTTACCCCCACTGACATTGCCCGCCAGCCAAGGCCGAAGCCGGGGAAGTTAATCCCCGGACTCAGGCACCAGGCTCAGATGAGCCCTAAAACCATTCCCGTCTTTACTATCTTCGACATAGTCATCATTCACTTCACTACTGATTGCCATGTTGTAGACCAACTCATTTAAATCATAATCGGCGAGGATTTCCTTCGTCCGCTCCATTATGTATTCAAAAGAAGTCTGACCTGGCGGGATATCTTCTTCTCTAATCGTTACTGGAAACTCTGTCTTTAGCTCAATCAAGTAACTCTTTATGCCCATGTATCTCCCTTACTAGTAGTTTGCTCGTTCGATCCTTCTTTTATAACTTCTTTAGAAACTTCTTTTGCTAAAAACCAGAAAACCCTAAAGAAGGTCGCTAAATTCTTTAACGCCGTAATAGTTCTTTAAAGCCGCTAAAGAAGTTTGCCGACTGCTTTTAAACTTCTTTTGCCAATCTTCTAAAGAAACTACCTTCAGGGACTCCCACTCAGGCACGGATTCAAACAATTGCCGCGCTCGCAAAATTCCCCAATCCGACAATCTCACCGAGAAGTTTGCGAAGTTAAGCAAATTCACAACCCGCTGATCATCCGCCGTAATCTTCTCTCGCAATGGAATCGAGATCCCATTCATTATCGAATGTCGCCCCAGTGCCAAACTGAAGCCAAATTTCTTTTGCGTCCCAGAATTAGCAGTCAGACAAAAGTTGCACGCCTCCCAAGACCAACGACTCGTGCCACCAACTTTCGTTCTCGCGCAGATGTAACACAAGTGAAATCCGCTCGGACAATCCAGCGAAACATCTTTCCGCTTCACCTGCTCTTCGCAGCTACATCTCTGCGGGCCTCTGTGCAGCCCTCTTGTTGGTGCAGCACTTAACCAATAACAAGTTGTGCAAACTACATATGACATAACAAACCAGTCCTTAATGGACCTTACATTTAGAAGATCCGCTCTTCTGGCGGTGTCTTTCATCGCCAGCAGGTCTTCAATCGGAACCACCGTGCGCGGTTAGCGCGGTTGGTATCAAGCTAGCCGTGGCTTAACGCTTGATTTCTTGACCTAGGAAAAAGATAGCAGAGGGGACTGACATTGCGCTCACTGAAAGGTATACGGTTCCTCTACTTATTCAACAAGGGGGTCGACAGTGAGCAATTCAAATCTGCCGTTTTCTTCGACAAGCCCTGTTGATTCAATCCCATATCAAGCACCAAATTATTCTGGTGAAGTTATTAATCAACTCAAATCTGAAATTTCGCTACTTGAATATAAATACAAAGTTCTGCAAGACCCTAACTCTTTTGGCTTAGTCGACCAGGCCAAGGTAGAAGCAGATTTTTACAATCACCTAAAGAAAATCGAAACGGCAACAGATTCAAAAGCCTGCCCAGATGGCGAATCTAATCTCTGGAAAGAGCTGCAATTTTTACTAGCAAATGATCCATCGCGAGCGAGCGAACATTGGATGGCCTTCCACCAAATAAAAGAAATTAGAACTCCACCCTATGCCACACTTTCGAGAAGTCCTGAAGTTCAGATGGCAGAAATCGAAGCAAAACTCGTGGAGCTTTTGAAAACTTGGCACGACTACACCGGAAGCGCATACCCGCAATAACCAGCCCCGTCACACCCAAGGCCTAGACTTACGCGCATGTCCGATACCCAGTTCGCTCCATTCATCGAATCGGATATCGCCCACAAGAAAGTTAAATTAAGTTCTGGCGAAGTAATTGATTACCAATTTGGCGAATTCTGGACCAACAAACAACGCCAAGCCCCAAGCATTCACGAGATTTCATACCGCGCATGTTTCAAACCCCAACTCCCTGATTACTTCATCGAACGCTTCACCAACCCCGGCGATCTTGTTTACGATCCCTTTGGTGGGCGCGGCACAACAGTTATCCAAGCTGCAATTCGCGGGCGCCAGATTGTTCAGAACGATATAAATCCACTCTCAATCGTTCTCACTAAAGCTCGCCTCACACCACCAACCGACGCCGAACTTGCAACACGTCTTAAAGAGATCCCAATTCAAAAGGGCCTCAAATCAGATCTAGATCTCTCAATGTTTTTCGAGAAGAAAACCTTCCAAGAAATTCTCTCCCTTCGCCAATACTTCATCGACCGCAGAGCAAATAAAAAGAATGATCACATCGATGACTGGATCCAAATGGTTGCCACCAACCGCCTTACCGGTCACTCATCCGGCTTCTTCTCCGTCTATACCTTCCCACCAAACCAAGCGGTGTCCGCTAAATCCCAAATCCGCATCAACGAGAAGCGCCAACAAATCCCGGAATACCGCGACACCAAGAAAATCATCCTTAAGAAATCAAAGGGCCTACTTCGCAATCTCTCAGCAGAACAACGCGAAAACCTTAACCAAGCTGCAAAAACTGCAAAGTTCTTAAACACCACATCAAACATAACCAAGACCATCAAAGATAATTCGGTTCAACTTATTGTCACATCCCCACCATTCCTAGACATCGTTCAATACGTCGAAGACAACTGGATGCGCTGCTGGTTTAACAACTTTGATGCCGAAGAGATATCGAATCAGATATCAGTCCCTAAAGACTTAACCAAGTGGAATGAAATCATGTCCGATGTCCTTGCCGAACTTTTCCGGATAACAAAATCAGGCGGCATAGTCGCCTTCGA
>CAMAYZ010000016.1 GCA_945863115.1 Bifidobacterium breve
GTAATCTGCGCGTCTGCCTGGCAGAAGCCAAGGCTTAGATTTCAAGAGATTAGAAGGTAGTTCGAAGTGGCAAATATCAAGTCGCAGATCAAGAGAATTCGCACAAACGAAAAGGCTCAACTACGTAACAAGTCTGCTCGTTCAGCGATCAAGACCGCGATCCGTCGCTTCCGTGACGCAGTTACAGCAGGAGACAGCAAGGTTATTGCTGAAGAACTTCGTCTAGCTTCAAAGACACTTGATGTTGCAGTAAGCAGCGGCGTATTGCATGCAAACGCAGCAGCAAACAGAAAGTCAGCGATGGCTAAGCAAGCTAACAAAGCTGGCGCTAAGTAATTCTTGTTTTACCAGAAGCAAATTTCAAATAAGTTTCGGCAAATAATCTCGGGGGATAAATGCCTGCCATTGATTTAGCCAAAGCGCCGCAACCGGCTTCAACTAATCCCGCGCAGATTCGTAATTTCTGCATCATCGCGCATATCGATCACGGTAAATCAACACTTGCCGATCGCATGCTCGGAATCACTGAAGTTGTTGAACAGCGCAATATGCGTGCCCAATATCTAGATCGTATGGATATCGAACGCGAACGTGGAATCACAATTAAGAGCCAGGCCGTTCGTCTGCCATGGCGCTCTGGCATCGATGGCCAGGAATACATCCTCAACATGATTGATACACCAGGACACGTTGACTTTACCTACGAAGTTTCTAGATCACTTGCTGCATGCGAAGGCGCAGTTCTCTTAGTTGATTGCGCGCAAGGAATTGAAGCCCAAACTCTTGCAAACCTCTATCTAGCAATGGAGAACAACCTAACAATTATTCCGGTGCTAAATAAAATTGATTTACCTGCAGCACAGCCTGAAAAGTTTGCTGAAGAGCTCGCAAAGTTAATCGGTTGCCAACCAGAAGATTGCTTACGTGTCTCTGGAAAAACTGGCGAAGGTGTTACCGAACTATTAGATCAAATTGTTAAACAAATTCCGGCACCAGTAGGCGATGCAAATGCACCAGCCCGCGCACTTATTTTTGACTCGGTTTATGACACCTATCGCGGTGTTGTTACTTACGTCCGCGTAGTCGACGGACATCTTTCTACTCGCGACCAAATCCAAATGTTCTCAACTGGAGTTCGCCACGAAATGCTTGAAGTCGGCGTGATTTCACCAGAACCAGTCGTCAGTAAAGGACTTGGTGTTGGCGAAGTAGGTTATGTAATTACCGGTGTAAAGGATGTTCGCCAATCTCGAGTCGGCGACACAATCACGACTTATCACAACCCAACTACTAAAGCTCTTGCTGGATATAAAGATCCAAAGCCAATGGTTTTCTCTGGTCTATTCCCACTAGATGGCGCCGAATATCCAATGCTCCGCGAAGCGTTAGATAAGTTGCAACTAAATGATGCTGCCCTTGTTTACGAACCAGAAACTTCTGCTGCACTTGGTTTTGGCTTTCGTTGCGGTTTCTTAGGTCTGCTACATATGGAAATTGTTCGCGAACGCTTAGAACGTGAAGCTGGCCTATCACTTATCTCAACCGCACCAAGCGTGGTCTATCGCGTTGTTCGCGGTGACGGCAAAGAACTTATAGTTACAAACCCATCTGAATTTCCTAATGAGAAAATTGAAGCAGTATTCGAACCAATCGTTCGTGCAACCGTATTAGCGCCATCCGAATTCATCGGCGCAATCATGGAACTCTGCCAAGAACGACGTGGCGCTCTACTCGGTATGGATTACTTATCTGAAGATCGTGTCGAGATTCGCTACACCTTGCCACTTGCTGAAATTGTTTTTGATTTCTTCGATCAACTTAAATCAAAGACTCGTGGCTACGCATCTCTAGATTACGAGCCAATCGGTGAAGCTGAAGGCGATTTAGTAAAGGTTGATATCTTGCTACAGAGCGAAGGCGTAGATGCATTTAGCGCCATCGTTCACAAGGACAAGGCTTACGCATACGGCGTAATGATGACAACAAAGCTTCGCGAATTAATTCCAAGGCAACAATTCGAAGTTCCAATTCAAGCCGCAATCGGCTCAAGAATTATCGCCCGCGAAAGTATTCGTGCGATTCGTAAAGACGTTCTTGCCAAGTGTTACGGCGGAGATATTTCACGTAAGCGCAAACTTCTTGAAAAGCAGAAAGAAGGAAAGAAGCGCATGAAGATGGTTGGTCGCGTTGAAGTGCCACAAGAGGCATTCATTGCAGCGCTCACAACCGATGCCGATGTTGATAAGGCCAAAGCCAAAGCCAAAGGCTAGCCGTAGTACACTTTTACAATGCGCATTAAGGTCTTTATTTTAAAGACTCTTCTTATTTCAATACCTCTAACTCTGATTCCAGTAATTGCATTTTCGGCACAGAAGATAACTTCGGGCGCTACTTGTAAGGTAAACAAGCAATCGGTCACATATTTGAAAAAGACTTACACCTGCATTAAATCTGGCAAGAAACTGGTTTGGAATAAGGGAGTAGTTGTTCCTGAACCGAAGCCATCACCAAGTGCGACAACTTCCGTTGCACCAGCCAAGGCTATATTCACTCCTTGGGCAAGATCTTTCGACACCGTTCTAATGACATCAACTGCACTGGCTAATACAAGTCAATTTCTTGGTGATGTTAAACCGAGTAGCGATTATAAATTAACTCTCGACCCGGCAATAAAAGAATCTGATCGTGATTGGATTACAAAGGCTCTTGATTACACGAATGGCGCATTTAGTGAGATTTTAAAGGGCCAGGTTAAAGTCTTTCTTGGCACAACACATGAATGGTCAGCGAAATCGCTTCGTAGTGCAGGTGAATGGGTGGGCGATCCGCAAAGCCCATTTCCATGCAGTAACGGAAAAAATGATGCTTATTGCGCGGGGCCTAATTTAGCTTTGTTGATTTACAGTGATATCTATAGTCCCAATTCTAATTATCAATGGGATGCAGGAAGACAATCAACGCCGGCTCACGAGTTATTTCACAATGTCCAATTTGCATTAGGTGGAAGAAATGTTGGATCTGACGATCCGACTCACATACCACGTTGGCTAATGGAAGGTAGCGCAAATTATTTTGGATTCTACATTGTTGATAAATTAGCTTTGAATACTTACGCTTCTGGAAGAAATCAGCAAGTTAATTCTAATCAGGCCTATAAAACTGTTGTGCCATTAGTTCAATACGACAATTTTTCATCAGATCCTTATGGAATCGGACAAGCCGCAACGGAATACCTTGTTGCTTCAGTTGGGTTTGAAAAATTCTTGAATATTTGGACGTTTACCAAGTCCGAGAAAGACTTCTCAAAGGGTTTCAAAAAGGCAGTTGGAATAGATATTTCTGATTTCTATTCAAAGTTTGAAGCAGCCAGACCAAGCATGAGTATAGGGACTTCGTAATTTCATTTATAGTCTCAAGTATTGCTTATTGGAAAAATAAAGGAGAATAACCCCTGTGCCACTCTCGTTTTATATCCACATTCCATACTGCGTAAAACGCTGTGGTTACTGCGATTTCAATACCTACACCCCAGGTGAATTAAAAGAGGGCAGCGATATTGCGCAGGTTTCAAATGGTTACATCGATCTCTTAATTCAAGAGGCAAAAATTGCTCGGGCCGAAGTTAAAACCAATGAATCAATTCCAACCATCTTTTTTGGTGGAGGAACACCAACCCTTATGGAGCCAGCGGATTTAGGCCGCGTCCTTAAATCACTTGAAACCGACTTTGGCTTTACCAAAGACATTGAGATAACAATTGAGGCTAATCCAGATACGGTCTCGAAAGAGAAGTTGGCGGCACTTCGTGGTGTTGGTATAAATCGGATTTCATTCGGAATGCAATCAGCTGCGCCACATGTGTTGGCAGTGCTTGATCGGACACACAATCCAGAGAATGTTGTTAAGGCAACCAACTGGGCTCGAGAAGTTGGGTTTGAACAAGTAAGCGTTGATCTAATTTATGGAACACCTGGGGAAAGTATTGCCGATTGGGAAGCAACAATTGATTCTGCACTGGCGTTGCCAATCAACCATATTTCAGCATATGCGTTGATAGTTGAGAGTGGAACAAAGCTTGCGGCACAGGTTAAACGTGGTGAAGTAATAATTCCTGATGATGATCAAACGGCAGATAAGTATTTATTGGCTGATGAAAAATTTAGCAAAGCCGGTTTCACTTGGTATGAACTTTCGAATTGGGCAAAGGATGGCGGGGAATGTCGCCACAATATTGCTTACTGGGAAGGTGCAAATTGGTGGGGTCTTGGACCAGGTGCACATTCACATACAGATGGAAAGCGTTTCTGGAATGTTAAACATCCAAATGCATATCGGGAAAGACTTGAAAGTAATCAGTCTCCTGTTATGGAGAGTGAAATATTGAAAGTGGATGAGAAGGAGAGTGAGCGAGTCATGCTTCAAATCCGGATGCCTGATGGGATTGAAAAGAATTCGTTAACTGCCGCAGCTCTTCTCAGATTAGAGAGTTTTCTCACTGGTGGGCAGATTTCCAGCGAACATTGGGAACAAGGGCGGATTTCACTGACTTTATCTGGGCGCTTAATGGCGGATCGAATCGTTCGAGAAATATTGTTGTAGTAGCGTTTGCTCATGCAATTAGCCCATGACATCTTGCTCGGCCTCTTAGCCGTTGTATTCCTAGTCTCTGGCGCCATGAAGTTAAGTGGCAATCCAAAGGGTCTTCAGGGAACAAGAGATGTAAATATTGGCGATCGGATTGCGCGGTTGATTGGTCTGGTTGAAGCAGTTGCTGCAATTGGTTTGATTTACGCGATTAGATATCCTGATGAGTTGATTGGTTGGCTTGCAATCTTGGTTCTCTGGATTGCCATGGGAATTGCGGTTTATGCGCACTCTAAAGCTAACAAGATGAAGACTTCTGCTCCGGCGATTGTTCTACTGGTATTGCTTTCAGTTGTTCTTGTTATTAACTAAAACGGGATTGCCATGGAACTAACAATGCAGAATCGACAGCTCGAGATCCTTCGGGCAATTGTTGAGGAATATGTTGCAACTGAAGAACCGGTTGGTTCAAAAGTTATCGCAGAAAAGCATGGCCTTGGGGTTTCGCCAGCAACAATTAGAAATGATATGGCAGTCCTTGAAGATGCAGGTTTGATTAAACAACCACATACAAGTGCTGGGCGAATTCCGACAAATAGTGGCTATCGAATGTTCGTCGATAAAATTGCTGAAATCAAACCGCTTTCTACTGGAGAACGTCGTGCGATTGAAAATTTCTTGGATGGCGCAGTTGATTTAGATGATGTGTTCAACAGGACTGCAAAGCTATTGGCTCAAATTACAAAGCAGGTTGCTGTTATCCAATATCCAGATGAAGATAAAGTTGTCCTTGCCGGAACTGCAAACTTGGCTAGATCTACTCAGGAAGTTTCGATTGCGATTCACCCAATCCTTGAGGCGCTGGAAGAACAAGTTGTTCTACTTCGCTTGTTATCTGATGCCGGAACATCGCTGCAGGTGAAAATTGGAGATGAGCAAGGTGAAACCTCACTTCGCACAACTAGTTTGGTTTCAATGAGTTTTGGAAGCGGTGCACAAAATCATGGTGCGCTTGGAATTTTGGGTCCAACTCGAATGGATTACGCGAGTTCTATGGCAGCGGTTAACACTGTTGCAAGATATATCGGTAGCTTCTTAGGGGATAAGGCTTAGATGGCTGATTATTACGCAACCCTTGGTGTAGATCGCGATACTTCTTTTGACGATATCAAAAAGGTTTATCGCAAACTAGCCCGGGAATATCATCCTGATGTAAATCCAGATCCAAGTGCGTCTGAGAAATTCAAAGAGATCACAACTGCCTATGAAATATTGAGCGATCCAGAGAAGCGTCAACGCTATGACATGGGCGGAGATCCATTTTCCCAATTTGGTGGCGGACAGAACTTTGGTTTTGGTGACATCATGGATGCTTTCTTTGGTGGCAGCTCATCAAATCGTGGCCCACGTGCACGTATGCGTGCCGGGCAAGATGCACTGATTCGGGTAGAACTTGATTTAGCGGAAGCATGTTTTGGAACTGACCGTGAATTGAATTTAGAAACTGCTGCAACCTGCCAAAAATGTTCTGGTTCTGGTTGCGCAAATGGATCTAAGCCAAGTGCTTGTGGAATCTGTAAAGGTCGCGGAGAAACTCAACAAGTTACGCGTTCAATTATTGGTCAGGTTATGACAAGTCGGCCATGTGCAGCATGCCAGGGCTATGGAAGTGTTATTTCAGATCCTTGTTTAGAGTGCTCTGGAGATGGACGAGTTCGTTCTCGTAAAGTTATTCCGGTAAAAATTCCAGCAGGAGTTGAAACTGGAAATCGAATTCAGATGAGCGGTGCTGGTGAAGTAGGACCTGGTGGCGGACCCGCCGGAGATCTTTATGTGGAAATTGTTGAAGCGCCACATGATTTCTTAGTGCGTGATGGAAATGATTTACACATCTCAATCGTTATCCCAATGACTTCTGCGGCTCTTGGCACAAAAGTTATGGTTGAAACCCTAGATGGACCAAAAGAGGTAACTATTAAGTCCGGATTTGTAAGTGGGAACACCGTTGTATTGAAAGATTTAGGAATGAACAAGTTACGCGGAAATGGCCGCGGAGATTTGATTGTTCACGTGGAAGTTACAACTCCAGGTAAGTTGAACAAAGAGCAAGAAGAGTTGCTTAAGTCATTGGCAAAATCTCGTGGCGAAAAAGGCGAAGATGTTGAAATTCACCGTCGCAGTAGTGCTCATTCTTCGGGCTTCTTTGGGCGGTTTAGAGATGCGTTTAACCGGTAAATGTTGACGCTCTTTTTGGTAGACAAATTAGAGAGTTCGCAATCAATTGAAGTGGCTGGAGATGAAGCCCATCACGCAATAAAGGTGCTTCGGATAAAGCTTGGCGAAGAAATCTTGGTTTCAGATGGCGCTGGCAATTGGGTTAGAGCAGTTGTTGAAAATATTGAGAAGAAAACATTTATGGCCAAAGTTTTAGAACGTGGATTTCAGGAAGAAAAATCCCCAAGGATAATTGTTGTGCAGGGATTGCCTAAATCAGATCGCGTAAAAGATGCAATTGAGATTTTGGTTGAGTCAGGTGTTGACCTGATAATTCCTTGGCAAGCTGATCGAAGTATTTCTAAATGGCAGAAAGATTCCTTAGATAAATGGCAGAGTGCCGCAGTAGCAGCGACTAAGCAATCTCGTAGATTTAGGAAGCCAGAGATAATT
Source organism: Bifidobacterium breve (assembly GCA_945863115.1). Classification (GTDB taxonomy): domain Bacteria; phylum Actinomycetota; class Actinomycetes; order Nanopelagicales; family Nanopelagicaceae; genus AAA044-D11. The sequence continues at coordinate 7,252 of CAMAYZ010000016.1, forward strand.
GATGGCTTGTCGCTTTCAGAAATTCTGGAAATCGAAAGTGAAAATAGCGCATTTTTAGTAATGCACGAGTCGGCAACAACAAAGCTATCTGAAGTTGTCACTTCGAAATTTGCAGATATGAGTGAAATAATTATCGTGATCGGCCCAGAAGGTGGAATCAGCGATAGCGAACTTGCAATCCTGGAAGGCGCCGGAGCCCATATCGTCGGACTCGGCCCAGAAGTTTTTCGGAGCGCCCATGCCGGTGGCGCTGCTTTAAGCGCGGTATCTGCTTTGATAGGGCGATGGTGATTTCGAAGTGAGCTGCTTATTCTGCAAGATGGCTACTGGTGAGATTCCGGTTGATTTTGTTTTCGAAACACCAAACGTTTTTGCAATCAACGATATTTCGCCTCAAGCACCAACACATATTTTGATTATTCCTAAAGCGCATCACGAAAATGCTGGCGAACTCTCTGTAAGCGCTCCAGAGGTTCTCTCTGAGATGCATGCCACCGCTGCCAAAATTGCGGCTGGTCTCAAACTAGATGGGTATCGAAGCGTCTTTAACACCGGAGAAAGCGCGGGACAGAGTGTTTTCCACGCTCATCTACATCTACTTGGCGGGCGTCGGTTCGCCTGGCCGCCCGGTTAAAAGTAAGATTTCACTTAATGGACCCAGTTAAAACCGCGTTGATTACAGTCCCGACCGCAATTCCTATGGTCGCACTTACTGGAGCCCAAGACGCTCATCTTCGAATTTTCGAAAAAACTTTTCCTAATATTTCTATAACAGTTCGCGGCAATGAAATCTTTGCTGGCGGAGATTTAGCACAGATTGCCAAGTTTGAAGGACTTGTTCGTGAATTACTTGTCTTGCTTCGAGCTGGACAGAGTTTAAATGCAGATGCAGTTCTGCGTTCAATTGAAATGTTTAATCACGAACCAGCAGATCATCCAGCTGAAGTTCTTTCCTTAAATATTTTGAGCAACCGTGGAAAGACTATTCGACCAAAGACTGCAAATCAGAAGCGTTATGTCGAAGCGATCGATGAGAACACAATAACTTTTGGCGTTGGTCCTGCAGGAACTGGAAAAACTTATTTAGCAATGGCAAAGGCAATCCAAGCGCTGCAATCAAAGCAAGTTAATCGAATAATTCTGACCAGACCTGCAGTTGAAGCAGGAGAGCGCCTTGGCTTCTTGCCAGGAACTCTGCAAGAGAAGATTGACCCATATTTACGTCCGCTATTTGATGCGCTGCACGACATGATTGATCAAGATTCAATTCCGCGTCTAATGCAATCTGGGATTATTGAAATTGCGCCACTTGCTTACATGCGTGGTCGCACTCTTAACGATGCCTTTATTATCTTGGATGAAGCGCAGAACACATCCGCTGAACAGATGAAGATGTTTCTAACTCGCCTTGGTTTTGGTTCGAAAATGGTTATTACTGGTGACACGACTCAGATTGATTTACCTCATGGCGCGCAATCTGGTTTGAAGGTAGTCCACGAAATCCTTGAAGGCGTCGATGACATTACATTTATAAAGTTAGATTCTGAAGATGTAGTGCGTAATCGACTTGTCGGGGATATCGTAAATGCATATGGAAGACATGATGAAAATAAGGTTGTCCCACCGAATATAACGAGATCAATTCGATCTGGAAGCGGTGATCGCTAATTCCCATGGGAATAGAAATTGCTAATAACAGCGGTATTGCTTGCAATGAAGATGAAATTGTTGATGTAGCAGCATTCGCACTGGATAAAATGGGAATTCATCCGGACTCAGATTTAGGAATCACTCTGGTTGATGAAGATGAAATTACTAAACTGCATGTTCAGTGGATGAATTTACCCGGACCAACTGATGTGCTCTCATTTCCGATGGACGAGTTAAAACCGTTCTCAGCGAGCGATGGCCCCGGAATCATCGGCGACATTGTTATTTGCCCACAATTTGCCGCAAAGCAAGCCGTAAGCCATTCAGTTGCGGATGAGATTTCATTATTAACCGTCCATGGTGTTTTACACTTATTGGGCTTTGATCATGTCGAGGAAGAGGAACACAAGGTTATGTTCGGACTTCAAGATAAGACCCTAGCGGAATGGCGAAACAAGTAAATGAAAACCCTGAAGTTTATCTTTGATGCAGTTGTCTGGTTGGTTATTGGTTTCTACATCGGCCGCACATTTGGCAAATCACACAACCTAAATTTTGCGAAGCTAGTTGCCATTCTTCCCAACTCAATTGTTTCTAGCCTCCGTAAAGCTGGATTTAAGTTACGTGCGGGACAATTTTCGAATGAAGAAGAGCTGCGAGACGCAGTAGACCAGGCCAGTCAACATGGTTTAGTTGAAGAGTCAGAGCGCGAAATGATTCAATCTGTTTTTGAACTTGGAGATACCTTGGTTCGCGAATTGATGGTTCCAAGAACTGAGATTGTTTGGATCGAAGGAAATAAGACGCTTCGCCAGGGACTTTCATTAGCACTACGTTCTGGGTTTACAAGAATTCCAGTTATCGACGAGAACCTAGATAATGTAATTGGAATTGCCTATGTAAAAGATTTAGCGCGGCGCACACATGAACATCGCGAATCTGAATCGAGCGAGAATGTTGTTGAACACGTCCGCAAGGCAACTTTTGTGCCAGAAACCAAGACTGCAGCAGAGCTTTTGAAAGAGATGCAGCGCGATCAAATCCATATGGCAATTGTTGTTGATGAATACGGTGGCACTGCTGGCTTGATTACGATTGAAGATATTCTCGAGGAAATTGTTGGCGAGATCGCAGATGAATATGATGACGATGAACTAGAAATTGAATGGCTCTCTGAAAATAGCGCCCGACTTTCTGCAAGATTACATATCGAAGATTTTGCTTCAAACTTTAAGATTGAAATTCCAGAATCTGAGCGGGAAGATGTGGACAGTATCGGTGGGCTGCTCGCGAAAACTTTAGGTCGGGTGCCGATTCCAGGAAGCACGATTTCAGTGGCAGGCGTTAAGTTAACTGCAGAGCGTCCAGTAGGACGACGCCACCGAATTGCTACAGTTCTTGCTGAGCGAATCATCGATGAAGCGGAGACGGTTCTTGAGCAATAATCCGGAAGATTTAAAGTTAGTCACATTAGCTAGAGCGACAATGGCTCGCAGCAATTCAATTTCTGCTGCCGCACTTCGAGATAACACTGGCCGCACATATGTTGCAGTCCCGGTAAAAAGCGGAGATTTTGAAGTTGAATCATTGCTTGCAGTATTAGTTGTAGCGAAGGCCAGTGGGATTTCTGGAATCGAAGCCATTGTTATTGCTGGCGAAACCGCATCAGCGTCAAGTATTGCCTTAATTAAAAGTGAAGATTTAGGCGCAAAGATTTATTCAGTAAGCGATAAGGATGAATTAATTTCGCTTTGAGTAAGTAGCAGCAGGTAGAATCGCTGCATGCGAATCGTCAGATTTTCCCCAAATTCCAGCGCAGGTTTAGGCACTGATCCACTCTTCGGTGTTCTAAATGACCAGGACCAAATATTAGTTTTGCGTGGTGATCCACTTTTCGGTGGCATTGTTCCGACTGAATCAAAAGTTGCACTTGCCGATGTTCGCCTGCTCGCACCTGTAATTCCAAGAAGCAAAGTTGTTTGTGTCGGCAAGAATTATGCAGACCATGCGGCTGAAATGGGTTCAGATGTTCCTAAAGAACCTGTAATTTTCTTGAAACCTAACACCTCAGTCATCGGCCCTAATGACACTATTCAATGGCCACGAATGAGTGAGCGCGTAGATTTTGAAGGTGAGTTAGCTGTTGTGATAAGCAGAATTTGCAAAGATGTTCCTGCAGAAAAAGTAGATGATGTAATTTTTGGTTACACAGTTGCTAATGACGTTACAGCCCGCGACTTACAGAAAGTTGATGGTCAATGGACCCGTGCGAAGGGCTTCGACACATTCTGCCCAATAGGACCATGGATTGAAACCGAATTTATTCCAGGTTCACAGAAGATAATCACAACTTTAAATGGCGAAGTAAAGCAATCAGAACCATTGTCATCAATGAATTTTAAAATTCCTCAAATTATCGAATTCATATCATCGGTTATGACGCTACTTCCAGGTGATGTAATACTTACTGGAACCCCGGCCGGAATCGGACCTATGCCAGCTGGCGCAGAAGTTACTGTGCTGATTGAAGGAATTGGTTCTCTCTCTAATAAGGTATCGCCTCGTGCCATCTAATTCTGCAACTAAACCAGTCCGCGTTCGATTTGCGCCTTCACCTACAGGCGATCTGCACGTCGGAAATATCCGAACTGCGCTCTTTGATTGGGCCTATGCGCGTCACACTGGCGGCCAATTTGTTTTTCGAATTGAAGATACTGACACCGAACGCGTTACAGATGAATATATAAAAGCTGCACAAGATACTTTGAAGTGGCTTGGCCTGGATTGGGATGAAGGTCCAGAAGTAGGTGGTCCTTACGGTCCATATTTGCAGAGCCAACGTTTAGATATTTATGCCGAATGGGCAGCAAAGTTTTTAGCGCAAGGCGATGCCTATCATTGCTATTGCTCTTCCGAAGAACTTGAAGCAAGACGCGAAGCGCAGAAAGCTGCAAATGTTGCACCTGGCTATGACGGCAAGTGCCGAACAATTAGTGCGGAAGATTTAGCAAAATATAAGAGCGAAGGAAGATTGCCGGTATTGCGCATGCGCATGCCAGATGGCTCTACAACATTCAATGATTCGATTCGCGGCGATGTTACCTTCGATCATAATTTCGTTCCAGACTTTGTTCTAGTTCGCGGCGATGGTTCTCCGCTTTATACCCTTGCGGTTGCGGTTGATGACATCATGATGAAAATTACTCATGTTCTGCGCGGTGAAGATTTACTATCTTCAACACCTCGCCAAATTCGGGTTTACCAAGCAATGGGCGTTGCTGAATCTGATTACCCAACTTTCGCGCACCTGCCATTTGTTATGGGCCAAGACAATGCCAAGCTTTCAAAGCGAAATGGTGAAGTATCAATTGCCTGGTATCGCGATCGTGGTTTCTTGCCTGAAGCAATCTGTAATTACTTAGCACTTCTCGGTTGGTCGCCGGGGGATGATCGTGAAAATGTAACAATGAAAGAATTAACTGAACTCTTTACAGTTGAGCGCGTTCACTCCAGTCCAGCACGTTTCGACATGAAGAAGCTTGAAGCAATAAATGGCGACAAGATTCGCGAACTCACCCTTGATGAATTACTAAAGCGGACCACGCCATTTCTTGTGAAGGATGGCATTATTTCTGGAACACCAGAAGAGTTAGCAGTTGTAAAGAGTGCGCTGCCAATCATTCAAGAGCGCATTGCAACTTTGGCTGAAGTTTCACAGATGCTCAAATTCTTGTTTGTTGTTAAGTTCGAAGTTGATGCTGAAGAACTGCCAAAAATCCTAGATGAGCAATCACAAATTGTTTTAAAGAAGACCGATGAAGTACTAAAGGGACTTGCCAGTTGGGATCACGACTCTATCCACGTGGCACTAAAGTGCGCACTAATTGAAGGCCTCGGACTCAAGCCTCGAATCGCTTTCAGTGCGATTCGAATTGCCGTAACTGGAAGCCATATCTCACCGCCACTATTTGAATCTCTAGAACTCCTTGGTCGCGAGCGTTCGCTCGAGCGAATTGCAGCTTCAATTAAGTAATCGCAGAGCCGCGATACTTAGAGTTTGCTGTTAGTTAACCCTTTCACTACTAATTTAATCCCTCTCGCAAATAGCATATGCCGGTGGACACAAATCGCTTAGAAATTGCACGCCTCTTTCACCGATTTGGTTTCGGACCGCGTCCTGGTGAATTTGCAAAAGCGCTAGCAGCTGGGCCAGCGCTCACTCGCGATAAATTGTTTAACAATACTGGAGACGACGAAGGCTTAAAAAAAATTCCCCAATTAGTAATAACAGATCTTGGGCAACGTCCATCACCTGATGACGCACAGCGCGCCAGTTACAGCATGGAACTACGTAGGCAGAGCAACGAGTTAACGACATGGTGGCTAGATCGAATGGTGTTAGCTGATTTTTCGTTACAAGAAAAAGCAACTTGGTTTTGGCATGGTCATTGGGCAACCTCAATTAAGAAATTAAATTTTGCATTACCAATGTATAAGCAACATCAGACTCTTCAGAAATATGCGCTTGGGAATTTTGATCAAATGGTAACTGCGATGTTGGATGATGGAGCGCTTCAATTTTGGCTCGATGGTCAGGAGAACACCGCCAAGTCTCCTAATGAAAACTTAGCGCGCGAATTAATGGAGCTTTTCACCTTGGGAGTTGGCCGATACTCGGAAACAGATGTTAAGGAACTTTCCCGCGCTTTGACTGGAGTTCAAGTTTCTCGAAGCAATGGAAACGTTACCTTTAAAAAGAATAGATTTGATAGCGGATCAAAGACCATCCTTGGTGTCTCACAAAATTTTGATCGTAATTCAGCTGGCAAATTCTTAGTATCCCAGCCGAACTCTCAACGTTTCATTTCGGAGCGAATTTGGTTCAGATATATGTCTAGCCAATTTCCATTGCCTGCCAACACTAAAATTGAGAGCGCTTTTGAAGGCCGTGAAATTAAATCGTTACTCTTCGCGCTTGCTTCAAGCGAGGCGATGAGGGACTCTCAATACGAATTAGTTAAATCACCTGTTGAATGGTTCGTTGCGGTATGTCGTGCGCTGAATATCACGCCATCCAAACTGACTAAGAATTCTGCGCTATTAAACTTTTTAAATAAATTGGCGCAAGTTCCCTTCGATCCGCCAAATGTTGGTGGCTGGCCTACCGACAGCGCCTGGCTTTCGTCGGCTAGTGCGCAATTTAGAGCCAGTTTTGCTACTTGGCTTGTAGCGCAAGGCGATCTCTCGCCAATAGAAAATTTATCTACAGGGGAGCGAGTCCAGAAAACTGCTGACTTATTAGGAGTTGTCGAATGGAGCGCTAGAACAAAAGCAGCCCTTGAAGGAAATGTTAAGAGTTCAAAGCGCTTAATCCTGTTAGCAATTTGTAGTCCCGAATATTTGGTGAGTGCCTAATGGATACCGTTACCCGTCGCAAATTTTTACAACTGACTGCTGGGACCAGTATTGGTGCTGCAGCAGCTTTCCTATCAATTGAAGAGATAGCAGCTGCAGCAACTGCCCGCCCGCTAGCATCCGGAACTCCTATTTTGGTGATTGTAACTTTGTATGGTGGTAACGATGGATTGAATACTGTAATTCCATTTAAAGATCCGATTTATTACAGCTCTCGTCCAGATATTTCATACAAGCAAGAAAGCATCTTGCAGTTAGATTCGCAGTACGGATTAAATCCTGCAATGACTGGCATATCGAATCTTTGGAAGGGCGGCAAAGTAGCGATTGTTCGCGGCGCCGGGTATCCAAGTCCAGATCGTTCGCATTTCTCTTCAATGGCGAAGTGGCAATCTGGTAGCCCAAAAACTCATTCAAAATCAGGATGGGTTGGCAGGTGGATAGATTCGCAACCTGATGATCCAATGTTGGCTATCAGTCTTGGATCTGTTCTTCCACCACTTCTAGCTGGAGAGAAAAAAGTAGGTTCTGCGCTACCACTTGGTGGCTTGGTAATTCCTCAAGGCACAGTTGGCGCCGATTTTAGAAAGCTAAGTCTGCCATCTGAATCAGATTCAAAATTGCGTTCTCTTGCCGCAAATAGCATGAAGGACCTTTTTAATATTTCAGAGAAAATTACTCCTATTTTAAAGAGACCAGAACCAACAGAGGTTGAACTTCCAACCATAAATGGTGGTAACGCCGGTGGCGATTCAAATTTATCGCAACAATTAAATATAGTTTCAAAACTTATTCAAGCTGATGCACCAACAAGGGTTTGGTCGGTATCGCTTGGCGGGTTCGATACCCATGCAAATGAAGCGAATGCCCAATCCGTTTTATTAGGTTCTGTATCCTCCGCAATTGATAAATTCATGACTGACCTTAAAACTTCTAAACATGGGAAAGATGTTGTCGTCCTTGTTTACAGTGAATTCGGTCGCCGCGTTGTAGGAAATGCATCCAAGGGAACAGATCATGGAACTTCAGGTCCAATGTTTATTATTGGAGATAAAATCAAGGGTGGTTTTTATGGGGACCAACCTTCGCTCTCAAAACTAGTTGACGGAGATTTATCCGTAACAACGGACTTCAGAGACGTTTATGCATCGCTTATCGAAGGCGTTCTAAAGAGCCCAGCCGATAGGTATTTAAATAGTTGGAAGGGTCGCACGAAATTCTTTAAAGCTGGGTAATTTCTAGCTTTTCATTCGGGTATCCTTGCCCAAGTCAATTCAATATTTTGGGGTATGGGGTAATTGGCAGCCCTGCTGATTCTGGTTCAGTAAGTCTAGGTTCGAGTCCTGGTACCCCAGCGCAGTAAAAAGTAAGAAGAAAAACTTAATAGCAGTAAATCTCGGCCCCGTCGTCTAGTGGCCTAGGACTCTGGCTTCTCAAGCCAGCTACGCGGGTTCGAATCCCGTCGGGGCTACAACACCTAGGAATAAATAAGAATTATTTAAGATGTAACCGTCGCTTGAGCGCTCTTTTTGCACGGTGAAAGAATTCTTTTGAAATCGCTTTCCCGTGCATCTTATGAAGTGAACTCATATCAACACCAATCATTGCCCTTGCAACGGTTTCTATTGAAATAGTCGTAACTGGTGTATTCAACCCAATTGGTATTTTGGAGAAATCGTTACGATCCAGATTCCCAATGACCTTAATTCCTAGAGACTTAATCTTCGCTACGTTCTGCAAATTAAGCTCTGCCGCTTTGGCAATGGCCCATTCAGGTGTCAAAATTTTCTCGTCATTTGGGTCATGCTTGTCAGACCGAGTTAGCGCTTTTATGTTTCCTTTTCGAATAAATACTTCATACGAATCCCAGTCGCCATCCTTCGGATAAGTCCGATTAATCTCTAGAAGGAGTGCAGCTTCTGTGAAAGTGAGTGATCGATTCATTTCCATGTGCTTGGGTGTTCTCAATACACCACTAGGAATTCCAACAAGATCCGCAAACGTTTCATAAAGATAAGTTGGATTAGATTCATCTACGGCTATTAGAGAAACGTTTTCCTTACCAAAAGTGTCTGCCCAACGCGCCACGACATCGCCGTGCAGATTTCGCTTCCAAAATGAGGGCGTAAATTTCGCTTCCCCTGGGACTTCAAAAATTGAATCCAGCCACTCGGCATATGATTTTTTCAAACCATATTTCAAATACTGCTGATAAGAACTTGCCAGCATGAATGGCAGAGGTCTCCAAGTAAAAATCACCTGAACATCAATCCCATCAAGTCGCTTTGCTAAATTTACTAACTGCGTTTGATCCGCTTCTGAAAAGAATTCACTACTAATAATCGCAGTGTCTTTACAAGAACCTATTTTCTTCTCTAACTTCTTCCATTCAATCGGCGCAGTTACTCTGCCGCCTCTTTTCTTCCAACCCCACGTCTTTTCGATTATCGACCAAGCAGCTCGGTGATGCGCATTTCCTGCAGTGTGTGGGTAGAAGAATTTCGATTCCAATAACTCATGTCTCACTTCACTTAGCGCTTGCTGAAGCGCTGTTGTTCCAGTCTTATGAAAACCAGGGTGAATAATTAATTTTTTCAAATTAGCCACCGATTAGTCGCACGCCGTTAATCAGAATAATTGCTACACCAATAAAAATACCAAGCTGTCTTTTTGGCAACCAAGATACGAGTTTCGCAGCAATCGGTGCCATCAAAATTCCACCAAGAGCTAATCCGCCAACAGCGGCCCAATCAATATCTAGGCGTGCAATATTTGCTAAGAAGGCCAGGCTTGCGCAAACCGCAACAATAAACTCGGCGGCACTTACTGTTCCAATAATCTTTCTAGGATCAGTCTGAGTCGTTGCCATCAAAGTAGGCGTAACTACAGGTCCCCAGCCGCCACCGCCAGATGCATCTACGAAACCACCAGTGAAACCAAGATAAGTTAAATAATTAGGATTAGAAATCTCAACCAAGTTCAGCTGATTCGCTTTGAAGATATGTCGGTAAACGAGAATAAAACCAAGCAACATGAGAATTGTGGAGATGAAGATACGCCCATTTGTTAAGTCGATTGACGACAAAAATGTTGCACCTAGTGCTGCACCAATTCCACCGGGTATTGCAAGGCGGATAAGGATTTTTTTGTCTACGTTTTCACGATGCCAATGGGATACACCAGAGGCAAGAGTTGTGCCAATTTCTGCGAAATGAACCGCAGCTGAAGCAACTGCAGCAGATGCACCAAGAGTTAAGAGAAGAGTCGAACTTGTTAATCCGAAACCCATTCCAAGTGAGCCATCAACCAATTGAGCTACTGCACCAGCGATTGCAAAAGGTAGCCAGGTCATTTTGCGATCTCCATAACGATGTCTGTGTTTACTCTTAATTCAAGTGTGCCATCCAGAACTAATTCTGCGTTGAGTGGCGCCTCATACTCTTGGCCAATTCCAGTCATATTCGGTAAATCGCCAGCTGCCGCTTTCTTATAGAGTCCTTTTGGATCTCGCTTCGCACATAATTCAGCTGGAGTGTTAACCCAAATTTCAATGAACTTACCGGGTTGAAATAATTCTCGTGCCTGATCGCGATCAACTCGGAAAGGACTTACAAGTGCAACGATAACGATTAGACCAGCATCCATCATTAACTTTGCAACTTCAGAAACTCTTCGAACATTCTCAGCGCGGTCTTCTTTGGCAAAACCTAAATCTTTATTCAAACCGAGTCTCAGGTTATCGCCATCCAAAACATATACATGTCGACCAAGTGCGTAAAGCTCCTTCGCAAGTTCGTTAGCAATAGTTGATTTACCAGAACCACTTAATCCGGTGAACCAGAGAACTTTGCCAACCTGGCCTTTCTGGGCCGCACGTTTTTCAGCGTTAATTTCATAAGCTTGCTCTGTAACATTTTCAGAACGGCGCAGTGCATGCACAATCATTCCGGCACCAACTGTATTTAAAGTAGAGCGATCAACAAGTATGAAGTTACCGGTCTCGCGGGAATCACTGTAATTAGAGAGTGCAACAGGGGAGTCGGTTGCAATTTCAACGACCCCGATTTCATTCATCTTTAGGGTGCGAGCAGAATCATGTTCACCAGATTCAATATTAATTTTATGTTTGATAGTCGTCACAATTGCAGGTGTTGAAGTTGATCCTGAAATCAATAGATAAGAGCGGCTATGAATTAGTTCGGATTCACCGAGCCAGACGATATTTGCGGTAAATCTATCTGCCGGTGGTTTTGCATTAGTCGCAAGATGAAGAACATCTCCGCGGGCAGCATCTACTTCCGGCTCGAGAACGATATTTAAAGTTTGCTCGTGACCTGCGCTGGTTAATTCACCATCGAAGGTGACCATTTTTGCGATTGTCGCTTTTTTCTTACTTGGCAGAATTACAACTTCATCGCCAACTTTGAATTTTCCGTTAACTAAAGTTCCAGCTAATCCGCGGAAGGTATCTACTCTGGAAATATATTGAATTCCAAAGTGTGGGCTGGTCATTGCATCTTCAGCTAAATTCTGATTTTGAATGTATTCGAGAAGAGTGGGTCCGGTATACCAATCCAGATTCTTGCCCTTGAAAACTACGTTATCTCCGACCAATGCGCTAACCGGAATAATTGCATGTTCGCCTATGTTTAGTCGGGCTACAGCAGGAGCAATCTGGGCAGAAATCTCTTCAAACTTCTCTTTTGAATAATCAAATACATCTAATTTATTAATAACAATCGCAACTCGACTTACTCCCATAAGTGCACAAATAGTTAAATGTCTGAGTGTCTGCGATCTAACACCTCGGGCTGCATCAAGTAGCACAAGTGCAACATCTGATCTGGATGCTGCTACTGCCATATTGCGCGTGTATTGCTCGTGGCCAGGTGCATCTGCAATTATCAATCTGCTGCCATTTAAAAGTGACATCGAGCGATATGCAACATCAATTGTGATTCCTTGTTCGCGCTCGGCTTCAAGTCCATCAGTTAAAAGCGAGAAATCAATTTCACCAGCAGCAATTGTTGAACCACCACGACGAACGCTTCTTGCGGTAGCAACGGTGTCGTGGGGGATGCTGTCAGTTTCGACTAGAAGTCGACCGATTAGTGTTGATTTTCCATCATCGACGCTGCCGCAAGTTAAGAGTCGGATTAGCGGTTTAGTCTTTGGAGTAGCCATTAGAAATAGCCCTCGGTTTTCTTCTTCTCCATCGAATCTTCTTTATCGCCATCAATTAATCGGGTGGCACGTTCAGATAATTTAACTTCTGATACTTCAGCTAAAACTTCAGAAATAGTTGTCGCAGTAGATTCAACTGCTGCCGTTAGGGGATAGCAGCCTAAAGTTCTAAATCTAATTAAACGATTCTCTGGAGTTTCGCCATTGATTAACGGGAATCTTTCATCATCGACCATAAGCATCTGGTCACCGCGCCATACGACAGGCCGCTCTTTTGCAAAGTAAAGCGGGTTGATTGGAATTTCATTCTGACTTATGTAATGCCAGACATCTAATTCAGTCCAATCCGAAATTGGGAAAATTCGCATTGATTGTTCCGGGCGAAGGCGCGTGTTGTAAGTGCGCCAAAGTTCTGGACGTTGCTCTCTTGGATTCCAACGGTGGCCAGCTTCACGAACACTAAAGATTCGCTCCTTTGCGCGGCTCTTCTCTTCATCTCGACGCGATCCACCAATTGCGCCGTCAAAGCCATATTTATCGAGAGCTTGACGAAGTCCTACGGTTTTCATGATTCGGGTGTATTCAGAAATCCCACGTGTAAATGGAGTTACTCCCTCTTCCACGCCTTCTTGGTTGGTATGAACAATTAGCTCTAAACCATATTTGCTAGCAACTTCATCGCGAAAGGAAATCATCTCTTTAAATTTCCACGTGGTATCAATATGTAAAAGTGGAAATGGAATTGGGGCTGGATAGAAGGCCTTGCGAGCCAGATGTAATAAGACTGAAGAATCTTTTCCAATTGAATAAAGCATCACCGGCTTGGCAAACGAAGCGGCGGTTTCTCGAAGAATTTCTATCGATTCATTCTCGAGAGCTTTTAGGATTTCTGGCGAGCTCTGCACATTGGAATCTTAGTAATTTAAAGTGTGAAACTGGCAAAAAAGCCTGATGTGCCGCTACTTTTTAGCTAAATGCTCAGTCAATCTTGCAGCCGTTGCTACAACTGCAGCAGCGTGAATTCGTCCTGGTTGACGGCCTAATCTTTCAACAGGTCCACTAATACTTACAGCGGCAATAACTTTGTTATTTGGCCCACGAACCGGTGCTGAAACCGAAGCGACTCCGGCTTCACGTTCACCAACAGATTGCGCCCAACCTCGTCGCCGGACCGCAGCGAGCGATGCAGCAGTGAATTTAGAATTAGTTAATGCGCGATGTAATTTGTCAGCATCTTCCCAGGCTAGAAGTATTTGTGCACCAGAGCCAGCTTGCATAGTTAAAACAGTTCCAGTCGGCACTGAATCTCGAAGCCCAGATAATCGTTCTGCAGTTGCAACACAGATTCGTTGATCGCCGTGGCGTCGGTATAGCTGGGAACTTTCTCCAGTCGCATCGCGAAGTGCGCTAAGCGCGGCACCGGCAACGGCGAGTAAGCGATCCTCGCCCGCAGCAGATGCGAGTTCAGAGGAGCGCAGACCGAGAATAAATCTCCCGGCATAATCACGCGAAACCATACGGTGGAATTCCAGGGCAACAGCCAGTCTGTGTGCTGTTGGGCGGGCGATACCAGTTGCGGCGACAAGTTCAGAAAGTGAATGCGGGCCAGCTTCCAAGCAGGCCAGGATTTTTACGGCTTTATCTAATACGCCAACTCCGCTATTCTTCTTGTCCACGATGTAATACTGGCATCTCAGCATTTGAAATGCAAGTTTTATTGGAAAAAATTAAGGGGCTGTAATGGGAAAGACGTTAGCCGAAAAAATCTGGGCTGATCATATTGTTCGCCAACATGAAGGTGAACCAGATCTTATTTATATTGATCTGCATCTAATCCATGAAGTAACAAGTCCACAGGCATTTGATGGACTTCGCTTAGCCAATCGCAAAGTTCGCCGCCCCGAATTAACTATTGCGACTGAAGATCACAACGTTCCAACAACAGATATTGATAAGCCAATTGCTGATCCAGTTTCTAAGCTGCAAGTAGATACCTTGCGCAAGAACTGTGCAGAATTTGGCGTTCGCATTCACTCACTTGGCGATGTTGAACAAGGAATTGTTCACGTTGTCGGACCACAACTCGGAATTACCCAACCGGGAATGACAATTGTTTGCGGTGATTCACATACCTCAACACATGGCGCATTTGGTGCGCTGGCATTTGGTATCGGAACTTCAGAAGTTGAACACGTTTTGGCTACTCAAACTCTGCCACTTGTTCGTCCAAAAACTATGGCAATCAACGTCGAAGGCAAGTTAAAGCCGGGCGTAACTAGCAAAGATATTATCTTGGCGATTATTGCAAAAATCGGAACTGGTGGTGGTCAAGGCTATGTTCTTGAATACCGTGGCTCTGCAATTCGTGCGCTTTCAATGGAATCACGAATGACAGTTTGTAATATGTCGATTGAAGCTGGCGCTCGTGCTGGATTAATCGCACCTGATGAAATTACCTTTGAATACCTGAAGTCAAAGCCACACGCACCTAAGGGCGCAGATTGGGATGCTGCAGTTTCATATTGGAAGACTTTGCAATCAGATTCTGATGCAAAGTTTGACGTTGAAATTTCGCTAAATGCCGATGAACTCGAACCATTTGTAACTTGGGGAACTAACCCAGGACAAGGTCTTCCACTTAATTCAAAGGTTCCAAACCCAGCGGAAATCAGTGATCCTGAAGCTAGAGGCGCTGCCGAACGTGCACTTACATACATGGGGCTTGTTGCTGGCACACCACTTAAAGATATAAAGGTCGACACTATCTTTTTGGGCTCTTGCACAAATGGTCGCATTGAAGATTTACGATCTGCTGCAGATGTTCTTAAAGGAAAGAAGATTTCCAAAGAAGTTCGCATGTTAGTTGTGCCAGGTTCAGCTCGCGTTAGATTGCAAGCTGAAAGTGAAGGCCTAGATAAAGTATTTCTAGATGCTGGTGCCGAATGGCGCACCGCAGGTTGTTCAATGTGTTTGGGTATGAATCCAGATCAACTCGCAGTTGGCGAAAGATCTGCCTCTACATCAAATAGAAACTTTGAAGGCCGCCAAGGTAAAGGCGGTCGCACCCACTTGGTAAGCCCACTAGTAGCTGCAGCAACTGCAATTCGCGGCACCCTTTCCTCACCGGCAGATTTGTAAGGAGCATAAAAATGGAGAAATATTTAAGTCACACTGGAAGCGTTCTTCCACTTCGCCGAAGCAATGTTGATACCGACCAGATTATTCCTGCGGTCTATTTAAAGCGCGTAACCAAGAGCGGCTTTGAAGATGGGCTATTTGGGGCTTGGCGAAATGATCCAGAGTTCGTTCTAAATAAAGCTGAATTTGCTGGTGCAACAATTCTGGTTGCAGGAGTGGATTTCGGCACTGGTTCATCTCGCGAACACGCAGTTTGGGCACTTCAAAACTATGGTTTCAAAGTAGTTCTATCCAGCCGCTTTGCAGATATCTTCCGTGGCAATTCACAGAAAGCTGGGCTGTTAACAGTTGTAATTGATCAAGCAGAAATCGAAGCGATTTGGAGCGCAGTCGAGGCCGACCCTAAAACCCAAGTAAC
Source organism: Bifidobacterium breve (assembly GCA_945863115.1). Classification (GTDB taxonomy): domain Bacteria; phylum Actinomycetota; class Actinomycetes; order Nanopelagicales; family Nanopelagicaceae; genus AAA044-D11. The sequence continues at coordinate 23,057 of CAMAYZ010000016.1, forward strand.
AGTGGATCTTGAAGCAAAGACTGTTAGCTACGGAAGTAAATCGATTGCATTTACAATCGATGATTACACCAGATGGCGTTTGATGGAAGGTCTTGATGACATCGGTCTTACGCTTAAAAACATTGATTCTGTTAGCTCTTTTGAGCAATCGCGACCAAGTTTTAAGCCTAAAACACTTCCAGCACTTTCGTAACAGTAAGAATTTTCAAAACTCTAAAGTAATTATTTAGAGTTTTTCTCGCATAAAAAGTGCGCTTTTTACATCTTCGGTTGAAATTATAAATTCCGACACGCCACAAGATATGTCGGGAGTTATTTGTTTTGACGCGTAGATTTCTAACCAAGTTAGGCGAATGCCTAAATTTTACGCGTAATAAGGGGATTAATATGAACAAGGCCCAGTTCATCGCAGCATTGGCTCCGCACTTCGGCGATAGCAAGAAGGAAGCGGCTCGTGCAGTAGATGTAGTTTTTGACACCATCGTTCGCAACATTTCAAAGGGCGAAGATGTAATGATCAATGATTTCGGTAAG
>CAMAYZ010000017.1 GCA_945863115.1 Bifidobacterium breve
CAGCAATAACTTCAAAAACCTTTGGACGTTCGCGGCCAATGAAATCAAGGAATTCTGATTCAAAGCGACGAATATCTGCAACTGGAATTGAGTCCATGTTGCCAGTTGTTCCGGCCCAAATAGATGCAGCCATACGTTCAACTGAATAAGGTGAGTATTGACCCTGCTTCAAGAGTTCAACCATGCGCGCACCGCGCTCTAGTTGGGCCTTTGATGCAGCATCAAGATCTGAACCGAATGCAGCGAATGCTTCGAGTTCGCGATACTGAGCCAAGTCAAGACGAAGACGTCCTGCAATCTTCTTAATCGCTTTTGTCTGCGCTGAACCACCAACGCGAGATACTGAAATACCTACGTTAATAGCTGGACGAACACCAGCGTTGAAAAGATCTGTTTCGAGGAAGCACTGTCCGTCAGTAATCGAAATTACGTTTGTCGGAATGAATGCTGAAACGTCGTTACCTTTTGTTTCGATGATTGGAAGACCGGTCATAGAACCGCCACCAAGTTCATCTGAAAGCTTTGCGCAACGCTCTAGTAGACGTGAGTGTAAGTAGAAAACGTCTCCTGGATAAGCTTCGCGACCCGGTGGGCGTCGTAGCAATAGCGATACAGAACGATAAGCCTCGGCCTGCTTTGAGAGGTCATCGAAAATAATTAAAACGTGCTCGCCCTTATACATCCAGTGCTGACCAATTGCAGAACCGGTGTAAGGAGCTAGGTATTTGAAACCAGCTGGATCTGATGCAGGAGAAGCAACGATTGTTGTGTATTCCATTGCACCAGCTTCTTCCAATGCGCCCTTAACAGATGCAATGGTTGAACCTTTCTGACCGATAGCAACATAAATACATTTAACTTGCTTCTTTGGATCGCCAGTCTTCCAGTTTTCTTTCTGGTTAATGATTGTGTCGATAGCAATTGCAGTCTTACCAGTCTGACGGTCCCCGATAATTAGCTGACGTTGTCCGCGACCAATTGCAGTCATTGCATCGATTGCTTTGATACCAGTTTGCATAGGTTCTTTAACTGGTTGGCGTTGCACTACAGATGGTGCTTGAAGTTCAAGTGCGCGTTGTGCTTCTGCTTTGATTTCACCCTTGCCATCAATTGGACGACCAAGTGGATCAACTACGCGACCAAGGAAGCCGTCGCCAACAGGTACGGAGAGAATCTCACCTGTGCGGCTAACGCTTGTTCCTTCTTCAATTCCAGTGAACTCGCCAAGAATAACTACACCGATTTCGCGCACATCAAGGTTCAGTGCCAAACCAAGCGTTCCATTTTCGAACTTAAGAAGTTCGTTGGTCATTGTCGAAGGCAAGCCTTCAACACGGGCGATGCCATCGCCTGCTTGAGTTACGGTACCGATCTCATCGCGTGCTGCGGCTCCCGGTTGGTAAGAAGCAACATGCTTTGCAAGCGCGTCGCGAATCTCTTCGGGCCGGATCGTGAGTTCCGCCATCTTTCTCTCCTTCAACTAATTCAGATTCACAAATTGTGAATTCTGAAACCTATTTTTTATTTTCTGCTAAGAAACAAGCGCGCGGCTTGCCTCCGCCAATCTATTTGAAATAGTTCCATCGATTACTTCATCACCGAAACGAATTGAAATACCACCAAGAACACTTGGATCAATCTCAATATTTAAGTGAACTGGTTGGCCGATCTGCTTTGCTAGCGAATCTGCCAACTTCTTTGCCTGCCCATCGCTAAGTGCGATGGAAGATTTAATGTGTGCATTTACGCGATTACGACGAGCAGTTACAGCATGTGAATAAGCTGCAATTGTCTTTTCGATGCTGCGAGCACGGCGACTTTCGACGCTATGAGATAGCAAGCTATTTGTGCTTGCTGAAAATTTGCTACCGAAGATGCTCTTAAGTAGAGCCTGCTTAGATTCTGGACTCTGTGCCCGTTCGCTCAAAGCAGTGCGTAGATCTGGATTTTCGATAAGCAGCTTTGAGAAGGTGAAAATTTCACTCTGAACTTGGTCAAGTGAATTGCCTAGATTCGCCGCAGTAGCTTCTGCTTCGACTGCAATCTGTTCGATTGCATCAGCGATTCCTGATGGAGCAGACCAGCGAAGTGAGGTTGCTGTTGCAACTAGCGCAAGAGCTGGACCACCAAGTGATTTCTTAAATAAATCTGATACTAAATCTGACTTAGAAGACGAATCACGAGCAGAATCTGTAAGTGCACGACGTAGTCCGGTTGATGAATCAATCGCAACTAGCGCCTTAAATAGATCGGTTGAAATAGCAGAAGCGTCGCCAGCAGACACACCCTTGAGTGCGTTATCTAGCGCAACACGAAGTGCGGCTAGAGACTGACGACTGCTTCCACCTAAAACGATCATTACTTACTCTTCTCCAAATCATCCAAGAAGCGGTCAACAATGCGTGATTGTCGAACCTGGTCATCTAACGCTTCTCCAACAATCTTTGATGCGAGTTCAGTTGCAAGTGAACCAACTTCATTGCGAAGAGATGTAATTGCCTGTTGACGTTCAGCTTCAATTGATGCGGTTGCTGCTGCAGTAATTCGAGCAGCTTCTTCTTGCGCTTTGCCACGGAGATCTTCAATGATTGCAGCACCTTGAACGCGTGCTTCTTCACGAATTTTCTGGGCCTCGCCGCGAGCATCACTTAGTTGTGCGGTGTATTGCTCAAGAGCAACTTGCGCATCACGTTGTGCTTTCTCGGCTTTCTCCATGCCACCTTGAATTGCTTCAGTGCGAGCTGCGAATGCTTTTTCAAACATTGGCACAACTTTGGAGCGAAGCACAAGGAACAACAATGCGAAGGCAATTGTGCCAACAATGAGTTCAGCGGTATGTGGAATTAGCGGATTAGCCGCTGCCTCCGACGCGCTTGTGCGAAAGCTCATGACTAGAGAACGAATGCTAGAACTAGACCAAAGAGAGCCAGAGCTTCAGCAAGTGCGAAGCCTAGGAATGCGATTGGTTGTAGAACGCTACGTGCTTCTGGTTGACGAGCTACACCGCTGATATATGCGGCGAAGATCATTCCAGTTGCGATTGCAGGTCCGATTGCTGATAGGCCATAACCGACCAGGTTGAGTGTGCCTTCCATTGTGTTGCCTTTCTGTTCGTGTTACTTACTAGCGGGAGCCAGCAAGTGGGTATTAATTTCTTTGGATCTAGTGCTCATCCGCCAGTGCTCCGGCGATGAACAAAGCTGTAAGTAGGGTGAAGATGTATGCCTGTAGGCATTGGACCATAAACTCGAAGAAGGTCATTCCGATTCCGAATGCGAAGGCAAATGGTGCGATTAACTTCAACCCAATTGCGCCGCTGAGCATATGTTCGCCACCAAGAATGAAGACTAGAAGAAGTAAGTGACCGGCAAACATATTTGCAAAGAGACGAAGTGAAAGAGTAAGCGGGCGAACCAAGAAGAAGGTCGCAATTTCAATTGGAGTTAAAAGAATATAAACAAACTTTGGAACGCCTGGCATAAATGCAATGCCCTTTAAGTATTTACCAAGACCTTGTTTCTTGATTCCGACATAGTGAAAGACGAAGAATGAGATAAGTGCCAAAACATAAGGAAATGAAACGTGCGACATCGCTGGGAATTGAAGTAACGGAACAATTCCGAATACGTTATTTGTAAGAATGAAAGTAAAGAGAGTAAACAAGAAAGGAACGAAGCGCATAAATTCGTGTCCGATAATTTCTTGGCCGATTCCATTTCGCACGAAGGCGTAAACCGATTCGCCAGCAAATTGTAATTTGCTTGGAACTACTGCAGCTTTGCGAGATGCAATTATGAAAAACACTGAAATTAAAACAACTGAGAAAAGAACCAGAAGAATTGGCTTAGTCGTAAATTCGTTATCCCCAAAAACGGGTGGGAGGTTGAAGTCGGCGGTGCTTGGTGGGACGAATCCTTCACCACTATCTGCAAACGCGAACTTGCGCACAAACACTCCTGTAAATAGTTAACTTTTGGGAAGTCATGTGAATACGGCGCAACACTATTAGGAGTCCGCCTAAAACCAAAACCGAAATACCTTAATTACGCCCGAATCGAAGCCAGGTCAGGTAGAGCGAAGAACCTGCTCCTAAGAGGAGTCCCCCTAGAAGGAAGAAATTCTTGTCCAGCCAGTTGTCCAAGGCCCAACCAATGCCACCCCAAATCACGAGTCCAGAAAGTAGATAGCCGAAAATTGACCACATGGCGCCCTCTTCATTGCTTCTACCCATGATTATTCTCCAGACTTAAAATCAGTTGTCGAGCTCTCGTTCGAGCCCTTAGTTTGCGGCAAAGGCAGTTGAAAGCGCAACTTAACGAAAGCTCTGATTTCTCCAGCCAACCAGGCTGCGGTTATCGAAAGCGCTGCGATGGCGAAGGTTGGACGATCTACGGTCTCTGGTGAAGTTGTCTTTGTCACAACCAAGAGCAAGGCACCCATCAAAATAACTTTTGCGAAGTAAGAGAACATCGCAAGTGCCATCGTCGCCATTGGATCTAGATTCACAGAAATCTTTGAGATTATTAGATGCACTGAAAAATAGAGGATTACCGTGGCGCTCGCCAAAAGTGAGCCCCATAAACCAGAGGTGCCTCTAATAAATGCACCAGCAATAATTGAAATTAACGCAACTGATATCGCCGGGATTAGCGCCCCGCGCCAAAGATTTGTTTCGCTACTTTGTTGGGACATTTGCTGACACCAGACTCTTTCTAATTAAGGCCAGAGAGAATAATAAAATCGCAAGGCCTACAACTAAGGCGACCCAAACTGGAGCAAAGGCAGCAACAACTGTTGGAAATGCGAACATTGCGGTCCACGAATAAAGAATTGCAGAAGTTCTTCGATGTGAATTACCCATCGATAAAAGTTTGTGGTGCAGATGTTCTTTATCGGCCGCAAATGGTGAACGTCCGGCTCGTAATCTGCGAATTATCGCTAACGCGAGATCTAAGAGTGGAATCGCTAGAACTGTAAATGGAAGTAAGAGTGGAAGCAAAACTTTGCTCGAACCTTCATCAGTTATGGCATTTACATCTATCTGCCCCGTCAAAGTAATCGCCGCTGCAGATAACAACAAGCCTAGGAGCATAGCCCCGGAATCCCCCATAAATATTCGGGCCGGGTGGTAGTTGTGAGGCAAGAACCCAATGCAGATTCCAATAATTACGGCAGTAATTAGGGACGGAGCACCTGCGCGATTTAAACCATTTACAACAGCTAATAAATAAGCAAAGCCAAAGAATGCCATTGCGCAAATTGCAACGATTCCAGTAGCAAGGCCATCTAAACCGTCAACAAAATTGATGGCATTAATTACAACCATTACAAATAAAATTGTTAATAGCTGGCCAATGCTTGGCGGCAGAATATAAATTCCATTTATTGGGAGCCAGAGAATTTGAACTCCATGCAAAAGCAAAATGCCACCTGCTACGGCCTGCCCTGCAAATTTTGTGATTGAATCTAAATCATATAAATCATCTAAAGCACCGAGAATCATGATGAAAGTTCCGGCAAGAAATATTCCAGTAGCTTCGCGGCCAAATGATTTTGAAACAAGCGGCAGATGATTTACAACTAAAAATGTGATGGACATCGAAATCCACATTCCGATTCCGCCCCATCGCGGTGTCACTTTGGTATGCGTATCTCGAGTTCTAAGGTGGATAAAGGCGCCAGCTTTTAGCGCTAGCGTTTTTATATACGGTGTAATTAAGTAGCAGAGCGCTGAAGCGAATGCGATTGTAAGAAGGAATTCGCGCACGGTGAAATATCTTTTATCTGGCGTAGATCGGGAATTTTGCAGTCAAAGCATTAACTTCGCTTCGAATTGCCTTCGCCTTATTCTCGTCGCCACCATCTTTGATTGCACGAGCGATAAAGGATGCAATTTGTCCCATCTCAGGAGTTCCCATGCCTTGGGTTGTTGTGGCAGCAGTTCCGACTCGGATACCGCTTGTCACTGCTGGCGTTTCAGGATCATATGGAATTGAGTTTTTATTTAGAACAATTCCCGACGCACCGCATCGTTCATCAGCAATCTTGCCGTTGACGCCAGTAGATCTAATATCAATCAGAGCAAGGTGGGTTTGAGTTCCACCAGATACTGCACGCATGCCTTCTTTTTCTAAGTCAGAAGCAAGTGCCTTGGCATTAATAATTACATTCTTCGCATAGGTTTGATACTCAGGCGTCGCGCACTCTTTTAGAGCAACCGCTTTACCAGCTACCGCGCTCATGATTGGTCCACCTTGCATGCCAGGAAATACCGCTTTATCAATGGCTGCAGCGTGTTCTGCCTTCGAAAGAATCATTCCACCGCGTGGTCCACGCAATACTTTATGTGTCGTAAAGGAGACGACATCCGCATATGGAACTGGGGATGGAATTGCCTTTCCGGCAACGAGTCCAATGAAGTGTGCGGCATCAACCCACATAATTGCACCGACTTCGTCGCAGATTTTCCGAACAGTTTCAAAGTCAATCAAACTTGGATAAGCAGTTGCGCCAACACAAATCATCTTTGGCTTATTTGCAATAGCGTTATCACGAAGCTCGTCATAGTCGATTAATTCATCTTCTTGGCGAACGCCGTAAGAAAAAATGTTGAACCATTTTCCAGAGAAGTTCACTTTCGATCCATGTGTTAAGTGACCGCCATGTGGAAGTGACATTGCTAAGACGCTATCCCCTGGTTTGGTAAATGCTTGATAGACCGCAACGTTCGCGCTTGCACCTGAGTGTGGTTGGAGATTTGCGTGTTCAGCCCCGAATAAAGATTTTGCTCTTTCAATTCCAATTATTTCGACTTTATCTACTTCTTCACAGCCACCGTAATAACGCTTGCCTGGATAACCTTCAGCATATTTATTCGATAGCGTCGATCCCATCGTGGCCAAAACTGCTGGTGAAGTAAAATTCTCGCTTGCAATCAATTGCAGATTTTTTTGCTGACGAACTAATTCACTTAAAATGACCGCAGCAATATCTGGGTCTTGAGCCTCTAGGGCGTTGAAATCTGGCCCGTAGAAGGCCTCGCTATTCTTTTGAGTCATGGCAGAACCTTATTACTTGGCAAGTTCAATTGCCGAGGCGACTTTCCTTAAATCCTCTAATGTGATTGATCCAACCCGTAAAAGCTCGAGATTTTCGCCCACTTGTGCGACCACGGTAGAAAGCGGGCCGCTTTCCAACTCGCCGATATCAAGAACTTCTAGCTGATGCGGGTCTTCAATTTTCAGCACTGGCGCACCCCCTGCAATTGTTGCCGATGCGATTGCTAGCGGACCCGTTGCGTTTATGACTTCAAGAGTTTCGATTTGATTTGGCATTCGCACTGCAAAATTCTTTAGGTTTCCGCCATCTCCTAAATCCCAAACTAAAGATTGATTCTGTTGCAGATTTAGCGTGAGCAATCCCGGCCAAAATTTCTCTGTTAATTTCTTAACATCTTCGGACAGGCCTTGGGCAAGGCCGCTTATCGTTTGGATTTTCCCAACTAGAACCTGAGCGGCGATTCCTGGTTGATCATTTCGAAGCTGATGCAACCGATTTACTGCGGCAAAACTAAAGGCATCGCACGCATAAACATAGCCATGTTCGAGGGGAAGGATTACAACTTCGCCCCGCTTGATTGCGGCAATAACTTTCGCGGTCATTTCAAATTCTCGATTATCTTAGCTAGCGAACCATCAACTAATGCGTGGATTGAAGTTCCTTCGGGAAGATAAGTTTCAGTGAAAATTTCACCACGTTCGTGGATCGCTGAGACGAGATCACCGCGGCTAAATGGAATTACTGCAGTAATTTCAACCCTTGGCCTAGGCAGAGCTGCCTCGATTGCTGCAACCAAAGTATCGATACCAAATCCGGTTCGAGCCGAAAACGCAAAACTATTTGGTTCTTCTCGCAACAGTTGCATCATTTTTTCGGGCGGCGCAATATCGGCTTTATTTATCGCAATGATTTCAGCAATTTCGCCACCACCAATTTCATTTATAACACCGCGCACTGCACGAATCTGTTCCTGTGGATCTGGATGTGAACCATCAACGACATGGACGATTAAATCGGCACCTGAAACTTCTTCTAGCGTGGATTTAAAAGCTTCAATTAATTGGTGCGGTAGATGTCGAACAAAACCTACGGTGTCAGATAGCGTGTAAATCCGACCATCAGATGAAGTTGTTTTACGAACGGTTGGATCCAGTGTTGCAAAGAGCGCATTCTCAACCAAGACTCCGGCATCGGTTAACTGATTCATCAGTGAAGATTTACCGGCATTTGTGTAACCTGCAATAGCGACCGAAGGAATATTGTTTCGGCGGCGCTCTTGGCGTTTAGTATCTCGAGATGTTTTCATCTCTTTAATTTCGCGTCTCAACTTGGCCATCTTGTCATTGATGCGACGACGGTCAGTTTCAATCTTGGTTTCACCGGGTCCGCGGCCACCGATTCCACCTGCTTGGCGAGAAAGTGAATCACCCCAACCGCGAAGTCTTGGAAGAAGATAAGTCATCTGCGCTAATTCAACTTGGGCTTTACCTTCACGGCTCTTTGCGTGCTGTGCAAAAATATCTAGAATCAAAGCAGTTCGGTCGATAACTTTAACTTTTACTTTTCCTTCTAGGTTACGAAGTTGAGCTGGCGAAAGTTCACCATCGCACACAACGGTATCTGCGCCACTGTTTACAACTGCCTCACGGAGTTCTACAACTTTTCCAGAGCCGATAAAAGTTGCCGGGTCAGGTTTATCGCGTCTCTGAATAAGGCCGGCCATAACTTCCGAACCAGCAGTTTCGGCTAAAGCAGAGAGTTCTTTCAAAGAATTTTCAGCATCTTGTGCGGTGCCTTCAACCCAGACGCCGACTAGAACAACTTTCTCCAAACGTAGTTGTCGATATTCCGCATCAGAAATATCTTGTAGTTCAGTTGAAAGTCCTGCGACGCGACGAAGTGCTTGTCGGTCTTGCAGGTCTGCCTGGTTGCTCTCCCAATCTTCAACTTTGCTTTCTTGGGCATCAAATTCAGCAGCAACGCGTGCCGAATCAGCCAGAAACGCATCAATATCTAATTTGTCGTTACTCACAAATACTTACTCAAATCGACATCGTTAATCAAAACTGCAGGACCCGTAAGAATTGCATTGCTATGTGAATCAATTTCAACACTTAACCGACCACCCGGCGGATTGATAATCCAGTTAGACGGTAACCGTTTTCCTTTTGAAAGCGTGGCTGCAAGCGCAACAGCGCAAGTTCCAGTTCCGCAAGATTTAGTTTCACCTACACCGCGCTCGTGCACACGCATCTTTAATTCACCGTTAGGTAAGAACTCTACAAATTCAACATTTACACCATCTGGATATTCATCAGCTGGTTCGACTGTCGGAGCAGTTAACAAATCTCCGACCTCATTCATATCGTTTACAAATACAACCGCATGCGGGTTTCCCATATCAATGTTGTAGCCAGTCCAAGTATGTCCATTTGCCGTTGCCGAAATTTCACCAAAGACTTCGCGGATCTGTCCCATGTTTACCGTAATGTCCCCAGTTTCTGGGGCTGATAAATACTTCATGCCATCTCGAGTATTAATTGGAAATATTCCAGATGGTTGATGGCCCTTCTCAAGTAAATACTTAGCCATTACACGGATTCCATTGCCACACATTTCCGCAACCGAACCATCGCTATTTCGATAATCCATGAACCACTTACTATCAACTTTTCCGATGCGAATTAAACCGTCGCTACCAATTCCACTCTTCCGATTGCAGATTGCGCTAACTTGTTCTGGATTAATTTCTAATTTATTTTCGGGATCGAAAATTAAGACAAAGTCGTTCTCGGTGCCATGTCCGTAAGTTCCGATCATGATTTGAGAATAGCCTGTAGGACCGAAGCCTTGCGCTCTGAAAGATTTGATGTCGCGCTAAGCCAGGTGATTCGAAGATCTCGGCTAAACCAGGTCTCCTGTCGGCGTGCATATTGCCGCGTCGCTCTTGCAGTGTCTTCGACCGCTTCGCCTTCTGTCATAGATCCATGCTTCATTCGAATAATTTGGGCGTAACCAATTGCAGCCTGGGCGGTTTTACCTTCAAGGATTCCTCTATTTATCAATTCTTCCACTTCATCTACAAATCCAGCTTCCCACATCTTCGCTACTCTGGAATCGATTCGAACATCCAGGCTCTCCCGATTCATCGCTAATCCAAATTGCATTGCATCTGGATACTTTGTTGAATCCTCCCGAGGCAAGATTGCAGTAAATGGTTTACCAGTTATTTCAATTACTTCTAGCGCGCGAATTACTCGGCGCACATTCTCTTTTGGAATTGCCAAACTCGCTGCCGGGTCTAATTTTGCGAGTCTTTCGTGCATCGCATCCCCGCCAATTTTCTCCGCCTCTTGATTTAACTTCGTCCTAACTTCTGGATCTGTTTCTGGAAAATTCAAATCATCTAATATCGCCTTGATATATAAACCTGTTCCCCCGACTACGACAACGTTTTTACCGGAACTTTGCAGCTCATCAATTTTGGCTCGGGCTTGCTCTTGATACCAGGAGACCGTTACATCGCTCTTCACATCCACTAAATCCAAGAGATGGTGCGTGATGCCTGCGCGCTCTGACATTGAAAGCTTGGCAGTTCCAATATCCATACCTTTATACAACTGCATGGAATCTGCGCTAATTATTTCTGCGTTAATTTCCTTCGCTATTTCTACAGCCAAATCACTCTTGCCAGTGGCAGTTGCGCCACAAATAATTACTAGCTTGCTCATATTTTATGAACGAGCCTTTAGCTGTGAAAGCGTAGGCATTCCAACCATGATTGCCGTTGATCCGCTCTCTTTGCTTCGCGCCTCGGTGGCATCTCCCCCGCGAGTTTTACGAACCGAAATTGGAGCAGCTTCTGCCAGAATAAAATTCGGTGAAGCTTTAGTAATTTTGCTGATTACCGCATCACCAGGTCTTGGAAGATTTGATTCTTCCACTGCAAAGTGTGCCAATCGGAAATCTTTAGTGCGTCCAGTCATCCGGGCTTTGCCATCATCACGTCGGCCTTCATAATCTGCAACCAAGATTTCTTCTTCAAAGCCAACAACTTGTTCATTAACTATTTGTGACATCTCTTGCTGCAAGATATGAAGCGCGTCGTAGCGTTCCTTCATTACTGAATCACTTACTTGATCCGGCATGGTTGCGGCTGGAGTGCCGGGACGCTTTGAATATTGGAAGGTATAAGCCGCTAGAAACTTTGCTTGCTTAACTAAATCCATTGTTGCTTGGAAATCTTCATCGCGCTCGCCGGGAAAACCAACGATTATGTCCGTTGTAATTGTTGATTTTGGAATTGCAGTACGGACTTTTTCAATAATTCCAAGGTATCTATCGCTTCGATAAGAACGGCGCATTGCTTGCAGAATTCGATCTGATCCGGACTGCAGTGGCATATGAAGATGTGGCATGACATTTGGAGTTTCAGCCATTGCTGCGATTACATCATCGGTGAAATCACGAGGATGAGGTGACATAAAACGAACTCGCTCTAGGCCTGGTATCTCGCCACATTTACGGAGCAATTTTGCAAAGGCACCACGGTCGCCGAACTCAACGCCGTAAGCATTTACATTCTGTCCAAGCAGAGTTACTTCAATTACGCCTTGATCAACAACGGCCTTTATTTCATTCAAAATATCGGCTTCGCTGCGATCTTTTTCAATACCGCGAAGTGAGGGAACGATACAAAATGTGCAGGTGTTGTTGCAGCCAACTGAAACCGAAACCCACGCGCTAAATGCCGAATGGCGACGGGCGGGAAGTGTGGAAGGAAAATGTTCAAGTGATTCTTTAATTTCAACTTGAGATTCTTCTTCAATCCGAGCTCGCTCTAAGAGCGTTGGAAGCGAACCAATGTTGTGGGTTCCAAATACGACATCAACATACGGAGCGCGCTTAATAATTGAATCTTGATCTTTCTGCGCCATGCAGCCACCAACTGCAATCTGGAAATTAGGATCACTCTTCTTGCGTGGGGCGAGGAAAGATAGATTTCCGTAGAGTTTATTATCCGCATTTTCTCGAACTGCGCAGGTATTAAATACAACTAAATCGGGATCACTTCCCTCAAGTGCTTGCACATAGCCAGCATCGAGTAGCAATCCCGAAATACGTTCGGTGTCATGTGCATTCATCTGGCAGCCATAGGTTTCAACCACAAAGGATCTGGCTTGTAATTGGCTGCTCATGAAAGCAATCTTACTTATCTATCGTTGCTTCCTAATAATTCACGCATAATACGACCGGATATCGAATGACTAAATCCTTTACGTGAGAGCAAGCCGTGAACTCTCCGATAAATAACATCATGATCGAGGTGTGAGCAAGAACGAAATTTGCGCTCTGCCAAGGTCATAGCCATTTTGTATTCATCTTCATCATCAATGTTCTCAAGGGTCTCATCAATAATGTCTTGAGATACCCCTTTGAATTTCAGTTCTTGAGCAATCGAGCGCTTTGATAACTTCTTCTGGCGCTGTCTAGATTCACTCCAAATTTGAGCAAACTCAAGATCGTTTAATAAGCCTTGTAGCTCTAATTGATCTAGAACTGCGGCCGCAATTTCATCTTCAACACCACGCTTTTTGAGATGGGCATGAAGCTCGGCCCTACTCTTCGCTCTTGGCGCCAACGCATAATGCGCAGTCGTAAGTGCGAAAGAGTAGGGATCTGCCTCAATCTCTTTATTGTTTATCAATTGATTTAGAAATCAACCTCAGCGGTTGCTTCATCAATTGCGGCTACTAATTCAGCATCAACAACGATTGGAACATAATGTTCACGAATCTTCTTCTCGATGTCATTTGCAAGATCAGGATTGTCGATCAAGAAGGCACGAGCATTCTCTTTTCCTTGACCAAGCTGATCAGCTTCGTAGGTATACCAAGCGCCAGCCTTCTTTACGACGCCAACTTCAACGCCGAGGTCGATGAGAGAGCCTTCGCGTGAGATTCCGACACCGTAAATAATGTCGAACTCAGCTTGCTTAAATGGTGGAGCCATCTTGTTCTTAACAACTTTGACGCGAGTACGGTTTCCGACTGCATCATTGCCATCTTTAAGAGTTTCAATACGACGGATATCAAGACGGATTGAAGCGTAGAACTTAAGCGCTTTTCCACCTGTTGTGGTTTCTGGGGTTCCGAAGAAAACACCGATCTTGTCACGCAATTGGTTAATGAAAATTGCAGTGGTATTTGATTGGTGAAGTGCACCGGTGATTTTACGAAGTGCTTGTGACATCAAACGTGCCTGCAAGCCCATATGTGAATCGCCCATCTCGCCTTCAATTTCTGCGCGAGGTGTAAGAGCGGCAACTGAGTCAACAACGATTACATCGATTGCGCCAGAGCGAACCAACATATCCATGATCTCAAGTGCTTGTTCGCCAGTGTCTGGTTGTGAAACTAGAAGTGCATCAATATCAACACCCAATTTGCGGGCATACTCTGGATCAAGTGCATGCTCGGCATCAATGAAGGCAGCAATTCCGCCAGCTTTCTGCGCATTAGCAATTGCATGAAGTGCAACAGTTGTCTTTCCTGAAGATTCTGGTCCGTAGATTTCTACGATACGGCCACGAGGTAAGCCACCAATTCCAAGTGCGATATCTAACGCAACTGAGCCGGTTGAAATTACTTCAACAACTTGTGGGCCGCGATCGCCCATTTTCATAACTGAACCCTTACCGAATTGACGCTCGATTTGGGCAAGTGCACTGTCTAAGGCTTTACTGCGATCTGAGTTCTGCTTTTCAGATTGTTTATCCGGCTGTTCTTTAGCCATTTTTTTGACCTTTCATCGATCATCGTTATCGGTCCTGAAGGTACGGAAGGCCACCGACGGCAGAGGCTAGGCATCTGCGGAACTGTGGAACCGCTCAGGCTGGGTATATCCGGGCTATCCGCCGTTAAGCAATTGGCACGAATAGGTTAAGGGTAGCCGAACACCTGTTCGAATGGCAACAACACGCCGACCCTAGGCTCACTAATTTAAAGCCCAACAATCCGAAGCTATCTAAATTTGGGTGGCATCTCTGGATTGTGGGCAACTACGCCCTTCCAGATATCTCCTGGCTCTTGGCCCATAACTAACGCTTGCTCGACCGTCACGCCACCCAATTCGGCGTGAACGATATCTCTGGAATAAGTTGTTGGGTCTGGAAAATACTCAGCGATGCGAGCGCGTAATTCAGTTATTCGCATTTAGTGCGGAACTTAATTGATCGGCTTGGTGTGCTGATTCGGCTGGAGTTAATGGCGAGGCAACTTGGCCCAATAACCAGTGCAGAACCAGGCTTGAATTATCGAGCCCGAATATTTTTGCAAGTGACTCTTGGACTACTGCCCAAAGTGGATGGGCACCAATTGTTATAAAGGCGGCAATATCGGTTGGATCAGTGACGGTCATTTTTCGGAGCGCCACATCCCCCGAAATCTCTCTGGATAGAACCAGCAAGGCGTTTTTCGTTGATGTTGCGGCCTTTGCTAAATCGGCAAGGCGCAAGATTTCAGATTCCAAAAGACTAAGCATCATCTCTTCTTTATCCGCAAAGTGGTTATAGACCGTAGCTCTTGATACCTGGGCCCGGGCGGCAATGTCGACCATATTGGATTCATATGAACCAACTTCGCCAATTACGATTTTTGCGCCCGCAAGAATTGCGGTTCGCGAGCGTTGGGCTGGGGCTAAAGTCATTGGATTATTGGCGGTATCCGGAAATATCGTCGCTAGCGAAAAGCTAAGCGGCGGCTTCTACAACAATAAGTGAAGGTGCCTCTGTTGCGCGAATTGCAACTGATACATCTGTAATAACTGAAAGCAACGATAGATCAAGCGCTTGGCAGATTGAATTTAAAAGTTCGGATGAAGCTTCTTTCTGACCACGTTCTACTTCTGATAAATAACCAAGTGATACTCGTGCCGCTTTAGCAACATCGCGCAATGTGCGACCTTGTGAAATGCGTGCTTGACGCAGGGCGCTACCGATATGGGTACGCAGCAGGGTCACTTCTTTTAACGGGCTCACAGGCTAATGATACGCGAAAAAGTGGCTAATGCGCTCTCAATTGTGGCATTTCTTACCGTGGCGCGATCGCCCGAAATCGAAAGTTCGATGGCAATGACCTCTTTTTTACTAGCAATTGCTAACCAGACAGTGCCAGCGCTTTTGCCATAGGCCTTACCTGGGCCGGCGACTCCGGTTGTTGAAATTGCATAATCAGATTTAAATAAAGTGCGGGCGTTGCTGGCCATGGCTTTAGCAACCTCTTCTGAGACCGCAGTATGTTTTGTAATTAACTTTTTTGGCACATCTAATAATTTAGTTTTGCTGGCATCGCTATAAGTTGTAATTCCACCAAGGAAAACTTCTGATGATCCCGCTATTTCGGTAATCTCTGCGCCTAATCCGCCACCAGTTAAGGATTCGGCTACAGCTACAGTTTTACCTGACTTAATTAACTGTTTAACAACAGTATTTGCCAACTCAGTATTTTTCATAATTTAGCCTTGCTTCTTAATTACATTTTTAAAGTAGTCGTATCCAGTTTTGATAGTTAAATAAATAGCAACTGCCATAAAGGCATCTCTTGGAATATGCAGCCAGGTTGGTAGCGGCAGAATATAGAAACCGACACCGAAGCCTTGGAAGGCTGCTTTAAGTTTGCCGCCCTTGCTTGCCGGAATTACGCCCTCTTTGATTACGGTTAATCGCAGAATCGTCACTGAAACTTCACGAACCAGAATCAGAATCGTGACCCACCACCAAAATTTTCCTTGCATTGATAGACCGACCATAGCGGCGCCAATTGCAACTTTATCCGCCACTGGATCTAGAAAAGTTCCAAAACTTGTTATCTGTTGTCGCGAGCGAGCAATCCTGCCATCTAGAAAATCAGTAAGTCCGACTAGAAAGAAACCGGTCCAAGCAATAATTTGCCAGACCCAATCATTGCCACCATTTTTAAAGAGTGCATAGCAACAGAATGGAACTGCAACTAAGCGAGAGATGGTTAGAGTGTTTGGCAGATTTAAGAATTTCATAGTGGGACCGCAATTAAATCTACGCCAGAAACTTCTGTAACAACTGCATCAACATATTCTCCGACTTTATATTTAGCACGCCCTGTTACAAAGGTAGAGCCATCGACTTCAGGTCCCTGATGTTCGGCTCGCCCCTCTTGAGTGTCTTCATCTTCAATTAGAACTCGAACATGTTCGCCAATTCGCTCTTCAGCTCGCTGCATTAAAAATTCATCTACCAATTTAGATAGTAGTTCTACGCGCGAATTAATAACCTCTTGATCTACCTTATCGCCTAAGGTAAGTGCTTCGGTCTTATCTTCATCGGAATATCCAAAGACACCAATTGCATCAAGTCTGGCCCGTGATAGAAAATCTACTAGCTCGTCGAACTCTTCTTGAGTTTCTCCTGGAAATCCAACAATTACATTTGAGCGAATCCCAGCTTGTGGCGAGAGCGCCCTGATTTGAGTTATTAAATGTAAGAAAGATTCGGTATCGCCGAAGCGACGCATTCTGCGCAGAACTGTTGCACTCGCATGTTGAAACGATAGATCAAAATAGGGCACAACTTTTGGAACTGAGACCATTGCCTGGATGAGTGAAGGCCGCATCTCTGCTGGCTGGAGATAGGAAAGTCGAATGCGCTCGACGCCAGGAATCTTTGCAATTTCGGGCAACATATTTTCCAGAACTTTCATATCTTTAAAGTCTTTGCCATATGAAGTTGTATTTTCGCTGACCAGGAATAATTCAGATACGCCTTCTGCTGCAAGCCACTGCGCTTCTTCGATGATCTCGGTTGGACGCCTTGAAACAAACGAGCCACGGAACATTGGAATCGCGCAGAACGAACATCTGCGATCGCAACCCGATGCAATCTTCAGTGGGGCTATTGGCGCAGAATCTAATCGCTTACGTGAGAGTGTTTGACTTGGTTGACTTAAGTTCTGACGATCAGCTGGTGCGATAGGCAACAACGCTCTGCGATCTTTTGGCTTATGGGCAGCAATCGAGCCACCAGAAATAATGGTCTGCAACCGAGCTGAAATATCTTCATAATCATCGAAGCCCAAAATCGCATCAGCTTCCGGAAGCGCATCAGATAATTCGTTGCCATATCGCTCGGCCATACAGCCAACTGCTACAACCGCTTTTGTAATTCCATTTGTTTTGAGGGAATGAGCCTCTAAAAGCGCATCAACCGAATCTTTCTTGGCACTCTCAATAAAACCACATGTATTAACTAGCGCCACTTCGGCAAGCGCTGGATCGGAAACAAGAGTCCAACCATCTGCCGATAATCGCCCCGCAAGTTCTTCGGAATCCACTTCATTACGTGCGCACCCAAGTGTTACAACCGCGACAGTGCGAGGCTGCTTCTTTGCGAGAGTTGCGCTTTGATCGGTGGCGGTCATCTGCGCCATCTTACAGTGGGTTAAGTTTTAAGAAGAACTTAACCGTTATTTGAAGCATCTGGAGTGAATGAGAGACGAACTACTTCCCCAACTCCACCTGGCGTTCCGATTTCTTGGCCATTTACATTGAGCGAAACCGCTGCGGCATTTCCAATAGTGACTTGTAGGAGTTGATCCTCGCTAAAGGATTTACTCTCACCATTCATTATTGATCCACTAAAGATTTGAGCTCCACTTGCATCTTGGATTCCAATCCAAGATTTTCCTGAAATACCTGTAACAACTAGAGAAACACCGGTTGTCTTTGTAGCGACAACGCTCGAGTTTTGATCAGTTGTTGAAGGGACCGCACCTTGGCTTGACGGAGCCACTGGTGAGGTTTCGTTATTTGGGAAGAGTGAGATAACTGCGGGCACTGCAACTAGAAGTGCTACTACGCCGGCAGCAACTGAAGCTAGAGCTTTGTAGGAAATTTGAGGGCGAGGTGAACGTGCCTTTACGACGTTGCTCTCTTCCAATAAATCAATCATTGGTCGATCGAAGTCGCCAGTAGTTTGTGCAAATTTTTCGATCAATAAGTCGGCATTTAACTTTAGAACTTTTGCAATTGTGCGGATATGTCCACGCGCATATGCATTGCCACCACAGCTAGAAAATTCATCTGATTCAATATCTTTAATTAGAGTTTCGCGAATGCGAGTAATCTCTGCAACTTTCGCAATTGTGTAACCAGCACGTTCGCGGGCATCGCGAATCTCTGTGCCGAGAGTTAGATTTTCTAAACTCATTTATGTTCCTCTTGCTGGGTGCTTGCTATCTAAAGCAACATGGAAGGGGATTTCCAAGGCCCTAAGGGTAAAACCTGGAGGTGCTCTAGGACAAGTCGGCAAGTGACCGATGGGTTAAATCACCCTTAACACTGACCCCCAAATTGCGGACCCACGCTGAATTACAACTTTTAGTTTTAGAGGTTTCCCTGCAATTGCTCAAGAACGTCTGGCATCTGCTCGGCGCTGATTAAAACTGTACGGGCCTTAGAACCTTCAGTTGGTCCCACGATTCCGCGACTCTCCATTAAATCCATTAATCTTCCAGCTTTTGCAAAACCAATTCGTAATTTACGCTGCAACATTGAAGTGGAACCAAATTGAGTTGAAACTACTAATTGAACTGCTTGCAACAATAGATCCATATCATCGCCGATATCATCTTCAATTATGTGCGCTTTTACTGGCGCAGTTAAATCTAAACGATATACCGGTTGCAACTGTGCTTTAACATGGCTAACGATTGCTTCGGTTTCGCGCTCTGAAACATATGCGCCTTGGATGCGCATTGCTTTGCTTGCACCCATTGGCAAGAAGAGTGCATCTCCCTGGCCCACTAATTTTTCAGCACCTGGCGTATCTAAAATAACTCTAGAGTCTGCAAGGCTTGAGGTTGCGAACGAAAGCCGAGATGGCACGTTGGCTTTAATTAGACCAGTCACAATGTCAACGCTTGGGCGTTGGGTCGCAATGACTAAGTGAATTCCGGCAGCTCTGGCCAATTGAGTAATACGAACAATTGACTCTTCCACTTCCCTAGCCGCAACCATCATTAAGTCCGCTAACTCATCAATGATTACGAGTAAATATGGGTATGGCTCAAGAATTCGCTCACTTCCTTCTGGAACAGTTAACTTTCCTGAGCGAACCGCTTTGTTGAAATCATCGATATGTCTAAATCCAAAGGCGGAGAGATCGTCATAACGCATATCCATTTCACGAACTACCCAGGCAAGAACATCGGCAGCCTTCTTGGGATTTGTAATGATTGGCGCAATTAAATGTGGGATACCTTCATAGCTTGTGAGCTCTACTCGCTTCGGGTCAATCATCACAAGGCGAACATCATCTGGTGTTGAGCGCATAAGTATTGAAACAATTAGCGAATTAATCATTGAAGATTTACCAGCGCCGGTTGCACCTGCTACCAATAAGTGAGGCATCTTCGCTAAATTCGCGCAGATAAAGTTTCCTTCAACATCCTTACCGAGTGCGATAACCATTGGGTGGGTATCGTTTCCAGCGACAGATGAGCGCAAGACATCTCCCAGTGCCACGATTTCACGATCAGTATTTGGGATTTCAATTCCAACGGCAGATTTACCAGGAATTGGCGAGAGAATTCGCACATCGCCGCTAGCTACTGCATAGGAAATATTCTTAGCAAGTGCGGTAATCGCTTCAACTTTTACACCATTTCCAAGTTCAACTTCATAGCGGGTAACAGTTGGTCCACGCATGAATCCGGTTACTCGGCATTCAACTCCGAATTGATCAAAGACTTGAGTCAGTGCTGCAACAACTACATCATTTGCTTTTGACTTTGCTTTTGCTGCCGGACCAGTTTTAAGTAAATCCATTGAAGGTAATTCGTATTTGGTATCACCAGTTAACAACATCTGCTTGGCATGTTTAGGAACGCTTGCGACTGGTGCACTTACCGGAGTCGGTTCTCGAGGAATTTCTACCGTGAACTCTTCATCGAAACTCTCTTCATCTAACTCTTCCTCTTCTTCATGGATAAATCCTTGAACAAGTGGGGTTTCAAATGGTGGGGTGTCTGAGATTTCAAATTTTTCCTCAGCTCGTGCAGCCCGCGCATCAGATACTTTTCCACTACCCCAGCTAAATGCAGTTGCGATTCGCCCAAATACTTTTGATACTGGCGTAGCAGTAATGACGAGAATTCCAAAGAAGAGGAATATCAAAAGAATTGGGATTGCAAGAATTATTGTTACCAAAGCAACTAGCGGAGTCGAAATTCCATATCCAATCCAGCCGCCACCGTTTCGAATCGCAGTCTGACCTGTTCCAGTCGATCCATTGAGAATATGGAGCAAGCCAGTAATCGAAATAAGCAGAACAAAGGTTCCAACGATTATTCGTCCAGTTGCTTTTGAATCATCTGGGGCCCTGAACAAACGAAATGCAAAATAAATAAAGATAATAGGAGCAATTATTCCAAGGCGTCCGACCAACCCAAAGACTGCGGCATAAATTCCATGCCCAACAACATTATCTAAACTAAACCAGACTCCTGCTGCAGAAATTAGGCCGAGGATGAATACAAGAAATGCGAGTCCATCACGTTGGTGAGCCGGATCTAAATCCTGGGCGCCGCGAAAAATAAAACGAACTGAAGAGCCGAGAGTTTTTGCAATAAATTTCCAGATTGCACCAATTCCGCGAGCAGCTCCGTTAGCTGCCGCCGATTTCTTACTTGATGCTTTTCTTCTCGCGGCCATAATGGCTAACCTTAAAGCGTTCGATATACGCGATAACTAAGGCGCGCCGTTATACCTCGATAACAACAGGAACAATCATTGGCTTGCGACGATGCTTATCGCCAACCCAACTGCCAACTGTTTTTCTAACTACTTGTTGCAGTTGATGCGTTCCATTAATTCCATTGCCAACCGCAGTCGCAAGTGCCTTTTCGATCATGCCTTTTACTTCATTAAATAGCGCATTATCTTCAGTAAATCCGCGAGCATGAATATCTGGACCCGCAATGATTTTTCCAGTTTGTGATTCGATAACTACGACAACTGAAATGAATCCTTCTTCACCAAGAATTCTTCGATCCTTCAAAGAGCTTTCGGTAATTTCACCAATGCTCTGGCCATCAACATAAACAAAACCAACTGGAATAGCTCCTGCAACATCTGCATATCCATCAGCCATATCTACAACGATTCCATTTTCAACGACCAAAGTATTTGTTCTAGCAACACCAGTTTTGATTGCAAGTTCAGCATTCGCTCTCAGGTGGCGCCATTCACCGTGAATCGGCATAACATTTTTTGGCTTTACGATGTTGTAGCAATAAAGAAGTTCACCGGCAGACGCATGGCCAGAAACGTGCACCATTGCATTTCCTTTATGAACAACGTTGGCACCAAAGCGAGTTAACTCATTAATAACTCGGTAAACCGGATTTTCATTTCCCGGAATCAGAGATGAAGCCAAGATAACGGTGTCGCCTTTACCAACCTGAATTTCATGATCGCCATTAGCCATGCGTGAAAGTGCGGCAAGTGGTTCCCCTTGTGAACCTGTGCAGATTAAAACAACTTTATCGCCGTAATCCTTTAGATTCTTTGAATCAACAATCAGATTTGGTGGAATATGTAAGTAACCAAGATCTTCGGCTAATTTCATATTTCGAACCATGCTACGTCCGACATATGCAACTTTGCGGCCATGTGATTCGGCAACATCGATAATCTGCTGAATCCGGTGCACGTGTGATGCGAATGAAGCGACAATAACTCGACGCTCAGTCTGACGAATTACTCGGTCGAGAACCGGACTAATATCGCGCTCTGCGGTTGTGAATCCAGGGACATCAGCATTGGTTGAATCAACCATAAACAAGTCAACGCCTTCAGCGCCAAGTCTGGCGAATGTTGCCAAGTCAGTAACGCGGCCATCAAGTGGGAGTTGGTCCATTTTGAAATCACCGGTTGCCAGAACTAAACCTGCAGGTGTGCGAATTGCAATTGCTAGCGCATCTGGAATTGAGTGATTTACTGCAACAAACTCTAATTCGAATGGACCAAATTTCTGAATCATTCCTGCTTTAACTTCAACCATTGGCGCAGTTATTCTGCGCTCCTTTAATTTCGCTTCAGTAAATGCCAGCGTTAGCTTTGAGCCAACAATCGGAATATCGCTACGTTCGCGCAATAGATAAGGAACCGCGCCAATATGATCTTCGTGGCCATGTGTTAGTGCGACTGCAACAACATCATCTAAGCGCTCACGAATATATTCAAAATCGGGAAGAATTAAATCAATACCTGGTTGGCTCTCTTCGGGAAATAGAACACCACAATCAACTACTAACAACTTTCCTTCGTATTCGAAGACGGTCATGTTTCGACCAATTTCTCCTAAGCCACCTAGTGCAACTATGCGAAGTGTTTTAGCAGCAAGCTTTGATGGATAGGGTAAATCTGGATGCGGGTGATTCATTAGTTAAGTGTTACTCCACCTTGTCGTAGGTCCTCCCGCAGTTGCGCTATTTGCGCAGCGGTGGCATCGACAAGTGGCAATCTAGTAAATCCGCCAGGTAGGCCCATTTCATTTAGTGCGGCCTTAGTCAATATCGCACCT
>CAMAYZ010000018.1 GCA_945863115.1 Bifidobacterium breve
TGGGTATGAACAAAGTGCAATTACGCCAGCAGCATCTGTCTTAGCAGCAGCAACTTGTGCAGTTACTGGCTTATCAAGTGCTCCTGCTTGGGTTTGGTTGAACTCTTGTGTTGACTTAACAGTTCCACCAAGTTCTTTGAAACGCTTTGAAAATGCATCGCATTGGCTAGTTGTGTATGCAATTGACATGTCCTTGAAAAGAGTTGCTGTCTTTCCAAGTGATGCGTATGCATATTCAGCCATGATTGCAGCTTCGCCAGGAACAGCTGAACCTAGTGAGTAACCAAGTTTCAATCCGTTATCTGGGCCCATTGCTGTTGATCCCACGCAAGGTGCGATAACAAGAACGCCAGCCTTTTCGCCAACTTGAGCAGACTTCAAGTTAATGTCTGCGTCACAAGTTACGAGAAGTAGCTTTGCGCCATCAGCAACAAATTGAGTAGCGATTTGTTGTCCCTTGTCAGGGTTTGTTCCAGTATCAACAAACTTCAGTTCAACTTTACAACCGTCGATGCCACCTGATTTATTCAAACGAGTTACAGCAATTTTTGCTGTCTCAAGTGCAGGTCCATCGAATGGTGCCATGAAACCTGTCGCAGCCATAGCGGCTCCGATCAAGATTGGTTTAGCACATGCTGCGTTAGCAGATGTTGCATTCGTTGCTGAAATTCCAGTTGCGGCAAGTGCTGCT
This sequence comes from Bifidobacterium breve, assembly GCA_945863115.1. GTDB lineage: Bacteria > Actinomycetota > Actinomycetes > Nanopelagicales > Nanopelagicaceae > AAA044-D11. The sequence continues at coordinate 692 of CAMAYZ010000018.1, forward strand.
GCAGCAACGCTTACCAAAAACTTTTTAGAAATTTTCATGCATGTTCTCCTTAAGGGTTTAGCTTGATTGCTGGACGCCGGTCCTTACCGGCGGAGCAAACTAGTAGCCAAATCTTGCCCTATTTTTGACTACCGTCAAATATCCGAGGCATAACAATCAGGTAACTTTTGCCTGAATCACGCCTCTGAATAACCCTAGAAACGCTACTTATGGGGCTACTGGGTAGTCGGTATACCCAACCGGCCCTCTTGAATAAAAGGTCTTGGAATCTCCAGAATTCAGCTCTATCCCCTGGGATAGACGCTTTGGCAGATCTGGATTTGCAAGGGCTAATCTGCCAAAACTAAAAAGATCAGCTTGTTCTGATGCGATTATTTGTTTTGCGGTTTCGACCTTTGTTTTATCGGCATAACCTGAATTAGCAACTATGCAACCTGAATATAGTTTGCGAGCAAAAGGTATTGATTCAAACCCGAATTGATTTGAAACATGCAAAAATGCCAGTCCCATTCCATTTATTGCTTTTAGTAAATAGGTGTAAGTCTCTTCAATTGCAGTTTCGGCAACATCATTAAATGTGCCATTTGGCGAAATTCTGATTGCAGTTTTATCTGCACCTATCGCTTCAACAACGGCAACAAGAACTTCAATCACAAACTTGCAGCGATTCTCAACACTGCCACCATATTCATCAGTTCGAACATTTGAATTACTTGCAATGAATTGATGTAACAAGTAACCGTTTGCCCCATGCAATTCAACGCCATCAAAACCTGCTGCGATCGCATTCTTTGCGGCGGTTACAAAGGCTGCCTTAGTATCAGCAATATCTTGAAGTGACATCTCTTTTGGAGTTTCAAAAGGATCCATTCCCGTTCCAGTAAACAATTCTCCTGCCGGCTTTACAGCACTTGCAGAAATCGGATCTAATCCAGTTATCTTCGTATGTGAAATTCGCCCCGAATGCATCAATTGCAGAAATATTCGGCCACCTGATTCATGCACGGCCTGCGTAACTTTCTTCCAGCCAGCAATTTGAGATTCGGTATAGATTCCAGGAATTCCTGGGTATGCCTTACCAACATGTGCTGGCGCAGTTCCTTCAGTGATAAGAAGTCCAAAGCTTGAACGCTGCTTGTAATACTCGGCCATTAAGTCATTGGGGTCGCCATTTTCATCGGCACGATTTCGCGTCATCGGCGCCATCACCATCCGATTGCTTAATTCATTTCCGCCGACATTTACTTTTTCGAAGAGTGTTTTCATAAGCCAATTATTGTCTAACTCGCAAGATTCTGCCTACCGAATTCAAAGGGCCCCAACATTTAGTCAGGGCCCTCTAAATCAATTAGAAACTACTTTGGAAGGCGAACGCCCTTTTTCTCCAAACGTGGCAATACTTCTTGTGCGAAGTATGGAAGTTCTTTTGCATAATCAAGGAATGCAATTGTCATCCCACCGAAACCAGCTTTAGCGAAACCTTCGATTGCATCTGCTACTTCATCAGGTGTTCCGATTAGAGGGCAAGATCCATGTCCGGCAGCAAAACGGCCGCGGAACATTTCGAGCATTTCCTTGCTAAATGACATTGAGTGCAAACCTTGAAGTGTCATCAAGTTATCGACAGCATTCCAGTCTGCATATTCATCTGCGTAGTAATGCAAGAATTCATCAGCCTCTTTACGAGTTGGCTTACAAACAACGTGACCAAGAGTGAAAACACCCATATCGCGCTTGTAGTCGTTCTTCGCCTGCGCTTGAACTTGCTTAACTACTTCAGCGCCATCTTCTGGACCGCCAACAACTGTAAATGCGAAGTTCGCATTTCTTGCAGCAAATTCGCGACCTTGTGGTGATGAACCAGCATTTAGAACTGGAAGGATTCCATCGATCGGCTTTGGCATTCCTTCAACATGTTGCAACTTAAAGAACTTTCCTTCGTGATCGAACTTTCCTTCAGTTGTCCAGATCTTCTTAATAATCTCCCACCACTCTTGCGCAAGTGCATAACGATCATTGTGATCCTGTGGCAGATCCATTCCAAAGGTGTCATATTCTGGTTTGTTCCAACCAGCAACAATATTTATACCGGCACGACCGCCGCCGATGTGATCAACAGTTGCCATCTGCTTTGCAACAACTATTGGGTGGTTAAAAGCGGTATGGATTGTTGCGAAAATTGAGATCCGCTTTGTGTTTGCAAGAAGTCCTGCAGCCCAGGTTGTTGGATCTAGAACGCCCTCGTGAAAGTTTGTTTCTCCGCCATAACCAATCCATCTGGCAATTGGAAGTAAGAAATCGATACCTGCTTCATCAGCAATTTTTGCAAGTCTTAAATTATCTTCCCAAGATCCTGTCCATCTATCAGGGGCTTTTGTTACAGCAAGTCCAGAAGAGCAGTTTGGTGAAAAGAGTCCTAGTTTGAAACCCTTTCCATCTAGTAGTGCTTTTGCCATTTATATCCCTTTCAGTAGGTTAGTTTTTTAATTCGCTGATATTGCGTAGTGAACTATGAAGGAAAAGTAGTGGGGGTTTACCGCTATTTTCAAGGGTCTGGACCTTGCCAATTATCAGCATGTGGTCGTAAGTATCAAAAGTTTGAGTGGTAGCACATTCCAATCGGACGCTGGTCCCAGTCAAAATTGGATTACCAAGTTTGGTGGTTTCAAATTCCAAACCTTCAAATTTATCTACGCCCTTCTTGGCAAAGCGTGCAACAAGATCCTTCTGATCTTCAGCTAAGAAATGCACATTAAAAGATTTCGCTGATACCCAATGGGCATAAGAGCTTGAAGATTTATCAACTGACCAGAGAATTAACTTTTCTTCTAACGAAATCGAGGCGAGCGAGTTACAAACAATTCCAATTGGTTTTGCTGAACCATCAGTTGCGGTCCCTGTAATGACACTTACACCGGTTGCCCAACTGGACATCGCAGATCGGAAAACATCTTTCGTTATCTCAGTTTCAATTGCCATTACCTTAGGGTAAATTTAAAAAGATTTAAGTCAAGGGTAATCTCGAGTTATCTTTGTGACTTGCGTCAATTATACGCAATACTCTAAACGCTCGTAAATGCCTCTTGGAATTTTCTACTTGATTAAAGAAATGCTGGTGCGCTTGAAGGGATTCGAACCCCTAACCTTCTGATCCGTAGTCAGATGCTCTATCCGTTGAGCTACAAGCGCAGGCGTGCTGGCAAATACTACTCGTTGATTAAGGTTGCCCCAAACGCAATAGATCGGGGACTGTAACCGCTTTAACGCGGGGTTTGCCTCGGGCTTCACCAGCAGCGACTTCTGCGCCGTTAATGCGAACCCAGTAGGCCTGGTCAACGATTTTGTGATTCCCCTTAATAAGTTCTGCGATATCTCCACCTACTTTTGCATCTTTTAAGTCTGAAATTAATAACTTAACAACTTCTGCTGCATCACTTTTGTTGGTTCCAATAACTCCAGATGGACCGCGCTTAGCCCAACCAACTGTGTAGATATTTGAATCCTTAACTCGACCTTCAATATTTGTTATTTTTCCAGCTTCGTAAACAACACCTGGTATTACCGTAGCTTCATAGCCAATTGCAGTAATAACCAAATCGCAAGGGATAGTTACATCTCCGCTTGGTGTTGAGTAAAGAATTGCTTCGACTTTATCGCTACCAATAATCTCTTTTGGAGTATGTGAGAAAAGGAATTCTAACGAACGTGGATGCCCGTGCTTTGGGGTTTCGGCGATTAACTTCATAGCCTCTAAATTACTTGCCAAATGCTTTTCAACCTCGCCCTTAGTCTCAGCATTCTTATGTGCAAGAGCTATTGCTTCCTCGCTTATATAAACATCAGTGTGTTCTAACTTAGGCAGGTCGCGAAGTTCTGGCGCGGTGAATGCGGCAAATTCTGCGCCACGTCGACCAGATATAAATACCTTTCGGATATTGCTTTTATGCAAATCTTGATGCGCATGATCTGCGGTATCGGTTTCATCTAGCTCTTTTGGATCTATCGCAAGAATCCGACCACAATCCATCGCAACATTGCCAGCACCGATTACAACGGCAACCTTTCCGGAGAGATCAACTTTGAAATCTGCATAATCTGGATGTCCGTTATACCAAGGAACAAATTGCGCTGCTGAAATTGAATTAGCTAAACCTTCGCCAGGTATCCCTAGTTTCTTACCTATTGCAGAACCGGTGGCCATAATTACTGCGTCATATCTATTCGTTAAATCTTCAAGTGAAAGATCTTTCCCAAGTTCCACATTCCCAAACAAGCGAAAATTGGGTTCAGATGCGATCTTTTCAAATACCTTTGAAACTGTCTTTATCTTTGGATGATCAGGTGCTACACCGGAACGAACAAGTCCCCAAGGAGTTGGCAGCCGTTCAATCATGTCGATAGAAAAAGTTAAATCTTCAGTTACTGAATTCTGTAAAGCCTGTGCTGCGAAATATCCAGATGGGCCAGCGCCGACGATTGCAATCTTGTAATGCGGCACTGAAACTCCTAACTTATAAAACTGGCGGAGACGAAGAGATTTGAACTCTTGAAGGGTTTTACCCCTTACCTCGTTAGCAGTGAGGCGCACTCGACCGGGCTATGCGACGTCTCCAAGTGGTGTGGAAAGTTTACAGGTCTACATAGGAATCTGATAACTACTTATTTCCCACTTTAACTATGCGTAGGTAGCAATAGTCTTCCCTAAAATCTCTTCATCAACGGAAATCCCTAAGCCTGATCCAGCAGGCAATTCACCAAAACCACCTGAATTCTTGCAACCCCATTCTGTGATTCGCTCTTTGACCATAGATCCAGTGAAGAAGCCATTCACGAAGAAACGTTCTGGTGTGCTCGCAGATAAATGTGCCATTGCAGCTGTAATGATGTCGCCACCGCCAGAGTCTTCTACAGTTACAGCAAGACCGAGCTCCATGCTTATGTCACGCGCTTTTTTAACTGGTGTAATTCCACCAAAGCGTGAAATTTTTAGCATAACTGCATCCATTGCATTTAGTTCATGGGCCCGCAAGATATCCGCGCTGGTAAGCAAACTCTCGTCAAGAATAAATGGGTGACGACTACGCGCTTTTACTCTGGCGCTTTCCTCCATAGTTGCACAAGGTTGTTCGACATGAATCTTTAGTCCATCTAAAGCGGCGACAATCTGCACAGCTTCATGTTGGGTCCAGTTTCCGTTAGCGTCAAAAATAATCCGTTCTGCACCTTCGATAACTGACATGCAAGCTTCAACACGCTTAAGGTCGGTTTCATAATCTCCGCCAACTTTCATTTGGAATCTTTTATATCCAAGTGATTTCCATTTAGCACAATCAGCTTTCATTTCATCTGGGCTAGCCATACTGATTGGTGCATAAAGTGGAATCTGTGTTCTATGCGTCCCACCTAAAAGATCGCTTACTGACATATTCGTGCTTTGCCCAAAGAGATCCCAACATGCAATATCAATGGCAGCTTTTGCGTAGTAATGGCCCTTCATGGTTTTTTCCATAACTCCATAAATTAATTCGGGTGTGCTTGGATCCATTCCTAAAACTGCCGGGGCTAATAACTTTAAAGCGGCTCTTGCGCCATCGCCATGCGCTACTAAATATCCTGGGGAGAAAACACATTGCTCACCCCAGCCAACTAATCCGTTATCAGTTTCGATTCGGACGATTGTTGAGTCTTGATTGGTTGCGACTTTGCCGCCAGATATAACAAACTTACCGGCAGACATTGTGTAAGTTTTTTGGAAGACATCAATCTGCTTAATTTTCATAGTTTTTTCTCTTCCCGCCAAAATTCAATTCGCAGCGCACAAGAGCAGGTTATGCGAGGGCTCAGAATTAAACTAGGGTTTATTACGAATTTAGCTAAGTTTGATTAGGTTTTCAGCCCGGTGGGCCGTTAATTCAATAAACCGAGCGTTGGTTTCATCGCTGCCCCGTGACCAGGCTTCCGCTTCTTCAGGAGTTTTTCCATAGCGGATATGTCGAGCGATAAGTCTTTCGATTCTAACTTCATCATCGATTTCAATAAACCAGGTGTGATTAAGAAGTGGGAATACTGCACTCCAATTATGGTCTTCTGAAAATAAATAATTTCCTTCAATAACTACAACTTTTGATTCTTTAGGAACTAATCCTTCATCCGCCATAGACGCTTCAATTTCACGGTGGAAGATTGGAAATTTATGATCTGTTTTATGGTTGAGTTTTACTTTACTTAATAATGACGTAAATCCTTCGACATCAAAGGTATCTGGAGCACCTTTTCGGTCGCGACGACCTAGTGTGATTAGCTCTTTATTGCTTAAATGAAATCCATCCATCGGAATAATTGAAACATCTTTGGAATCAAAACTTTTTTGGATCTCTTCTACGACTGTCGATTTTCCGGCGCCTGGCTTACCTACTATTCCAATTAAGGTTCGGGGGCTCTGGCCAGCCAAGAGTGATTGAATCTGTTCGACAAGAAGTTCAATACTCATGCCTCGAATATATCTAAGTTGCTCATTTGATAGAACTATCTACCGGGTACGGTTAGGCTTAAACCATGAATGAATCGAAAGATGGCAGCCGCAAATACGATGCTGCTAATCCCGCCGCACTAGCCAAATTTATGAAAACTGGTTGGGCGCCAACTCCGCTTGAAGGAATTGTCCCAAGTGAAGCAATCCCATTCTGCAAAGTTCGCATTGAAAAACTATCGAAGAAGTATCCGGGCAAGCGGGTAATCATTCCGGCTGGTGGCCTTAAAACTCGAAGCAGTGATACTGATTATCGCTTCCGTGCGCATTCGGCTTTTTCATATTTCACCGGAATAACTGCCGGTGATGCAGTTCCGGATTCAGTTTTTATCCTTGAGCCTAATTCAAATGGTCACGAAGCACTTTTATTCATTCACCCACGATCTTCGCGTGATACCCCTGAGTTTTATCGGGATGCTAAATATGGAGAATTCTGGGTTGGTCGTCGAATGACTTTAGAAGAGACCGAGCGCAAATATGGCATTGCTGTGCGACAAGTTGAGGATCTAGATAAGTTTTTGAGTAGTGAGAAACCCACTGTTTATGTGAGGGGCGAGAACAAAGTTGTAGATAAGAAGTTGTCTAAAGATAAAGAAGCAACTGCAGAGTTAATAACTTATCTCTCTGAAATCAGATTGATTAAAGATTCTTACGAGATTGCCGAAATGCAGAAGGCGGTTGATGCAACTAATCGTGGCTTCGCCGACATGGTCCGCGTGTTTGATGTCGCTACTGAGACAAAACGTGGCGAACGCGTGATTGAGGCTGCATTCTTTGGCCGGGCCCGAGTTGAAGGAAATGAATTGGGTTATGACACCATCGCGGCATCAGGTGCGCATGCATGTATTTTGCATTGGATTAGAAACGATGGCGAAGTAAAAAGTGGTGATTTAATTTTGATTGATGCTGGTGTTGAAGTTGAATCTTTTTACACTGCAGATATCACAAGAACTTTGCCGATAAATGGAAAATTCTCACCAGCCCAGCGCGAGATCTATATGTTGGTTTACGAAGCGCAGAAGGCTGGTTTTGCAGCAGTTAAGCCAGGTGCAAAGTTTAAAGACATTACAAATGCATCGCACGAAGTTTTAGCTAAAGGTTTAGAGAGACTGGGCGTGCTTCCAGTTTCTGCAGCAGAGTCACTTGATCCTGAAGTGGGATTACACAAGCGCTGGACGGTGCACGGTGTAAGCCATATGTTGGGAATTGATGTTCATGATTGCAACGAAGCTCGAGTCGAGCAATATCGAGATGGCGTTTTAGAAGCAGGAATGATTCTTACCGTTGAACCTGGTCTTTATATCCACCCTGATGATCTACTTTTCCCTGCGCAATATCGCGGTATCGGGGTTCGCATCGAAGATGACGTTCTTGTAACTGAAACTGGTTGTCGGGTTCTGTCGAATAAATTGCCGAGCCATCCTGACGAGATAGAAGTCTGGATTTCAAACTTAACTAAAGCTAACTAACTAATTGCACACCAGCCCACGCAGCTAGTAGTCCAAAAACCAGTGACGCGCTTACATTTATTAAGGCGTCTTTATAGCGGCGCAATTCGTATGCGAGATAGAGATCTAACATAAAAGTTGACCAGGTTGTGAACGCACCGGCAAAGCCAATAGCTAATAAATCTTTTGCACTCTCTGAAGATTTGAAAGTTAAGCCAATAAGAAAAGAACCTAAGACATTCACGGCAAATGTTCCATAAGGTTTTGTCGTAAATCGTCTTAAATATTGATCAATTGCATAACGAGCTGGTGCACCCACAGCGGCACCCAAAATTATTAGCAGGGAATTCATTTACGCACCGGAATAACTCTTCTGGCAATCGGAAGAACGATTACAACAATCAACAAACTTAAGATCACATTCGTAGCTAGATATAGAAGTCCACCATCTGCTGGTTCAATCGAATGAACTGTCACTGCCGAGAAAGTTGTCATTCCAGCACAAAATCCTGGGAGCAAAATCAATCTGATTTGGGTAATTCCACGACGTTCCATTAAAACTAGAAGTGCTGAAGCAAGGGCTACACCGATTAAATTTGCAGCAAGCGTTCCTGGTCTATCTTGCGGAATTAGGATTCCAATTGCATATCGAACCAAAGTTCCTGCTACCCCGCCGAATGCGACGAGCAGCAGTGGAATCATGAATTAAACAATACCCTCGCGTTTGCGAATCTTTGAGCCTAACCAGCGAACTGGGTCATATTTAACATCCACTACACGCTCTTTCATCGGAATGATTGCGTTATCGGTGATGCGAATATGTTCTGGGCAAACTTCGGTGCAGCACTTTGTGATGTTACACATTCCAAGGCCGTGCTCTTCTTGAGCCTTCTGCTTGCGATTCTTCAACATATCAAGTGGATGCATATCTAATTCAGCAATACGAATAAAGAAACGCGGTCCTGCGAATGATTTCTTATTCTCTTCGTGATCGCGAACAACGTGGCATACGTCTTGGCATAAGAAGCATTCAATGCACTTACGGAATTCTTGGCTGCGCTCGACATCAATTTGTTCCATTCGAGCTTCACCAGGAGCAAGGTTCTTTGGATGCTCGTATGAAGGAATTTCCATTGCTTTCCGATAGTTAAATGAAACATCGGTTACTAAATCTTTGATAACCGGGAATGCGCGAAGTGGTGTGACAGTAATTTCTTCGCCTTCAGGGAATGAAGAAACTTGGGTCATGCAAGCAAGACGTGGCTTACCGTTAATTTCCATCGAACAAGATCCGCACTTACCGGCTTTGCAATTCCAGCGAACCGCTAGATCGCCCATCTGGGTTGCTTGGACGCGGTGAATTAAATCTAGAACTACCTCACCATCATTTGCTTCTACTTCAACATTTTTAAGTCCACCATCTGTTGCGTCGCCACGCCAGATACGAAGTTTGAGTTTGCGGGCCATTAGTTGGAACCACCTTTCGCAATTTCTTCTGGTGTCATATATTTTTCAAGTTCATGGATATCGAATAAATCAAATAGCTCTTTAGGTATTGACGGCAGTGGTTGCGCTTTTACAGTTACAACTTTGCCATCAAAACTTGAGATGTGATTTACCTGGCGCCACTTTGAGCTCATGCCTGGGAAATCATCACGAGTGTGTCCGCCACGAGATTCTTCGCGAAGGAGCGCAGATTTTGCAGTGCTCTCAGCGACTAACAACATATTGTCTAAGTCGAAAGCCAAGTGGAAACCTGGATTGAACTGACGGGTGCCAGCAACTGCAACGTTTGCACTGCGAGCACGAATTGCTGCGATCTTTTCAATAGCTTCTTCAACTTCTTTTCCGGTACGGATAATGCCGACGAGATTGTGAGTTACTTCTTGAAGTTCTGCGTGTAGTGAGTATGAATTCTCGCCACCTGCACGGCTAAATGGTGCTTCGATTCTTGCTGCTGCATCCGCAATAGCTTTCTCTGAAACTGTTGCAGTTGGGTTCTTCTTCGCATATTCAACTGCGCCCATTCCCGCGCGACGACCGAATACCAAAAGATCTGAGAGTGAATTTCCACCTAGGCGGTTTGATCCATGCATTCCACCAGCAACTTCACCAGCAGCAAATAACCCTGGAACTCCAACTGCTGCTGCAGTATCTGGTTCAACTTCTACGCCACCCATTACATAGTGACAGGTAGGACCAACTTCCATTGCTTCCTTAGTGATATCTACACCGGCTAGTTCATAGAACTGGTGCCACATAGAAGGCAGACGCTTCTTAATTACATCTGCTGGAATTCGCTTTGAAACATCTAGATACACGCCGCCATGTTCGGTGCCGCGTCCAGCTTTAACTTCAGTGTTAATTGCACGGGAAACTTCATCACGAGGAAGAAGTTCTGGTGGGCGACGGTTGTTATCTTGATCTAGATACCAACGATCTGCCTCTGCTTCATTGTCTGCATATTTATCTTTGAAAACTTCTGGAATGTATTTGAACATAAAGCGTTCGCCTAGTGAGTTGGTAAGAATTCCACCTTCACCACGAACTGATTCGGTAACAAGAATTCCGCGAACTGATGGCGGCCAGACCATTCCAGTTGGGTGGAATTGTAAAAATTCCATATCAACTAAATTTGCGCCAGCCTTAAGTGCGAGAGCGTGACCATCGCCAGTGCCTTCCCAAGAGTTAGATGTAATTTTGAAAGTCTTGCCAACGCCACCAGTAGCAATAATTACTGTTGGGGCTTCGAATAAAACTTCATTGCCATTCTCGCGCCAATAACCATAAGCGCCAGCAATCTTGCCGTTCTCTTTTAAAATCTCTGTGATTGTAAGTTCAGCGAATACTTTGATGTGGCTTTCTGCATTGCCACTCTCTTTTGCATCTTGTTGTTGTAAGGCAACAATTCGTTGTTGCATTGTGCGAATTAATTCAAGTCCGGTGCGATCGCCGACGTGTGCCAAGCGAGGATATTCGTGACCGCCAAAGTTACGTTGGCTAATCTTTCCCTCTTTAGTGCGATCAAATAGTGCGCCCCACACTTCAAGTTCCCAGATGCGATCTGGGGATTCTTTAGCGTGTAGTTCGGCCATTCGGTAGTGATTTAAAAACTTTCCACCGCGCATTGTGTCGCGGAAGTGAACCTGCCAATTATCTTTCTCATTCACGTTACCCATTGAAGCTGCCGCGCCACCTTCGGCCATAACAGTGTGGGCTTTACCAAATAGTGATTTGCAAACAATTGCTACTCGAAGTCCGGCTGCGCGAGCTTCAACCGCAGCACGAAGTCCAGCACCGCCAGCACCAATTACAACTACGTCGTACTTATGTTTTTCAAGGGATGTCATGTTTTCTCTCTTTAGAATAAGTAGAAGTTAGTCCAGGCGCCAGATGCAACTTGGCGGACATAGATATCGGCGAATGCAACTCCAAAGAGTGAGATCCAAGCAAATGTTGGGTGCTTGTGATTTAAAGCTGAAATCCAAGTCCAAGTCTTGTAACGAATTGGATGCTTAGAGAAATGTTTTAATCGGCCACCAATTGTGTGGCGACAGGTGTGGCATGAGAGTGAATATAACCAGAGCATTGTGGCGCTGAAGAGCAGAACTAAAGTTCCGATGCTCATGTGGCCCCACTCTTTTTCTTCATTCCTGAAAGCAACAACTGCGTCATAGGTAAGGAGGACGTTAAAAACTAATCCAGCATAAAAGAACCAGCGGTGTGAATTCTGCAAAATCAAAGGTGCCCGAGTTTCACCTGTGTATTTTGCGTGAGGTTCTGCAACTGCACATGCAGGAGGTGACATCCAAAATGCCCGGTAGTAAGACTTGCGGTAGTAGTAACAAGTCATGCGGAAACCAAGTGGGAAAATTAAAATAAATAACGCGGGCGAAATGCCGATCCCAAAATATTCATTGTTAAATGGTTGACCTAAAGGTGAAGAACCTTCGATGCAAGATGTTGAAAGACAAGGTGAATAGAGTGGTGAGACTAAAGGTTCAGCAAAATAGTATTTGTTTTCAAAGGCCCGAAATGTTGCATAAATTATGAAGCTAATTAGAACTGAAAATGTAATCAGTGGTTGTAACCACCATCGATCAGTTCGAAGAGTGCGCTCTTTTATCTTTGCTCGTGATTCTGAAAATACACCGGTTGCCATGGGTTAATTTTGCAGGGCTTCCTAAAATCACGCTAGATGTAGAAGCCTCTGCGAGTTATGAATTCCCCCACACGAGAATTGGCCTAAATAATCAAGAAAACTGGCGGAGGGCGTGGGATTTGAACCCACGAAACTTTCGTTTGCCGGTTTTCAAGACCGGTGCACTCGGCCGCTATGCGAGCCCTCCGTGGGCAAACTTACCCTCTAACTAGTTAAGCGGGCAATTCCAGGAGTTGTTCAATGACGATTGCCACACCGTCATGATGATGGGCCTCGGCCACAAATTTTGCATATTTCCAGCCATCGGGATGGCCATCAGACATTGCCCAAGATCGATCGGCCCATTGCAGCATTGAGAAATCATTTGGGTTATCGCCAAAGCTGACGCAATCTTCACTTGTTAATCCTGCACGTTCGGCCATTCTTGCAAGTGTCTGTCCTTTACTTACGCCAACTGCAGAAATTTCAATCAGTGATTCGCTGGAATTGGAATGAGTTATGTTCGCAATTCCATCTAACTCGCGAGTGGCAATTTCTAACATCTGGTCCGAGGTAAATTCATTTTTGGCACATCTACCAAGCATTTTAAATGCTGGTTGATCGATTTTCTCAAAAATATCTTCGACCCCAACATTATCTAATCCAATATCCCACTTGGTTGTGTATTTGGTTTCACGGTGAAACTCATCATCATATTCAACAGCGAAATATATTCCTGGTAAATGCTTTCGTAATCTTTTTACTACCTCTAATTGAACTTCTTTGGGCATCAACCATTGTTCTAGCACTTTACTATTCATTAAGTCATACAAGATTGCGCCATTCGCACATATTGCATTTCCGAATCCAAATGCGTCTCGAATTTCATTCATCCAACGCGGTGGTCTTCCAGTTATATAAAAGATTTCAATACCAAGTTCGTGCGCTTTTTTAAATGCTGCAACTGTGCGATCTGAAATTTGGCCAAGATGCGGAACAATAGTTCCATCTAAATCGGTTGCAATTAATTTTGGGCGCTTACCTGGAATCATAGAGAAGGCACCAAAGTATCTACGCCCAAGAACGGGCGAAGCGCCTTTGGAACATTTACTGATCCATCCTGGTTTTGGTGATTTTCTAATATTGCAACAATCATTCTTGGAACTGCAACAAGAGTGCCATTAAGTGTTGCTACTGGCTTAGTTCCGGACTCGTCGCGATATCTAATGTTCAATCTACGAGCTTGAAATTCAGTGCAGTTAGAGGTGCTTGTTACTTCACGATAAGCGTTCTGGGTTGGAATCCAAGCCTCACAATCAAATTTACGGATTGCACTTGAACCTAAATCACCGGATGCAACATCGATAACTCTAAATGGAACTTCCATTGCTTTAAGAAAATCCTTTTCCCATTCAAGAAGACGTAGGTGTTCGGCTTTAGCTTCTTCAGGTTTAATAAATGAGAACATTTCAACTTTATCGAACTGGTGAACCCGAATAATTCCACGAGTGTCTTTGCCATAACTTCCTGCTTCACGTCGGAAGCAAGAGGAATAACCGGCATATCTAATTGGTAAATTCTCAACAATTTCATCCATGTGATACGCAGCGAGTGGAACTTCACTTGTTCCAACTAAATAAATATCATCTTCTTCTAAGTGATAAACATTCTCGGCGGCTTGGCCAAGAAAACCTGTGCCTTCCATCGCAGATGAATTAACCAGAACAGGTGGAATAACTGGAATAAATCCGGCCTTTACTGCCGATGAGATTGCAAAATTAACCAATGCAAATTCCAACATCGCGCCAGGTCCAGTTAAATAATATGAACGAGATCCTGCGACTTTCGCCCCGCGTTCGGTATCAATTGCCTTAAGCAACTTACCTAATTCAACATGATCTTTTGGCTCAAAACCCTCGCCCTTGAAATCGCGGGGCTTACCGATTTCTTCAATCACTTTAAAATCTTCTTCGCCGCCAACAGGTGCTTCTAAATCAATTAGGTTTGAAATCTTCAAGAGATATTCGCGAGTTTTGGCTTCAAGCTCGCTGCGCTTTGCATCGGCGGCTTTAACTTTATTTGCAAGCTCTTTTGCATTCTCTAAAAGAGCGGCCTTCTCATCACCTTTGGCTGCTCCGACTGATTTAGATAAGGCATTTTGTTCGGCACGAATTGTTTCAAATTCACTAAGTGCTGTCCGACTGAGAGCATCGGCTTCAATTAATTGATCAACAACTGCAACATCTTCGCCACGAACTTTCTGTGAATGGCGGATGGCATCGGGATTTTCCCGTAAAGTTTTTAAATCAATCACGTGTGCAAGCCTATCTAGTTACTTTTACCAACGCGTGGATATGAGCCAAGAAAACGAATGTCCTCACAAATTTTGCGCACTCCGTCAATTGCTGCAGCCACTTTAGGCTCTGCTATATGTCCTTCTGCATCAATAATGAAATGGTAATGACCAAGTTCGCGTCCAGTCGGACGTGATTGAATAAAAGTTAAGTTCACATCTTGTTTGGCAAATTCGGTAAGAATTTCTAATAAAGCTCCGGCGTGATCGATCCCGATAAAAGCAACAAGTGATGTTCGATCATTTCCAGTTGGCTTTGGGGTTTCGCCCGGTTTTTGAGCAACAACAAACCGTGTTACTGCTCCGGTATTGTCACCGATATCGCTAGCCAATACTTTGAGTCCATAATTTTTCGCAGCAATTTCAGATGCAATGGCAGCATCATAATTTCCATCAGTTAATCCCTTTGCGGCCCCGGCAGTTGATGACATCTCAATTACTTCAGCTTGTGGGTAATTCTTAGCAATATATGAGCGGCATTGAGCTTCGGCGTGTGGATGGGTAGCAATTTTCGTAATTGGTTTACCAACATTTTCAGGCAAAATCATTAGCGCGAAGGAGACCGGAAGCGTGGTTTCTGCAATAACAACAAGTGGTGTTCCGACAGCTAATTCATCTAACGTTCTAGAGACGACACCTTCTACTGAGTTTTCAATAGGAACTAAGACTTTTTCAGCTTTACCACTGCGAACTGCATCAAGCGCTGCAGTTACATTTGAGTAAGGAACTAATACATCGGATTCATTTGCGATTTGGCGAAGCGCTGCCTCAGTGAAAGTCCCGGCTGGACCAAGATAGGCATATGTTGTTATTGGCTTCACTGGTTAAGAGTAACCGAGCCCACGTAGTGCTCGTTAACGATTATTCTTAAAGAACTCGCTTAATAGTGCGGCACATTCGCTTTCATTTACACCAGAAATAACTTCTACCTGATGCAATGACCGTGGATCTCGAAGAACATCCCAAACCGAGCCAACTGCACCAGCTTTCGCATCCCATGCACCAAATACCAAAGTCTTGATTCGTGCCTGTGCAATTGCGCCAGCACACATCGCGCAAGGTTCAAGTGTCACAACAATTGTGTGGCCATCTAGGCGCCAAGAATTATTTGCGATTGCGGCTTCGCGAAGGGCAATGATTTCTGCGTGTGCGCTTGGATCGTTATCAATTTCTCGACGATTAAAACCAGTTCCGACTTGTTTGCCATCTGCATTTAAAACAAGTGCGCCTACTGGAACATCGCCAGTTGCGAGCGCAGATTTAGCAATTTCAACTGCAGTTTTCATTTCTTGCTCGAAAGAATTAGCGGCTAATGACAATGGTTATTGACTCTCATAAAGTTCAGCAAATTGATTTCCAAAACCTAATCTTGAAGCTATTGCATCTAACTGTTCATCGGGAAAAAGTTCTGGATCATCACAAAGCGCTTCGAGTTCCATTGCACTCATTCCAAGATCTGAAAGTAAATCAATATCGCCACCAGGTTGAGAATCATCATCTTCTTCTGGGAAGGGCAGATCCAACATTTCAAGTAAGTCGGCAGCAAGATCAGATTCGAGTGCATATGTAACATCACTAATCATCATTTGCATTTGTGAACCAAGGGCTCTAGCAACTACAAAATAATCTTCCTCAATTGCAATCAACGCTATTGCTCCGCCGTTAGTTGCCTGCGAATTAAGTTGATCCATGATTGAACCGAGATCTCTGGAGTGAGTTAGTTCCGACACATTCCAACGACCGTCTTCGTGCCACGCAATAATCCCAAAATCTTCTGTCCCCTTAGAAGCCATAGACATTGCGCTCACCCCCGGTCCGATTAATGCAGGCTTCAATACTGACACTAAAGCGGGCATGCGACAAGCCCCATTAGCGCGAGTAAGGTATGAGTCGTGAAGATTCATGTAGCGAACCATCCATTGCTTGCACATAAATTGACAGTGCTGCGGGATGAGAAAACAAACTCTCCTACATTTCGCCAATTAACTGAGGAAATTGTTACTTTATTAGCATACGAAGCAACCCGAGAAGTTCGCACAACTCCAGTAAAAGTAAAGACTCCAGTCGCAATGGCTGATGGCGTAGAACTAAAGAAACCAAAACCTGTTGTTGTTCCAATTCTGCGCGCTGGCCTTGGAATGCTCGAAGGAATGACCCGATTAATGCCAACAGCTGAAGTTGGATTTCTCGGAATGATCCGAGATCACGAAACTTTGCAGCCATCAACATATGCAAATCGCTTGCCTGAAGATTTAACTGGACGTCAGTGCTACATCTTGGATCCAATGCTTGCCACCGGTGGCACTCTTATTGCTGCAATCAACTATCTTCTTGAACGCGGTGCGACCGATATAACTGCAATCACAATTTTGGCAGCGCCTGAAGGAATTGCGCTACTTGAAAAAGAATATGCTGGAAAGAATCTGCCAATCACAATTGTTACTGGTGCTCTTGATGAAAAGTTAAATGAAAAAGGTTATATCGTCCCTGGTTTGGGCGATGCCGGCGATCGTTTATACGGAGTTGTGTAATACATGGCATCTACAAGTCCTGGATACGGAATCACTATTCGAGTTGAAGGTCCGCCTTCTGCGCAACCAGTTGCTGAAGTTACAACTGCAATTACTGCAGCTGGTGCTGCGATTACCGCACTTGACGTTGTTGAATCATTCTTAGATCACGTTGTTATCGATGTAACTTGCGATGCAATTGATGCCGAACATGCCGAAGCAATTACTGCATCTATTGCAAGCCATCCAGAACTTACCGTTCGCAAAGTTAGTGATCGCACCTTCCTATTGCACCTCGGTGGCAAGATTGAAATTCAATCAAAAGTTCCTCTGAAAACTCGTGATGATTTATCTCGCGCTTACACTCCTGGTGTTGCTCGGATTTCACAAGCTATCGCTGCAGATAAATCAGATGCACGACGCCTAACAATTAAACGAAACACAGTTGCAGTTGTTACAGATGGTTCAGCGGTATTGGGACTTGGAAATATTGGACCTGAAGCTGCGCTTCCAGTTATGGAGGGTAAAGCTGCGCTCTTTAAGCGCTTTGCTGATGTTGATGCTTGGCCGGTCTGTCTAGATACCCAAGATGTAGATGAGATTGTTCGCACGGTTCAAATCATTGCGCCGGTTTATGGCGGAATTAACTTAGAAGATATTTCAGCGCCACGTTGCTTTGAGGTTGAACGTCGCTTACGTGATCTTCTAGATATTCCAGTTTTTCACGATGACCAACACGGAACTGCAATTGTTGTTCTTGCTGCGCTAACTAATGCACTTAAATTTGTGAAGAAAGATCTAGCAAAAGCAAAAATAGTTATGAGTGGTGCTGGCGCCGCTGGAACTGCGATTGCCCGACTGTTGGTTGCAAGTGGTGCTAAAAATATTATTGGCTTCGATAAAGATGGTCTGGTTTCTGAACATAAGGCCGGCGATCAAGAGATGCGCACCTGGTTTGTGGATCACTGCTCTCCTGGAAACTTCAACGGAAGTATTTCGGAAGCAATGGTTGGAGCAGATATCTTTATTGGTGTCAGCGCCCCAGATGTTTTGAAGGAGTCAGATGTCGCCGCTATGGCTGCCGGCTCAATAGTTTTTGCACTAGCTAATCCAGATCCCGAGATTGATCCTGCAATTGCCCGCAAATACGCTGCAGTTGTTGCCACCGGCAGAAGTGATCAACCAAACCAAATTAACAATGTTTTAGCATTCCCTGGAATTTTCCGTGGATTGCTTGATGGAAGAATCACGAAAATAACTGATGCGATGCTTGTAGCCGCAGCAGATGCGATTTCTTCTTGTGTAAGTTCAGATCAATTAAATGCAAACTTCATTGTGCCAAGTGTTTTCGATACCCAGGTTGTGACAAAGGTTGCCGAAGCAATAAAACTAATGGGGCGCAGTAACTCTTAATTAGTTAGTTTGATTTTAAATGCAGTAATTCAATTACCGCTACGGCGCTGTCATAACCTTTATCTTCTTTGCTACCAGCACGGCCACTACGAGCAACTGCTTGATCAAGATCGTTACACATCAAAACGCCAAAACCAATTGGCTTTCCATACTTTAGTGAGACATCAATAACGCCTTTGGTTACACCTTGGCAGACATAATCAAAATGTGGGGTTTCACCTTTTAAAACTAGTCCTACTGCAACTACCGCATCAAAACCGGATTCGAATGCAAATTGCGCGGCAAGTGGAAGCTCGAATGAACCTGGCACATATTGCACTTTTACTTCAGCAACTGAAGCTTTTTCTAGCGCACGCTTGGCTCCTGAAATTAAATCATCACAAATATCAAGATGCCAAGAGGAAGAAATAATCATTACCTTGGCTTTTGGAAGTTGCTTAATCTCAATCTTTGGCACGGCTCCGGACATTTATCTCACTCCTCGGGTATGGCCAAGTTTTTCTTCCTTGGTTGCTAGATATTTCTCATTAAATTTATTGCTGAAAACTTCTAGTGATTGCTGTTCAACTTGGATACCAGCGTTTTTTAGCGCGGAAACCTTATTGGGATTATTAGTCAAAATTACAACATCTTTTAGACCGAGCGAATTCACAATAGCTATTGCATCACTCCAGTCTCGGGCATCTATTTCATGTCCTAAGTGCAAGTTGGCATCAACTGTATCCATACCTTGATCCTGAAGTTGATATGCCTTGATCTTCTCTGTTAGCCCAATGCCGCGACCTTCATGATCGCGTAAATAAATTATGAATCCATAACCATGTTCTTGAATTAGTTTGATAGAAAGTTCTAATTGCTCGCCACAATCGCATCTCTGTGAATGAAGGACATCTCCGGTAAAGCATTCGCTGTGAATGCGGAGTAAAGGAGATTTTCCGCCAACACCAAATGCAATTATCGCATGCTCACGCTGACGCAGTCCGGGGAATGTTGCAATCTTCCAGTTTCCTGTGCGAAGTGGAAGCTGCGCCCAACCAAATTCAAATTTCGGAGCTGATTGAATTATTGAAATCGGATTATTAGTTACATATGTTTTTAACTCTGCAACCGAAATAATTGGTAGGAAATGTATCGCAGCAAAATTCGCCAGCGACTCGCCTCGAGCCATAGATCCATCGTCATTAACTATTTCAGATAACAAAGAGAGTGGTTGCGCACCAACAATCTGTGACAGTGCAACACCGGCTTCGGTATGGCCACCACGAACTTGTAGCCCAAGATTTTCTGCAATTAGCGGAAATATATGTCCGGGGCGTACGAAATCTGAAGCTTGCACAGAACTGTTTGCCAATGCGCGCACTGTATTAGAGCGTTCTGTTGCACTGACTCCAGTCGTTAACCCTGGCTTGTAATCAACGCTTACCGTAAATGCAGTTTTCTTTGAATCTTCATTCTCTTCCACCATTAGCGGAAGCTTCAAAGTCCGCGCACGTTCCTGCGTCATTGCAACGCATAAAATTCCAGTGGTATGGCGAACCATGAATGCAACTTTTTCTGGTGTTGCCTTCTCAGCAAGCAGCATTAGATCGCCTTCATTTTCCCGGTCTGCGTCATCGGTAACAATAATCAAATCACCATTTTTATAAGCGTCGAGCGCTCTCTGGAAATTACTCATTAGTTATCTCCCTTAGTAAGGAGGCGCTCTACATACTTTGCTAGAACATCAACTTCGATATTGATTAAATCGCCTGGTTTCTTGGATGACAAGTTTGTTCGTTCTAATGTTTCTGGAATCAACCACACAGTTAATACGTTATTTGAATCTGATATCTCGCCAACTGTTAAGGAAACGCCATCTAGGCAGATGGATCCTTGATTAACAATGTATTTGGTTAAGTGATCTGGAACTTTAATATCAAATTGTGCCCATTTTTCACCCGGTGTTAGGCCGACAACTGTTGCAACACCATCGACATGTCCTTGAACCATGTGTCCACCCATTCGCGCATTTAGCTGCGCTGCAAGTTCTAAGTTAACCGGACTATTAATAATTATTTGTGACAGCGATGTCAGCGACAAGGTTTGCACCATTACATCAGCCGTAAAAGTATTGCCAGAAATATTAGTTGCAGTTAAGCAGACTCCATTAACTGCAACAGAATCGCCTAATTTAATCTCACTAATTAGCGAAGGAGCGTTGATAGTAAAGACCGCTGAAGTTTCGCCTTTAGAGATTGCGGCAACGGTTCCTAGTTCAGCAATGAGTCCGGTAAACATTATTCACCGTTCCTAATACGATAAACAGATTTAACATCGCCATCCAAAACTTCGGTGCTGATGTGATCCATACGCAATTGATTCTCAATTGTTGATTCTTTGCCCAAGCTAAAGAATGACTTTCCAGATCCAAGTAAAGATGGGGCTTGATACATAACTAATTCATCCATTAGGCAGTGATCTAGCATCGCGCTTGCTAATGTGGGACCAGCTTCTACAAGCACTTGATTAACTCCTAAGTTGTTAAGTTTTTCAACCAATAGATCTAAATCTCTAGTTTTCACAAATTGGGTTGTAGCCGAGTCATCAAAAACATGTGAATCTGAAGGAAGTTCTTGTTCGCCACAAATTATTCGGATTGGATTTTGCGTGTAACCTGCAAAATCTCCACGCGGAATGAGATGAGGATTATCCGCAATTACGGTATTGGTTCCAACCAAAATTGCATCGGATTGCCTGCGCAGAGTTTGAACATCGCCACGTGATGTCTCATTACTAATCCATTTAGATGTTCCATCTGTTGCTGCAACTTTTCCATCAAGCGTCGTGGCGACTTTCCAAGTGAAGAATGGACGATTCTTTTGAATTTTCATGAGCCAGGCCCGGTTTGAAAGCGCTGCTTCTTTTTTAAGGATTCCTTCAATAACTTTAATTCCGGCAGCACGTAATTTATCTGCGCCCCCTGATGCAATTGCATTTGGATCGTTGACTGCAAAAACAACACTTGAAATACCAGCATCAATAATTGCTTGAGTGCATGGGCCAGTTTTCCCAATGTGGTTACAAGGTTCCAGAGTTACAACAATGGTTGCACCTTGTGCTTTGTTGCCTGCAGCTTTAATTGCAATAACTTCTGCATGATCAGCACTTGCAATTCGATCGTGAAAACCTTCGGCAATTATTTTTCCGGTTGCATCAATAACTACCGCACCGACAATTGGATTTGGTGCAGTCTTGCCTAAACCTTTTTCAGACAGGGCAATGGCACGTTGCATCGCAACTGTGTAATCCATATGAACCCCCACTCAAATTTCGAGTCGCCGGGGTGGTTGCAAGAAAGCAGAAAGAAGGTAGGCAAAATACCCACCTCTTGTTGGTTTCCTATCATCCGGACTTTAACCGTCGGTCTCAGAATTTCACTGAGTCAACCGATACCTGGCGGGCATCGGGTCGCGGACTATAACCGCCGGTTCGAAATTACATCGACCCCGGAAACAACGTGCTAACTCTACTG
>CAMAYZ010000019.1 GCA_945863115.1 Bifidobacterium breve
GTATCTGTATTCGCCGGCGTAGGAGAGCGCACACGTGAAGGAAACGACTTGTTCTTAGAAATGACCGAGACTGGCGTTATCAATAAGACCGCATTGGTCTTCGGCCAGATGGATGAACCACCTGGAACTCGTCTTCGCGTTGCACTTTCGGCGCTAACAATGGCGGAATACTTCCGCGATGTTCAGAAGCAAGACGTGCTTCTATTCATCGATAACATCTTCCGTTTCACACAAGCTGGTTCTGAAGTATCAACACTTCTTGGACGTATGCCATCTGCAGTGGGTTACCAACCAACACTTGCCGATGAAATGGGTCAGCTACAAGAACGCATTACTTCAACTCGGGGTCACTCGATTACATCAATGCAGGCAATTTATGTTCCTGCAGATGACATCACCGACCCAGCACCACACACAACATTCGCGCACTTGGATGCAACAACAGTGTTGTCTCGTCCAATTTCCGAACTCGGTATCTATCCTGCGGTAGATCCACTTGACTCAACATCACGTATTTTGGATCCACGTTACATCGGCGAGCACCACTTCCGTGTTGCTAACCGCGTAAAGCAAATCCTTCAGCGCTACAAGGATCTACAAGACATCATTGCAATTCTTGGTATTGATGAATTGTCAGAAGAAGATCGCATTCTTGTAGGACGTGCCCGTCGTATCCAGCGCTTCTTGTCACAGAACACTTTCGTGGCAAAGGTCTTCACCGGTATCGATGGTTCATTCGTTCCGCTAACTGAAACAATTGCAGCATTCGAAGCTCTTGCAGATGGAAAGTATGACCATGTTCCAGAGCAAGCATTCTTCATGTGCGGTGGCTTGGAAGATGTAGAGAAGCGTGCAGCAGAATTGGCTAAGGCATAAATTAAATGTCTTCAAACCTAACTGTTGAAGTTGTATCTCCGGAGAAGCGGGTCTGGTCTGGCGAGGCGAAAATGATTTCGGCTCGCACACTAGAAGGTGACATCGGTGTATTACCGGGTCACGCACCGCTTCTTGGAGTTCTAGTTGATGGCAAAGTCAGTATCAAAGTTGCTGACGGCACATCACAAGAGTTCAACATCCATGGCGGCTTTATCTCTGTATCAGATAACCGAGTTTCAATACTCGGCGAATCAACTGATTAAAAAATAATTTAAATGTGGCGTGAAACTTTAGCGCCAAGCTTTACAAGTGCTTCAACAAATCCGGGATACCCACGATCAACGTGGAATGCATCTTCAACTGTCGTAATTCCTTCACTAACTAATCCAGCAAGAACTAAGCCGGCCCCAGCTCGGATATCTGTAGCGGCCACAGGTGCGCCAGATAGTTGAATCTTGCCTGAGATAGATACGTGATGGCCGTCGACATGAATATCGGCGCCAAGTCTTTGGAGTTCGCTTACAAACATAAAACGTCCTTCGAAAACATTCTCAGTAACTATTGAATTGCCTTCAGCGATTGCATTCATCGTAATCACAAATGGCTGCAGGTCAGTTGCAAAGCCTGGGTAGGGAAGTGTCGCAACATCTATTGCTGTTGGTCGCTTATCCATTCGAACTCTAAATCCATCTGCAGTTGTTGTCACAACCGCACCTGCCGCAACTAATTTATCCAACGGAACTTCTAAATGATCGGCTCGGCCACCATGAATTGTTATGTCACCTTGAGTCATTACAGCTGCAAAGGCCCAAGTGCCAGCGACAATACGATCGGCAAGAGTTGCATGAGTTGTTGGTTTTAATTCCTTGACGCCAGTAATTGTTATGACTGGAGTCCCAAGACCTTCAATCTTCGCGCCCATTGAAATAAGAAACTCACCAAGATCTACTACGTCGGGTTCGCGGGCCGCGTTATCAATCGTTGTAACACCTTTTGCAAGAACTGCAGCAGTCATAATGTTTTCGGTTGCACCAACGCTTGGAAAATCCAAAGAGATAGGTGCGCCGGTTAGGCCATTTGGCGCGGTAGCAATTACGTAACCATGTTCTGAATGCGCCTCGGCGCCAAGATCAATCAAACCTTTGATATGGAAATCAATTCCACGTGAACCAATTGCATCGCCGCCAGGAAGTGCAACTTCCACTTCACCGACTCTGGTTACGAGTGGACCCAGAACATTTATTGAGGCACGCATCTTGCGAACTAAATCGTAATCTGCGCGGTGTCCTGGAACTTTTGGAACCAATATTTTCATGGTCAATGAGCCACGGTCATACGAACAGGTGCAGCCAAGTCTTGTTAGCAACTCTTCCATGATGTGAACATCAGCAATATCGGGAACATTTTCAATTGTGTTTTCACCGACTGCTAGAAGCGAGGCAGCCATTAATTTCAGGGCAGAATTTTTTGCTCCGTGAACATTGACTTCGCCCACAAGGCGCGCGCCACCAACTATCTGGAAATATTCATTCGAACTTTCCATGTTGATCACCTCCGGCCAGTGGGTTTCGAGTGGTCTAATCGTAGTGATTGAATTAGGCTCATCCCATGGTAAATCTAACGCGTATCTATACAAAAACTGGCGATGATGGAACAACCTCACTTGGGGATATGAGCCGAACTTCAAAAAATGACCCGCGGTTAGAAGCTTATGCAACCGTTGATGAAGCAAACTCATCGATTGGCGTGGTGCTGGCGTTAGGCCAGATTAAGGATCCACAAGTTACAAAGTTATTGATTCGTGTTCAAAATGATTTGTTCGATGTTGGCGCCGATCTCTGCACACCAGTTATCGATGACCCAAAAATTGAACCACTTCGTGTTATCGAATCTCAAGTTACATACTTAGAAGAGCAAATTGATTTCTACAATAAGGACCTTGAGGCTCTACGCAGTTTTATTCTGCCATCCGGAACTCCAGCCGCAGCGTTATTACATGTCGCGCGCACAGTTGCACGTAGAGCTGAGCGAAATACTTGGCACGCAATTCACCAATTCGGTGGCGGCGTAAATTCGCTTACTGCAAAATACTTGAACCGGTTATCAGATTTACTCTTTGTTCTAGCTCGTTACGAGAATAAAGAAAAGGGCGATGTGCTCTGGGTTCCAGGAGCCAATCGCTAACTTCTTGCCGGGCTCTTTGTATAAGTATTGCTAGGAATTTTTCCAGTTGGAGTTCCGATTCGGCAGTTCGCTGTGTATCCGCCAACTCCCAAACCATCCGCGATTGGCTCTTCACTTACTAGCAAAATAGCTTTAACTGTCTTTGCCTTTGAGCCCGCCATTAAAGTAGTTAGGGATCCATAAATAATTCTTTTATTCGGATCTGCCGGATCAATTCCTAATACATTTGAGGTAATTTCCCACCAATCGCATCCCGTTTCAGAACCCACAAATATTCCTAGGCAGGCAAACTTTTCGCAGTACTCAATCAAGTTCTGCTGAATATATTTATTTTCAGTTCCAGCAATGAGAAGTTCTTTCGGTGTGGCCGTTTTTGCAAATAAAGCCCCCTTCTTTTCAAAACCAGGAGGTGGCCACTTCAGTGGTTTTTTTGTCGGAAAATTCTTCTTTTTCTTTTTAACAACTTTTTTCTTTGTGACTGGTTTCTTAACAACTGGCTTTTTAACAACTGGCTTTTTAACAACTTTAGCCTTTGTAGACGTGGGCTTAGGCGATGGCTTTGGGGTTGCGGCAGATGCATGTGCTGGGACTAAAAGACAGGCAGCAACAAATAGAGCTAACAGCTTCTTCATTTATCTGACCACTTAAATGTTTTCAACGCCAATACTGTTCCAAGAACTGTCCAGATAAGCAGAATGATTGCAATCTGTGGAATTTCCCAACTCCTTGCAACTTCTTGAGTAGCAAAACTTTCAGGAAGAAAGACGGATCTCATTCCTTGGGTTAGCCATTTGAGAGGGAAGAGGGCCGCAAATTGTTGCATCCACTGTGGAAGAGTTGAGAAGACAAAGAAGACACCACTAAAGAACTGCAAGATTATGACGATGGGCGATACGACCGCAGAAGCGCCGCGGCCATTCTTTGGAACAGCGGAGAAAGCAATTCCGAGAATTGTGGAGCAGATACTTCCAAGAAGAATTAGCCAGGCAAATCTAAGCCAGCGCTCGGTTGTATTTGGGAGATCTAATCCAAATAGTGCAGCCCCGAAGCCCATTAATGCGCCGACCTGAACAATCATTGCAACAAAAACCAGAATCGATTTTCCAATGAAGTAAGAAATTGGTGAGACCGGAGTTCCACGAAGTCTTTTTAGGGTTCCAAAATCTCTTTCAATTGGAATCATTATGGCAAGTTGTTGGAATCCGGTATTCACTAAACCAGATGCAATCATACCCGCAACAAAGTATTGGCTGAAAGTTACACCAGGGGCGAGATCGCCTTTGAAAATCGAACCAAAGATAAATAACAGCATGACTGGAAAGAGGAGAGTAAAGACAACAGATTCGCGTTGACGCATAAATTGTTTTATCTCAAGGCCGCCACGAAGGAAACCAACTTTTATGATATTTGGTCTCATAGTTGACCAATCATCTTGAGGTAAATATCCTCAAGGGATGGTCGAATAACGGTCAGCTCTGGAACTTCGCCACCAAACTTTGCAACAAGCTTTGTAACTTCAGCAGCCGGGAAATCACTTTCAATTTCTTGCTTCGCGCCATTTTCATACCAACTAATTCGAGCCTTTGCGGTATTTCTGCCACCAAGATTTTCAGGAGTAGAAACTTCAACTATTTTTCCATCAACGATTACAGCGACTCGATCGGCCAGCGCTTCGGCCTCATCCAAGTAGTGCGTAGTAAGCAGGATTGTTGTGCCCTCATCGCGCAGATTACGAATTAATTCCCAAAATGCTCGTCTGGCTTCTGGATCAAAGCCAGTTGTCGGCTCATCAAGAAAAAGAATCTCTGGATTGCCGATGATTCCAAGTGCGACATCGAGTCGGCGACGCTGACCACCAGACAGGGTGTTTATTCGAGCATCTCGCTTCTCATCTAGACCAACATCGCGAATTACGCTTTCTGGATCGCGGGGATTGGAATAATAATTTGCAAAGTGCTTAACAGTTTCAGCAACTGATAAATCTTGAGAATCATTTGTTGATTGAAGAACAATGCCAATTCGATTTCGCCAAGCCCAGCTATCGTTTCCGAGTTTTGCAGGATCCTGACCAAGGACTTTAACTTCGCCACCATCGCGATCTCGGTAGCCCTCAAGAATTTCTACCGTCGTGGTTTTGCCGGCGCCATTTGGGCCAAGGATTGCGAAGATTTCACCTGATTTAACATCAAGATCTATTCCGGCGACCGCATCTTTGGAGCCATTGGCCTTAGAGGTATATGTCTTTTTTAGGCCTCGAACAAAGATCGCTGATTCATTTACCACGTCAATATCCTGCCCTAAAAGTTGGGATTATCGGAATGCACGCGAGAGAATAAGGCTGTGAGTCCGCGCAGAAACCATCCCAAGAGGTCCCAGAAACGGGCTGCAGACACTGAAGAAGAACGTCATGTCTCGCTATCTAGTGAAAGCGTAGAAGAACATTCTGAAGGGATTTATCGGGTCCGTCGCATTACTGGATCTACTTCAACAAAACCATATCGCTGTCCTGGCTGCGATCAATTAATTCCAACGGCGACTCCACATACTGTTGCTTGGCTGGAAGAAGATGTGGAATCAAGAAGACATTGGCACACTGTTTGCTGGAATAAACGAAATGACCGCAAACCTCGAACTCTAAAATCTAAAAATGCACCGCGTTACTAGTTTTAGCCAATTCCCTTGGAGTGCAGCGTCTTTATAGCAACTTTAATAAATTTATCGGCGAATTTAGTGCGGCCAAAAGTTGTGAAAACAATTGGAATATTAAAGATAGTTTTAACAACAGTTCGTGGATAAGTAAATTCAAGCAGTCCTTCTGGGCCATGAATCCGCCCATAACCACTGTCTTTCACGCCACCAAATGGCACAGATGCAATTGCGGCGAACGCGATAACTGAATTAACCGAGACCATTCCACATTGAAGTTGGGAAGCTAACTTCTCGCCATTGCGCTTGGACCAAACTGATGCGGCAAGACCGTATCTTGTTGCATTTGCTAATCGAATCGCTTCAGCAATATCTACGGTCCGATTTATAACCAGAGTTGGACCAAAAGTTTCTTCGGTCACGGCAGTTGAATTTTCGGGAACATCAACCATGATTACAGGTTCTACAAATGGTGCCTTCACAGAATCCACGCCACCAACTACAAACTTTGCGCCCTTTGCAGCGGCATCATCAAGATGGCTCTGAATAACCTTTAGCTGCGATGGCATGGTTGCAGGTCCGTAATTACCATCTTTACCTGGCTGAATCTGCTTAGCAAGTTCGGAAATTTTTGCTATGAATTTATCTGCAACTTCATTTACAACATATACGCGTTCGGCACCGATACATGTTTGACCAGCATTCGACATCGCAGACCAGAGTGCATATTCAGCGGCACGATCAATGTCGGCATCAGCTGCGACCAGAACTGGATCTTTACCACCGCATTCAAGAACGACTGGCACCATGCGTTCGGCACAAGCGGCAGCAACTTTCTTTGCAGTTCTAGTTGAACCAGTAAATGAAATTTTATCGACGGCAGATTCAGTAAGTGCTCTACCGGTTTCAGGCAACCCAGTGACACAAGTAAAAATATCGGCAAAGGGTGCGATATTTGCAAAACTATTTGCCAGCCAGTGTCCGACTCCAGGTGTGTATTCACTTGGTTTGAAGACAACAGTATTTCCGGCGGCAAGTGCATATGCAATTGATCCCATTGGTGTAAAGATCGGATAATTCCAAGGACCGATAACACCAACAACTCCCATTGGAACTCTGGTTACATTTGTTTTCATATTAAACATTAATAATCCAGAAGGACGATGTTGTTTTGCTAAAACGCTCTCTGCATGTTTTGCAGCCCAGGCTAAGTGTCCAAGTGCCAAAGTAGCTTCTAAAGTTGCGTCACTAATTGGCTTTCCAGTTTCAGCTCTTACAATTTCTGCGATTTCATCGACCTGCTTTGTAATTTCAGCGGCCCACTTGAGCAGAACTTTTCGGCGACCACGGTAACCAAGTGCTTGCCAGGCCAAACTTGCGCCACGGGCGCGATCAACTGCTGCAGTTACATCAGCGGCAGAAGTATTGGGATAGCTTGCAATTACTGAGCCATCGACCGGATTGTGGCTATCGAAGCTCTTAGATGTAATGGTTTCCATTGCGTAAGACTAAACTTATTTTGTGTCAGAGCTAATACGTCCCAGCACTGTGTTGCCGGCTAATCGCAGATCAATCACGATTACAACCGCAGATGGACTAAATCTAATTGGGGAAGTGGCGACTCCTATCGGAAATCGCGCGGCCTCAATCCTCTGCCTGCATCCGCTTCCAACAGCTGGCGGCATGATGGATAGCCACGTTTATAAGAAAGCTGCAAATAGATTGCCTGCAATGGCAGGAATCGAAATCATTCGATTCAATACCCGAGGAACAACTTCTGAAGCTGGAACAAGTGCTGGAAGTTTTGGTGAAGGCGTAACTGAAAGATTTGATGTTGAGGCAGCGATTGAATTCTCTTTCAAAGAACTTGGAGCGCAAACTCTCTGGGTAATGGGATGGTCATTTGGAACCGACCTCGCTCTCAAATTCGCTCGAGATCCAAGAGTTGCTGGTCTGATTTTGTTAAGTCCACCCCTTAGAACATCAGAACCAAGTGACCTGGAATATTGGGCTAAAGATGGCAGACCGATCATTGCGCTGATTCCCGAGTTCGATGATTACTTGCAACCAGAAGCTGCAGCCAAAGCATTTAAAGTTATTTCACAAATCGAACTTATAAACGTTGATGAGGCAAAACATCTCTGGGTTGGAGAACCAGCGGTTTATCGGGTTCTTAGCGAGATAACCAGAGTCATCGCTCCAGAAAAACTTCCACTACCAATCGAGATTTAGTTCTTATCCGCCTTTGGATAAACAACTTCGTCAAGAATAAGTAAGACTGCAGCAGCAATTGGAACTGCAAGGATTCCACCAACTAACCCAAGAAGTGAAGTTCCTATAAGTGCAGCGATGATTGTTACGAGACCTGGAATTGATAGCGCGCGCTTCATAACCTTTGGTGTTAGAACATAATTTTCGAATTGCACATAAATTATGTAGGAAGCAAGTGAAATGGCTGCGATAAGAGGCGAGACTGTAAGCGCAATCAAAGTAACAATTGTCATTCCTATGAAGTGGCCGATCAATGGGATTAATCCGCAAACAAAAACAACAAGAGCTAGCGCTGATTTGTATGGAAGATCTAGGACTAAACCTAGGAAGAAGATAAAGATACTTGCGAAGAATGAGATTGTGATTTGGCCACCAACGAAGGCTCCGACTCTGAAGATAATCGCATCGGTGATCTTTGCTACCCGCTCACGGCGACTTGCAGGGACTAGGCGATAAGCATCTTTGGTAACTGTAGGAAGTGCAGCTAAGAAGTAGAGAGTTAAAACCAAAATAGTTAAGATTGAAAAAACGCCAGAGATAAATGCTTTTCCGACACCAAGAACTCCACCAAATGCCCCAATTACGAACTTGCCATCCTTGATAGAAGAATCAACTTTTGCCTGAAACGTATCAACAATTCCGTAAGTCTTATTTAATTCGTTTATTGTGGAATTGTTCTTTAAGTCAGAAATAAGTTGAGGAGCATTAGTAATCAAGGCATTAACTTGATCGATAATTAGCGGAGCGGCAATCCAGATAAATACACCGACAAATCCAATAACTAAAGAGACAGTAGCTGCAACAGCTTTTGCTCGGCTAAGGCCGCGTCTTTCGATAAACAGAACCGCTGGATTTAGACCCATTGCAAAGAAGAGCGAGATAATTATTAAAACAAATACTTGACTGGCAGAGGCAAAAGCTCGCAATAATGTGATGGCGATTACTGCGCCAGAGGCGGCAACGAATCCGAAGTAGAAGGGATGTGAGTGATTAAGAGGTTCACCGACGATTCCGAAGTCTTCAGGTGCAACAGCCTTCTTTTTTCTAGATAGAGAAGGTCGTTTTAAGATTGGTTTCAACTTTGCCATGACGCTATTTTAACGTCGCAGTAAGAAAAAATAGGAGAGAATAGCCTCGTGGCTGACCTACGAATAACCGGACTAGCAGAAGAGATGTCATCTCTTGCCCAAATGCCTTGGTCAAAACAGCTTGAAGAGTGGCCCGAAGATTCCACGCTTACCGATATGCGTGGTATTTCTCGCCACATTGTTCGTTTGATCAAAGTAAATCAAAATCATGATTCCCCAATATTTGCTATCAAGGAGACAGTTCCAGAATTTGCAAACCGGGAATACGCGCTACTTCGAGAATTAAATAACCGAGAAGCCCCTTGCGTTGAACCAGTCGCGGTAATCGAGAACCGAAAAGATGATCAAGGCGAAGATTTACCTGCAGCCCTGGTCACGCATTACCTACCCTTCTCGCTCCCATATCGCGTAATTCTTAGTGAACAAATCACTCCTCACGAAATTATTAATATGGCAAACGCGCTTGCTCTGTTATTGGTTCGATTGCATCTTCTCGGTTTCTGGTGGGGAGATTGCTCGCTTTCAAATACTTTATTCCGCCGCGATGCCGATCAATTTGCGGCCTATCTAGTTGATGCTGAAACCGGAGAATTCCAAACGCGGCTCACTGATGGCCAACGTGAACATGATTTAGAAATTTCGCTTTTTAACGTTGCCGCAGAGTTGGAAGATTTGAAGATTGCCGGAGTTCTTCCCGCTGATATGGAACCAATTCGCGCGAGTGAAGGTGTAATCAAAAGGTATCGCAGACTTTGGAAGGCGCTTCGTGAACCTCAAATTCTTGATCCAAATGACCGGCACGCAGTTGAAGGTGCGATGCGCCAACTTCAAGATTTAGGTTTTGCGGTTGAAGAAGTCGAAGTTTCAATTAACGGTGATAAGGGTGAATTAAAGTTCCAGCCTAAACTTGTGGCAGCTGGATATCACCAAAATCGTTTACTTGCCCTATTAGGTATTCAAGCCGAAGAACTTCAAGCCAAGAGATTGCTTGCATCATTCGATCGCTTCCGTGGCCGAGAAGCAACTCCTAAACCACCAATTCATGACAGTGCTCGCAGATGGCTTCGTGATACATATCATCATGTAATGAACCAAGTGCCAAGAGAATTGCAAGATCGAGTTGAACAGGCACAGATGTTTCATGAAATCTTGGAACATCGTTGGTATGTAGGGGAACAAGCGGGGCATGACTTAGGGCTAGATTTTGCGACCAAGGATTACATCGAAAATATCTTGCCATTTAGAACTTATGTAGGGGTTTCAGTTCCTGGCATTCATGAACCGCCATCAAAATAATCTTCGATAAATATATGTAGGATTACGGCATGAGTTTGCCACCACTGCCAAAAAACTTTGCCAGTGCCGTAGACCTAAGTAGCCTAGGAAAGCCAGCGCAAGAAGCTATTGCAACTCCTGGAATTGCAGTCAATCAAGAGAATTTAATTAGTGAAATTCTTCCCGCATCGAATCAAAAAGTCGTAATTCTAATTTGTTGGTCACCTCGCAGCACTCAAGCCGTTGAACTGCTGGAAATTATGGGTAAGTATCAAGCCGCAGATTTACTAGAAAACGGCGAACCAGCTTGGGTTCTAGGAACTGTAAACGTTGATGCCGAGGTCCAGGTAGCACAAGCCCTGCAGATTCAATCAGTCCCAATTGCAATTGCAATTATCCAAGAGCAGATGGTTCCGCTATTTGAAGCAGTGCCAACTCCAGAACAAATCAGATTAGTCATCGACAAAGTCGTAGGTCTTGCTGCTGAACGCGGCGTCGGCCAGGCACTTGAAAAATCTGAAGCAATTGAAACCCCTATGGAACCTGAAGAGATTGCAGCAATGGAAGCACTCGAGAAGAGCGATCTCATGGGTGCGAAAGCGCAATACGAAAAGTGGTTGGCTCGCAAACCAGGAGATGCCCTTGCAAAACTTGGGTTGGCTCAAACCGAATTAATCATTCGTGTTAAAGATTTAGATCCAAACGAAGTTATGACTCTTGCTGGTGCAAATCCAAATGAAGTCACAATTCAATTAAAAGCTGCAGATGTTGAAATTGCGAGTGGCCTCAATCGGGAGGCCTTTGCTCGTATGATTCAACTTGTGAAAGTTAGTGATGGTGATGATAAGAAAATCGCTCGCGAACATCTGTTACAGCTATTCTCGCTTGTGGATCCAGCAGACCCAGATTTAATCAGTGCACGTAAAGAGTTAGCAAGTGCGCTCTATTGAAAACTACATTCTCTAAGCAAGAGCGCAGAGCACTTAATTTACTATTTTGGCCCTTCGGTATCGGCGCCATGTCTACGGCCACACGATTCCCAGAAATCCGGGATCAATTAAATATTAATAATGGAACCTTCGGAACCTACCTAAGCTTGGGTGCAATCGGCGGAGTAATTTCGTTTATTTTGGTAGGACATTTAGTTCATTCGATTGGCGTAAAGCCAATTGTTTCTTTCTCTGCCACTGGCTTATTTCTCTCAATTGGCTTAGTCCCACATATCCAGAAACCTATTTATTGGTTAGTCCTAAGTATTCTGACTGCATTTTTCTGGGTCTCATTTCACATTGCCAATAACGCCCAAGCGATTCATCGGCAAGAAGAAGTTGGCGAGTTGATTCTCCCTAAACTTCATGGTCTCTGGAGCCTTGGCGCTTTAATCACGTCGATCCTTGCTATTGCAATTACACCTTATGTAACCCTCGCCTGGCATATTGATGTTGTCGTTATCGCTATGTGGGCACTGACTATGTATGGAATTTTTAAATCAACACCATATTTCATCAAAAAGAACGAGGAAGCTGATGCCTTCCCGAATCTTTCGCCAATTGGAATTGCAAAGACTTTCAAATTTCAACCAGTTATCGTCATAGCAATGGTGCTCGCTATGCAGACTGAATTTTCAATTCAAGACTGGTCAGCAATTTACGTAAAAGATTCTCTAAAAATGAGTGCTTCAACGAGTATCTGGGGATATGCCGTTTTTATTAGTGCGATGATTATTCTCAGATTTAATGCAAAACGGATGGCGGCAAAGTGGAGTGAGCGCGAGTTAATTACCAAGCTACCCATCTTGGGTGGAGTTGGTTTCGCGGTCTGCATTTCACTGGGAACTTGGCTATCTGAAACAAATCGCATACTAGGTTTCATAGTTGCCTTAGTCGGATTTGCACTAGCGGGATTTGGCTCTTCAATTCTTGCCCCAACTATTTTCGCAATATCTTTTAGAAAAACTTCTCTTCCAAGTAGCGTGGTCGTTGCTCAATTGGGGCTTACTCAAACTATCGCGACATTCATTGCAAAAGTAATTATTGCTTGGGTCGCCCAAGCAACTTCAGTAACAGTTGCTCTAATGATTCCAGCTCTGATGCTTCTCGCAACGACTAAATTTTCACACCTTGGGAAAGATACTAAAGATTAATTTCAGCCAGAACCTTCGGTATTACCTGGATCTGCAGCGCTAATATCATTTAGAAGATACTTATCAAGAGCTTGTTGAACCACCTTTGCTTTAATCTCGCCAGCTTCAGCAAGTCTTGAAAGCGCTGCAACAACGATTGATTCAGCATCTACCTTGAAGTGGCGGCGAAGCGCACCGCGAGTATCTGAAAGTCCAAAGCCATCTGTTCCTAGTGAGTAGAAATCTTGTTCAACCCAAGGTGAGATTTGATCTTGAACTGCGCGCATGAAATCGCTCACTGCAATTACTGGACCATCTTGGCCACGCAATTTCTTTGTGATGTAAGCAGATTTTTTATCATCTGGATTTAACAGATTATGTCGGTCAACAGCCAAGCCATCACGACGAAGTTCGTTCCAAGAAGTTACAGACCAGACACTTGCCGCAACGCCCCAATCATCTGCAAGAAGTTGTTGCGCTTTGACTGCCCAATTCATTGCTACACCAGAAGCAAGTAACTGAACTTTCTTCTTTCCGCGATTAGCAGGGGAGTATAGATAAATTCCCTTAAGCAAACCATCAACATCTAAGTTTTCAGGTTGTGCTGGTTGAACATATGGCTCGTTATAAACAGTTAGGTAGTAGTAAATGTTTTCGCTGTTCTCGCCATACATACGCTTCAAGCCATCGCGAACGATATGTCCAAGTTCGTAGCCGAATGCCGGGTCATAACAAACAATTGCTGGGTTGGTTGAAGCAAGTAGATGAGAATGTCCATCCTCATGTTGCAAGCCTTCACCGTTAAGAGTTGTTCGTCCCGCAGTCGCGCCGATTACAAAACCGCGTGCCATCTGATCCGCAGCTGCCCAGAAAGCATCTCCGGTGCGTTGGAAACCAAACATTGAATAGAAGATATAAATCGGGATCATTGGAACATCGTGAGTTGAATACGAAGTTCCTACTGCAGTAAATGAAGCTGTTGAACCAGCCTCATTAATACCTTCGTGCAAGATCACACCAGAAGTTGATTCCTTATAGGAAAGCATTAGCTCTCGGTCTACGGAGGTGTAATTCTGACCGTGAGGTGAGTAAATCTTTAGTGATGGGAATAGTGAATCCATACCGAAGGTTCGTGCTTCATCCGGAATAATTGGAACCAAGTGCTTACCGATACCTGGATCTTTTACTAAATCTTTGAGCAAGCGAACAAATGCCATAGTTGTTGCGATTTCTTGATGACCAGAACCACGAAGCACTGCTTCATAAGTTTCAATTGGTGGCTGTGGAAGTGGCGCAGAATCTTTGCGACGAGATGGCATCGAACCACCCAAGACGTTACGACGTTCCATCATGTATTTGTATTCCGGTGAATCAACACCAGGATGGTAATAAGGCGGGGCCTTGGCATCAATTTGTTCATCTGTAAGTGGAATCTGCAAAGTGTCACGGAACGCTAGAAGATCTTCGTGAGTCATCTTCTTCATTTGGTGCGTTGAGTTTCTTGCTTCAAAGTGCGAACCAAGAGTCCAACCCTTAATTGTTTTAGCAAGAATTACAGTTGGGCGACCATTATGTTCTGATGCTTGCTTATAAGCAGCAAATAATTTGCGGTAATCGTGGCCACCGCGTTTTAGCGCCCAAATCTTTTCATCTGACCAATCCGCAACCATTGCAGCAGTGCGAGGATCGCGGCCGAAGAAGTGTTCGCGAACATATGCGCCAGATTCAGCTTTATATGTTTGGTAATCGCCATCAGTTGTCTTTGTCATCAAATCTACTAGTGCGCCTTCGCGGTCCATAGCAAGTAGTTCATCCCACTCGCGACCCCAAACAACTTTGATTACGTTCCAGCCAGCACCACGGAAAATAGATTCAAGTTCTTGAATAATCTTGCCGTTTCCGCGAACCGGACCATCTAGTCTCTGCAAATTACAGTTGATAACAAAAGTTAAATTATCCAAACCTTCACGCGCAGCAAGACTGATTGCACCAAGTGTTTCTGGTTCATCGCACTCACCATCGCCAAGAAATGCCCAAACATTCTGGTCACTTGTATCTTTAATTCCGCGACCATTTAGGTAACGGTTGTAACGTGCTTGGTAAATCGCATTGATTGGACCAAGTCCCATCGAAACTGTTGGGAACTCCCAAAACTCTGGCATCAAACGTGGATGTGGATATGAAGATAATCCGCCACCTTCATGTGAAAGTTCTTGACGGAAACCATCCATCTGATGTTCGGTTAGACGACCTTCAAGAAATGCGCGTGCATACATTCCAGGACTTGCATGTCCCTGATAGAAAATTTGATCTCCGCCGCCTGCATGGTTTCTGCCACGGAAGAAGTGATTGAAACCAACTTCATAAAGTGAAGCTGAAGATGCGTAAGTTGAAATATGTCCGCCAACACCAATACCTGGACGTTGCGCACGGTGCACCATAACG
Source organism: Bifidobacterium breve (assembly GCA_945863115.1). Classification (GTDB taxonomy): domain Bacteria; phylum Actinomycetota; class Actinomycetes; order Nanopelagicales; family Nanopelagicaceae; genus AAA044-D11. The sequence continues at coordinate 14,908 of CAMAYZ010000019.1, forward strand.
GCAGCATTCCAACGTATAAATGCGCGAATTCGACGTTCAATAAACTCATCGCCAGGGAAATCTGGTTCTTGCTTTGGTGGAATCGAGTTTATGTAATCAGTTGCGCGAAGTGCGGGAACACCAAGATTATTTTCACCAGCGCGATCCAACATTGCAAGCATCAAATAACGAGCACGAACTGGTCCGGCATTTTTGAGGACGGCATCTAAAGACTGGGTCCATTCAGCGGTCTCTTGTGGATCGGTGTCGACAAGCTGATCGATTAAATGGTCCGGGGCCTGGTCGCTAATGCTCATAGCCGTATCTTTCCACGAATTTGGCATGAACTTTCCACCTATTGCCCAATTACCTCTTGCGTAATCGTCAAAGGTTCGGTGGACTTCTCCTACTCAGAAAAGCATCTGCCGCCATATATCTATGATGAAGGAGGAAGAACCCCGATGGGGGTCGATCAAATAGTTGAACGTCTCGCTCTCCAACCCGGAGAGCTGATTCTAGAAGTCGGTCTTGATTCCGACTGTGACAACGAATTTCGCAGTGCCATAGAAAAGCGAACTGGCACAAAATTTATTGAAGATGCTACAACTGAAGTAGTTGACGCAGTCCTACTCTGGTGGCGCGATGGTGATGGTGATCTCGTCGATGATCTTATGGATGGACTTACTTATTTAACTGAAACCGGCCCAATCTGGCTACTTACTCCAAAAGTTAATCGTGATGGACATGTCGAGCCAAGTGATATCCAAGAGGCTGCACCAATTGCAGGTCTTGCCCAGACGGTATCCTTTGCCATCGGAAATGATTGGACTGCAACCAAATTAGTTGCAAGAAAAGCCAGTCGTAAATAACTAGGAGAGCAGATGTCATTAGAAATTGGATCAGCAGCACCAGAATTTAACTTAAAAGATCAACATGGCGCTGATATTTCGCTCTCATCTTTTAAGGGTTCAAAGAACGTAGTAGTCATGTTCTACCCATTCGCCTTCTCCGGACTTTGCACTGGTGAACTTTGCAGTCTTCGCGATGACCTTGGTGCATTTCAGAACGACAGTGTTCAACTAGTCGCAATCTCTTGTGACCCAATGTATTCATTAAAAGCTTTCGCAGAACAAGAGGGTTATAAGTTCCCACTTATTGCAGACTTCTGGCCACATGGTGCTGCTGCAAAGGCCTATGGTGTTTTCAATGAAGAACGTGGTTGTTCAACTCGCGGAACATTCGTTATTGATAAATCTGGAATTCTTCGCTGGCAGGTAGTTAATGGCCTCGGAGATGCGCGTAACTTGGCTGATTACAAGGCTGCGCTCGCAGCACTTTAATTTTTAAGCGGTGAATTTTTAATACTGCCAATCTGCGGGTAGAGTGCGGCAGTAAGTTTTGGGTGGTTAGCTCAGTGGTAGAGCGCCTCGTTTACACCGAGGATGTCGGGGGTTCGAAACCCTCACCGCCCACCAGGATTAAACAATTACATATATTTAGGCGAGACCACCTTCGTTGAGTAGAGAGGTTGCGTATGAAAGCCTCTGTCTCTGACCAGAATAATCTGATTGAACTTCAGCGCATTGATTCTGCGATTATGCAGGCAACACACAAATTGAAGACACTTCCAGAGCGCGAACAACTGACCGCAATTCATACCCGCCTCGCAGCCAGTGCTGAACTACTAACAACCGCAGAAGCAGAACTTGCGGATGTGACAATTGATTTACGTCGCAGTGAAGTTGATGTCGAATCAGTTGCAGATCGCATGGCTAAGGATGAAGCCCGACTATCTGGTGGAAGTGCTTCACCGAAAGAGTTAGAACAACTTCAGCACGAACTTGCAACACTGGCAAAGCGCAAATCTGAGTTAGAAGATGGCGAGCTTGAAATAATGATGATTGTTGATGCAGCTAAAGAGAAAGTAGCAACGATTAAGAGCGATGAAGAGGGCTTAAAGAAGTTAGAACTTGAGTTAAGTATTCGCCTGGAAAATTCAGAAACTGAAATTGAACGTGAGATTGCCCTAAAGAAGTCCGAGCGCACGTTGTTAGTTCCCAAGATTGATACCGCGTTAGTAGATCTTTATGAAAAGGTTAAGGGCAATGGTGGGGGAGTCGGTGCGGCGCTATTGATTGGCAATACCTGTGATGGCTGCAGACTTGCGATTAATGCAGTTGAAATGGAACGGATTAAGTCTCTGGATTCGGAAGAAGTATTGCGCTGCGAAGAGTGTCGACGAATCTTGGTGCGAATTTAAATGGGTCGCGCTTTTATTATTTCAGCCGATGGCGGATCACGAGGTAATCCTGGTCCCGCCGCTTTCGGTGCCGTTGTTTCTGAAAATGGAAAGATCTTGCACGAACTCTTTGAAACTATTGGCGTTGCAACAAATAACGTAGCTGAATACAGCGGACTTCTCGCCGCACTTCGTAAAGTAAATGAGATTGATCCAACCGCAACCGTTGAAGCCAGAATGGATTCCAAGTTAGTTGTTGAACAGATGTCGGGGCGTTGGCAGATTAAACATCCAGATATGCGCGAACTTGCGAAGTTAGCACGAGATGCGCACCCTCACGAATTAGTTACTTACAAATGGATTCCTCGTGATGAGAATTCACATGCCGATCGCCTTGCCAATAAAGCACTTGATGGCGACGTAAGCACTAATGCACCGATGCAGAAGAACTTCTTGATTGAGCGTTTAGTTTCTGGTGAGAAGCCAACCATTATTTACTTTGTTCGACATGGCGAAACTATTCTGACGCCAGAACGTAGATTCTCTGGTGGCGATGGCTCTGATCCAGAGCTAAGTGATGAAGGCATTGCGCAAGCAGAAGCAGTTGGTAAAGAGCTTGCAGCACGGAAAGCCGATTTGATTATTGCCTCACCGATGGTTCGCACCAGGCAGACTGCAGATGCAATTGCAAAAGCGACCGGCTTAAAAGTTACTTACGATGAAGCTTGGCGCGAAGCTGCTTTTGGTGAATGGGACGGCCTAACAATTCCGCAAGTAAAAGAGCTTTATCCAAATGAGTGGCTTTCCTGGGTTTCAAGCACTGGTGCGGTTGCTGGTACAAGTGGAGAATCTTACGAAGATGTCGCAGCACGTTCTGATTTAGCGTTATCTAATTTAGGCTTAGAACACCCAGGTAAAACAATTATCGTTGTTACTCATAATTATGTAATTAGAACATTAGTAGCGTCAGTATTGGGCGCATCGATTGAAAGTGTTTATCACTTAGATGTTCTGCCTTGCAGTATTACCACTGTAAATACTTGGGCATCAGATGGCTTGCGTGCGCTTCGGGGAATGAGCGAACGAAGCCACCTTAAATAAGTTCTGCTTTTTAGTTATCTGGATTTGGGACTGTTACATCCCTAACAAAGCTCTCTAAATCATTTACTGATTGCAAGAAGCCACGCAAAGTGCGAAGGGTCGCACCAAAGTTAGTAAATTCTTCAACCTTCAAACCATCGACGTCATACATCTTGCGGAATTCTGGGATGTTATCCAGCATCGGATTCAAGATATTTGGGTCCATTGGTTCTTCAACGCTATTTGGATTTGGAATGATGCCACTTTCATTAGCCTTTACCTGCCAGGTATAAGGCGGTGAAATAACTGCGTCGCCTCCAATGATTTCGCTCCAATGCATATGATTTCTAAATGCCGCAGACAACAGTCGTGTGCGGTATCCACGCTCTTTATAAATCTTGTGAGCATGTTTAAATACTGCAACACCAGCCCATTCAAGTGAAGCTGGATCAATGGTTACTCCAGTTTTTTCAACACTTACTTTTACCCAGTCATCAACACGACCAACCATGATTGTGCATACAGGGCCCATCTGCGAAATATCTAAACCTTCTGCTTCGCGACGTTTCAACCCACGTTCAATAGCTTCAGCAACAGCAATAGTTTGTGCAACTGAGAATGAAACTGTTGCATTTAAACTGACACCCAAATAAGTGGCTTCTTCAAATGCACTAATCGCCTCAGACGTTACTGGAATCTTCACAATCATGTTTTTTGCTAGCTTCGAGAATTCAAAAGCCTGTTCAGTTAAAGCTTTAGCGTTACGAAAATTGCGAGGATCGGTCTGAATTGAAAGGCGACCATTGCGTCCGTTGTATTTTTCAAATTCACCTTCGAGCAACTTCGCTGCATTGATCGAAAGTTCCTTAACCATTGCCCAACCGATTTCATCATCAGTTGCAGTTGGATGTGCCTTTGCATATTCCTTGATACGACCAACCCAATGTTCTTGGTCGGCTTTCAATGCGCTCAACGCAATAACTGGATTACAAGTAGCTCCCACGATTCCCCAAGTAAGGGCTTCTTTTAACTCTTTTGGATCCGCAGAGTCATTCCAAAGAACAGTTTTTGAATTCTCTTTCATGAACAAGAAAGGTGATTGCGTCATGTTTCCTCCGCTAATCGTGCGTTAATACACCAGAGCCTATTAGCCAGCGTAAGGTTCACAAAATAATTGGACAGTCCATTCGCAAATTGCCCGTATTATTAGCGCACTGAAGAGTCGCCCGGATCACCGCGTTATGAAAATACCGAGGAAAGTCCGGACTCCAAAGAGCAAAGTGGTGGCTAACAGCCACCCGGAGCAATCCGCGGGATAAGTGCCACAGAAAATAAACCGCCGTTAGTAATAACGGTAAGGATGAAACGGTGGTGTAAGAGACCACCAGCAATTGCAGTGATGTGATTGGCTAGGTAAACCCCACTTGGAGCAAGACCAAAAAGATGGCGCTTGAGAGCTGCTCGCTCGAGTCATCAGGTAGGTTGCTTGAATCTGT
>CAMAYZ010000020.1 GCA_945863115.1 Bifidobacterium breve
AGCAGACTTGTTACGTAGTTGAGCCTTTTCGTTTGTGCGAATTCTCTTGATCTGCGACTTGATATTTGCCACTTCGAACTACCTTCTAATCTCTTGAAATCTAAGCCTTGGCTTCTGCCAGGCAGACGCGCAGATTACCAGCGAAGGGGTCTACTACTCAAACTCGAGATGTGATGGCAATAATCGCACGCTCTAGAGAGTGGATTGGATCGACGGCAGCGCCCTTGATATCGGCATCTGCTTGGGCCACCGCTACAACTGCCCCGGCCAAGGTTGAAGGAGTCCATTTTGAAAGTTGTCTGCGAGCTTTATCGATCTGCCATGGCGCAAGGCCCAATGGCCCAGCTAAATCAAATGATTTAACGCCACGAGATGCACCGGAAACTTTTGCCAAAGTTCGAAGCGAACCGGCAAGTGCACTGGTTATAAGAACAGGATCGGTTCCGGTGGCGAGTGCATTGCGAAGCGCAATAAGTGCAACATCGCGCCTTCCATCTAGTGCGGCATCAGCAACATCAAAGCCAGTTGTTTCGATTCTTCCGTTCTGAAACTTCATTACATCGGTTTCATCAATCATTTTTCCAGCAGTTACATCTGCTGCTAATTGTGAACAGGCACCACCGAGTTCGCGGAGATCACTTCCGAGCGCGTCTATTAGAGCTTGGACTGCTTCGGTAGAAATTGTGCGACCAAGTCGTTTAAATTCGGAGCGGATGAAGTCTGATTTCTCGCCATCTTTTTTAATTACGTCACAAGGAATAACCGTCGGCTTTAGCTTCTTTATCTTCTCAAGAAGTGCCTTTCCTTTTACGCCACCTTTATGCCAAAGAACTAACTCAACGCTCTCATCTTGCGCTTCTAAATAAGAAGTAATTTCTTCGCCAAGTTCGGCCGGCAAATCTTGAATTTCTTTGATAACAACTACTCGGGAATCTCCGAAGAGAGATGGAGCAAGGGCGTCGGTAATTCCACCAAGTTCTAATTCACCTGCTTCAAGTGTGCTAACAGTCGCACCTTTAAACTTTGCAATAACTTGAGAAATCGCGCGGTCAGCAAGGAGAGATTCGCCACCCTGCAATAACGTTATCCCCACGAAATATTCCACCAATCATTTCTCTTAGTTCTGATCTTAAGGGCCTCGTCAACCGCAAGGGCACCATCTTGATCGGTGCGTAGGGTTTTTGCACCTAGCGATTCCAGCGCAGCCAACGTGGTTGTCGCTGGATGCCCGTAGCTATTTCCGGCACCGACGCTGATTAAGGCAATTTTAGGATTCAGCGCAGACATCAGTGGTGCGAATTGAAATGAAGAGCCGTGGTGTGAAACTTTGTAGATATCTACTGGATCAATCTTGGATAAAGCCAACATCGCTTCCTGGGCTTGGGGTTCAAGATCTCCGGCTGAAAATATTCGCAGATTTCCTACTGTGATTAGAAGCGCGATGCTCGAATTGTTTATCGCAGAACCATCACCCGGAAGCGCTTCAAATGTTGATTGCACCTTGGTCGGCCAGAGGACTTGAATTTTCACTAAACCCTTCGCACTTTGGAATTCAATAGTTTCACCAGCGGTCGCCTGATGGATTGGAGTATTTCCCAACAATAAGAAGGCGGTATCTCGTTCACTCTTTGGTTGTTCCAGATTAGAAACCCAAGCAGTTGAAACCTTTCGGCCTGACAGAATTCCATCTAAGCCATGAACGTGATCGGCATGAAAGTGAGAGAGAACTAGAAGCGGAATTCGGTTGATTCCTAAATCTTTTAGGCATTCGTCCATAAGAATCGCATCAGGTCCCACATCAATAACTATGGCTTCGTGATTGCCCAAGTTAATCGCTAAACCATCGCCCTGACCGATATTGCAATTAGCAACGCTCCAGTTTGCTCCTGGCCATCTTCCAGGCAGAGCGATGATCAATATCGCAATTACTGCCAAGATTAATAGTGCCACCCATTTCTTAAACTTAATTAGTGCGATAACAAGTAACGCAATAATCGCTCCGAGATAACTCTTGGGAAGCATCAAGACCGGTAGATCAGATGCGGTATTTGAAATCCAAACTATGAAAGTAGCTAGAGGCTTTATCAGTAAAAGCAGGATGTGCGAAACGCCAGGAAATATCGGGGAAATTATCGCGGCAATGAAACCAACAATAGTTATGGGCGCAACCACGGGACCGGCAAGAACATTTGCCGGAATCGAAACTAGTGAGAAGAGGCCTGAAATAGCCAGAATTATCGGGGTGCACATGATTGTTGCGGAAAGCGGAATTGCGATTACTTGCGCTAATTTTTCGTGGCCCAACTTCTCACTGAGGTAAATCTCTAACTTGGGCGCAAATAATAAGATTCCCGCAGTTGCTGCAACAGAAAGCGCAAAGCCAGGATCGATTGCTTGAAATGGATCCATCAGAATTAGAAAGGCGATTGCCAGGCCCAGTGAAGGTAAAGAATCTGCTTTAACGCCACGAGCTTTAGCAATCAAAATAACCGCACACATAACGCTGGCTCGCAATACCGATGGCGATGGCCGAACTAGAAAGATGAAACCAATCAAAACCAGACTTGTGAGAATCAATCGCGGTCGCACTCGTTTGAAAACCCATTGTGAGAGCCAGAGTAGAAAAGCGGCAATGATTGCAAAGTTTGCGCCACTGACAGCGGTCAAGTGTGAGAGTCCGACTCTTCTCATATCAATTACAAAACTTGGTTCCTCTAGTGAGGTATCCCCGATTACCAATCCTGGAATAAGTGCACCGCCTGAGCCACCCACCGAAATCGCACTCTTACGGAAGGAATCTCTTATTTTTGCTGACAACCGTTGAAGAAAGTTGGCTTGCGAGAGTTTCTCGAAATTTCCAGTCGTAGCGATTAACGCTGCAACTCGCCGTTCTGCAGTAGGAAATGCGGTTCCACTTACCGAAAACTTTTCACCTGGAATCAACTTTATAAATTTCGAACTAGTTAACCGAACTGGCAGCCTTATGGATTTGCTTTGCCCATCAATTTTTACACTCGAAACCGAAGCAAGTGCGGTCATGGATTTACTACGAAATCTCGAACCAATAACTTTAGGTTTACTCCAAATTGGATCGGTCTTTAAAACCCCAATAATTTCGACTTCTGGCTGATTGCTTAGAGATTTAGCTAAGAAGTTGTGGGTTAATCCGATCTGTCTTATCGCACTGCCTGCGCTTCCAGTTAAGAGCGCTGCGATTAAAATTAACGAAAGACTCCGCTTCAACCCAGCGAGTCCAACAGCAATAAGAACTGCTAGATAGCTCCAAGGTGCATTTAAGATTCCTGCAATAGCCGCACCTAACCAAATCGCTAAACCTAAAGCGAGTAACCGAAAATCATAATCTCTTAGATTCGGACCAACTTCGAGATCTCTGCGAATGTGGCATCACCAATTCCAGATACCTTCTTCAAATCGTCAATCAATGTGAAGGGGCCATTCAATTTTCTGTAAGCAAAGATTCGATTTGCCATGACGGGACCGATCCCAGGCAAGGTGTCTAACTGAGCTAGCGTTGCTGAATTCAAACTAAGTGGACTCGATGCAGTTGGCACTTTTGCTTTCGGAGCGCTTCTAGAACCTGATGAATAAGTAACGCGAGGTGCACCGACAATAATTTGTTCGCCATCAAATAAGAGGTGAGCCAGATTTATGTCACCTAAATTAACTCCGGGAAGCGCCCCACCTGCAAGATTGATTGCATCAATTGCCCGCGAACCTTTATCGAGTGAATAGACACCAGGTTTTCGAACCCGACCTGAAACATCAACAATCATTACTTCGGCAATTTCGGGGGTGCTTGGAGTTATTACCGTTGGGATCAAAGTTTGCGCTGGCTCTGAATTATGACCCTGTGCAAGAGCGAAGAAGACTGCGCCAACTGCGATAAATCCCCCGAAAACAATTAGGACTGCATTGCGTTGATCGTCGGTAAATCCAAAATCTAAATACTTATCTCTGATTGTTTCCTTGAGCTGATTTAACATCCCCGGAATCTAACTGCGAAGCAAGGTTCAAATACGGGAAGGAATTTCTCCTGTGAATTAAAGGACGATGTTAACTAATTTAGGTGCGCGCGTAATTACTTTCGAAATCTTCGCACCAGCAATTGCAGCAGCAATCTCTGGATTTGCCATCGCAAGCTTCTCCAAATCAGCATCAGAAATATTTGGTGAAACTTCAATTCGATCTTTGATCTTGCCGTTAACCTGAAGAATTGCGGTAACTGCATCTGCTTCAAGTAATTTCGGATCTACTTCTGGCCAGCCAGCAAGTGCCACACCTGGTTTGTGCCCGAGGATTTCCCACATCTCTTCTGCGGTAAATGGTGCAACAAGAGACAGTGAAATTGCGATTGCTTCAGCCGCTTCGCGAACTGCAGGATCTGCCGGACCACATCCAGAATCAATCGCCTTACGAGTTGCATTTACTAATTCCATAACTCGGGCAACAGCTACGTTGAATCTAAATGATTCAACTGCAAAACCAATATCGTGAAGTGCTTTGTGTGTAATTTTGCGAAGTGAAAGATCGCCCTTCGTGAAATCTGCGCCGGCGGGGCTTGTTACATCACCTGAAATTCGCCAGGCCCGATTTAAGAATTTTAGTGAACCTGATGGCGAAACATCCGACCAATCAACATCATCTTCTGGCGGTCCAGCAAATACCATCGCTAAGCGAATTGCATCGACACCATGCGTTGCAAGCTCATCTGAAAGTCGAACCAGGTTTCCACGAGATTTAGACATCGCAGATCCATCCATCAAAACCATTCCTTGATTTAGCAATCTGGTAAATGGTTCAACAAAATTTAAATGGCCAAGGTCGTGTAACACCTTTGTGAAGAAGCGGGAATATAACAAGTGCAGAATCGCATGAGTTACGCCGCCAACATATTGATCTACCGGCAGCCAGGTTTCAACAGCCTTCTTATCAAATGCCACATCATGACGATCGGTGCTTGTATAGCGAAGGAAATACCAAGATGAGTCGAAGAAAGTGTCCATGGTGTCAGCATCGCGCTTTGCTGGTGCACCGCACCTAGGGCAATCAACATTTACCCAATCCGATGCCGCACCAAGTGGCGATGTTCCCTTTGGTTTTAAATCAAGGCCAGTTGCAGATGGAAGTTCTACCGGTAATTGATCTTCTGGAACTGGAACTTCGCCACATTTATCGCAATGAATAATAGGAATTGGTGTTCCCCAGAAGCGTTGGCGAGAAATTAGCCAATCGCGCAGGCGATAATTCTTAGCAGCTTTTCCGAGTTCTTTTGCCGCAAGTTCTTCAATGATCTTGGCAATGGCAGCGTCTTTTGAAAGCCCGTTTAACGAACCAGAGTTAACAAGCTTTCCATCTCCGGCTGTTGCAATGCCGGTTTCATTTGGATCGCCCTCTTCGCTAGAAACCACAACTTGAACTGGAAGTTTCATAGCTTTTGCGAAATCTAAGTCACGTTGATCATGTGCAGGAACCGCCATGATTACGCCAGTTCCATAATCTGCAAGAACATAATCACTTGCCCAGATTGGAAGTTTTGCACCATTAACCGGATTAATTGCATAGCGCTCTAAGAAAATTCCACTCTTTGGGCGATCAGTTGCCAGGCGATCAATATCAGTCGCAGCCTTTACGCTATCTAGATACTTAGTAAATTCGCTTTCTACCTTTGAACCAGATACTAATTCCGCAGCTAACGCAGAATCTGCAGCAACAACCATAAAAGTTGCGCCATACAAAGTATCGGGACGGGTTGTGTAAATAGTTACAGGTTCATCGCGGCCTTCAATTACAAATTTAACCTCGGCGCCAATCGAACGTCCGATCCAATTGCGCTGCATCATCAGAACTTTCTCTGGCCATTGGCCTTCAAGGTCCGCCATGTCATCAAGTAAGCGATCGGCGTAATCAGTAATCTTTAAATACCATTGATTTAGCTTCTTCTTTGTTACTGCGGAATCACATCGTTCGCAGAGTCCAGCAACAACTTGTTCGTTAGCTAAAACAGTCTGACAACTTGGGCACCAGTTAACCGGTGAATCTTTGCGATATGCCAGACCCTCTTTATACATCTCAAGAAATAGCCATTGATTCCATCTGTAATATTCGGGATCGCAAGTATGTAGAACTCGATCCCAATCAAAGGAACAGGCAAATCTGCGCATCGAAGCTTTCTGAACTGCAATATTTTCATAAGTCCAAGCACGTGGATCTTCATTCCGCTTTATCGCTGCATTTTCTGCCGGTAATCCAAATGCATCCCAACCAATTGGATGCATAACGTTAAAACCTTTTTGAATCCAATAACGTGCAATCACATCACCAAGTGCATACGCCTCGGCATGGCCCATATGTAAATCACCAGAAGGATAAGGAAACATATCCAACACATATTTCTTTGGACGATTGTCATCGCTGCGGCCAGATTTAAATGGTTCTAGCTTGTCCCAAATGGGCAACCATTTCTCTTGGACATTTTGAATGTCGTAGGCCTCATGCATGCGTGAATTCTCCCACGACCTAATGCTTGAGATTTACCGAATTAAGTTTTTTACCGAGTGGAGCTGAGGGGACTTGAACCCCTGACCCCCTGCATGCCATGCAGGTGCGCTACCAGCTGCGCCACAGCCCCAATTTTTATTTGAAGATTAACTTCGAGGGCAGACTTTATCTTAAAAGTTAAGCCTCGGCCTCCAGAGATTCATTGCCAAATACTGGCTCTGGAATCGATCCGGCATTGTGTTCAACCAGAGTCCAGCCAATTTTTGTGAAGGAGTTCGGTTCTAGAACTGACCATGAAGCATTTGAAAGCCCACCAAGTGTTGCCCATTTATCGAATGGCATATCCAATATTGAGCCAAGCAACGCACGTGATGTTCCGCCATGAGTTACAAAAATAATTGTTCCGGTTGCTTCAGCAATTCCACGATCAACAGCAGATCTTGCGCGCTTTGCAACTTCGGTTCGCGATTCCCCTATTTCGCCGGCCTTAACATCTTCACCGAACATCCATTGTTTAAATCGTTCGCCATCTTCCTCGCGATTTTGTTGGCCAGTTTTACCTTCCCAATTGCCACCATTGGTTTCGCGCAAATCGGCATCGATTTCTAATTTGATCCCAGTTAAATCAACGAGTGCTTGTGCGGTCTGTTTCGCTCGAATTAAATCACTCGCGATAATCCGACTTGGATTCATGCCGGCTAATACTTTTGCCGCATGTCCCACTTGGTATTGCCCAACTTTATTTAGCGGGATATCTGAATGTCCTTGATAGCGATTTTCAACATTCCAATCAGTCTGGCCATGACGCCAGAGCACGATTCGAAGTTTAGATTTTTCGCTCATTTGGAAATTATCTCGCTTCGGATACCAATAATGGAATACGAGGGCAATCATTCCAGAGGCGATCTAGCATGTAGTAATTGCGAAGTTCTTGGCTTTGAATATGAACAACTAAATCTGAGTAATCGAGCAAAATCCATTGCCCTTTACCTTCGCGTCGAATTGGTTTTTCGCCAATTGCCGCCATCGCTTTGAAAACACCATCGGCTATTGCATCAACCTGAACTTCATTAGAACCCGTAGCAATCAGAAATACTTCAGATAAAACCATCTGTTCAGTCATATCGATTGCAACAATATCTACGCCCAGCTTTTCAGCAATTGCTTCTGCTGCAACTTGTGCCAAATTAATAACGCTCTTACCTGCTGCCATATAGGCCTCTATCTTTTATGTAATTAAGCACTGAAGGAGAGATTGTTTCGGGTGTTTTTCCCATTGCAAAATCTTCACGGATTTGTGTTGCGCTAACATCAAGAGCGTTGATTTCTATCTCTTTGAATTCTGACTTTTCTTCTCCTGGCCTTCTTACAACCAAGATATCTGCTTGCTTTCTCACGTCATCACTGCGTTTCCACTTTGGAAACGTTGCAGCGGCATCGCTTCCTAGAACCAGAGTGAATTCATCTTTGGGGAAAAATGCCCGAAGTGATTGCAATGTGTCAAAGGTATATGTCGCCCCTTTACGTGAAGTTTCGATATCTAGAACTACAACTTTTTCTTGTAGCTCTTCAGATAAATCTTCAAGAGCTTTGCTACACATCTCTAAACGTTCGCCCGGTGTTGCAATTGGATTTGCGGGGCGAAGGTATGGGTCGCCAGTTGGAATCACCATAATCTGATCAAATTTCTTAGCGAGAGCTTCGATGATGTGAAGATGACCAAGATGTGGTGGATCAAATGTCCCACCAAGAATTCCTACTTTAGAGATGGGATTAATCCCGGTCCATACGAAGTGTTAAATAAAGAAGCAAAGTTAGAACACCGAAAGCAAAGAGTCCAAAGAAGACTGGCGAAGCTGGAAGTTCACGAACGGTTTCTGAATACAAAATCATAGGAGGAACTTTACCCCAAAGCTGCGGGACCTTTTGCAAGCAAAGTTTTGAATTCGCTCTCATTCAATACCCGAACCCCAAGTTCTTCCGCCTTTGCCAACTTGGATCCCGCTGCTTCCCCGGCAACAACAAAATCTGTTTTCTTTGAGACAGAAGAAGAGGTCTTACCGCCATGCGAGGCAATAACTTCAGAAACACCATCTCGAGTGAAGTCCTCAAGTGAACCAGTAACAACCAGAGTTAAACCAGCGAGAGTTTGTGGGTCGGTAGATTCCCGCACAACTTCAACTAACTGCACGCCAGCTTTCTCCCATTTAGAAATAATTTTTTGATGCCAATCAATCGCAAACCATTCGATAATCGATTGCGCGATGACTCCCCCGACTCCATCAGTATTTGAAAGCTCTTCCTCGCTTGCCTCTGAAATTGCAGAGATAGATCCAAAGTTCTTGGCAAGAGCTTGCGCCGCAGTAGGACCAACATGTCTGATTGAAAGTGATACCAAGATTCGCCATAAGGGTTTGCGCTTTGCCGCATCCAAGCCCTTGAGGAACTTCTCAACGTTAAGACCAAGTGAGCCATCTTTCTTCAAGAAAAATTGCGACTTAGCTAAATCTTTTTCAGTAAGTGCAAATAGATCCGATTCATCGGTTATCAATTTATCTTCAAGTAAAGCACTAGCTGCTTCGTAACCTCGGACGTCAATATCTAAAGCGACTCGGGATCCAATGTAGTAAATGCGCTCTCGTAATTGTGCTGGACAGCTCTGGGTATTTGGGCAACGAATATCTACATCGCCCTCGGTAATTGCACGTAACTTACTTCCGCAATCTGGACACTTAGTCGGCATTACGAATGGTTTCTCGCTGCCATTGCGCTTTGCGATTACGGGTCCCAATACTTCTGGGATTACATCTCCGGCCTTGCGAATTAAAACGGTGTCACCAATCAAAATTCCTTTACGAACAACCTCTTCTGCATTGTGCAATGTGGCATTTGTGACGGTTGATCCTGCAACTTTCACTGGTTCCATAAATGCAAAAGGCGTTACTCGTCCGGTGCGGCCAACACTAACTTTTATGTCAAGAAGTTTTGTTGTTACTTCTTCTGGTGGATATTTAAATGCAATCGCCCACTTTGGTGCCCGAGCGGTGAAACCAAGTTCATTCTGAATTGGAATTTCATTTACCTTTATAACGATGCCGTCAATCTCGTGTTCGATGTCGTGTCTGTGGTCCGCGTAATAGGCAACAAACTCGCTAACTTCAGCAGCGCTCTTAACAACTTTGTATCTTGAACTAGTTGGAAGCCCGAAGCCCTTTAGTAATTCATATGCACCGCTCTGCGAATCGAATGTGACACCAGTAGCTGCGCCAATGCCGTGAACAACCATTGAAAGTGGTCGACTTGCTGTAACTCGTGGATCTTTCTGGCGAAGTGAACCAGCGGCCGCATTACGTGGATTTGCAAAGCGCTCTTTACCAAGTTCTTCTTGTTGATCATTGAATTCATTAAATGCAGCGATTGGGAAAAATACTTCACCACGAACTTCCAATAACTCGGGGATATTTTTACCTTTTAATTCGTGCGGAATTGTTGCGATGGTGCGAATATTTAAAGTTACATCTTCGCCAGTAACGCCATTTCCTCGAGTCAAAGCCTTGGTTAGCTTGCCCTTTTCGTATCGTAAATTGATTGCCAGACCATCAACTTTTACTTCGCAGAGCCAAGTATTTTTGGTGCTAGTTTTAGCAACCCGTTCAAACCAGTTTGTTAATTCATCTGCATCAAAGACGTTATCCAGGCTCATCATCTTCTCTAGATGATCAGCCTGTTGGAAATGCGTCGCAAATCCCCCACCAACCAAATCACTTGGTGAATCTGCCAACTTGTATTCTGGGTGTGCGGCTTCAAGTTTCTTTAATTCAATTAAGAGCGCATCAAATTCGCCATCAGTAATGGTTGGTTTATCCTTCACGTAATAATCAATATTGTGAATATTAATCTCTTCGCATAATTCAACTATGCGATGACGGGCTGCGTTGCTCATGTTGAGGAATCTATTCGGTGCTGGCGACAGTGGCCGAACCAACAACCCGATCGCCATCGTAAATAACTAAGCCTTGGCCTGCGGCGAGACCAAAGAGTGGTTCATCTAATTCAACTTTTATCTCGGCGCCAGTTTGCAGATATGTGCAAGCAAGTGGAGTTCCATGTGCACGAACTTGGGCGAAACCACGGTGCTCTGTGTTTATAACTGGTTCTGGTCCGCACCAAATTGGTCGGTCACCAATAATTTTTGATACCGCCAAAGCTTCATGACTTCCAACAACAACCGTATTTGTCTTTGGTTCAATCTTTAAAACATAACGTGGTTCTCCGCCGGCAGCAGGAACAGTTATTCCAAGTCCGCGGCGTTGGCCGATTGTGTAGGTGTATGCACCCTTATGTTCACCAAGTTTGGTTCCATCTTCATCAACAATGGATCCAACTTCGCTACCTAAGCGATCGCGCAACCAACCAGCATTATCGCCAGAAGGAACAAAACAAATGTCGTGACTATCCGGTTTATTTGCAACATAAAGCCCACGACGCTTTGCTTCGATTCGAATGTCATCTTTGACGGTATCGCCCAATGGAAAGTGCGCACCCGCGAGTTGTTCGGTATTTAACACTGCAAGAACATAGGACTGATCTTTAGTTGGATCTATTCCTCGATACATCATTCGGCCAATTTCAGTTTCATGCATCTGGGCATAATGTCCAGTGACTACGCCATCAAAACCCAAGCCCTTTGCGCGATCTAACACCGCAGCAAATTTAATCTTTTCATTACAACGAAGACATGGATTTGGTGTTCGGCCTTCAGAATATTCAGATAAGAAATTCTCGACTACACCATCATGAAATTCTTCAGCCATATCCCAGATATAGAACGGGATTCCAATTACATCAGCTGCGCGCCTTGCGTCATGCGAATCTTCAATTGTGCAACAGCCACGGGCGCCAGAGCGATACTTCTGTGGATTACTCGAAAGTGCTAAGTGCACGCCAATTACTTCATGACCGGCTTCAACTGCGCGTGCTGCAGCGACTGCAGAATCAACGCCACCGCTCATTGCCGCAATAAGTTTCATTAGTTCAACCCACTAACTACGAAAGCATTACGCGCTCTTTCAACAACACTTGGCATAACCGCAAGCACTTGATCGATCTCGCTCTTCGTATTTGTGGTTCCGATAGAAATTCGCAGCGAAGCATCAGCATCGCTTTCACTCAAACCAAGTGCAACCAGCACATGACTTGGTCTTGGAACTCCTGCACTGCATGCGGAGCCGGCAGATGCACTGATTCCTTCGGTATCTAATAAAAGCAGAAGTGCATCACTTTCAGTGCCAGGAAAAGTTGCATTAACAATTCCGGGCAAAGCAGGATCTGAAACTGAATTTATTGAAACATCTGGAACACATTTCTTTAGCCCAGCAACAAAGTAATCACGGAGCTCGCGAATTTGTTGGAAGTTGTTATTCATATTTGCAATCGCATATTCAGCCGCTGCAGTAAATGCCACAATCGCAGGAGCATTTAGAGTTCCACTTCGAATTTCGCGCTCTTGTCCCCCGCCGTGCAGAACCGGAGTTAGGTCAAGGCCGCGTTTCAAAACTAGTGCTGCAACACCAAGTGGGCCACCTATTTTATGTGCGCTGATTGTTGCTGCTGTTACATCTAGCGCTGCGAAATTGAATTCAACCTTACCGAAGCTTTGAACCGCATCGGTGTGAACTGGAATCTTTCCCGCAATTTTCACAATTTCAGAAATCGGTTGAATCGAGCCAAGTTCATTATTTGAATGCATGATACTAATTACAGCTATTTCATTGCCTCGCTCTGCGACAACTTTCTTTAGAAAATCTAAATCAATTACTCCTGCTTTGGTAATTGGAATCAATACTTGTTCGGCACCTTCATGTTCAACTAGCCATTCAACTGGATCAAGAATTGCATGATGTTCGAATGCAGATGTAACGATGACATTTCGATCTGGGTGCTGCCAGAAGAAACCCTTGATTGCTAAGTTATTTGCCTCCGTTCCAGAGCCAGTGAAGATTATTTCTGAAGGATTAGCTCCGATTAGTTCCGATAATTTATGGCGAGCATCTTCAACATCTTTGCGAACTGAACGCCCTTGGTTGTGAATGCTTGAAGCATTACCAAGTTTGCGCATTGCGATATTTAGGGCATCAATTGCCGCTTCATTGATCGGTGCTGTAGCAGCATGATCAAGATAAATAGTCATGCGCCAAGGATAACTAAGTTAAGTGGTTAAGCCTTCTTAGCAGCTAGCGCCGTGGTTGCTTGTGGCAGAACATTGAATAAATCCCCGATAACCCCGTAATCGGCCAATTCGAAGATTGGTGCTTCTGGATCTTTGTTGATTGCGACAATCATCTTGCTGGTCTGCATACCTGCACGATGTTGAATCGCACCAGAGATTCCGCAGGCTACATAAAGTTGTGGGCTAACAGTTTTTCCGGTTTGGCCAACTTGATGAGTGTGTGGATACCAACCAGCATCAGTCGCTGCGCGAGAAGCACCGACCGCAGCACCTAGAACATCAGCAAATGCTTCAACTGGTTTGAAATCGCCATTTGTTCCGCGACCACCAGATACAACGATCGATGCTTCAGTTAATTCTGGTCGACCACCTTTTACCGCTGGCTCGGTCGATGTAACAACACCAAGCTTTGATGCATCTGAAATAGTTGGTGTGAAATCTTCAGTGGTTGGGGCTGCAGTTCCTGCAATTGGTTCGATGGAATTTGCGCGAATCGTTGCAATCGTTGTTCCGTGAGTTACAGCGGCATGAACTGTTGTTGAGCCACCAAATACTGCTTGGGTTGTGATCAAATCTGAATCAATTGAGGTCGCATCAGTAATGATTCCGGAATTAGTTGCTACTGCTAGGCGACCGGCAATCTCTTTTCCTCTAGATGTTGATGTAATCAATACAGCGGCTGCAGATTTGCTGGAAACTAATTGCGCCAAGCTTTGGGCAACTGGGCCAGGTGAAAACTTCGAAACATCTACACCAGCACAAACAATTACATTATCGATTGCATAAGCACTGAGTTGTGAAACTAGAGCTGCATCAAAAACAACGGCATTTACCTTGCCAATTGCTTTTGCAAAAGTGGCGAGTTCGCCGGTTGATTTTGATACTTTTCCAGCAACTGAATCAACCAGGATTAATACTTCGCTCATCAGACCACCCGCTTCTCTGCTAAATAATCCACTAATTTTGTTCCGCCATCGCCACTATCTTCAAGCTTGATTCCCGCACTTCGGGCTGGGCGAAGCACGGCATCTTTAACTGTTGACCAAGAAGCACTTCCACCAACCTGATCTGCCGAGATTGCAATATCGCCAAGAGTTTTAACAGTAATTACCTTCTTCTTTGCAGCCATGATTCCTTTAAATGATGGATATCTTGGTTCATTAATCTTTTCGATAACACTTATAACGGCTGGGAAATTAGCTTCCATGTTCTCAATTCCAAATTCAGTTGATCTGGCGATTGAAACTTTTGATGCACTTGGGTCCACTGCAACAGAACCGGCAAAAGTTAATTGCGCCCAACCTAAACGCTCGGCCAACATCGCAGGAACAACACTCATACGAGCATCTGTTGATTCGGTCCCGCAAATAACTAAATCAAAGCCACCATCTGAAATTGCTTTGCTTAAAACTAATGAAGTTGCGAGCGCATCTGATCCAGCGAGCGCGCCATCGCAGATATGTATTGCATCATCTGCGCCCATTGAAAGTGCTTTGCGAAGCGCTTCGGTTGCGCGATCTGGTCCCATCGAAATTAAAGTGATTGTGTGTCCGCTACCTTCGCCAGCTTCTTTGGTTGGTGAGTTTGCCTCAACAATTCGCAGCGCTTCTTCAACTGCATATTCATCTAAATCATTTAAAACTGCATCAACGCTGGCACGATCTAAAACGCCACCTGACATTTTTTTCTCAGCCCAGGAATCTGGAACTTGCTTAACGCAGACCGCAATTTTCATAAGCCAAATGTTACTCACGAGTAACCATATTCGCCACTTATTTAGGCTCGATTCCAATACTCGGCAGTATCGGGGGTGCAACCTTAAACTTTGCCGATGCTCGCATTACTTGCTCCAGGACAGGGTTCCCAAACTCCGGGCTTCCTCGCGCCCTGGCTTGAAGATGCTAACGCTGCGGAATTAATAGGCAGTTGGTCTGAAGTAATAGGTATAGATCTAAAGCGCCTTGGCACGTCGGCCGATGCCGATGAAATTCGCGATACTGCAAATGCCCAGCCCCTCTTGGTGGCCGGTGGACTAATAGGTGCGGGGCGATTGTTTGGCGAAGATCATTCAAGCATCAGTTACACCGCAGGTCATTCAGTTGGCGAAATTACTGCCGCAGTTTTTGCTGGCGCCCTTGACGGAAATTCAGCGATGAAATTAGTTGCTGCTCGCGGTGCCCAAATGGCAATCGCAGCCAAAGATTCAAATACCGGTATGTCTGCTGTCTTAGGTGGGGAGCGCGATGTTGTTGTCGCAGCGATTCAAGCTGCTGGACTAACTGCGGCTAATGAGAATGGTGCAGGACAGATTGTTGCGGCTGGTTCGCTGACGGCGCTCGCAGGTTTAGCCGAAAACCCACCTGAAGGTTCAAGAGTTCGGGCGCTCGCAGTCTCTGGCGCATTTCACACATCAACTATGGTTCCTGCGGTTTCACATCTTGCAGCACTTGCCGCATCACTGAATGCAACTGATCCAGAGATTCCATTTATTTCAAATAAAGATGGCGCAGTGATTGAAAGTGGCCGCGAAATCTTAGATCGAATTGTCGGACAAATTGCTGGACCGGTTCGCTGGGATCTTTGCATGGAGACGATGGCGAAATGTGGTGTTACTGGGATTATTGAAGTTCCACCTGCGGGGACACTTGCTGGTTTAGTTAAACGTGCCCAAGGCGAAATTCAAACTTTTGCACTTAAGGGTCCAGAAGACTTAGAAGCTGCAAAGGCTTTTATTGCAGAACATGGTGGCAACTAATGTCCCTTAAATTTAAGCAAGAAGTTCAGAGCGCAAGAATTCTTTCGGTAGGCGCATATCGCCCACCTCGCGTTGTCCCAAACTCTGAAATTGTCGGGCGCATCGATTCAACAGATGAATGGATTCAACAACGCACTGGAATTGTTTCTCGCCATTTTGCCGACGCCGATGAATCACTTATTGATATGGCTGAAAAATCAGCGCTAATTGCAATCAAACGTGCAGGTATGACTGCGCAAGATATAGACGCAGTTATCTTTGCAACCATTAGTTATCCGTATCAGGCACCAAGCGCCGCAACCGAACTGTTGGTTCGCCTTGGAAATGTGAAAGCTGCTGCCTTTGATATCTCTGCTGCCTGCGCTGGATTTTGTTATGGCGTTGCCCTTGCAAATGATTTGGTGCGAAATAAAACTGCTAAAAATGTTTTAGTAATGGGTGCCGAAAAGTTATCTGATTTCACAGATCCTGATGATCGCGCAACTGCATTTATCTTTGCTGATGGCGCAGGCGCTGTTGTTATCGGACCATCAGAAGATATTGGAATTGGTCCAACAATTTGGGGAGCAAGTGCTGAAACTCGCGATGCAATTGTTCTAGAACCATCGTTCTTAGAGTTCAAAAAGAATCCAGGTAAAGCAGACATTGGTTGGCCAAATATTATTCAACAAGGCCAAACTGTTTTCCGTTGGGCGGTATATGAGATTGCGCCAATCGCGCTCCGAGCTTTAGAAGCTGCCGGATTAACTCCAGATACTCTCGAAGTATTTATCCCCCACCAAGCCAATGATCGAATCATTGAATCCCTTGTAAAATCTATGAAATTGCCAGAATCAGTTGTTGTTGCCCACGATATTCGCACCTCGGGTAACACTTCTTCCGCTTCGATTCCACTGGCAATGGATGCGTTACTCGCCGAGAAGCCAGAACTTCACGGAAAGAGCGCACTTCTCATAGGATTTGGCGCAGGGCTTGTTTACGCCGGCCAAGTAGTTGAACTACCCTCTAAACCAAGCTCAAACCAATAAAGTAACGCACTAAAAAAGGAGAACCGAAATGGCACTAACAGTTGATGAAGTTCTAGCAGGAATCAAGGAAATCGTTGTTGAAGTTGCAGGTATTGATGCCGGCATCATTGCAATGGATAAGAAGTTCACTGATGATCTAGATGTTGATTCACTTAGCATGGTTGAAGTTGTAGTTGCTGCTGAAGAAAAATTCGGCGTAAAGATTCCTGATGAAGAAGTTACAAAGATGGCAACTGTTGGCGATGCGGTTAACTTCATCGTTGCAAACGGTAAGTAGAAAACTCTTCACTAAATGACAAGACGTCGCGTAGTTGTAACTGGCCTTGGCGCCACTACTCCGCTCGGTGGTGATGTTTCCTCAACTTGGGAAGCGTTACTTGCTGGCAAAAGTGGTGTCCGCAAACTTGAAGATGAGTGGGCGCAAGAAGCTTCAGTTACCTTCGCGGCGAGAGTTGCAGTTGAACCTTCAGAAGTTATGGAGCGCGTAGAAATGCGTCGCTTAGATCGCTCTGAACAATTTGCAATAATCGCATCACGTGAAGCTTGGAAAGATGCTGGTGCGCCAGAAGTTGATAAAGAGCGACTTGGTGTTGTTATTGCATCAGGTATCGGTGGCGTAATTACTCTGCTTGATCAATACGATGTTTTAAAGGAGAAAGGTGCGCGCTTTGTTAGCCCGCACACCGTTCCAATGCTTATGCCAAATGGACCAGCAGCAAATGTTGGACTTGAATTGCAAGCGCGAGCCGGTGTTCATACCCCAGTAAGTGCATGTGCATCTGGCGCAGAAGCCGCCGGATATGCACTAGAAATGATTAGAAATAATCGCGCAGATATTGTTGTAACTGGTGGCGTGGAAGCTGCTATTCATGAATTACCAATGGCTGGTTTCGCTTCAATGAAAGCGCTATCGACTCGCAATGATGCACCCGCTAAGGCTTCACGTCCTTACGATAAAGATAGAGACGGTTTCGTTCTTGGTGAAGGTGGCGGCATCCTTGTTTTCGAAGAGCTTGAGCATGCAAAGGCACGTGGCGCAAAGATTTATGCCGAAGTAATGGGACAAGGTTTAACCTCAGATGGTTTTCATATTGCAGCGCCAGACCCAGATGGTCAGGGCGTTACTCGCGCAGTTAAATTAGCGCTGGCAGATGCCGGCATTCCACTCTCTGAAATTGTTCACCTAAATGCACACGCAACTTCAACACCTGCTGGCGATGTTGCCGAAGCTAACGCTCTAGCAAATGCACTTGGCAGCGATATTTCACACGTTGCAGTATCTGCTACAAAATCTATGACCGGACACTTGCTTGGTGGAGCTGGTGCGATTGAATCTATTTTCTGCGTACTTGCGATGTATCACCACAAAGCACCTCCAACAATCAACATTGAAAACTTAGATGAAGCTGTAACCGTGGATGTTGTGCGCGATGTTCCGCGCGATCTACCAAAAGGTTCAATAGCGTGCTTGAACGACTCATTTGGCTTTGGTGGCCATAACGTCGTGCTGGTCTTTAGATCTTTTGAGGGTTAGTTAACTTTAAAGCTAACTGAAACTGTAACGCTTACGCTCTTTGGAATTGAAGATGTGTCATACATTCCACCAGCCGAGGTATCAACAGAATCTGGTTGAGTTACCTGAACCGGACCACTTGTTACTGCCAGAACTGGACCAAGTTTTGATCCAACTGCATTCGTAATTGAAAGCCCGCGATTTTTTGCGTCAACTGTCGCTTCAGCTAAAAGTTGTGGGCGTAATTTGTCTAGATTGGAAACGTAAAACATTGGACCATAGTTATTGATATTTACGCCAGTCTGCAAAAGTGTTCCCATACCGTTAGATAATTTCTTTACGAGTTCAACATCTTTAGATCGAACAGTTACATTTTGATTTGCCTGATAGCTAATGATTCGACCGGTTGAGTTGCCATTTACATATTCGTTGTTGGCATATGTGGTTACGCCGCCGACTTCGATGGCATCAGCTGCTAGGCCTCCGTCAATTAAATACTTAGATAGCGCATCAACGCTTGTTCCAATCTTCTTAACTGCAACTGAAACTTGTTGTGACATTTCGCTAACATTTAAAGTCCATACTGCATTGTCTGCAATCGCAGATGTCTTGGCTGAGCCAGTAACGGTAATTGAATTTCCAGCTTTGGCAGAAAGTCCGGTTCCAACAAGACTTAAACCATAACCAACTCCAACTGCAAGAATTAACGCAGCTCCGATAGTTGTGGCTGAACGAAGGGACAACTTCTTTTCTTGGAATTCATTACTCATGCCTAAATATTAACTGCTCTTATCTCCCCTTCGCTACCGACTCCCCTGCGGTAGCACTCAAGTTCTAAATCCCAGGCAATTCCAAGTGCGTTTGAAAGTGATTCTCGAAGCGCCTCATAACTTCTGTTATTTTCTAGAGCAGTCATTAAACGATTTTCATGAACCATTACATCGCCGGTAGATGCAGTAACTGCTTGATGTAACCCAAGATCCGGTGTGCAGCGATAAAGAACGCCTTCACCACTGATATTTGAAAATTCCCGAACTTCAAAGCGCAGGTAATGCCAAGATTTCAATGTGCTAGCAATCTTTGATGCAACTGGTTTTAACTCTCGCCATTGCAATTGTGTTGCGAGCGCACCTGGCGCCAGATGTTGTTGTTCCCAATTCAATTCAACTGGGTATCCAAAGATTTCGTTTAGCGACCATTGGATATGTCGAAGCAAAGCCTTCGGGGCGGAGTAGATCCGAAGATCTCCAGCCAACAACCCGCTACTGCTCGGTAATGAACTCAATGTAATTCTCCTAGAACCGTCAATCAGGTTGCCTTGGTGCGACCTTCCCCAGCCCACCAATTGCACGCTCAAATTGCGCTTCTAGAACTTACGTATCTGGCAATTATGGCCCGAAATTGCTTACTTTGGCTAGTCCTATTTCCTCAGAACATCCTTAAAAATTTTTCGCTATTGACCAATATGCAGTTACACTTTTGCCTAGTCCGACGCTTGGCAGTACCCGTTCACTCGGTAAATCTGTACAGAGGAAGACCGATCTTTAAGGAATTCTTATTGATCACATTTACCGTAAGGAAAAAGCTACATGGCAACAGGTACAGTTAAGTG
>CAMAYZ010000021.1 GCA_945863115.1 Bifidobacterium breve
TTTCTACGCACTGCTGCAACCGCAATTCGCGGTGAAGCGCCTAAGGTAAGAACTTGGGTTGGCGAAGTTAAAGAAGCCATGAAGGCTCTGAATATGGATGTTAATTTTGCAGAGCGAAATGTAAATGAAGGATTCTCAGGTGGCGAGAAGAAGCGCCATGAGATTCTTCAATTAGAACTTCTAAAGCCTAAGTTCGCAATCTTGGATGAAACAGATTCCGGCTTAGACGTTGACGCGCTTCGAATAGTTTCTGAAGGAGTAAATCGCGTCAAGGGCAACAGTGATTTGGGAATCATGTTGATTACTCACTACACAAGAATATTGCGCTACATCAAACCAGACTTTGTTCACGTATTCTCAGCTGGAAAAATTGTAGAAGCTGGTGGCCCAGAGCTGGCAGATAAATTAGAAGAGAAGGGTTACGCAGAGTACACAACTGCATAATTAATGAAACCAATGTTTTCCCCAGCCGAGATTCGGAAAGATTTTCCAATCTTCTCCAAAGTCATGCGCGGTGGAAATCGCCTGGTCTATTTGGACAGCGGCGCGACAAGTCAGAAGCCATTCCAGGTTTTAGATGCTGAAAGAAACTTCTATGAACAGAACAATGCTGCGGTTCATCGTGGTGCGCACCTGCTCGCAGAAGAAGCCAGCATTGCATACGAAGGTGCTAGACAAGTTCTAGCGGACTTCCTTAACGCTGAACTAGATGAAGTAATTTTTACAAAAAGTGCAACCGAGAGCATAAATGCGATTGCCTACTCATTTGGTAATACCGCTCCAGGTTCACGCTTTGCTTTGAAGCCCGGAGATCGAATAGTAGTTTCCGAACTCGAGCATCATGCAAATCTGATTCCTTGGCAACAGTTGGCTAAACGTACTGGCACAGAATTAGTCTGGTTCTCAATCGATGCCGAAGGTCGTTTAGACCAGAGCAATCTAAATGAACTGATAAATGCGTCAACCAAAGTCGTTGCAATTACTCATCAGTCAAACGTCCTAGGAACAATTATTCCTCTGGATGAAATCGTCAAGAGAGCCCACTCGGTTGGCGCAGTAGTTGTTCTCGACGCCTGCCAATCAGCGCCGCATTTTGCAATCGATGTAAAGGCACTCGATATTGATTTTCTTGCTTTCTCTGGACATAAAGCGCTGGGACCAACAGGAGTCGGAATTTTGTGGGGTAGAAGCGAATATCTAAACGAGATGGAGCCATTCTTAACTGGTGGTTCGATGATTGAGTCTGTAACTATGACTGAAGCTAAGTGGGCGCCTTCTCCAAAGAGATTTGAAGCAGGTGTTCCAAACATGGCACAGGCTGTCGGTTTTGCCGCTGCGATAAGTTATCTAAATAATTTGGGTATGGATAATGTGGCTAAGCATGAGAAAGATTTAACCGCATACGCCCTGAATAAATTCAAGCAATTAGATAAAGTTAAGCTTATTGGTCCAAAAGATAATGTTGATCGCGGCTCCGTTATTTCTTTTACGATTGAAGGAATTCACCCACATGATGTTGGTCAGGTATTAGATCAATATGGTGTTGCGGTAAGAACCGGACATCACTGCGCTTGGCCGTTGATGCGAAAGCTGGGACTCGTAGGAACAACACGAGCATCTTTCTATGTTTATAATGATGAAGCTGATGTAGATGCGCTGGTTGATTCAGTTCTTCAAGCCCAGAAATACTTTAAGGTTTAATATGGAACTTGATTCCCTTTATCAAGAAGTTATTTTGGATCATTACAAGCACCCCTTAAACAAGAAACTTCAATCCGATTTCACGGCACAGGTCCATCACGTGAATCCAAGTTGTGGCGACGAAATTACTTTGAATGTGAATATTTCTGCCGGAATCGTAAAGAGTGTTTCTTGGGATGGGGTAGGTTGCTCGATTTCTCAGGCAAGCACCTCGATTGCAAGTGATCTGATGATTGGCAAAAGCCTTGATGAAGCCCTAAAAATAGTTGATTCATTCTCTGACCTCATGAGCAGTAAGGGAACCATGGTTGGAAATGAAGAGATTCTTGAGGATGGCGTTGCTCTAGCTGGTGTTTCAAAGTTCCCGGCTCGTATAAAATGTGCGTTATTAGGTTGGATGGCTTTTAAAGATGCTGCAATTCAAAGTTCGAAAAACTAAGGAGAAACATGAGTAGCGCAAATACAACTCTCGATGACATAACCGAGGCGATGAAGGATGTAATTGATCCAGAACTCGGAATTAATGTGATCGACTTAGGTTTGGTTTATGACATGCGCCTCGATGAGAATAACGTCGCGATTCTCGATATGACTCTTACATCTGCTGCTTGTCCGCTACAAGATGTTATTGAAGATCAGACTCATCAGGTTCTCGCCGACATTACTTCAGACGTGAAAATCAATTGGGTTTGGATGCCACCTTGGGGACCAGGAAAGATTTCAGATGACGGTCGTGAACAACTGCGAGCGATTGGGTTCACGGTTTAATTAGTGTCGATGCATGGCCAATGGATGGCCTTGAGATCAATGAGTTCGGATCAATCAGTTAAGAATCAGAAACTTAAGACTGGGACCCTCAAAAGAATAATCAGCTTTGCCAAGCCATATCGCAAATATCTTTTCATATTTATAGGCACAGTAATTGTTGATGCAATTCTTGTAGTAGCAACACCTCTTCTACTTAAAGTATTGGTCGATGACGGTGTGATTCCGGGTCGCTCAGATATCGTAACTAAATTCGCATTCATAGTTGCCCTATTCGCAATAGCTGATGCAATTTTTAGCATGTTGGGTCGTTGGTTCTCTAGCCGAATTGGTGAAGGACTTATCTATGACTTGCGCAGTCAAGTCTTTGAACATGTCCAGAAGCAATCGATTGCATTCTTCACGCGAACCCAAACAGGTTCTCTGGTTTCCCGAATCAATAGTGATGTTATTGGAGCGCAACAGGCGTTTACTTCTACCTTGTCGGGAATAGTGAGTAACTCATTGACGCTTGTTCTAGTAACGATTGCAATGCTGACGCTATCTTGGCAAATCACTTTAGTTTCCTTGATTCTGTTGCCGATATTCATCGTTCCGACAAAATGGATTGGTCGCCAACTTGCAATCTATACCCGAAAATCATTCGATTTAAATGCTGAGATGTCATCGACCATGACCGAACGCTTCAATGTATCTGGAGCGCTCTTAGTTTCGCTCTATGGTGATCGAATTGTGGAAGCTAAGAACTTTCGGGGTAAAGCAAGACGGGTTGCAGATATGGGCATAAAAATCGCCATGTTAAACCGAATTTTCTTCATAGCGATGACCTCTGTCGCTGCAATTGCAACTTCTTTTGCGTATGGAATCGGTGGGCATTTAGCAATCAATAAGGAAATAACTATTGGAACTCTGATTGCGATTACAGCTTTGCTTGCGCGTCTATATGGACCACTCACTTCGCTTTCGAATATCCGAGTCGATGTTATGTCTGCTTTAGTTTCATTCGAACGAGTATTTGAAGTATTGGATTTAGAACCGATGGTGAAGGATCCAGCAAACCCGGTCCATATTCCAGAAAACATGCCGGTTGTTGAATTCAAAAATGTAAGTTTTACATATCCAAAAGCTAATGAGATTTCGATTGCCTCACTCGAAGGACCGGACGTTGCTGAAAAAATCGTGAGTGAGGATGTGTTACGTGGTGTTTCGTTTAGCTGTGAGCCGGGGACTCTAACTGCAATTGTTGGTCCGTCCGGAGCCGGAAAGAGCACTATTTCGGGATTGCTCCCAAGACTTTATGACGTTACTGCTGGCTCAATTTCAATAAACGGAATAGATATTCGCAACACAACCATTCTTGAGCTGCGTTCGCTAATTGGAATTGTCACCCAGGACTCCCATATGTTGCATGAGAGTATTGCTTCGAATTTACGATACGCGAAGGCTGATGCAAGTGATGAAGAAATGTTAGCGGCTTGCGACGCGGCACAGATCGGGGATTTCATTCGAACGCTGCCTAACGGAATGCATACTGTTGTTGGAGAGCGTGGACACAGATTATCGGGAGGCGAGAAACAGCGTCTCGCAATCGCAAGGCTACTCTTGAAGAAACCTCAAATTGTTATCTTAGATGAGGCAACTGCGCATCTCGATTCAGAGAATGAAGCGCTTGTGCAGGAAGCCCTTAAGAGCGCACTTGTGGGTCGGACATCTATTGTTATCGCACATCGTCTTTCAACTATTGTGCACGCGGATCAAATATTAGTTTTAGAAGATGGTGTCATTATCGAATCTGGAAAACATGAGGAACTAGTTTCCTTAGGCGGATTATATTTCGACCTTTACCAGCGGCAGTCTCTTGGCTTCACGGAAGATTAAGAACCGACCTATAAGCGCTAATAGCGCGAATGCCAACCACTGAATACCGTATGCATAATGTGGTCCATTTGATAATTCAGGTAATTCGATTTCGGTAAGCGGTCTTACTTTTCCATCGGGACTTCCTAGTAAATCCAAATAGTATTCATTCGCATCGATACCTTGAAGTTTCGCAATCGACTCGGGTTTCTCGCTTGTTGCTCTGGTGACAAAGAATGATCCTTGAAGTTGTCGGCTCAAATTTTCAGATCTGATTCGTGCGGTGATTTCTATACTTTCACTAGTAACTTGCTCTACATCAGGGGGAGTGGCTGCATTTGGTCCGGCAGCAACCCAGCCACGATCTACCCAGAAATTTTCATCATTTGTTGTTGTGAAGAGCGTTAGAACTTCAAAGCCGAATTTTCCTTCGTAATACCGATTGCGAACAAGTTCTTGGTTGGTCTGAGAGAACTTCCCTTGTAGCGTTATTTTTCGCCATTGATTAGCCAATGGATCAAGATTTGCGACGTCTTGAATATTCAAACTCGGTAGATCGAGATTAGCTGCGATTATTTTATTGTTTGCAGACTGGTTAGAACCCCTTGAAAATTGCCATTGGGCAGCAAACAAACATGCTGCAATTAAAAGAAGGGCGACAAAACTTTGGAGTAGCGAAATCGGATTGAAAAAACGTTTCACGTTCTAGTTATTTCCAATTTCCTTTGGACCTGGAGAAATAATAGTTGCACGTCCTCGAACACCTTCTCGCCCAGCATTTGCAACAACTACTGCAATATATGGGAGAACTACCGCGCCAAAAAGTGCGACCCATCTATAAGGGCTGGGCAAAATAACGGCCAGAATAAAACATGCGGTTCGCACCATCATCGAAATGAAATATTTACGAGCGCGAGAAGACTGATCTATCGATAGTGGTTCTCCAACATTCGATATCGAAGCCGAGACCGATTTTGCAGGTTTTTCTGGAATTGCACTCATAGGAGAACTGTATGCGGACAGACGGAAAATTTCGCACCCACATCAGTGTTGTTATTTGGCTACGCAGTAGTAACAGGTAAGTTTCTCCCATGACATCTGATTCTAAAGTTGCCCTAATCACTGGCGGCAATCGTGGAATTGGCCTAGCCATAGCCGAGAAGTTTAAGAGCGATGGCTTTCAGGTAGTTGTTACTCATCGATCAGGTTCAGCGCCAACGGACATTGATGGTGTAACAATGGATGTGACAGACACTGAAAGTGTTAACGCAGCAGTTGCAAGCGTTGAGGCGAAATACGGAAAAATTGATGTGCTAGTTGCAAATGCTGGAATCACCAAAGATGGTCTAGTGATGCGTATGAGCGATGCCGATTTTGATTCGGTTATAGATACCAATTTGAATGGTGCATTCCGAGTTGCACGTGCTTGCACTCGCGGAATGATGAAACAAAAATCAGGTCGAATTATTTTCATCGGATCAGTGGTTGGAATGCTCGGCTCTGCAGGTCAAGTTAATTATGCGGCGACCAAAAGTGGCTTGATAGGTATGGCGCGAAGTTTTGCCCGCGAACTTGGAAGTCGAGGAATCACGGCGAATGTTGTGGCTCCCGGTTTTGTGGAAACCGATATGACAGAAGTTCTCGATGAGAAGCGGAAAGCTGAGATAAATTCTGCGATTCCACTTGGAAGATTTAGTTCACCGGATGAAGTTGCTGGGGTAGTAGCGTTTTTGGCTTCAGCAGAAGCGGCTTACATCACGGGTGCAGTTATTCCAGTTGACGGTGGTTTAGGGATGGGACACTAATGGGAATCTTAGAAGGTAAGAATGTTCTGGTTACAGGTGTTTTAACTGAAAGCTCAATCGCCTTTCATATTGCAAGGATTGCCCAAGAGGAGGGAGCGAACGTTCTTCTCACCTCATTTGGTCGAGCATTAAGTATCACAAACAGAATTGCAACGAGATTGCCGAAGCCGGCTCCGGTTCTTGAATTAGATGTCACAAACGTCGAACATCTTGATCGTCTAAGTGGCTTAGTTAAGGAACACTTCCCGCATTTGGACGGAGTGGTTCACTCAATAGGTTTCGCACCAGAAGCAGCACTTGGCGGAAATTTCCTAAATACCACTTGGGAAGACGTAGCGACTGCGGTTCATGTTTCGACCTTCTCCTACAAATCCCTAGCGATGGCTTGTAAGCCGCTATTTAATAGCGAAAAAGGCGCAGCAATAGTTGGTCTAACTTTCGATGCAACTGTCGCTTGGCCGAAATATGACTGGATGGGCGTTGCAAAGGCAGGACTTGAATCTGCTAATAGATATTTGGCACGTGATTTAGGAGCAGAAAATATTCGTTGCAATCTCATTGCGGCAGGTCCAATAAAAACAATGGCAGCTAAATCAATTCCAGGATTCCAAGAATTCGAAGATGTTTGGAATGAACGGGCGCCATTATTCTGGGATGTAGCTGACCCAGTCCCAGCAGCGCAAGGCGCCGTTGCCCTGCTTTCGCCATTTTTCCCAAAAACTACTGGAGAAATCATCCATGTAGACGGGGGAGTTCACGCGATCGGAAGCTGATTTCTGGATACCGAGTTCCTGGGGTAACCTTGCGCAATCAAGTGGAGCTAGTCGCTCCCACCATTATTGCTTCGGCGAACTGGTCATTACAGGTTTTTCAACCTGCATTTGCGACTGTCTCCACCTGCTTCAAACGAAGCGATTAACCAGGGGGGAGAAGTTATCAGCACTGAGCCAAGAATCAACGATCGGATTCGCGTTCCGCAAGTTCGTCTGATTGGTTTTTCCGGTGAACAAGTTGGCGTTGTCGATATCGATACTGCATTGAAGATGGCAGATGAAGTCGGTTTAGATCTCGTCGAGATTGCACCAGAAGCCCAACCTCCAGTTTGTAAAGTGATGGATTTTGGTAAATATAAATACGAAATCGCACAAAAAGCTCGTGAGGCAAGACAGAACCAGACACACATTGTTGTTAAGGAAATGCGACTTCGACCAAAGATCGAGCCACATGATTACGAAACTAAGAAGACACATATTGAACGTTTTCTTAAAGGTGGCGACAAGGTGAAGGTGACAATTCAATTCCGAGGACGTGAGCAAGCTAGGCCAGAAATCGGTTATCGCTTACTTATGAAACTCGCAGAAGAATTATCAGAAGTAGCTTTTGTTGAATTCGCCCCTAAGCAAGAGGGACGAAATATGACAATGGTTTTAGGAACGAATGTAAAGAAGGGCCAGTCAGTTTCGCAGCAAAAAGCCGCGAAGGTTGCTAGCCGAAAGAAAGAAGCTGTGGAAGAAGTAGAAGAAGTAACCGAAGTTTAAAAGATTTAGTAAACAACTAACTGGGAGGTTAGCGAATGCCAAAGATGAAAACCCATAGTGGTGCGAAGAAGAGGTTCCGTTTAACCGGAACCGGCAAAATCATGCACGAGCGTGCTGGTAAGCGCCACCTTCTTGAACACAAGTCATCTCGCGTAACACGTCGTCTTAGCGGCGATTCAGTAGCTAAGGCACCAAACTCATTCACCGCCAAGCGCATGCTCGGCTTGAAGTAACAGGAAGGAATAAACCATGGCAAGAGTAAAACGTGGCGTTCACGCCGCAAAGAAGCGTCGCACAACACTTGAGCGCGCAGCCGGATATCGTGGTCAACGTTCCCGTCTGTTCTCAAAAGCTAAAGAGCAAGTAACTCACTCACTTGTTTATGCATTCAACGATCGTAAAGATAAGAAAGGCGATTTCCGTCGTCTTTGGATTCAACGCATCAATGCAGGCACACGCGCAAACGGAATGACTTACAACCGTTTCATCCAAGGTCTAAAGAGTGCTGGCGTTGAAGTTGATCGCCGTATTCTTTCCGAGCTTGCAACTAATGATCCAGCTGCATTTGCTGCTTTAGTTGAAGTAGCTCGCAAGCACGTCGTTAATGCCTAATAACCAAATTACGAGCCTTCAATCTCCGCACGTCGTGAGAGTGAAGGCTCTTTTGGGTTCTCGTGGAAAAAAGATTCGCGCGACCGAACGCGAATTTATAGCTGATGGAATTCAAAGCGTGCGTGAAGTTTTATCTCCAAGCTTTGAGGATGCGCCGGCTCTAATACATTTATACGTAACTGAAAAAGGTTATGCCAAATTAGAAGTTGAAATTGATGCCGCGATTCTCGAGGGCGCACCAATTGTCCACGTGTCAGACGCAGTCATGGATGAAATGGCAGAAACTGAGTCGCCACAAGGAATCCTCGCACTCTGTAAGTTCACCGAAATTACGCTTTATAAGATTAAACAACGCCAAGCGAAGAAGATTGCATACTTTTGGGAGATACAAGATCCCGGTAATTGCGGAACTGTGATTCGAACTGCGGAAGCACTTGGCTTTGATGCGGTTATTTTCTCGAAGAATAGCGTTGATGTTTATTCACCTAAGACAGTTAGAGCAACTGTTGGTGCGCTTTGGCATATTCCGGTTGTAGAAAACATTGAGGTTGAAGAGCTTATTGAATATGCAACAAGTGAAGATTTTTACACAATAGCTCTAGCGGGCGATGGCGTGGGTTCGATTATTGATGTAGCGAAGAGTGAAAAAACTATTCTCATCTTTGGCAACGAGGCTCGTGGCTTACCGGAGATCACAGGCTTATCGGCTCGCGTCTCAATTCCGATGAAGGGCAAATCTGAAAGTTTAAATGTGGCTAGTGCAGCCGCAATAGCGATGTTCGAGGTCGGAATTCGGTAGGATTGCACCATTATGACGCTCAACGCTGCAGATGTTTCCAAAAGTGTTAAGAGCGCTCTTGAAGCGATAGCTTCGACGAAAGATCTCGCAGAGCTAAAGAATGTGAAAGCCGAACATCTCGGTGATAAGTCCGAATTATCTAAAGCCAGCCAAGCCCTTGGAAAGATGGCTGCCGAAGAGCGAGCCGAATTTGGAAAAGTTGTTGGATCAGCTAAATCCGAAGTAACGGCTGCTTTTGATGCGAAACTCGCTGAATTAGAAATAGCGAGAGACTTGAAGGTTCTCAATGAGGAACGAGTAGATGTCTCACTTCCAGCCACCAAGTTACCTAAAGGTGGATTACATCCATTAACAATTTTAACCAATGAGATTTCCGATCTATTTATAGGACTCGGCTATCGCGTTGCTGAAGGACCGGAGTTAGAAGCCGAATGGCTCAATTTCGATGCCCTGAATATTCCGGCAGATCATCCAGCCCGCACTATGCAAGATACTTTTTTCGTTGAGCCATTGGAATCAAAGTTGGTTCTGCGAACACATACTTCGCCAGTCCAGATCCGCACCATGTTGGAGAACAAACCACCGATTTATGTAATCTGCCCTGGTCGCACTTATCGCGCCGATGAATTGGATGCCACGCACACGCCAGTTTTCAGCCAAGTTGAAGGACTCGTAATTGATCGTGGAATCACGATGGCAGATCTAAAAGGCACTTTAGATTATTTTGCACAGAGCATCTTTGGTCCAGATGTTAAAACAAGATTACGCCCTTCGTTCTTTCCATTTACCGAACCAAGTGCGGAAGTAGATTTCTACTTTAATGGCCGTTGGATTGAATGGGGCGGCTGCGGAATGGTGAACCCAAAAGTTCTAGAAGTTTGTGGAATTGATACTTCAGAATTTTCTGGCTTCGCATTTGGCATGGGACTCGAGCGAACTCTTATGGTTCGACATGGCATTACAGATATGCATGACATTGTCGAAGGCGATATTAGATTCACCAGAAGTTTCGGACTTGGTGGAAAATGAAAATTCCACTTTCCTGGATTCGAGAATTTGCAGCGTTGCCAAACGACGTCGAATTAGAGCGCCTCGAAAGCGCTTTTGTGAGTGTCGGATTTGAGGTAGAAAGTATTGATATTCAAGGAAGCAATCTGACTGGCCCACTTGTAGTTGCCAGAGTTATCAATATTGAAGAGCTCGTAGGAAATAAGAAACCAATTAGATACGTGGAACTGGATTGTGGCGAAGCAAAGACTCGTTTCGTTATTTGTGGCGCTACTAATTTTGCAGTCGGCGATTTAGTTGTTGCGGCTCTTCCTGGAGCAATCTTGCCAGGAGACTTCGCAATTTCAGCACGTGAAACTTATGGCAAAACCAGCAACGGCATGATCTGTTCAGCACGTGAACTAGGAATCAGCGATGAACATTCTGGAATCATTGTCCTTCCGGCAGATTGTGCAAAAGTTGGTTCGGATGCAATAAAACTTCTCGAGATCAATGATGTGATTTTTGATATTGCAGTTAATCCTGATCGGGGTTATGCGCTTTCAGTCCGAGGTCTAGCAAGGGAGCTCGCAGCATCCCTCGATTGCAAATACGTAGATCCGGCGAAAAGTGTAAAGACTTCAGATTACGAAGTTAATAAAAATGGAATTCAAGTAACTGTTGAAGACAAGTCTGCACTTTCGATTGTTTATATCCGAACCATTTCAGACTTTAAGGCGACGGCACCAACTCCACTTTGGATGAGCCGGCGTATTGAAAAATGCGGAATGCGCTCGATTTCGCTAGCTGTGGATATTACTAACTATGTAATGCTAGAACTTGGTCAACCACTCCACGCGTTCGATGCATCGAAGATAAACACGGAAATAATCATTAGAAGTGCTGGCAATACCAAGACAATCAAGACGCTAGACAACCAAGAGCGAAAACTAATCGCC
Organism: Bifidobacterium breve; assembly: GCA_945863115.1. Taxonomy (GTDB): domain Bacteria; phylum Actinomycetota; class Actinomycetes; order Nanopelagicales; family Nanopelagicaceae; genus AAA044-D11. The sequence continues at coordinate 11,024 of CAMAYZ010000021.1, forward strand.
GAAGATTTGGTAGTTGCAGATAAAAAAGAAGCGCTGGCTTTAGCTGGAGTAATGGGTGGTGCGAGTTCAGAAGTTACTGATTCGACAACTCAAATCGCACTAGAAGCTGCCCGCTTTGATCCGATTAGAATCGCAAAAAGCTCTCGGCGACATAAATTGTCTTCGGAAGCTTCGCGCAGGTTAGAACGCGGCGTGGATCCATCGTTGGCCGAGATTTCTTCTGCACGTGCGATTTCGCTAATGATTGAACTTGGAGGGGGAAAATACGTTGGTTCCAGCTTCTCTGGCGAACCGAGATACGCCCCGACAGTCTCATTCGATCCAAACTTTGTATCAAAGTATTTAGGCACTTTGGTCTCGCTCACTGAAGTTGAAGAGAAATTGAAAATTGTTGGTTGCGATGTAAAGAAGAAATCAGATTCAAACTGGGAGATTGATCCACCATCCTGGCGCTCTGATTTGTTGCTCGCCCCAGATCTAGTTGAAGAAGTTGCTCGAATGATTGGATATGACCGCATCCCTTCAACACTTCCAACCGGAAAAGCAGGGGCCGCTTTGACTCCGATGCAAAACCGCAAACGTGGAGTTGCAAATTTCTTAGCGGCGAATGGGTTTTCCGAAGTTTATAACTATCCATTTGTTAATCCAGATTATGTTGCACAACTAGGGTTCGTTGGAGATCGGGCTAAAAGTTTTAAATTAGCGAATCCAATGTCTGAAGAGTTCCCCGATTTGCGGACTCACTTGCTTCCTGGACTCTTGTTAACCGCGATCAGAAATCAGGGACGCGGTGCAAAAGATATTGCGCTTTTCGAAATCGGTTCAGTCTTTAGAAACACTGAAAAATTGTTGTCTCCGGGCGACATTGGCACCGATCGAGTCCCAGAATCTGCTGCCCGGGAAAAGATTTACAAGAGCGTCCCCAATCAACCACTTCATGTGGGAGCAGTCGTTGCTGGAAAGTTAGGCGCAGATAGCTGGAATGGAAAAGCTTCTGATTTCACTTGGGTTGAGGCAATTGGCTTTGCTCGTTCAATAATTGAATCTACTGGGAACACCACAACGACTAAATCTTCAGACTTTGCACCATGGCACCCAGGCAGATGTGCCGAACTATTAGTTAACGGCAAACCGGTTGCTCATGCTGGCGAACTACACCCTCGAGTTATCTCCGCCCTTGGATTACCACCGCGTTCATGCGCTTTTGTAGTTGTTCTAAGCGCGCTTGAATTCTCAGGAAGTAGAAAATCGGAAACTTTAATTACGATGCCGGCAGCAATTCAAGACTTAGCGTTGGTTGTTGACGAGAACATCGCGGCATCAGATGTGGAAGCAGCTTTGCGATCGGGTGCCGGAGAGTTACTGGAAAGCATCACGCTCTTTGATCGTTATGACAAGTTGGGTGATGGCAAAGTTTCACTAGCGTTCACAATGGTTTTCCGGGCAAAAGATCGAACCCTTACGGCTGATGAAGTTTCACAATATCGCACAGCGGCAGCTGAAGCAGCTCTCAAGAGCTGTGGCGCTTCTGTCCGTGCATAAATATGCAAGAAATTGCATAAATATCCATTTTAGGTTAATCTAGAACCATGAAAATCGGAGTTGTAGGTGCCAGCGGCTATGCAGGCGGGGAACTGCTGCGCTTACTAAGCGAGCACCCAAAGTTCACTTTGGCTTACATAAGCGCAGGAACTAACGCCGGGGAAGAGATTGCTTCAATTCATCCCCATCTTTTACATTTTGGTAATAGTAAATTTGAAGAAACCTCGGTCGCAGGTATCGACAAGTGTGATCTTGTATTCCTAGCTTTACCTCATGGTCAATCAGCTGAGTTAATCGCCAAGATCTCGCCACTAGTAAAAGTAGTTGACCTAGGTGCTGATTTCAGACTTGCCAGTGAGAGTTCTTGGGAAAAATATTATGGGGGGTCATATGCCGGACAACTCACTTACGGATTGCCGGAAATTGGTGGTAACACTGAACTGATTTCTTCAAGTAGCAGAATTGCGAATCCAGGATGCTATGCAACAGCAATCATTCTCGGTAGCGCTCCCGCGATTGTCTCGAAATTGATTGATGCTTCTGATTTAGTCGTAGTTGCTGCTAGCGGAACGACTGGTGCTGGCAGGAGCGCAAAAATTAATTTAATAGCAAGTGAAGTTATGAATAATTTGGTGTCCTACAAATTTGGTGGAGCACATCAACACACCCCAGAGATCGAAGAAAATTTAAGCAAATTGAGTGACACGAATGTAAAGATCTCTTTCACACCAATCCTCGCACCTATGCCAAGAGGAATTTTGGCTACGGTTACAGCAAAAATGACGAGTTCAGTTACGACAGAAGAAGCACACTCTACTTATGAAAAATATTTTGAAAAATCGCCATTCGTTAAAGTGTTGCCTATTGGGACCATGCCACAGACTTCTGCCACTTTGGGGACAAATAAGGTGCTGATTCAGGTGGCTGTTGATTCGCATACCAATCGTCTCGTGGTTTCAATCGCTATTGATAATTTAGGTAAGGGCGCAGCCGGCCAAGCAATCCAGAACGCAAACTTAATGTCTGGATTTCCTCAGGATTTAGGATTGAAACAAACGGGCGTAAAGTAATGATTATCTTTAAGTATGGGGGACACGCAATCGCTCAAGGCGTTTCAGTAGATCCAATAATTGTTTTACTTTCCGAACTAATTAAATCAGGAGAGAAAATTGTCATCGTTCACGGTGGTGGCCCACAAATAAATAGTGAGCTAGAAATCCATGGCATTAAGACTGAGATGGTTAATGGACTCAGAAAAACGACGCCAGAGGTCTTTGAAGTAGTTCAGCGAACCCTAAGTGGGGAAGTTCTTCGCAACCTCACGAATCAATTGATTGGGCAGGGGATTAACGCTCTAGGAATGTCCGCTAGTGACGGGGGATTAATGCGTGGTCAGATTTCTGATTCTCAATTAGGACTCGTTGGCGAAGTTTCTAGCGTTGATCCAGAAATTCTAAGGACGTTAATTGGCAAAGGTGTAACTCCAGTAGTTTCGCCAATTTGCGTAACAACCAAAGGTCAAGGATTAAACATGAATGCAGATTTGGTTGCAGGAGCACTGGGAGGTGCAATGCAAGCCGATGTTGTTATGTTCTCAACTGACGTCTCAGGGATTTATCGCAACTGGCCTGATGAAGATTCAATCATAAACAACATAACCGTTACTGAACTTAAGGAAGTTTCGAAAAAATTTGAAGGTGGAATGATTCCAAAAGCAAGAGCTGCGATCAGTGCAATTGAGTCTGGCGCTAAGTCGGTCAAAGTTTTCGATGGCAGAGATGCCGCTAACTTAAAAGCTGCCTTCGCTGGCAAAAGCGGAACTCTAGTGGTGGCATAAAGTGGCTAGCAATTCAGAGATGCAGACACTTTGGCAGGAGAGCTTGCAGAATAACTATGGAACTCCTTCAATTACTTTAACCCACGGCAAAGGTGCCTCGGTTTGGGATGTTGAAGGAAAAGAGTATTTAGATTTTCTCGGTGGTATTGCAACGAATATTTTGGGACATGCACACCCCAAAGTAGTTTCCGCCATTACGGAACAAGCAAATGAACTTGGTCATGTAAGCAATCTTTATTCACATCCACGTTCTATAGAACTAGCTGAAAAACTAAAAGATCTGACCGGCCAATCTAGCGCCCGCGTTTTCTTTTGCAACTCAGGTGCAGAAGCTAACGAAGCGGCACTCAAGTTATCGAGACTCACTGGTCGCTCCAAATTAGTTTCAACAGTTGGATCCTTTCACGGAAGAACTATCGGCGCTCTTTCTTTGACTGGCCAAAGTTCTAAACAGAAACCCTTTAGGCCGCTTCTTAAAAAAGTTAAATTCATTCCATTTAACGATATCGGTGCAGCCAAAAAAACAATAACTAAAAGAGTCGCAATGGTAATTGTCGAGCCGATACAAGGTGAGAATGGAGTTGTCGTTCCAGACTTCGGTTATCTAAAAGCGCTGCGCGATCTGACAACGAGGCACGGAGTTTTGCTTGTTCTCGATTGTGTGCAAACAGGTATGGGTAGAACTGGTGAATGGTTCGGTTATGAAAGTGAAGGAATTGTTCCTGACGTCATAACTCTTGCAAAGGGTTTAGGCGGTGGCTTGCCCCTAGGCGCGATGATCGCCATAGGAAATTCTGCACAACTGTTCGAACCTGGAAGTCATGGAAGCACATTTGGTGGTAATCCAATTGCTTGTGCATCTGCTCTTGCAGCGATTTCAGTTCTAGAGAATGAGAATCTTCTTGTTAGGAATAAGGCGCTGGAGTTAACCCTCAAATTAGAACTATCAAAGAGCCCACTTGTTGAATCAGTAAGAGGCGCAGGACTTCTACTTGGCATCGTATTGAAGCTGGACATCGCAAAGAAGTTAGCCCAGGAGCTACAAGCAGCTGGAGTTCTAGTGAATGCAACCTCTGAATCTCTTATCCGGATTGCACCGCCTTTGGTAGTGACAGACAAACAAGTGAGTGACTTCATCAAAATCTTCAGAGAGGTATCGGCAAAACATGAGCGTTAAAAAAATATTGACCTCAAACCAACGGAAATCATTAATAACTAACTTAATAAATAGGGGTGGCGTCGAATCGCAATCTCATTTAATTTCACTGCTAGCTCGAGAGGGCGTCAAAGTAACTCAAGCAACGGCGAGCCGAGATTTAGAGGATTTGGGAGCGAGTCGCGTTCGCGATGCAAGCGGCCAATTCCAATATGTCATTTCGGAAGGCATTGCATCAAAGCCGGCAAGTGCAGCCAATTTGATTTTAAGTGTAACGGCAAGTGGAAATCTTGCTGTCGTTCGCACTCCACCCGGTGGTGCGCAGCTTTTAGCTAGCGCGATTGACCGCAATTCGCTCAATGGAGTTTTGAAGAGCGCCATCGGAACTATCGCAGGCGACGACACAGTGTTAGTTGTATCGAAAACATCAAACGGTGGCTCTGAGTTAGCGAAATCGATCTCACTTTTTGCATCAGGAACTAAAGGGAAGAGGAAATAGAAATGGCACTTTGGGGTGGAAGATTTTCAAGCGGACCTGCTGATTCTGTTGCGGCGCTATCAAGAAGTGTTGATTTCGATTGGCGTCTAGCTCCATACGACATCAAAGTTAACCTCGCACATCTCGATGGATTAATCGCATCAGGAGTGATTGCAGTAGGAAATGGTGAAGTTATTCGTGCTGGACTAAAGGCGTTGGGCACTGAAATTCAAGCTGGGAAATTTACTTACAATGATTCAGACGAGGATGTTCACAGTGCGATAGAGCGTGGGCTGATCGCAAAGATTGGAGCGATAGGTGGTGCACTTAGAGCCGGTCGTTCCCGTAACGATTTGGTCGTGGCCGACTTTAAACTTTATTTAGTGGACCATCTTTTGGAGATTGCATCGCTAACTACAGAACTGGTTTCGGTCTTTAACAACCAGAGTGAAAAATTAGCAGAAGTAATCGCACCTGGTTTTACGCATTTGCAACATGCTCAGCCAATTATCTTTGGCCATGAACTAGCAAAGCATTCGCAGGCGCTGTTACGAGATGTTGATCGAATTGGAGATTGGCTAGTGAGAAATAATTTCTCCCCTCTCGGTGCTGGCGCCTTAGCAGGAAGTGGTCTGCAACCTAATCCAGAGAACAGCGCTGAAGTTCTTGGTTTTGATGGTGTTTTGGCAAATAGCATCGACGCTGTCAGTGATCGGGATTTTGTTGCAGAAGCCTTGTTTGTAATGGCGATGCTAGGTGTGCACTTATCTCGGATTGGTGAGGAATTTACACTTTGGAGCACTTGGGAATTTGATTGGGTAACAATCGATGATGCATATTCAACAGGTTCTTCGATTATGCCTCAAAAGAAGAATCCGGATATTGCAGAACTTGCTCGGGGAAAGAGCGGTCGATTGATTGGAAACTTAGCTGGTTTGTTAGCAACCCTGAAGGGACTTCCGTTCGCCTATAACCGCGACTTGCAAGAGGATAAAGAACCAGTTTTTGACTCTGTTGAAACGTTAATCGTTCTACTCCCTGCACTTATCGGAATGGTCGAAACCGCTAAATTTAATGAGAAAGTTATTTCAAGTGGGGCGGCGGCGGAATTCGCGTTAGCTACTGAGATTGCAGATTATTTAGCGAAGAAAGCGGTTCCATTTGCACAAGCGCACGAAGCTGCGGGAGAGTGTGTGAGATTTTGTGAAAAATCTGGAATTGAACTTCACGAACTTTCCGACGAGCAACTTTCAAAAATTCATCCGCAGCTCCAATCTGATCTGCGAGATTTCCTCACAACTTCGGGGGCGGTTGCCTCAAGAACATCTTCGTTGGGAACCGCACCATCCAGCGTTATTGCCCAAATTTCTGATTTAAGAAATGCCACGAAAGAAGCAAAGCTCTGGATATCCAACGAGGTGGAACGATTTTCGGGCATGATGAAGCCATGACATCGCAATTACTAGCCGATCTTGAATGGCGTGGCCTGATTGCGCAAACGACAGATCGCGAAGAGCTCACGAAAGATTTGAATTCCAAACCATTAAAATTTTATATTGGCTTTGATCCCACTGCACCAAGTTTGCACGTCGGAAATCTCGTTGTGATTCTTGTGATGCGCCGTTTCCAATTAGCCGGACATCTGCCGATCGCACTAGTTGGTGGGGCAACTGGCCTAGTGGGGGACCCGAGTGGTCGTAATGAAGAGCGCACCTTGAATGATGAATCAGTAGTTGAACAGTGGGTTGGAAATATCCGCTCACAGCTTGAAAGATTCCTCGATTTTAATTCAGGCAAAAGCGCTGCGGTAATGGCGAACAATTTAGATTGGACCAAACCAGTTTCTGCGTTGGAATTCTTGCGCGATATCGGAAAGCATTTTAGTGTCAATCAAATGCTCGCAAAAGATTCCGTGTCTTCGCGTCTAGAAAGCGGTGGTATTTCATACACCGAATTTTCATATCAAGTTCTACAAGCTTTTGATTATCTGGAACTTTATCGCCGAGACAATTGCAGATTGCAACTCGGAGGATCCGACCAATGGGGCAACATAGTTGCCGGGTTAGATTTGATTCGGAAAGTTGAAAGTCGTTCTGCGCACGCGTTTACGATTCCTTTGATGGCTAAATCAGATGGAAGCAAATTCGGAAAAACAGCTGGTGGTTCGGTCTGGCTAGATTCCGAGATGACTTCACCGTATGCATTCTTCCAATTCTGGATTAATACAGATGATGCTGATGTAGAAAAGTATTTGAAAGTTTTCTCGTTCAAAGATCGTTCTGAGATCGAGAGATTAATTGAAACGGTGAAAGTAAATCCAGGTGCACGTGAAGCACAACGCGAATTAGCACGAGAAATAACTTCACTCGTTCATGGCGCCGATCAATGCGCAAAAGTTGAAGCTGCTTCGTTAGCGTTATTCGGTCAGGGAGATCTAAGTGCCCTAGATGAAAAAACATTAGCCGCTGCACTTGCACAGTTACCAAAAGTTTCAATAAACAAAGGCGAAGCATTTCCAACTTGGGTAGATCTTCTAGCTGCGACTGGTGTTGTTGATTCCAAATCTGCGGCTAGGCGTATCGTTAAAGAAAATGGTGCCTACCTAAATAACGAGAAAATAACCGGAGAAGATTTCGCACCCACAAAAGCTGATTTGATCCATGGAAGATTCTTAGTTTTACGCAAGGGAAAACGCGATTTAGCCTCGGTAGAGCTGATTTAACTTCAATTTAGATCGACAACCGAATTTTGCATCGCTCGTCTTTAATCATCTTTGATTAGTTTCAGTTAGCCTGAAAGAAATACTCGCCTTTTAAGCGTGAAAACCTCCACTTTCAGCCGTGATTAACCTCGCATGCCGAAGGGCTCTTTTCGGGGCTTTTTGAGGGGGCGGGATTTGACCCTTTTCCGGGCATGGGCTATCTTTACCCCTCGCTTGCGAATTGGACGTAAAACCCTTTAAAACCGGGGTAAATAAGGCCAAGCAACGATAAGTAACACCAAGTTTTTCCAAGCTCTATGAAGGTCTACCGGATTTGCTTCTCCGTGTGCCTTCCGCTAGGTTTGGCGGTCTGCCCTGCAATCGGTGAGAAATCATCGTGACCGGTGCGCATTCGTACCTTGAGAACTCAACAACGTGCAAAAAATCAATGCCAATCGGCATATATTGGCCTGCCCCTGTTTTGCAGGAGCAGAAAAAATATGCCAAATTCCTTTGTATTTCCATGACTTCGACGCCCCTCAAAAGGCGGCGGATATTGGGTACAGAAACAAAAACAATTGGTAAAAATGAAATAGCTATAAACGCTAGTTTCGTTTTTTTGCCAGATCACAACTTTCTATGGAGAGTTTGATCCTGGCTCAGGACGAACGCTGGCGGCGTGCTTAACACATGCAAGTC
>CAMAYZ010000022.1 GCA_945863115.1 Bifidobacterium breve
GATTATTCTCGAGATAAATTTGAAGCGTATATGCGCGAAACTCCCTGTCCAGTCTGCAAAGGATCTCGCTTAAAACCTGAAGTTCTTGCAGTGACGATTGGTGATAAAAGTATTGCTGCAATCTGCGAACTTTCAATTAAAGAATGCGCAGAATTTCTAAAGAAAATTTCACTAAGTGCGCGTGAAAAACAGATTGCCGAACGCGTTCTAAAAGAGGTAAATGCTCGCCTTGGTTTCCTATTAGATGTTGGATTGGATTATTTATCTTTAGCCAGACCAGCAGCAACTCTTTCTGGTGGCGAAGCACAACGAATCCGGCTTGCTACTCAGATTGGTTCTGGATTAGTCGGCGTTCTCTATGTTTTGGATGAACCAAGTATTGGTCTGCATCAACGCGATAATCGAAGGCTTATTGACACGTTGACAAGACTTCGCGATTTAGGAAATACCTTGATTGTTGTCGAGCACGACGAAGACACAATCAGAACTGCGGATTGGATTGTGGATATCGGCCCAGGTGCTGGTGAACATGGGGGACACGTTGTTTCTTCAGGAGATTATCAAGCGCTGATAACAGCGAAAGATTCCATCACAGGCGCTTATTTAGCTGGTCGCACAAAGATTGAAGTTCCAAAAGAGCGTCGTAAGTTGGATCCAAAGCGAGCCTTATTGGTGAAAGGTGCACGCGAAAACAATCTGCAGAATATAGATGTCTCATTCCCGCTTGGCGCTTTTGTTGCAGTATCAGGAGTCAGCGGTTCTGGTAAGTCCACTTTGGTAAACGATATTTTGTATTCAGTATTAGCTAATAAATTAAATGGCGCACGAATCGTTCCTGGTCGCCATAAATCTATTTCAGGGCTAGAACTTTTGGACAAAGTAGTTCACGTAGATCAATCTCCAATTGGTCGAACCCCTCGTTCGAACCCTGCGACTTACACCGGCGTTTTCGACAAAGTTCGTGCACTCTTCGCCGAAACAACTGAGGCAAAGATTCGTGGCTATCAGCAAGGTCGATTCTCGTTCAACGTTAAAGGCGGACGCTGTGAGAATTGTGCGGGCGATGGCACAATCACAATTGAAATGAACTTCCTACCGGATGTTTATGTGCCTTGCGAGGTCTGCCATGGTGCCCGTTACAACCGTGAAACTTTAGAGGTTCACTACAAGGGCAAGACAATCGCAGAAGTATTGAATATGCCAATCGAAGAAGCATTCACTTTCTTTGAATCGGTGCCTGCGATAGCTCGCTATTTGAAAACCTTGAATGATGTTGGTCTTGGATATGTTCGACTCGGTCAATCCGCTCCAACACTTTCTGGTGGTGAAGCGCAGCGCGTTAAATTAGCGACCGAACTGCAGCGTCGCTCTACTGGTCGAACCATCTATGTCTTAGATGAACCAACAACAGGTTTGCATTTCGAAGATGTTCGAAAGCTCCTAATTGTTCTCAACCGTCTTGTAGATACCGGTAACACCGTCATTGTGATTGAACATAACTTGGATGTAATCAAGTCAGCGGATTGGGTAATTGATTTAGGACCTGAAGGTGGATCTGGTGGCGGAGTAGTTGTGGCAGAAGGAACACCTGAAGTCGTTGCTAAAAATAAAGCAAGCTACACCGGAACATTTTTGGCGGATTCCTTAAAAGGATAGCTTCATGGCTGACCCACAGAGTTATCGCCCAACATCAATTCCGACTGACCCTGGTGTTTATCGGTTCTTCGATGATAAAGGCGTCGTAATTTATGTTGGCAAAGCTAAGAATTTAAAGAATCGCCTCAACTCCTATTTTCAGAAGAACCTGTTGGAGAAAACCTATCGAATGGTTAATACCGCGGTCCGGGTTGATTGGACAGTAGTTAATACCGAAATCGAAGCGCTACAACTTGAATTCACTTGGATCAAGACCGAGAATCCTAAATACAACATTCAATTCAAGGACGATAAGTCCTATCCATATCTGGCAATCAGTATGTCCGAAGAATTTCCAAGACTTTTTATTTCAAGAGCCAAACGCCGCTCAGGATTTAAGTATTTTGGTCCTTATGCACACGCTTGGGCCCTAAGAAGTTCATTCGATGTAATCCAAAAGTTATATCCAATCAGAAGCTGCACTGATTCGAATTTTTCTAGAGCCGTAAAGAGTAAGCGTCAATGCTTGCTGGGCGATATTGGTAAATGTAGTGCCCCTTGTGTGGAATGGATTTCGAAGGAGGAGCATAAGGATTTGGCAACGAAACTAGTCAAGTTCGTTGATACAAGTTCCGGTGATATAACTTCTGCGCTATTAAGTGATATGGCCGCAGCTTCTGAACGTGAAGAATTTGAGCAAGCGGCGAAGATCCGTGATCAAATTGCTGCGATTGAAAAATCTACAGAAACTTCGGGCACGTTTTTAAGTGAGAGTTTCTCAGCGGACCTACTCGCTACGCACTCTGAAATCACGCATTCTGCCGTAACGCTTTTCTCCGTGCGGCATGGTCGTGTTGTTGGTTCAAGATCTTGGATCTTAGATCGAGCAGATGTCCTCGAAGGCGAGAGCGTCATTGCTGCAATGATTTCAAAAATCTATTCCGAATTAGATGCTCCGAGCGAGATCTTGGTAGACGAATTGCCAGAAGATGCCGAAGTCATCGAAAATTGGTTAACTGAAAAAGTTGGACATCGAGTTTCGGTTGCCCAGCCACTGCGCGGAGATAAATTAGAAGTTATAAACACTGTTAAACGCAATGCAAATCAGGCCCTTATTCAATATCTCAGTAAGAGATCAAATGATTCTGCCGTTTCAGGAAGAGCGTTAGAAGAGATTTCAAATCTACTAGACCTTCCAGAACTCCCATTACGTATCGAATGTTTTGATATTTCAAATATCCAGGGCAAGCACATGGTTGCATCTATGGTTGTTTTTGAAGATGGCCAGATTAAAAAAAGCGACTATCGCCGTTTTGCTATTGATGATGAAGCTGGTTTTGATGATACGAGAGCTATGCATCACGTCTTAACGAGAAGGCTGAAGCGATATCTAGCAGAGCGAAATATCGATAACTCAGAGGTCTCCGAACTCGGTGGCGCACGACCTAAATTTGCTTATCCACCGCAATTAATTGTTGTCGATGGTGGCGCACCACAAGTTGCAGCTGCTACAAGAGCGCTTGCCGAACTTGGAATTTCAGATATTTCAATCTGTGGTCTCGCCAAGAGGCTAGAGGAAGTTTGGCTGCCGGATAGCAAAGAGCCGATTATTTTTCCAAGACATAGCGAGGGTCTCTATCTACTTCAACGGATTCGCGATGAAGCTCATCGATTTGCGATTACATTCCATCGAAGCAAAAGATCCAAGGTTATGCTCGAATCCCTGCTAGACGATATTCCAAAGCTAGGAGAGTCTCGACGCTCTGCCCTACTTGAAAAATATGGCTCAGTGACCGCGATTAGAAAAGCGACTGCAGCGGATATCGCACTAATTCCGGGCATAGGAAGCAATATCGCAGAGTTAATTGTCGCTCATTTGCAGAGTGAGCCCGAGATACATGAACACATAAACATGGAAACCGGAGAGATTACTTGAGAGGATTAGGCCATGGGTTCTAACGAAGTTCTAGTCATTACTGGAATGAGTGGCGCCGGTAAATCCACAGTCTCGCACGCATTGGAAGATCTTGGTTGGTATGTTGTGGATAATTTGCCACCCGCGATGATTGCAAATCTATGTGAAATGGCTGCTCAAACCACGAATGCAATTGCAGTAGTTATCGATGTCCGAGGTGGTGAATTCTTTGACGACCTAACGAAATCGCTTGCGGATTTAGCCGAACGCAATATCGCTCGTCGAATATTATTTGTGGATGCCTCAGATGAAGCTTTAGTTCGCAGGTTCGAATCAACCCGACGTCCGCATCCGCTACAGGGGCCAGATCGCATTCTCGATGGAATAACAAAAGAACGAATTCAATTGCAGGAGGTTCGTTCGGCTGCTGATTATGTAATTGATTCTTCAGCCTTGAATATCCATCAGCTCGAAGCAAAGGTTGATCAGATATTCAGCACTGCATCTGATTTAGATTTGCGGGTAAATATTCTCTCCTTTGGATACAAGTATGGGATTCCGGTTGATGCGGATTTGGTAATGGATTGCAGGTTCATCGCAAACCCACACTGGATTCCAGAGCTACGCCCACTTACTGGTTTGGATAAGCCAGTGTCTGACAATGTTCTAGCTAGTCAGAATGTTCAAGACTTTCTCGAAAAGTATCAATCGCTATTTGAAACAATGGCCGTTGGTTTCACGCAAGAGGGACGAAAATATCTAACGCTTGCTATTGGATGCACGGGTGGAAAGCATAGAAGTGTCGCAATTTCGGAAGAGCTGGCAAAGCGCTTCGCAAAATCAAAGCCAGTTAACGGTAAGAAAATTTCAGCTCAAGCAGTTCACAGAGATCTCGGTCGCGAAATTTGATGAGCAGGGAAGATACCAAGGTTGTCGCTTTTGGTGGTGGACACGGTTTAGCTGCAACGCTTACTGCGCTTCGAGATATCACTCCAAATATCACAGCAGTTGTAACTGTCGCAGATAACGGTGGGTCCAGCGGAAAGATCCGCTCGGAATTTAATTTTCTTCCACCTGGAGATTTGAGGATGGCGTTAGCAGCGCTTTGTGGTGCTGATAGTTGGGGACAGAGTTGGGCTGAAACTATTCAACATCGATTTACAAGTGACGGTGACTTGAATGGTCACGCGTTAGGAAACTTACTTCTGGCAGCGCTCTGGGATAGTTCAGATGATTTGGTAGCTGGTATTGATCGCGTTGGCGAACTGTTAAAGATCGTTGGTCGGGTGCTTCCAATGTCTCTTGAGCCTTTAGACATTGAAGGAATCTTTACAACAGTTGCGGGAAAGCAAGTGGTTCGCGGTCAGATTGAAGTTGCAACCGCTAAGGGCAAGTTAGATTCATTGCAGTTATTACCCAAGAATCCAGAAGTTACACCTCAAGTGTTACAGGCAATTGCAGAAGCTCAATGGCTTACCTTCGGTCCGGGATCTTGGTTCTCAAGTGTCATGCCACATTTCTTGCTGTCGGATTTATCCAAAGCCATTTCACAAAGTCAGGCTAAGAAGATAATGATTTTTAATCTTCCAGATCCAGAAGGCGCAGATGAATTCGCCGGAAGTACCCCAGAAGAGCATCTGGAATTAGTATTGGCTCATTCACCCTACTTCAAATTTGATATTGCCATAGCAGACCCAGCCATACTTTCGCAGGAAAATCGACTAGAAAGTTTGGTCAACAAATGCGGAGGCAAACTAGTTTTGGCTGAAGTTTCCAAAAGTTCAGATAAAAACCATCATGATCCGGCAAAAATGAGTTCGCTTTTAAGCCACATTTTTGGCACAACCCTGCTTAGATAGCGCCTATGGCAATGACAGCAGCGGTGAAGGACGAGTTAAGTCGTCTCTCAATCTCGAAACCATGTTGTCGCAAAGCCGAAGTATCAGCACTCCTTAGATTTGCTGGCGGATTACATATAACAGCCGGCAAAATCGCAATCGAAGTTGAATTAGATACCGCGCAAGGGGCACGAAGATTACGTAAAGATATTTCAGAAATATTTGGCCACGACAGCGAACTCGCAGTTCTATCGCCAAGTGGTTTACGCAAAGGCAGTCGGTACGTTGTTCGAGTTACATCTGATGGCGATGCACTTGCGCGACAGACTGGTTTAATCGATGCAAATAATCGTCCAATCCGCGGCCTTCCACCGCAAGTAGTTTCTGCTGGGATTTGCGATGCAGAAGCAGCATGGCGTGGTGCTTTCTTAGCCCACGGCTCACTCACCGAACCAGGTAGATCTTCTGCACTAGAAATTACTTGCCCAGGACCTGAGGCCGCACTTGCTCTCGTTGGTGCTGCAAGAAGATTAGGAATAACTGCGAAGGCTCGCGAAGTTAGAAGTGTTGATCGAGTTGTTCTTCGTGATGGCGATGCAATTGGCGCGCTGCTGACAAGACTGGGCGCTCATGAAAGTGTTTTAGCTTGGGAAGAGCGCCGGATGCGCCGAGAAGTGCGCGCTACTGCTAATCGGTTAGCAAATTTTGATGATGCAAACTTGCGTCGCTCGGCTCGTGCTGCAGTTGCGGCATCTGCTCGAGTTGCTCGCGCAATGGAAATACTTGGACCAGAAATTCCTGATCACTTGAAACAAGCAGGTGAATTGCGCATTAACCACGGGCAAGCAAGTCTTGAAGAGTTGGGGTCGCTCGCAACTCCACCAATGACAAAAGATGCAATCGCTGGCCGAATTAGAAGATTGTTGGCAATGGCTGATAAGCGGGCCCATGATTTGGGAATTCCAGATACTGAAGCTGGTTTGAGCCCAGACCTCTTAGCCGAATAGGGCAGTAGCGGCTGATAGGATTGAGCCTCTACAACGTTGTGGTTTATTAATTTTCTTATTTTCTGAGGCAGGCAACTAAATGGTACGTGTCGGAATTAATGGTTTTGGACGCATTGGTCGTAACTTCTTTCGCGCAGCACTTCAATCAGGTGCGGATATCGAAATCGTGGGAATCAACGATTTAACTGACAATGCAACTCTCGCTCATCTTCTAAAGTATGACTCAATCTTGGGCCGACTAGGCCTTCCAGTGACATTCACTGATGATTCAATAACAGTAAATGGCAAAACAATCCGAGTATTTTCAGAGCGCGATCCAGCAAACTTGCCTTGGGGCGAAGTTAAGGCGGATATCGTCATTGAATCAACTGGATTTTTCACAAAAGCAGCAGATGCAAAGAAGCACATTGCAGCAGGCGCAAAGAAGGTAATTATTTCAGCACCGGCAACCGACGAAGACATCACGGTTGTTATGGGTGTCAACCATGAGAAATATGACGCGGCTAATCACCACGTAATCTCTAACGCATCTTGCACAACAAACTGCCTTGCGCCAATGGCGAAGGTTTTGGATGAAGAATTCGGAATCGTCCGTGGCTTGATGACAACAATTCATGCATATACAAATGATCAATCTGTTCTTGATCAACCACACAAAGATTTACGTCGTGCTCGTGCCGCCGCAGTCTCAATCATTCCGAGCACCACCGGCGCTGCTAAGGCAATCAGTCTGGTTCTGCCAAACCTAAAGGGAAAGCTCGATGGTTTCGCACTTCGTGTTCCAGTTCCAACAGGTTCAGCAACAGATTTAACTGTTGAACTTGCACGCGAAGTTACCGCAGCAGAAATCAACGCTGCACTTAAGAAAGCAGCCGAAGGTTCACTAAAGGGCTACCTCACATACACCGAAGATCCAATCGTTTCTGCAGATATCGTTACAGATCCAAGCTCTTGTATTTTGGATGCCGGCCTCACCAAGGTAATTGGAACAACCGCAAAGGTTGTTGGTTGGTATGACAACGAATGGGGTTACTCAAATCGTTTAGTTGACCTCGTTGGATATGTAGGCAAGAAGCTTTAATGAATATCAAAACCCTCGACTCAGTAGATGTTCGTGGGAAGCGAGTTCTACTTCGCTGTGATTTGAATGTGCCGTTGAAAGATGGCGTAATCACAGATGATGGTCGAATTAAAGCCTCACTCCCAACTATTAAGTATTTGCTCGCACAAGGTGCATCAGTCGTAATAACAGCGCACCTTGGACGGCCAAAGGGTGAACGTAAACCCGAGTTATCGCTCTCACCTATAGCGAACCGCTTGTCTGAGTTATTGGGCGAGAAAGTGAATTTCTCGGCTGAAATAATTGGTGCGAAAATTGCTGCTACCGGTGTAACCCTTCTCGAGAACATTAGATATGAAGCTGCGGAAACTTCAAAAGAAGAAGCCGAACGTCTAGTGCTGGCGAAAGAGCTTGCTAGCTATGCCGAAGTATTTATTAGCGATGGTTTTGGCGCAGTTCACCGCAAACATGCATCTGTTTACGATGTCGCTAAATTACTTCCTCATGCAGCTGGCTATTTAGTTGCAGCCGAAGTTGATGTTCTCAAGAAACTAACCCAAACTCCTGACCGCCCATATGGTGTCGCACTTGGCGGATCAAAGGTTTCAGACAAAATTGGTGTTATCTCCAATCTTTTGGAGAAGGTAAATACCATCGCAATCGGTGGGGGAATGCTCTTTACATTTCTTGCTGCAAAGGGATTTGAAATTGGTAAATCTCTAGTTGAAACAGATTTAATTCCAACCGTTAAAGAGCTAATGGAACGCGCAGAGAAACTTGGAGTCACATTTTTACTTCCCACGGATATCGTGGTTGCACCAGAATTCAGCGCAGATGCAGGACCTACGGTTGTTGCAGCAAATGCAATACCAGCAGATCAGATGGGTTTAGATATTGGTCCCGAGACTGCCAAGGTTTTTGCCAGCGCAATAAGCGAATGCAAAACAGTTTTCTGGAATGGCCCGATGGGTGTATTCGAATTTCCAAATTTTGCTAATGGCACAAAAGTTCTGGCACAGGCTCTGACTCAAGTAAGTGGAATCAGCGTTGTGGGCGGGGGAGATTCGGCTGCGGCGGTCCGTAAGTTAGGGTTTGCTGATTCGGACTTTGGTTATATCTCTACCGGTGGCGGAGCTTCTCTGGAATATCTCGAAGGTAAGGAATTGCCCGGTTTAGTAGTTCTACAGTAATTTTTGTCTAGTCGTTAAAACACTCTGGAGGAATAATGCGTAAGCCTTTGATCGCAGGTAACTGGAAGATGAACCTCAATCATCTCGAGGCAATCGCCGTTACTCAGAAGCTTTCTTACTCATTAGATGACAAGGATTACGACGCTGTAGATGTTGTAGTTCTTCCGCCATTCACTGATATTCGTTCAGTCCAAACTTTGATTGATGGCGATCGTCTTCGACTCTCGTATGGTGCTCAAGATTTATCACCCGACGCAAGTGGAGCATTCACCGGCGATATCAGCGGTTCTATGTTGAATAAACTTGGTTGTTCTTATGTAGCTGTTGGCCATTCTGAACGTAGGGCAATCCATAACGAGGGTGATGAGATTGTTAATCGCAAAATTAAAGCGGCTCTTGCTAATGAAATTACTCCAATATTCTGTGTCGGCGAAGAGTTAAGTATTCGCGAAGCGGGTACACATGTAGAACATGTTTTAAATCAAGTCCGCAATGGCTTAAAGGGTTTTCATAAACCAGATCTAAAAAAGATTGTTTTTGCATACGAACCGGTTTGGGCGATCGGAACTGGAAAGACCGCAAGCGCTGAAGATGCGCAAGAAGTTTGTGCAGCAATTCGAATCGAGCTCGCAAAGGTTGGTTCGCCTGAAATAGCTGAGGCGGCTCGGATTCTCTACGGCGGTTCAGTTAAATCTTCAAACATCGTTGAAATCATGAAACAAGAGGACATTGATGGCGTTCTAGTCGGCGGCGCAAGCCTCGATGCCGAGGAATTCGCCAGAATTGCCCGCTTCCATCGGGCGGTAACCGCGTAATTTGCTAGAGATTGGCGGGTATCCTTACGCCAGTGTCCAGTCGGGTATTTACCTGGCGCTTAGAAGTTTTCGAAAATAGAAGGAGATAGTCGTGGTTTTAGCTCTATCAATCTTGCTCGTGATAACCAGTATTCTGATGGTTCTGCTTGTGTTGCTTCACAAGGGTAAGGGCAGCGGACTTTCTGACCTTTTCGGCGGTGGAGTTTCATCAAGCTATGGTGGATCTTCGGTAGTTGAAAAGAATCTCGATCGCATAACTATTGTTGTTGGTGGACTCTGGTTCGCGGGAGTAATTGTTCTGAGTTTGGTGTTAAAGAAGTAATTAGTTTTAAATTTCTATTTAAGTTTCAATTAAGCAGAGGAGATAAATATGGGAAGCGCAATTCGTGGAAGCCGCGTTGGCGCAGGTCCTATGGGAGAAGCAGAGCGTGGCGATGCCATTGCTCGTTTCCGAGTTTCTTATTACTGCGCACAAGGCCATGAGACTCGTCCATCATTTGCAGAAGATGAGACAGTGCAAATCCCGGAAATTTGGGACTGCCCAAGATGTGGTTATCCAGCAGGGCTAAATAAAGATAAGCCACCGATGCCGATTAAAAATGAACCTTACAAAACTCACTTGGCTTATGTAAAAGAGCGCCGCACTGAAGCTGAATCTAAGAAGATATTAGAAGATGCTCTTGCTCGCTTACGTGGTGAAGATTAAAAGCTTTAGATTTTTTCTACTGCTTCAATTAGTTCAGTAATTCCCGCTTTGCGATTCTTTAGGTGAACTCTAACCGTCGGTAATTTGCGCGCGGAAAGTGCTTGCCCATCTCCGACCGCCTGAGCCATCAAAAGATCCTTGAAAGTGAAATCTTGTCCAGGTATCGCAATGTCGTTTTCACAATCTCCTGTGATTTGGAGGAAAGCTCCATTATGCGCCCCACCTTTATGAAACTGCCCAGTTGAATGTAGGAATCTCGGACCCCAGCCAAATGTGACACCGATATTTCTTTTCTTTGCAATAGCTTCACGTAATCGTAGAATCTCAAAATCTGCTTCCCGATTTAGATAGGCCATAATTGCAAGATATTTTCCTGATTTGGAAATCAAATCTTTCAAAACATCAGGAAGTTGAGTGGCACTGGAATCAGCATAAACCGCGAATGAACTACTCTCGAAGATAGGTTTAGTCTCAGATTGAGACCCGCTACTTAACTCTTTCAACAACTTTCCGGTTCGATCTTTCGCTTCAGTTACATTCGGTTGATTGAATGGATCAACATTTAGCGCCCGACAGAGAAGCGCGGTTACCCATTCCCAGAGAATGAAATGTTCGCCAATTGACGCCGTTACATTCAAATCTGACTGACTATTTCCGAATCCAATTGATAGAGCTTCACCGGATACTTTTGATTTATCGGATTCAACGACTACAGGCAACCTACCTTTTTGATCTTTACCGGTTGATTCTGCAATGAGTTGCTCAATCCAGTCACCAATACCCGGAACATTAGAACCACGATCATGCAGAGAAAAGTTTTGCTCGGTCTGTTCAAAAATTAGAGTTGCAATTTTTATGGCAGACGAATTTGGTTGGGTAAATGTCCGGGAAGCCATTTCGGCATCATCAAGTAGAACTGAAACATCTACGCCCATTATTGCTGCAGGAACTAGGCCGAATGCACTTAAAGCACTGAACCGTCCGCCCACGTTTGGATCTGCATTTACAACGCGGAATCCCGAGGCACGTGCTGAGATGTCGAGTGGTGAATTTGGGTCGGTTACGACAACTATATGATCTTTTGGATTTAACTTTGCATCGATAAATAATTTTTCAAAGAAGGCTTTTTGTGATCCGGTTTCAATTGTTGAACCAGATTTCGAGCCAACAATTACGAGGGCCTCCTTCAGGTTTGCAGGTATCGCTAATCTGATCTGTTCTGGATCGGTTGAATCTAATACCGTTAATTTCTTGCCAAATGTCTTTGCAATAACTTCTGGCGCAAGAGATGAACCACCCATCCCACAAAGGATGAAGTTACTTAAGTTATTTGAACGAGCCCAGGCGCTTAGGGCATCAAGTTGGGGGAGTAAATCGCGACTAGCGTGGGGTAAGTCAATCCAATTCAGACGTACTCTCGCTTCAGCTTCGGCAGCCACGCCCCATAGTGTTGAGTCTTTAGCTGCGAGTTTAGCTGCGATTGAGTTTAGATCTTTTGCAACTGCGCTCTCACCGTCGAATTTATTTAAAACTTGTCCAGAAAGCTCAATCATTTAAGCCCTAGCAATAGTGCGCTTAGCGGCTAGAACAATATTGTCTGCAGTGAATCCATACTCTTTGAATAAGGATCCAGCCGACGCTGAAGCACCGAAATGTTCGAGGCTGATTATTTCGCCGTTGTCGCCAACATATTTTTGCCAGCCGGCACCAACGCCAGCTTCAATACTTACTCTTGCCCTTAAGTTTTTCGGAAGAACGCTCTCCTTGTAGGAATCACTCTGTTCCTCAAACCACTCTAAGCAGGGTGCACTCACTACGCGAGCCGATATGTTCTGCTCTGCAAGAATTCTTGAAGCTTCAATAGCAACATTGACTTCTGATCCGGTTGCAATCAGAATGACATCGGGCGCGCTTTTTGGCTCTGCAATTACATAAGCACCTTTTGCTACGCCATCAGCACTATTAGAAGCTGAACGTTCAAAGACTGGAAGATTCTGTCTTGATAAAGCAAGTCCAACCGGTTTATCGCGGATAAGAATTTCACGCCAAGCTACAGCAGTCTCATTCGCATCTGCGGGGCGGACAATCGCTAAATTGGGAATCAAACGAAGTGAGGCAATGTGTTCAACTGGTTGATGTGTTGGACCATCTTCACCTAAACCAATTGAGTCATGGCTCCAAATAAAGATTGATGGAATATTCATAAGTGCCGCAAGGCGAACTGCTCCACGCATGTAATCGCTAAATACCAGGAAGGTTCCACCGAAAGCACGAGTCAATCCATGTAACGCAATTCCATTAAGAATTGCACCCATTGCGTGTTCTCTAATTCCGAAGTGCACGATTCGTCCATATGGAGTGGCGTCTTTCATCTTGCTAGTGGCCGGCAAGAATGAACCACCACCATTGATGCTGGTGTTATTGCTACCAGCAAGATCGGAAGACCCGCCCCAAAATTCTGGAAGCACACCGGCAATCGCATTGATTACTTTTCCAGAAGCTGCGCGAGTAGCTAGATCTTTTCCACTTTCAAATGTTGGTATTGCCTGCTCCCAATTTTTTGGTAATTCGCGAGATTGCAATCTTTTTAGCAATTCACTCTTCTCCGGATTCGACTTTGCCCAAGTCGCTAATTCGTTATCCCATTGCGCTTTTAGCGCTGCACCGCGCTCCAAAACTTTACGAGAATGTTTTAAGACTGGATCAGGAACATCGAAAGATTTGTCAGGATCAAGACCGAGCACAATTTTGGTGGCGGCTATTTCGTCGGCCCCCAGAGCTGATCCGTGTGATTCTGCAGTTCCTTGCGCTTTTGGTGCTGGCCATGCGATTACAGTCTTTAGACGAATCAAAGATGGTTTACTTTTCTCACTTTGAACCTTCACCATCGCATTTTCCAGCGCGACTTGATCAACATCGCCGTTAGGTAACCCAGCTACTTCAATAACGTTCCATCCATACGCTTTAAATCGCAACGAAACATCTTCAGTAAATGCAACATGTGTATCGCCTTCGATTGAAATTCGGTTATCGTCGTAGATGACCTTCAAATTTCCTAGTTCTTGAGTTCCCGCGAGTGAACAAGCTTCCGAACTAATTCCTTCTTGTAAATCTCCATCTGATGCGATTACCCAAATATCGTGTTCAAAGAGTGAGGTTTTGTTCTCTGGATCGAGCAAACCTTTTTCATATCGAGCTGCCATTGCCATTCCAACTGCGCTAGAAATACCAGAACCAAGTGGACCAGTTGTTATTTCCACACCGGCGGTATGTCCAAATTCTGGATGCCCTGGCGTCTTTGCTCCAGCAGTTCTGAAACTTTGTAAATCTGATAGTTCAAGACCATATCCAGATAAAAATAATTGAATGTAGAGAGTTAACGACGAATGCCCAGCGGATAAAACAAAACGATCTCTGCCAAGCCAATTTGGGTTAGACGGGTCGTGCTTAAGAATTCTTTGAAAGAGCGTGTAAGCGACTGGTGCCAGCGCCATGGCCGTTCCTGGATGTCCATTACCAACTTTCTGAACCGCATCCATTGCAAGTGCACGACTAACTACTACGGCTTGATCATCCAATGCGTCCCAGTTATTCATGTTTAGTTTTTCACTTTCTCGCTAGTGCGTCCGGTTAAATTAAGTCGCCATGCATGTATCCAAACCAGAGTTGCACCCAATAAATGTGCCCCAACAAGAAGTTCGGGTAGCCCAGTTAGATATTGCAAATAACCAATGGCCCCTTGTGCGAGACATATTGCAAGGAAAATTAAGATCATACGGCCGAATAGTTTTTTAACTTCAGCGGACTCTGAAACCTTCACTACTAAGTAAAGTGCAATTGCTAAACAAATGAGTGCAATGACCGAGTCTGCATGCAGAATCGAAACTGCTTCAAAATTAAATGGATAACGCTTGGCATCTGCATCTCCGGCATGAGGTCCAGTTCCGGTCACAACGACTCCAAGTAGAAGCACTACAAAAGATAACGCAGTTACAACTTTTGTCACTGTTCTTGTCATGGGTTGCAGTTGCAAGACTGGACGATCCAAAACTCTATGTCGAAGAGCGAGCGCACCTGCGATAAGTGGAAGCGTCAAAACAAAATGAGCCGAGACAGAAATTGGATTGAGCTTGGTTAGAACCGTTATTCCACCGAGAACAACCTGTCCCAAGAATCCAAGAATTTGTAAAATTGCTAATAGGCGCAATCTTTTGAAATCATTTCTACTCTTCAATTTCTTAACAATGTAAACCAGTGCAGCAAGAGCGAGAATAAGAATTAGCCAGGCAATCAAGCGATTTCCGAATTCAATCCAGGCATGTAATTGGTCCTCTGCCTGAGTAATCACCGGCCCAATAGATCCATCCGTACATTCGGGCCAGGTAGGACAGCCAAGTCCAGACCCGGTCAATCGAACCGCTCCGCCTGTTACGACCAATCCCGCCTGCAGAACTAGAAGTGCGGTGAATAGCAGGGCTGGCAAGTTCATGCTCGTAGCCTATGCGCTGGAAGTCACGGCTTGCGGCAGTGAGCCGAGTGGCGGGTTTGGTCGAATTACGCAACAATTGTGTTGTGAAAAAGACCGAGGACAGAACCCGAGATTTGGTGGCCCGAGCCATCCTCGAAAACGGTCCTGCCACGGCAGTTGCCTTAGCGGCAAAGTTACACATTACGCCCGCCGGCATTCGTAGGCATTTAGATAATTTAATTGCAGAGGGTGTTCTATCTGCTCGCGAACCTTTTACTAGTGCGAAAGATGCAAGGGGACGCGGTCGGCCTTCCAAAGTTTTTGTAATGACCGATCTTGGCCGTGAAAAATTTGAACATACTTATGACGACCTTGCAGTTTCAGCGTTGAGATTCATGGCTTCAAAGGGTGATAAAACGCTGGTAAAAGAGTTTGCGAAAAACCGAGCAGAAGATATCACCAGACGGGCTGCACAAATTCTGGCAAACAAAAAGAATTTAACTGAAAAAAGTAATGCGCTAGCAAAATTCCTAACCGAAGATGGATACGCAGCAAATAATCATTCCCAAGGTATCGGTGAAGAACTTTGTCAGAATCATTGCCCAATCGCACATGTTGCCGCGCAATTTCCAGAACTTTGCGAGGCTGAAACTGAAGCTTTCTCCGATTTACTCGGAACTCATGTCCAACGACTTGCCACAATCGCACACGGCGATGGTGTTTGCACGACCTTTATCCCAAATTCAAAAAACCTAACTAAGACCGGAAAGCGAGCTTAATATGAGCGACATACTTGCAAAGAACCCTGGACTAGAGGGAATTGGAAATTACGAATTTGGTTGGTCTGATAAGAATGATGTCAGCGCAAATTCACGTCGTGGCATAAACGAAGAAGTCGTTCGCGATATTTCTTCGAAGAAGAGTGAGCCACAGTGGATGTTGGACTTGCGACTAAAAGGTTTAAGCCTCTTTGAAAAAAAGCCTATGCCTACCTGGGGTTCTGATTTAACTGGAATCTTCTTTGACACAATTAAATACTTCGTTCGCTCAACTGAAAAGCAAGCGACTTCATGGGAAGACCTTCCTGATGATATTAAAAACACTTACGATCGCTTAGGTATCCCAGAAGCAGAGAAGCAACGCCTAGTTTCGGGTGTAGCGGCGCAGTATGAATCTGAAGTTGTGTATCACTCGATTCGTGAAGATTTAGAACAGCAAGGCGTGATTTTCGTTGATACCGATACTGGACTTCGTGAGCATGAAGAATTATTTAAGGAGTATTTCGGAACGGTTATTCCGGTTGGCGATAATAAGTTCGCCGCTTTAAATACCTCTGTCTGGTCTGGCGGATCATTTATTTACATTCCAAAAGGTGTAAAAGTTGATATTCCACTACAAGCTTATTTCCGCATTAATACTGAAAATATGGGGCAATTCGAACGCACTTTGATTATTGCTGACGAGGATTCATACGTTCACTATGTAGAAGGTTGCACAGCGCCAATTTACTCATCAGATTCGCTTCACAGCGCAGTCGTAGAAATCATTATTAAAAAGGGCGCCCGCGTTCGTTACACAACGATTCAGAACTGGTCCAACAACGTTTACAACTTAGTAACAAAGCGCGCTACCTGTGCCGAAGGCGCAACCATGGAATGGATCGATGGAAACATTGGCTCCAAGGTGACAATGAAGTATCCAGCAGTTATGTTGATGGGCCCACATGCAAAAGGTGAAACACTTTCAATCGCATTTGCGGGCGAAGGTCAACACCAAGATGCTGGAGCAAAGATGGTGCATGCAGCGCCATTTACATCTTCAACAATTATTTCAAAATCTGTAGCTCGTGGTGGCGGTCGAACTTCATATCGTGGGCTCGTGCAGATTAATGAAGGCGCACACCACTCCAAATCAACAGTGAAGTGTGACGCCCTGCTTGTGGATTCAATCTCACGTTCAGACACGTATCCATATGTAGATGTTCGCGAAGATGATGTCTCAATGGGCCACGAAGCGACAGTTTCAAAGATCAGCGATGATCAGCTTTTCTATCTGATGTCACGTGGTCTTGGTGAAGATGAAGCGATGGCAATGATTGTTCGTGGATTCATTGAACCAATCGCACGCGAACTTCCCATGGAATACGCGCTTGAACTAAACCGTCTAATTGAAATGCAGATGGAAGGTGCTGTTGGTTAATGAGCACTTTAACCACAAATTATTTAGCTCCTACCGGCAGGGAAGAAGCTTGGCGCTTCACTCCACTCGCTCGTGTTGGTGGATTATTGGATGCAGCTGTTTCGCTAGAAAGCGTCAACAGTATTTCCATTAGTAATCCACAAGATGGCGTAAAGCTAACTGTAAAAACGGCAACGGATCGACCTGCTATTTCTTCTAGTGATGATTTAGCAACTATTCGTGGACGTGAATTCATCGAAGAGGTTTCTCACATTGAGGTAAGCAACAATGTTCAATTAAGTGAGCCATTGTTATTGGTGCGGAGCAATTTAACCGGCAAGCCACAAGCGAGTAGAACCCTTATCTCATGTGGTGTTAATTCACATGCAACAATTATTCTGCAGAATACCGGTGAGGCAATCTTGTCCGACGAAATTGAATTTGAATTAGCTCAAGGAGCTACTTTGACCTTCGTTTCGCTGCAAGAGTGGAGTGGTAAGACGGTTCACTTAGGACGCCAACATGCGGTGATTTCCAAGGACGCTACATTTAATTCAATAGTTGTAACTGTAGGCGGCTCGCTGGTGCGACTCTTGCCAACGGTCGAATACAGCGGACCTGGTTCGAGTGCGGATTTACAAGGTTTGTATTTTGCAACCGATGGTCAACATTTAGAACATCGGTTGCATGTTGATCACAATGTTCCAAATGCAAATAGCCGCGTTAATTACAAAGGGGCTCTAGCAGGGGACAAGGCACATACAGTTTGGATTGGTGATGTTTACATTCGCGCGAATGCCGAAGGAACTGACACTTACGAATTGAACCGTAACCTCCTTCTCTCAGACGGAGCTCGTGCTGATTCAGTTCCGAACTTGGAAATTGAAACTGGCGAAATTGTTGGTGCGGGACACGCAAGCACAACCGGTCGCTTTGATGATGAACAACTTTTCTATCTCTCATCTCGCGGCATTCCTGCTGACATTGCCCGCAGATTAGTAATCAGAGGATTCTTCGCTGAGATTGTTGGAAAAATTAAAGATGAAGAGATCGAAAATCGACTTATGGATCGTATCGATACCGAACTTGCGAAGGTTGGTGCGTAATGGCCAATATCTCTTTTGATTCACTTGTCGATAGCAAGCCAGTAAAAGTTGATCTTGATGGAACCGCAGTTTGTGTGACCAAAATCGGTGACGAAGTATTTGCAATCGCAGACACCTGTTCACATTCCGAAGCATCACTTTCCGAAGGCGATGTAACTGGTTTTAAGATCGAATGTTGGCTTCATGGAGCGGAATTCGATTTACGAACCGGAGAAGTTGCAACTCCACCTGCATCAATTCCAGTTGAAACTTTTGAAGTAAATCGCAACGGCGATGAAATAACTATTTCGAGCAGAAAATCTGCAGAAGGCTAAGGAGAGAAAATGAGCACACTAGATATCAAGGGTTTACAAGTATCGGTAGCAACCGAGGCCGGTTTTACAGAGATTCTTAAGGGCGTAGATCTAACAATCAAGTCTGGTGAAACGCATGCAATTATGGGACCAAATGGTTCAGGTAAATCAACTCTTGCTTATTCAATTGCTGGTCATCCCAAATACACAATCACTGGTGGTTCTGTAACGCTAGATGGCGCAGATGTTTTAGCGATGTCAGTAGATGAGCGCGCTAAAGCTGGTTTATTCCTTGCCATGCAATATCCAGTAGAAGTTCCAGGGGTTTCAGTCACCAATTTTCTACGCACTGCTGCAACCGCAATTCGCGGTGAAGCGCCTAAGGTAAGAACTTGGGTTGGCGAAGTTAAAGAAGCCATGAAGGCTCTGAATATGGATGTTAATTTTGCAGAGCGAAATGTAAATGAAGGATTCTCAGGTGGCGA
>CAMAYZ010000023.1 GCA_945863115.1 Bifidobacterium breve
AAATCCACTTGCCTCCGAAACTGTCATCCCGGTTATTCCGAAAGCTGTTAAAGCTTCTTTCACATCTTCCAACTTAAATGGCTTGATGATTGCGGTAATTAGTTTCATAGTGAAGATCCTCCTCGTGATGAGCTATACATTTCATAGGCTGATTCTGCGTGCTGCTTAAGGTCGATTCCTTCGACTTCAACCTCTTTGCTAACTCGCAAGCCAATTGTCTTATCTATCGCGTAACCAATTATCAGAGTTGCGATGAATGAATAACCAAGCACCGCACCTGCACCAATAATCTGCTTTATTAGTTGTTCGCTTCCGCCACCGTTGAATAGTCCAACATCTACGCCAACAAAACCAATCATCACAGTTCCAACAATTCCACCAACTAGGTGAACTGCAACAACATCAAGTGAATCATCAATTCCAAGCTTGAACTTTAGGCCAACTGATAGCGCACAGAGAACACCAGCTAGAGCGCCAATAATTAGCGCACCGCTTGCATCGACTGCTGCACAAGCTGGAGTAATTGCTACAAGTCCTGCAACTACACCTGATGCGGCGCCAAGACTTGTTGCATGTCCATCGCGAAGTTTCTCTACTAACAACCAAGCAAGAAGAGCGGCAACTGTTGCACCAATTGTATTTAGCAGTGCCAGTCCAGCAGTTCCATTAGATGCAACTGCAGATCCAGCGTTAAAGCCAAACCAACCAAACCAGAGAAGTGCAGCACCGAGCATTACAAGTGGAAGAGAGTGCGGACGCATTGCTTCTTTACGCCAACCAACTCGTTTTCCAAGAATTATTGCTAGAGCCAATCCTGCGGCACCTGCATTGATATGAACTGCGGTACCACCTGCAAAGTCAAGTGCACCAAGATCATTTGCAATCCAACCACCTGTCTTTGCGACAAAGTCGTCAAATGCAAATACCCAGTGTGCAACTGGGAAGTAAACGAGTGTGGACCAAATTGCAGCGAAAACCATCCAAGATCCAAACTTTGCGCGATCTGCAATTGAGCCAGAAATCAGTGCAACTGTTATTGCTGCGAAGATTCCTTGGAAGGCGATAAACACGGCAGCAGGAATTGTTCCAATTGCGGCACTTGCATTATCTAAACCGTTGAGGAACAGGAACTGAGTTGGATCACCAACTATTCCACTTCCGCCAAGTGAATCACCAAAGGCAATTGAGAATCCAACGATAATCCAGAGCACAAAAACTATTGCAAGTGCGCCGAATGACATCATCATCATATTTAGAACGCTCTTTACTCGAACCATTCCACCATAAAACAGCGCCAAGCCTGGAATCATTAAAGTTACAAGTCCAGTACTTATAAGCATCCAAGCAGTGTCACCAGAATTGATAACAACTTCTTCCATTACAAACCTCTTTCACGAATAGACCTCGCCATTGAGATGGCCATAGGGTCGCTGAATTGAGTTACACCAGATGCCCTGACAGATTACGAAATGATGAAAGGTTTGCGAGTTGTGTTACGAATTGGTTACATCCCCACGGGATTAGCTAAAAAGCCCGTTCAAATAACGCTCCGGGTCGAAGGCCTCAAGGTCGGTAGCTGCCTCGCCGGTCCCGACAAATTTAATTGGGATGCCACACTCGCGTTCAATGGCAAGTGCAATGCCGCCTCTGGCCGAACCATCCATCTTCGTCAAGATTAGCCCAGTAACCGCAACACTTTCCATGAAAATTTTTGCTTGAACAATTCCATTTTGCCCAGTCGTCGCATCCACAACCAATAAAACTTCATCGACTGGTGAAACTTTCTCGATAACTCTTCGAATTTTTCCGAGCTCATCCATTAATCCAGATTTTGTATGCAAGCGACCAGCAGTATCAACAATCAAATAATTTATATTTGAAGATTTAGCTTTTGTTACTGCTTCAAATGCAACTGATGCCGGATCTCCATTGGGCGGTCCAGTAACGACTTCAACATCAAGTCGGCTCCCCCAAGTTGCTAACTGTTCGACAGCTGCAGCTCGAAAAGTATCTGCTGCTGCAACTAGAACTGAATGATTGCCCTGCTTTAAATACGAAATTAATTTAGCGGTAGAAGTTGTCTTTCCTGTTCCATTTACGCCAACAATCAAAATAGTAGTTGGTCGATCGCTATTTATTGGAAGTTTACGATTTCCATTACTTAACCAAGCATTAAGTGCACCCGCAATTGCAGTATCTATCTCATCGCCCTTAGATTTCTTTGCAATCTCAATTATTTCTGCCGCATTCTTTGCCCCAAGATCTGAAGCAATTAACGCCTCTTCAACTTCCGCCCAATCACTGCTTGATGTGGAACCGCCACGAATTTTCTGTAAGAGCTTGCTAAACAGTGCCATTACTTTTCACTAGTAAAACTAGTTAGCGCTTTCAGATTCCCGAATACGTTGCGAAATAACTTCTGAAACACCATCGCCGCGCATAGTTACACCGTAAAGCGAATCTGCGATTTCCATAGTGCGCTTCTGGTGAGTAATAACAATTAGTTGCGATTTCTCTCGAAGTTCTTCAAAGACTCCAAGTAAGCGACCAAGGTTTGTATCGTCGAGCGCGGCTTCAACTTCGTCCATCACATAGAACGGACTTGGTCGCGCCTTGAAGATTGCAATAAGTAGGGCCACTGCTACGAGTGAACGCTCGCCACCAGATAGAAGCGAAAGTCGCTTAACGCGTTTTCCTGGAGGTCGAGCCTCTACATCTACACCAGCGGTTGTCAGGTCTTCGGGATTAGTCAGAATTAATCGACCGTCACCACCAGGGAATAGACGAGCAAAAATTAGTTCGAATTCCCGGGCGGTGTCATCGTACGCTTCCTTAAATATCTGTTGAACCTTGTCATCTACTTCTTTAATAATATCTAGAAGGTCGCGCTTGGTTTTCTTCAGATCTTCTAGCTGCTCAGCTAAATAGCGCAGACGTTCTTCAAGTGATGAATATTCTTCGAGCGCCAATGGATTAATCTTTCCTAGCAAGTTAAGTGAGCGTTCGGCTTGTGCAAGACGCTTCTCTTGTTGATCTCTGCGGTAAGGAATCAGATCTCCTGGAACGAAGTTTCCTTCATTATCTTCAACAAATGTTGGAACATCATTTGAAGGACCATATTCATTCACCAAAGTAGTTACATCAACACCAAGCTCTTCAATAGCCTTCTGTTCAAGAGCTTCAATTCGAAGTCTCTGTTCAGCTCGTGCAATCTCATCGCGGTGAACGCTAGATGTAAGTGCATCTAGTTCTGTTGTTAATTCACGGCTACGAACACGTAGGGCAAGAATTTCACTTTCGCGTTCTGACCGGGAAATTTCTAAACGTTCGCGTTCAGTCGAAGCTTTAGCAATTGAAGATTCAATTTGAATCAACGCTTCATATGATGCATCTGCAACACCTTGCGCAGTAAGCGCAGCTAAGCCACGTTGCTCTCGGCGACTTACTGCGCGAGTTGCAGAATCTCGTTCATGTTGCGCTGCAGCTTCTAAAGCATCTGCTCTTGCAACCAAAGCTGTAACACGTTCTTCTAAAGTTCGAAGATTCAAACGTGCTTCAACTTCGGCCGATCTTGCGGCAGAAACTTTAGAGCGAAGATCTTCTAAGTGAGTTAGATCTGGATTGGCTGGAGCTTGGTGTGATTCAAATTGTGAAATCGCGGCGTTTAAATCTGCTTCATCAGATTCACGTTGTGAATTTGCCTCTGTTAGTGAGGCCAAGATTCGCTCAACTTCGCCTTGTGCATTCTTAACGTTTTGACCCGCAACTGCCATCTGTTCGGCAAGACCAGAAATCTTGGCATCTGATTCATTTAACTTCGCAAGTGCTAAATCAAAAATATTCCTGCGAGAGGCCAAGGTCTCTGTCGCTCTGACTAATTCAAACTTAATGCGATCGCAATTATTTGTGACCTCTTGTAACTGTCCCTCAGTCTTCTCAATTAGCGCTGAAATTTCGATTGCCGAGCTCTGTGCACTAGAACCACCGCGAACCCGAATTCGACTGAGCACATCGCCTTCTCTGGTGATTGCAATTACTGAAGGATCTGCTCGTAGCGCACTTTCCGCCTCGGCTAAATCTTCGACCGCAACAAAACCAGATAAAAGTGATGCAATTGCATTTGATACTTCACTTGATGAAACCAGGCTAGCCAGTGAGGTAAAACCATTTGGAACTGAGCGATTTGAAGGAGTGAAGCCAGAATCTCCATCAACGACTAATAATTCAGATTGCCCACCTGCTTCGCGCTTCAACATTGTGAGCGCTGATACTGCAGAAGAAATATCTGAAACTACAACTGAATCAGCCAGTGGTCCCAGTGCGGCAGCAACTGCAACTTCCCAACCTGGAGAAACATTAATTAAAGATGAAAGCCGACCACGCGTGCGCGTTCCGCTCGATAAAACAATTCCTGATCCGTCACGATGAACCAGACTCTCTTGTAGTGCACGCAAGCGACCATCTAAACCAGAACGAACTCGTTGCGCTTCACTCTCTTTTGCAACAAGTAAATCTAATTCACTTTGAGCAGATGCTAGCTCTGACTTAGCCACTTCGAATTCGGAATCTAGCCCCGGCTCATTTGAATCTACGGATGCAATTTGAGTTTCAAGTAAGGCAAATTCTTCGCGGAAATTCTGTAGCCGTTGTGATGCTTCATCGCGAGCTTTTGTTAAACGAGTTATCTCAGCATTTGTTGCATCGATTCTAGATTTCAAACCATTGATATGGCCCTCTTGTCGAGCAGTGCCTTCTCTTTGATCTGCAATCGCACGAAGCGCTGCTGAAACACTATTTTCTTCAGTCGTTAGATTTGCTTCCAAAGTTTTTAGCTCTGTTGAAAGCTCGCCTAACTTTTGGTTTGAACCATTTACTTCTTCACGAAGTGCGCTCTCTTCACCACGAAGTGTTTGAGCTTCTAAATCCATGCTTTCCGGATCGCGGCCACTTGCACGTGCTTCATCTGCTTCTTCAGATAAGAATCTTGCACGCTCTGATGCCAGGTTTTGAATTCCGCGGAATTTCTCGCGTTGCGCAGTTAGTTGATAATAATTCTCTTGGGCTTTAACTAGAAGTGGATTCTCAATAAGTGCGGTCGCATCAATTTCTTCTTCGCGATTGCGTGCTTTGTTTAGCGCAGCTTCAACTTCATCTTTACGGGCACGAAGCGCCGATTCATCTGCAACTTCGGAATCAACTGTTGAGCGAAGTTGCAGCAAATCATCGGCAAGTAAACGCAATTTTGAATCGCGAACGTCAGATTGAATAGTTGAGGCCTTGCGCGCAACTTCTGCCTGTTTGCCAAGTGGTTTTAATTGACGGCGAAGTTCTACCGTTAAATCTTGAATTCGCGCCAAGTTTGCAGTCATCGAATCTAATTTACGAAGCGCTTTCTCTTTACGCTTTCTATGCTTTAAAACCCCTGCAGCTTCTTCGATAAATGCTCGACGCTCTTCTGGGTTTGCAAGCAAGATTGCATCTAGTTGACCTTGTCCAACGATTACGTGCATCTCGCGACCAATACCGGAATCGCTTAGTAATTCTTGAATATCTAAAAGTCTTGTAGTTTCACCATTTAGTTGATACTCACTTGCACCGTTTCTAAAAAGAATTCTAGAAATAGTAACTTCGGTAAAATCAATTGGGAGCACGCCATCGGTGTTATCAATTGTTACTGAAACTTCGGCGCGACCAAGTGGTGCTCGTCCAGATGTTCCGGCGAAAATTACATCTTCCATTTTTCCACCGCGCAGAGATTTAGCTCCCTGCTCGCCCATTACCCATGAAAGCGCATCGACCACATTGGATTTGCCTGAACCATTTGGACCCACGACGCAGGTAATGCCAGGCTCGAAATTGAGCGAGGTCGAGGAGGCAAAGGACTTAAATCCTTTAAGGGTCATACTTTTTAAATACACAGGCGCAACCTATCGGAAAAGGGCTTACCGATTTCCGCTAGCACGCGGTGTGGGCTGACATTTTGGGCAAAAATGAGAAGATCGGTTGGCAAATTTGATCCTTCTGATTTCCCGCCCACAGCGTGGACAGCCCTCGCCTTCCTGGCCATAAACCGCAAGCGAGCGTTCGAAATACCCACTTTCACCATTCACATTTATATAGAGATCATCAAAAGAAGTTCCACCTACAGCAAGTGCCTCAGACATAACCAGTGTTGCATTTTCAATTAATTCTTTAACTCGCAGAGCTTTCATATTTTCAGTTCGGGTCTCTGGATGCATCTTGCTGCGCCAAAGTGCTTCATCTGCATAAATATTTCCAACACCGCTCATAACTCCTTGATCTAACAGAGCACGTTTAATCTCAGTCTTCTTCTTTCGAAATCTTTCGACAGTTTCATCTAAATTGAAAAGTGGATCAAAAGGGTCTGCCGCAATATCTTTTACATAAGTTGGCAAGCCATTTTGAGTTTCATCAACACCCAGCCAACCAAAGGTCCTCTGGTCAATAAACCTTAAGTCATACTTTCCAAGGCTGATTTTTACTCGCAAATGTCGCTCATCAGCGGCGCTTTTTGGCTGAATCAAGAGCTGCCCACTCATTCCCAAGTGGCCAACTAATACTTCAGGTCGATCTAATTTAAACCAGAGAAATTTTCCGCGCCTGGCAACTTCAGTTACTCGAGCACCTTTAAGCGAATTTAAAGCGGCAATGGATTTAGGTGAGGTTGCACGACGATGGAGCACCGAGATTTCTTTGAATTTATTACCAACTACGTGTTCGGCTAGTCCGCGCCTGACCGTTTCGACTTCAGGAAGTTCGGGCACTTAACTGGTCGTAAGCAAACTTAGCGGCGGCCTGTTCAGCTTCGCGTTTTGACTTACCCTCGCCTACTTCAAATTTCTCATTTGAAATAACTGCAACAGCTTTAAAACTCTTGTCGTGGTCTGGACCAAATTCAGTTACTTCATATTCTGGAGCGCTTAAGCCATTTGCAGCAGCCAACTCTTGAAGTGCGGTCTTCGCATCCATCCCAAGATCCAACGCATTCGAAGATTCGATTGTCGGTCTAAACCACTTAAGAATTATCTCTTCAGTTACTTCATAACCTTTTTCTAGATAAATTGCACCAACTAGGGCTTCAAAGGCATTTGCAAGAATTGAATTCTTCTCGCGGCCACCTGTGATTTCTTCGCCTCTGCCAATTCGTAAATATTGGCCGAGCTCTAACTCTTTGGCGATAGGAACTAGCGCTGGATTATTAACCAACCCTGCTCGCATTTTGGAGAGTCTGGATTCATCTACCTCTGGAAACTTTTTGTAAAGTTCACCGGTAATTATTAATTCAAGAACACTGTCACCTAAATGTTCTAGCCGTTCGTTTGTTGGCACCCCACCGAATTCGCGGGAATAAGATCCGTGCGTAAATGCAAGTTCAAGCAATTCACTTGAAAGCGTTGTTCCAAGTGATGCGAGCAAACGATCGTACAGATTAAACCTCTACAACTTGACGAGAGTTATATGTTCCACAAGTTGGGCAAGCTGTGTGTTGCAATTTTGGTTGTTGACATTGCGCGCAATTTGCAATTGCAGCAGGCGTTGTCTTCCAAGAACTACGACGATGACGAGTGCGTGAGCGAGACATCTTTCGCTTTGGTACTGGCACTTTGGGCACCCCTTTTTACTAATAAATTCATATCTTTGTGATGAATTACTGAAGGGCGTAAGTATCCCCCAAATCTACGGATAATCAAAAACGAGGCCTACTTCTCGGCTTGGCCGCTTCCGTTCTTGCCGCCATCCCAATTCTCCAGCCC
This sequence comes from Bifidobacterium breve, assembly GCA_945863115.1. Lineage (GTDB taxonomy): Bacteria > Actinomycetota > Actinomycetes > Nanopelagicales > Nanopelagicaceae > AAA044-D11. Next base: position 7,776 of record CAMAYZ010000023.1, read on the forward strand.
AGCCCAACGGATATCCGCGGGGGCATGTTCATGGTCCTCGGGCAATTCAATCCACTTCATTCCGCAATCTGGGCAGAGGCCCGGACAATCTGGTGAGCAGAGCGGATTAATCGGAAGATTCAAAATTATCGCATCACGTATCGGACCATCGAGATCAATTAATTCGCCATCCATCTGACGGACCAAATCTTCATCAAGATCTTCTTCTTCTTCAGCTTTGTTAACTCGTTTTTTTCCTGGCTTATTTTTCTTACGTGCCTGACGCGGATCTTCAACATATTCGTATAATTCTTGAAAGGTTTCATCAACATCGTAATAAACCGCATCTAGGCAGCGACCACATTCGCCACTAGCTTCAGTTCGAACTGTTGCGGTAGCAAGAATTCCTTCCGCGACAGATTCAATTCGTAAATCGATATCGATTGGCTCATCTTCGGCGATCGCTAAGACTTCGAAGCCAAGAGCCTCATGAACATCAAAAGTTAACTCATACTCCCGCATCTCACCTGGTCGGCGGGGTAAGTCATGGGTATTAAAGAGGAAGGGATTTTTACTCATCTAGAAGTTACTTATCGCCCAATTCTGATAGCGCTGACTTAGCATCAACACCAGCAAGTTGATCGCGACCACGATTTACAACTTCCATAGTCTTATGAAGAATTACCTCAAGAGTCGCAAGTCTAGAATCAACATAGGCGTCGATTTCATTCTGTTGATTCGCTGCTTCTTCTGCAACTTCATCCAAAATTCTGCGTGCTTCTTTCTTCGCGGCAGCAACAATCTCGGTCTGCGAAATCATTGACTCAACTTCTTCGCGAGCATGAGCAATTATTTGATCGGCCTGAACTCTTGCATCTTCGATAACACTGTCTTGTTCGCGCAAAATCTCTCGAGCATTCGCTAAATCGGAGGGGAAAGCAGCGCGGGCACTATCTAATAACTCAAGAATTTCACCACGGTGTAAAACGCAGCTCGCTGAAAGTGGGACGCCTCTAGCCTCTTCAACCATCGCAATTGCGGTTTCAATACGCTCAACAACTTCCATTTATCTCTCCTTTATTTTCCAGCTAAGCGATCTTTCAATCGCTCCAAAAGTACTGCCGGGATATAACTAGAAACATCGCCGCCATGGCTCGCAATTTCTTTGACCAGCGAGGACGATAAGAATGAGTGCGCTGGTGCGGTTGAAATGAATAGGGTTTCAACGCCTTGTAACTGCAAATTTATTTGAGACATTTGAAGTTCGTAATCAAAGTCTGTTACTGCTCGCAGGCCCTTAACGATTATCGAAATATCGTTCTTCTTGCAGTAATCCACCAAGAGACCTGACCAAGAATCGACCTTAACATTAGGGAATTTGCTTGTAACTTCTTTAGTCATTTCAATTCGCTCTTCGACAGTAAATAACGTCTGCTTGGTCTTATTAACCATGACCGCAATTACAACTTCATCAAATATTGAACTGGCTCGCTCGACAATATCGAGGTGCCCATAGGTAATGGGATCAAAAGATCCGGGGCAGACGACGCGTTTCACGGCAAAACGCTAGCAGAGTATCCGCCGTAGAAGATACTTCCCTGTCCATATGAGCGGACTTTCTCCTCGATAAATGGAGTCGGCCAAGCGAATTGCGCCTTCTTGGTCTCGCGCTCAATCGCGATTATTCCGTTGCGCTTCAATAAATTATTTGAATGAATCTCGGATAATAATTTTTCAATAACTGAATTTTCTACTTCGTAAGGCGGATCCATAAAAATTATGTCAAATGAAATTTGATGTGGTGTCGCTACAAATCTTTCGGCTGGTGAAGTTACTACTGTGAATTTTCCGGATTCACTATTTACTAGCCCAAAATTCTTTGATGCAATCGCAGCTGTTGGAGCGTGGTCTTCAATCGAATAAACGTTGGCCGCTCCTCGAGAAAGTGCTTCAACGCCGACAGCTCCAGAGCCAGAGAAAAGATCTAGAAAATTTAATTCAGACATGGAGCCGAATTCAGATTCGAGAGATGAAAACAACCCTTCACGTGCTCGGTCTGATGTCGGCCGAGTTTTACCGGTAGGAGAGAACAAATTCTTTCCCTTACTGGCGCCCGCGATAATTCTCATTGGTCAACCGTAACCTGCTAGCCCTTATCTAAGAAAGCTGAACGCTCTTCTTCCTTCAAAATAGCTACTTGGGCGGCTAACGCAGGATGAGTTTCTAGTTTCGGATCGCCAGCAATTAACGCAACTGCAACTCTTCTAGCCTCCTCAATTAGTTCTTCATCTCGAAGAACTCGGAGCAATCTAAGGTGTGATTTCGTTCCAGATTGCGCGCGGCCCAATACATCACCTTCACGTCGTTGATCTAAATCGATTCTAGATAATTCAAATCCATCTAACGTTCCAGAAACTGCACTGAGTCTTGCCATTGCTGGAGATTCTTCCTCGGCGTTCGAAACTAATAAGCAGAGACCTGGCGTGCTTCCACGGCCAACGCGGCCACGCAGCTGGTGAAGTTGTGAGACTCCGAATCTGTCAGCATCCATGATCACCATCATCGAAGCATTAGGAACATCCACTCCCACTTCAATTACCGTTGTGGCAACGAGAACATCAATTTCGCCACCCGCAAATGCGCTCATAGTTTCATCTTTTAATTCCGAACTCTGTCGCCCATGCAATGGTGCAAGTTTTAAACCCTTTAGGGCGCCGGTAGCTAACTTCGGAGCGAGCTCTTCTACGCTCGTCATCTTCTCGGTTCCTGCTAATTCTTCACTGGTTATTTCATCGCCCATCATTTTCGCCATTGCAATATCTGCTGCCGAAATCTTTGCCTTAACTAAATCTTCACCACCATCGGATATTCGTGGAGCAACGATGTAAGCCTGATGGCCTTTCGCGACTTCCTCTTTCACCCGCACCCAGGCGCGCTCTAAATAATGCGGTTTCTCTAGAACCGGAATCACATGGGTTTCGATTGGAATTCGACCACTCGGTAATTGACGAAGTGTTGAAACATCTAGATCACCGAAGATTGTCATTGCAACAGTTCTTGGAATTGGAGTTGCCGTCATTACCAAAAGATGCGGCGGCTTCTTTGCTTTCATTCGCAAGGCATCACGTTGCTCGACACCAAATCTATGTTGTTCATCAACAACAACAAGAGCTAGGTCGTGGAATTCAACGCCCTCACTTATTAGCGCATGTGTGCCAATTACAATTCCGGCTTCACCATTTGCAATTTTTCCTAGCGCTTCGCGTTTTTGATTAGCGTTAAGCGAACCAGTTAAAAGTGCAAGCTGGGTGCCTTCGCCACTACCTTGCAAGGTTCCGGCCTGCGCCAGATCACCCAGAAGTTTTTCAATAGTTTTGAAATGTTGGGATGCCAATACTTCCGTAGGAGCAAGTAGTGCGGCCTGTCCCCCGGATTCGATAACTGAAAGCATTGCGCGAAGTGCAATTACGGTTTTACCGGATCCAACTTCGCCCTGTAATAAGCGATGCATTGGATGTGGCTGCTGCATATCGCTTTCAATCTCGCTATTCACTTCAACTTGGCCACTTGTGTATTTGAATGGCAATTTTGATTCAAAGGTATTTACTAGGCCATCTGTAGATATTTTTCGTGGTGTTGCATCTAATTCCTTAAGCTCTGCTCGACGCCCAGCCAGAAGAAGTTGAAGCAAAATCGCTTCATCAAAAGTTAAGCGCAACCTTGCTAAATCAGCAGCCTCAAGTGACTCGGGTTTATGAATCGAAATAAAGGCACCTTTGAGTGTTGGATAACCAAACTCTTTTATTACGCTCTCCGGTAAATAATCTTCAACTTCATCCAGTGAATCTAAAACTAATTCAACACACTGCGAGATTTTCCAAGATGGCATCTTTCCGCCCGCCGGATATACCGGAAGATATTTTCCGGCGAATGCTGCGAGCGCAGAATCGACATCATCGCCATCAGGAATTAATTGATAGTCCGGATGTGACAACTGACGTTTGCCATTAAATGATCCAACTTTGCCTGCGAACATTCCGGTCTTGCCAATCTTCAATTCTTTTTCGCGCCACGGTTGATTAAAGAAGGTGAGTGACATAACCGCGCTGCCATCAGTCACATTAACTTCCAGAATATTTCGACCATTTGCGCGTCTGGTTTTTACCGCTGCAATTTCGGCGAGCACAGTTACTTCATCGCCCTCGATCAGGCTTGAGATATCCGAGAATTCACCGCGAACTACATAACGCCTTGGATAATGGCGAAGCAGGTCTTCAACTGTTGACATCCCAAATACCGCGGCCAGGGCATCGGCAGTACGGTCCCCGATGATGCCCTTGAGGCGATCTGAAAGTGTTGCCATTATTGCCATAGGGGCCTATCTTCTCGCGCGGATTAGCCAATCTCCGTGTAGACGGGGTAATCTTTGCGACTTATTGCGAAACCCGTAATTTAACTTGATTCAAGGGAGAAACACCGTGTCCTCTAACTGCGATATCTGCGGCAAAGGTCCTAGCTTCGGCAACAAGGTCTCCCACTCAATGCGCAAGACCCGTCGTCGCTGGAATCCAAATATCCAACGCGTTCGCACTCTTGTTGGCGGAACACCTAAGCGTCAGAACGTATGTGCTTCATGCCTTAAGGCTGGAAAAGTAACTCGTTAATTAAGTTTTAAAAGTGGCGAAAGCCGACGGCAGGTAATTTCGAAATTCCAGAAACCGTTACTTCTGTTCCTGAAACCACCTTGCCAATTACAAATGCACCCTCGGGAATCGCTGCCGAAGTAGTTGCGACGAATACATGATCTTCGCCTCCTGCCAGAACTAAATCCCAAATATCTTCTGTAGTAGCTGCATCCAACTCTTTAAAACCAGGAAGTTTTGCAAACAACTCTGAATCTAATTCAAATCCTACGCTTGAAGCGCTCGCAATGTGGTTTAACTCGGAGAGCAAGCCATCGCTTACATCGCACATCGAATTCACGTTACGAAATTTCTTTGCCAATTCATAATTCACAACTGGCTTCTTGTGAGCGCTAATGAAAGCAGAATCTGTAAGACCGCTTTTAAGTTGAGATAGGCCAGCTGCTGATTTTCCGGGCAACTCAGAAATGATTACGGAATCTCCTACCTTGGCGCCCGAACGTGTTATCGGATTTTCGACTTCACCAAATACTGAAATTGAAATAACTAATTGATCTGCCTTTGAAATATCGCCACCCACAACTGATGCGCCAACAAGGTTCACCTCGCTGGCAATCCCGGTTGCTAATTCAGTTACTTCATTAATTCCAAAGTCAGGCGTTAAACCAGTGCTTACTAATAAGTATTTTGGATCGCCGCCCATTGCAAATATGTCAGCTAAATTCGCTGCGGTAATTTTTGCGCCGATTTCGCGTAAGGTTGACCAATCGCGATTGAAGTGAACACCCTCGACTGCCATATCTGTTGCGAGCACAGACTTAAGTGGGCTCGGTGCGATCACCGCCCCGTCATCACCAATTCCAATTAATATTTTCGAATCTGATGCCTTAAAAACCACAGAAAGCGCCGCAATTAACTCGGACTCGCTGGCCATATTGGATTCTCCCTAAAATATTAATTCCCAAACCAACTCTAGAGGCGGTAGCCTTTAACACTGCAATCACGACGCTGTGGCCAGCAGAAAAATTTAGGAGTAAATCAAATGTCAGTTCAGGTATACATTCTTATTCAAACTGAAGTAGGCAAGGCCTCTGGCGTCGCAAAAGCTGTATCAGCAATCGCAGGTGTGACTCTGGCCGAAGGCGTAACCGGTCCTTACGATGTAATTATGCGAGCCGAATCACCAAGCATGGAAGAACTCGGTCGAGGCATCTTGGCAAAAGTTCAAGCCATACCTGGCATTACCCGCACCTTGACTTGCCCTGTAACTACTTATTAAAAATTAAGTTAGCGAGTCACATTTAATGGGCGAGCTATTGCCGCTTCAATTAAGTTTGTAATTAATTCTTTATAGCCAATTCCGCCTGCTGCCCAAAGCTTAGGAAATACGGATGTAGCCGTGAAACCAGGCATCGTATTGATTTCATTAATTATGATTTCGGTGCCGGTATAAAAGAAATCAACTCGGGCTAATCCTTCGCAGCCAAGTGCATCAAATGCTTGCGTTGCATAATTTTGAATCTCTTCCTGAACACCGAATGGCAATGTCGCTGGAACAACTAATTGGGTTGAGTCATCTAAGTATTTAGCTTCAAAATCGTAGAACTCATGGTTGCCTAAAATCTTAATCTCGCCAACAGGAGATGCAATCGCAACGCCATTTAATTGGAGAACTGCACATTCAATTTCGCGCCCATCAACTGCGCTTTCCACTAATACCTTGGTATCAAATTGCAGCGCAAAGTTAATTGCGGTCTTAAGTTCTTTAACGCTTTTTACTTTACTTGTTCCCCGGCTCGATCCACTTCGAGCTGGCTTAACAAATAGTGGGTTACCAAATTCGGTAGCACTTGCCAAAATTCGCACTTCATCAATCTGCCAATCACGTTCGTGAATAACCATTCCTGGCGCAACCTTTAAACCATGTGATTGAAAAATAGGCTTTGCAAAAGATTTATCCATTCCAGCGGCACTAGCCAGAACACCAGACCCTACATATTTGATTCCAGCCATTTCGCATTGGCCTTGAAAAGTTCCATCTTCACCATAAGGGCCATGCAAAACTGGAAATAAAAGATCAACGTTTAATTTATCAATGCTAGTTTCAGGAAGATCGCCTTTGATTTCTGGAAGAATATCGCCTTGAATCGTCAATGAGTAACTTGCTGGCGGAAGAACCCATTTACCAGCCTTGGTGATTCCAATTAAAATTGGCTCATATTTATCAAGGTCTATTGCGGATAGAACTCCCGCTGCAGAGATGCAGGAAATTTCATGCTCACTTGATTTTCCACCACAAACAATTCCAACTTTTAATCTGCTCATTACAGCTCGGCAGCCATGCTTACAGTCATTAATCGAGTCATTGCCGCACTTGGTGAGATCCGATCGCCAACTACATCTGCGACAACTTCAATAATCGGAACTTCGACTCCGACGCGGTGCGCCAATTCAAGAATTGCTGGAGCAGATGCAACGCCTTCTACGGTCTTTGCTACTTCAATTCTTGCTTGAGCCATGGTTCCGCTTCTACCAAGCGCCTCTCCAAAAGTTCTATTACGAGATAAACCCGAACCGCAAGATGCAACTAGATCGCCCATTCCAGCAAGACCAAGGTTGGTAAGTGGATTAGCTCCGTAACCATTTCCAAATCTCGCAACTTCACTCAGTCCGCGAGTAATAATCATCGCCTGGGTGTTTTCACCAAGATCAAGTCCGATTGCCATACCAACTGCAAGAGCAATAACGCTCTTTGCTGCGCCTGCTAATTCGCAGCCAACTAAATCTTCTGAAGGATAAATTCGGAAATATGGAGTTGTAAAAGCATCAATCATTAATTGTGAAATCTCAGTGTTTGAAGATGCTGCAACGGCGCCTGCTGGTTGCCGCAACGAGAGTTCGCCAGCCAAGTTTGGGCCAGTAATCAAACCAAGTCTTGCAGGTGGGATCCCTAAAATTTCAGTTACAACTTCAGTCATGCGAAGTTGGGTTTTAGCTTCAATTCCCTTTAGCGTGCTTATGACTGGCTTATCGTTGGGAAAGTTGTTGACCCAACCTGATAAATTTTCGCGCAAGGATTGTGCTGGGATTGCAAGCACTAGCGAGTCCCCAAAATCAAAAGCCTCTTGAATATCTACAGTTGCCCGAAGTTGTTTAGGAAGAGAAATGCCTGGCAAATACTTGCCATTTGTATTTTGATTATTCATTTCATTTACTACATCAGAATTTCTACCCCAAATTAAAACATCTTGGCCTGAATCACAGAGAACTTGCGCAAGGGTTGTTCCCCATGCACCGGAACCTAGAACTGTAACTTTTGACATTTAATTAATCCTTCGCCTTCTTATTACTCTTTTTGAAATTACCAGTACGGGGTAGGTTTGAATTATGCGGATCAAATATTTCATCAGGGGCTGATTCTCCCCTAATTTGCTCCAATAATTTAGTAATTCCTGCCATTGCATACGCAGTAGCTTCGACAAGCGCCGCCTGATCTTCCTCTTTTCCATACCATTTGCTGAAATCGAGGGCTGGTCCGGCTAGATATCTAATTTTAGTGCGCTTCCAAAATATCAATTTTTTCGAATATGGCGCCAATAGATTCTGGTCGCCCCATTGCGCAATCGGGATTACTGGTGCCTTGCTAATAATCGCCAGCCTTGCGATGCCGGTCTTTGCAACCATCGGCCATAAATTCGCATCTCGGGTTAACGTTCCCTCTGGATAAATTCCAACACAATGTCCCGCTTCCAATAATCCAAGCGCACTATCTAGTGCATGTGATGCTTTATCGGACTCTCTAGCTACCGGAATCTGACCTGAGCTGCGAAGAATTTTTCCGATAATAGGAATTTTAAAGACTGAATCTTTTCCTAAATATCTAACTGCGCGGCCATTGCTATAAAGAAAATGCGCAAAGACCAGAGCATCTGCATAAGAGAGATGATTTGAAATAACAATTACTGGGCCTGTCTTAGGAAGGTTCTCGGCACCACGCCATTCCCGTTTTGTTAAGGCTTTTAGAATCGGAATAAGAATCGCTGCTGCATACTTGAAAGTCTTATTCGTTCCAAGCGGATAACCGCTAGGCGGCTCAAATTGCATGTCTTCATCCTATTTCTTAATAACTAATTCGCATTAAAAAAGAGGGAACCATTTCTGGCCCCCTCTCTTTAATAGTTTAAAAACTAGCGACGCTTTGCAGCCTTCTTCGCTGGCTTCTTCTTTGCAGCTGTCTTCTTCTTAGCCGGAGCCTTCTTAGCTGGCTTCTTCTTTGCAGCCTTCTTTGGAGCAGCTTTCTTAGCTGCTGGCTTTGCAACTACCTTTACAGGTGGCTTTGGAGCAGCTTCTAATTTGCGTGCGCCTGAAATAACTTCCTTAAGCGCCTTTGCTGGCAAGAAACGAACTTTCTTGCTTGCCTTGATTTGAATTGTTTCGCCAGTAAAAGGGTTACGGCCCTTACGTGCTGGACGATCAACTTTCTTAAACTTACCGAAATCATTGATCATTACATCTTCGCCCTTTGAAATGTTGCGAACGATGGTGTCAAAAACTACATCTACTGCACGAGCCGCTTCCTTCTTGCTATCGCCGAAGTGCGGAG
>CAMAYZ010000024.1 GCA_945863115.1 Bifidobacterium breve
CCCCCGTTAATCGATGAAGCAGTTTCTAAAACTCTTTCAGAATCTTAAAGCATTATGGCCGGGATTTCTCCCGGCCATAATTTACTTCTTCTTACAAATTACTCGAACGAATTCGAATTATTCGTAAAGGTTTCCTGCGATCTTTGGCTGTGCGATGTTTGTTGCATCGTAGTAGTAGAAGCCTGTGTCAATAAGTGCTGCTGGAGCCTTCTTGTTGCGCACGTAGTTAACTAGTGCTTCAACTGTCTTTGCTCCGATACCCATTGGGCTCTGTGTGATTGCACCTGATTGTAGGCCGTCTTTGATGTTAGCCATTTGTTGCTTGCCTGAGTCAAAGCCAATTAGCTTGATTGAGCCCTTAGCAACGTTAGCTGCCTTGAATGCTTGACCAGCGCCAATTGATACACCTTCGTTAGTTCCGTAGATACCCTTTAGGTCTTTGTTAGCAACTAGAGCTGCAGCAACAATATCTTGTGCCTTAGTTTGGTCGCCACCTTCTGCGTATTGGGTTTCAAGAAGTGTGATGTTTGGGTACTTAGCCTTGATGCGGTTAACGAATCCACTTGCACGATCGATACCAGTTTGGTTTGTTTGTGAGTGACCAACAACCAAAACTTTACCTGTGCTGCCGATTAGTCCAGCCATCTTGTCAGCTGCTAGTGAACCTGCAGCCTTGCTGTTTGTGTAAGCAACACCTAGTGCACACTTTGACTTAACTCCAAGCTTGCCTGGGCAGCTTGCAGCTGTGTCGAACATGTAAACAGGGATACCTTTTTTGTTTGCTGCTGCTAGGTGTGAAACAGATTCTGTTGTACCTAGTGCTGCGTAACCGATTGCATCTGGCTTAAGTGCAATTGCACCATCAAGCATTTCAAGTTGCTTATCGATCATTGTTTCAGTTGCTGGACCTTGGAAGCGGACTGTTACGTTGCCCATCTTCTTAGCTTGATCCATGGCACCCTTTTTAACTGCTTGCCAGAATTGGTGAGTTTCACCCTTTGAGATTAATTCAATCTTTAGAGCCTTTGGTGCAGCGTTAACTGCAGACCCTGTTCCTACAACTAGTGCCATTGCTGATGCAACAGCAACGATAGTTAGAACTTTCTTCATATGTTTCCTTTCGAAAGCAGCGGAATCGCTGTGGGGGAAGCCTATAAAGAATGGTGTGAGCAAGTCCATGTGAGATGCCTAATTGGCAGGCTCATGTGGCCTTTGTTACCAAATCGTTATTTAACAGGGCCTATTTCAGGCTATTCGATACCCAGTCTCGGCGGTTTTGTGCCAGAAGAACTCCGCTTCACTTGGACTCAGCTGGGAGGTCAGGGCTTCGGCTAATTCGACCACTTCGGCATAAGTTCCACCTAAATTTGCAACCGGCCAATCTGATCCAAACATTAATCTTTGCGGAGTAAAAATTTCAATTACGTGATCGACGTATGGTTTGAAATCTTCTACTTCCCAATCTTTCCAATTTGCTTCGGTAACTAATCCGGAAACTTTGCAAAAAACATTTGGGAAAGTTGCAAGTTCACTCATTAAAGTTTTCCAAGGTTCCATTTCTTTTTTCGCGATGTATGGTTTTGAAATATGATCCATAACAAATTGCACATCTGGGCAGGCGCGCACTAATTTAATTGCTGCTCTTAATTCTGGTGTCTTGGTAAGTAAATCAAAAGTAATCCCAAGTTCGCCGAGTTTTTTCACATTTGAAATAGTCTCGGGTTTGGCCAAATAATTTGGGTCGGGATGGTCCTGGGCGATATCTCGAATACCTTTTAAATACTCGGCGCCCGGTAAATCTAGATATCTATGTAGATGCTCAATGGCATCCGGAGCGTCAATTGTGAGCCAACCTACAACTGCTCCGACAAGTTGTTCGGATTGCGCAATTTTTAGAAGTTCTGGAGTCTCAGCGTAGTCGGTGACTGTTTGAACCAAAATGGTTCTGTCGATACGCGAAGATTTAATTGCATCTTTTAAATCTGAGATTACAAAATTCCTTCGGATTGGTTGCATCGCTTCTCCGGTGATCCACTCTTGGTCTCGGATTGAAAGATCCCAGATGTGATGGTGCGAATCGATGCGCATTACTTAAATCTTATTAACCAACTGCGACAATATTGTTAAGTGGTTTTCCTTCTGCCAATAACTTAAGTTGGGATTCAACCAACTTACGTCCACGTGGTTCAAATGCCGTTGAGTTTCCACCAACATGGGGAACAAGTAATAAATTCTTGGCTTTCCAGAGTGGGTGGCCGGCTGGAAGTGGTTCTGGATCTGTGACATCAAGTGCAGCAAAAATTCGGCCAGAATTTAGTTCAGCTATTAGCGCTTCGGTTTCAATAATTGGACCACGAGCCACGTTAACAATTAGCGCCCCATCCTTCATCTTTGCCAAACGCTCTTTGTTAAACATATGTCTGGATTCATCGGTAAGTGGCAGGATTAAAATCACGATATCTAAGTTTGGAAGATGTTTATCTAGTTCATCGATTTTGATTGAACCTTCTCGTCCTGATTTTGAGAAGCTGGTGACGCTTACATCAAAGCCAGAAAGATTCTTAACGACTTGCTTTCCAATTGAGCCAAATCCGATTACACCAATCTTGCTATCTGAAAGAGATGTAAATCTGCGGTGATCCCAAGTGCCAGCAATCTGGTCACGGATAAATTCTGGAAAGCCGCGTCTAGATGCAAGTGCAAGTCCGACTGCAAGTTCTGCTGTTGATGCATCGTGAACTCCGCTTGCATTGCAAAGTGTTAGTCCTGGTCGAACGTAGGCAAGCGCGTCGTCATAACCCGCATTTGGCATTTGCAATACTTTTAGATTCGACATCTTGGCTGCGTAAGCAAGAGCAGCCGCGCCTCCCATATAAGAAGGAACAAAGAATTCAATTTGTGAGAGATCTGATGTATCAAGCGGAAAATTCGCAGGGGATTTAAGTTCTACATTTTCCGGCACGGTTAAATCTGGCCACTGAGCCCAAGCAACGATCTTGCTCATTTATTAGCGCCTCTCTGGAATTACTTCGACCGGATTGGTTAATTTACCAATACCGGCAACATCTATTTCAACTACATCGCCTGCTGCAAGTGAAATATCGAGCGGGGGAACAATTCCGGTTCCGGTAGAAAGAATTACGCCATGCGGAAAGTCCTGGCATCTAAATAGATAGGTAATCAAATCTTCCAAGGTCCGATTAAGTGCAGCTAGTGAAGTTTCGGCCTCCCAAGCAATTGTGGTGCCGCGCCGAATTCTTGCTTTTATTTTCATCTCATCAGGTGTTGGCGCCAGCCAAGCCGGCGTTATATCTGGGCCGATTGAAGTTGAACCGATATAGATTTTTGCCTGCGAAAGATATAGCGGATTCTCGCCTTCAATTGTTCGCGCAGTCATGTCGTTGCAGATTGCGTATCCAATAATTTCTCGATACCTATTTATATATATTGCAACCTCAGGTTCGGGCACGGACGCGTCAGAGTCATAACGAATACCTACGGGCGCACCTGTTCCGCGGGCGCGAATGGCATTGGACTTAAAGAATAGTTCTGGTCGATCAGCTTCATAAACTCTTTGATAAACATCTGGAACTCCAGATTCTTCTTTCCGGGCATCGCGTGAACGAAGATAAGTAACGCCAGCGCCCCATAATTCAATTTCAGGTGATATTGGTGCAACCAAGTTTCCAGAAATTAACCCTGAAGTTTTACTTACTGCACTCTGTAATTCTTTTAGCGTCAGATGCATCGCCTGCGTCAAAGTTGGGATGTTCTCGACGGCAGAATGTTTGCCATCAATAGTTACTACAAATTGAAATGCATTTGTTTGGCTAGCCACGATTGAGAATTTCATAGCGACATCTTTTCAATAAGGCCAGCGTCCTCGAGCTGGTTCCAGATATCTTCTGGAAGTTCTAAATCAAAATCAGCCATGTTGGCTAACAACTCTTTACTATTTCGTGATCCAGTTAAGACCGAAGTAACCGCTGGATGGCGAAGCGGAAATTGCAGTGCCACAGCAGTCAACGGAATTCCAAGTTTCTTTAGAAAGGCGCCAATATCTTGTGCCTTCTTAATGATTTCATCTGAAGCAGGTAGATATTCAAAAGTTGCACCAGGTTTTGGATCTGCCAAAACTCCAGAATTAAAGACGCCGCCAATAGTGATATCAACTTTTCGCTCGAGCGCATAAGGCAATAATTTATTTTGGGCGCTCTGATCAAGCAAGGTATATCTGCCAGCAAGCAGGACGATATCTAGATCAACGCCCTTCATAATCTCAATTGCGACATCACAGAAATTGATGCCGATGCCTACTGCTTTAATAATTCCCTGACGCTTTAGATCTGCAAGAACTGGGTATGCAATATTTATTGCCTGCGGAATATGATTTTCCGCATCGTGCATTAGTGCAATATCAATATGGTCAACACCTAAACGTTTCAAACTGTCGTCGAGTGAACGTTTAATGCCATCAGCTGAATAATCAAAGACTGGTTGGATATGTGGGTCTGCATCTGGAAACCAGGGAACTGGATCAGCCTTTTCCACCCAATTTAATACTCGACCAACTTTTGTTTGCAGGACGAAAGGTTTCGAAACTTTTCCTAGAATTCGACCGAGGCGCTCTTCGGCTAGACCGTGTCCATATAGTGGAGCGGTATCGAAGTAATTCATCTCATTATCTAGAGCGGTATGAATTAATTGATCGCTCTCGGAGATATCAACTGATTTAAATAATCCAGCAAGCGGCGCAGTTCCGAGGCTAAGTCTGGTTAATTCGAGGTCTACGCGCTTCATGCCAACTTTCTGGTTATGTCGCGCCATGAAATTTATCGTATAGGATTTTTGCTAATAAGCGAAGCGTTCAAATCAAAATTGCGAAGGAATAGCATGCCGAAGATTACTGGCTTTAAAACTATCGATGTCAGATTTCCAACCTCACGTGGTTTAGATGGTTCAGATGCGATGAATAAGGAACCAGATTATTCAGCAGCTCTGGTAATTCTTGAAACAGATGATCCAACCCTTGAAGGTCATGGCTTTGTCTTTACTTGCGGCCGTGGAAATGATTTGCAATGTGATGCAATTGAATTATTAGCACCATATGCAGTTGGCCGAGATATCGCAGACCTGGCAACAAGCATGGGAGATTTTGCGCGCAGCTTAGTTAGAGATTCGCAGATCCGTTGGCTTGGACCAGAAAAAGGCGTGACCCAAATGGCTGCGGGCGCAGTTGTTAATGCTGCTTGGGATTTAGTTACAAAGCATGCAAAGAAACCACTTTGGAAATTCTTATCTGATTTATCACCAGAAGAGATTGTCGAACTAATTGATTTCCGTTACATCACTGATGCACTTACACCAGAAGAAGCGTTAGAAATTTTGCGAAAGGCACAACCAAATCGTGCCGCCAATGAAGCGCAATTAATTAAAGAAGGACTGCCTGCATACACCACAACTCCAGGGTGGCTCGGTTATACCGATGAGAAAATGGTTCGCCTGGCAAAGCAGGCAGTTGCAGATGGCTACAAATTAATTAAATTAAAGTGTGGTGGAAATCTAGAAGATGACAAACGTCGCCTGCGTCTTGCCCGCGAAGCTGTTGGTCCAGATATAAAAATTTCAATTGATGCCAATCAAGTTTGGGATGTAAACCAAGCAATTGAATGGATCAAGGGAATTGGTGATGTAAATCTGCACTGGGTTGAGGAACCAACAAATCCAGATGATGTATTAGGGCATGCAACTATTGCTAAAGCTATTGCACCAGTTCGAGTAGCAACTGGTGAACATGGAATGAATCGCATTATTTTCAAGCAGATGTTGCAGGCAAAGTCCTTCTCTTTCATGCAGATTGATGCCACTCGAGTTGCTGGCGTAAATGAGAACTTGGCAAATATCTTGATGGCTGCCAAATTTGGAATTCCAGTCTGCCCACACGCTGGTGGTGTTGGCTTATGTGAACTCGTTCAGCATCTCGCGATGTTTGATGCTGTTGCTGTTACTGGACACCACGCAGATCGTGTTGTTGAATTTGTGGACCATCTACATGAACACTTTGTTGTCCCAACAGATATTCAAAATGCTCACTACATGCCGCCACTAAAACCTGGAGCAGGTGGCGAGATGTACGCCCAAACTATTTCTGATTTCACATTTCCAACCGGAAAAGAATGGATAACCGCATGAGTGCAGAGTTCGCAGAATTAACCGCAGTTGTAACCGGGGCTGGTTCAGGAATTGGACTTGCCACAGCGAAGATTTTAAAAGAGCGAGGCGCCACTGTTTACGGTCTTGATTTAGCCGAAGGTGGAATGTCCGGAATAGCAACTTGGGTGCAATGCGATCTTGGCGATGATGCTTCAGTTGCAAAAGCTTTTGAAGGAATAACTAAGTTAGACATACTTATTAACAACGCAGCAATCAGTGCAGTCGGAACAGTCGAGAGCAATTCCTCTGAAGAATGGCTGAAAGTATTAAATGTAAATGTCCTTGGAATAGTTCGGGCTTCAAAGTCCGCGCTTCCGTTATTGCGCAAGAGCAAGGTTGCCTCAATAGTTAATACTTGTTCAGTTGCTGCAACTGCCGGTATTCCAAAGCGCGCGGTTTACAGTGCATCAAAAGGCGCAGTTCTTTCTCTGACACTTGCAATGGCAAATGATCATATTGTTGATGGTGTTCGGGTTAACTGTGTAAATCCAGGAACTGCAGATACCCCTTGGGTGCAACGTTTACTTGCACAAGCTGCCGATCCAGTTGCAGAACGAAAAGCACTTGAAGCCCGCCAACCACTTGGTCGCTTAGTATCTTCAGAAGAAGTTGCTAGTGCAATCTGTTATTTAGCAAGCCCATTGCAGGGTTCAACAACTGGAACTTCATTAGTCGTAGATGGTGGAATGCAAGGTCTTCGTATTCCTAAGTAGTTTTACTTCTCTTCAAGAATTAGTGAAACTGAATTGATGCACCATCTTTGATCGGTTGGCACGTCATAGCCTTCGCCCTCGAAGACATGTCCTAAGTGTGATCCACAATTTGCGCAGCGCACTTCAGTGCGGACTCGCATACCAAGAGAGCGGTCTTCAATTAATTCAACAGCATCATCTTTGGTTGGTGCATAGAAAGATGGCCAACCGCATCCAGAATGAAACTTAGTTTCGCTTCTAAATAATTCGTGATTACAAGCTTTGCAGCGATAACTTCCAACTTTGTCGCTATCGGTGTATTCACCAGTAAATGGCCGTTCGGTTGCACCACGACGAAGAACTTCGAATGAGAGTGGATCTAATTTTGCTGCGAGCTCGGCATCATTTATCTGCGTTGGATATTTCTTATCAGAGCCGATTTCATTAGACATAGCCGAATATTACGCAGACTTTCACGGCTATGCCACAGCTAGAATTAGGACATGCGCAAATTGGTAAAGCGAGTAAGAAAGCTCTTTGCCGACCGTAAAACCTGGGTCCGCCTAATTATTGTTTCTGCAATTGCATCCGGAGTTGCCTGGCAACTCGGAGATTTATTGATTAAAGATGGTGGCGTGGTTGCGGCAATCATCTGCGCGCTAAGTATTCGAATCTCGCTTTATAAATCTATTCGTGAAGGTTTCGGCCAGATAGTCGGCACTGCAATTGGCGCATGCGTTGCATTGGCCTGCGTGACAATATTTGATCTCGGACTTATCGCGGTAGCTTTGACAGTGCTCCTCTGCTCAGTTGTTGCTCGAGCCTTACACCTCGGTGAAGTTGCATCGGTTAACGTTCCAGTAACTGCGCTAATCGTTATTGGCCCAGGATTAAGTGAAAGCACTGCATTTTCTAGATTGTCGTCAACTCTGATTGGCGCAGCTGTTGCAATTGCATTCTCCTATTTTTCACATGCAAAAACACCAGCAGGCAGAACCGTAGACAAGATAAGTTCACTGGCAAATAAGTGTGCAAAATTATTGGGTGAAATGTCAGAGGGCGTTGCAGCTGGTTTTACCCAAGATGAAGCTGGCAATTGGCTAGCAAAAGCTCGATTATTAGTAGAAGAAATTCCGGGTGTTCGTGCACAATCACAAGAAGCACGTGGTTATGCAAAATGGTTTCCAACTGCACAAGTTGATGAAGCTGAAGAACTTTATGTAAGGGGAGTAGCTGTTGAACACACAGTTGTTCAAGTAAGAACTGTTGCGCGCACCCTCTTTGATTCTGCAGTTAAAGGTGGAATCGCCGAAGAGTCAAAGCGCGATATTGCACAGGCGCTTTCAGCTGCAAGTTTTGCCGTAAGTTCAAAAGCGGAACAGATAAAAACTGCGGAAGGAATTGCCGAATCTAGATCTGCAACTCAAGATGCAAGAATTGCTGGAGCAGCTCTAGCCGACTCGTTGATGGATTCTTCGGACAAAGTTGATCAAGAACAAATAGTTCGTGGAATTTCTTTAGTCTCAAATATTTCAATCATTGCTGATTCTTTAGACGAAACTTCGCCAGCGCTGCATGATGTGATAACTCCGGGCGAACCTTCGGTTAATCAGATCTTAAAAGTTTCACCGATGGAGCAAGGTGCAAGAGTCGGTGCGCGATTAGCAAAACTATTGAAGCCGTTTTTCTGGCTTAAGCAGCGTTTTCGCAATTACTTTTAACTCTTAAGCCTAGAAAATAAGGCGAAATTTCTCCCATCTCCAGAGTCGTTGTAGGCTCGGTCACTGTTACAAATGCCCCCCTAGCTCAGTCGGTAGAGTGCTTCCATGGTAAGGAAGAGGTCAACGGTTCGATTCCGTTGGGGGGCTCGATTACAATTAGCATCGCAGTGGAATTAGATTTAGAAGATTAATCCTTGGCGGGATAGCTCAGCTTGGTAGAGCAAACGGCTCATAATCGTTGTGTCGCCGGTTCAAATCCGGCTTCCGCTACTCGTGAAAAGGCTCGTATTTTCGCAAATTGCGTAGGTTGAAGTAACCTAACGCTCTTATTAAAGTCTTAAAAATGAAGGAGCACGACTATGGCAAGCAAGAGCGCGGATGTACGCCCAAAGATCACAATGGCCTGCGTAGAGTGCAAAGAACGTAACTACATTACAAAGAAGAACCGTCGTAACGATCCAGATCGTCTTGAACTAAAGAAGTTCTGCCCACGTTGCAAGCTTTCAACAACACACCGCGAGACTCGCTAATCCGATGTTGAATCCCGACTTAGTCGGGCGCACTTTTACAAGTGCCGATTCTGTAACAGTTACTAAAGAAGCAATTCAGAAATTTGCCGAAGTTATTGGCGAGACTAATTTTGATATTGCGCCACCCACATTCGCAATTTCTATAACTCTTGAAAAATCCCAATCTTTGCTCCAAGAGAGCGGACTTGATTGGACTCGTGTAGTTCACGGGGACCAAAGATTTGAAATCAAACGCCCAATCGTTGCTGGAGATGTTTTTCAATGTTCTTCAACAATTGAAAGCGCTCGCAACATGGCCGGAAATGAGATTGTTTCGGTTCGCTCAGATTTAATTTCAGCTTCAGAGGTAGTTGTTTCTACCTGGTCGACTCTGGTCGTGCGAGCATGAATAAAATCGAAATCGGAGCCGAGCTAGCTCCAAAGACATTTAATATCAATCGTAAATTACTTCTTGCCTATGCGAATGCCAGTGGCGATCAAAACCCAATTCATCAAGATGAAACTTTCGCAAAATCTGTGGGTCTGCCAGATGTAATTGCGCATGGCATGTTAACTATGGCGCTCGCCGGAAAATATTTGTCGGATATTTCTGGAAGTCAGAGCGTTCTTGAGTTTTCTGCCAAATTTATCAAGCCAGTCGTAGTGCCCGCAGGCAAGGATGTTTCCTTGATAGTTTCTGGGAAAGTCACTGATGTAGTCGAAGGAATTGCCAAGATCGAACTATTAGCGATGTGCGATGAAATCAAAGTTTTGGGTATGGCAAAGGGCGTGATCAAACTCTGATGAGTGCACCATTTAAAGTGTATAAACGCATCGGAGACTTGCGTAAGTTAAGCGCTAAAGAATTTAGCGCGACTGTTCTTATCTACGCTGATGGATTTATCGAAGATGCAATCACATCAATCCAGGCTGTTAAATCTAATTCGGCTGAAGATAATGCAATCTACCTTTTGATATCTGGGACTCCAGAATTGGCTGATGTTGCCTCACTAATTGATGAGCGCACTTACATAGTTCAAATTACTGAAGGTGTTGGCTGGGGTGAGGGAATGAACGCCCTAATGAAGTTATCGAATTCGCCATATGTAATAGTCATGGATCCGTCAACAATATTTCTGGGGGATGCAATTACTCCTACTATCGCAAAACTTTCGGAGAAGGAATTTAGCGCTGTTGGTTGGCGCGGTGGTCTAGTAAATATTGAAGATGACTGGCGCAGTGTTGACGATAAAGGCGATGGTGAGGTCGATGTCCTCTTTAGTTATTTCTTAGGTTTAAATCGTGAGCATGCACTTGAAGCCGGTGCATTTAATATTCGAGCAATTTATTATCGCAATGCAGATATGGAATTTGGTCTAAAACTTCGTCAGGCGCAAGGTCGACTTTGGCAATTAGAACTCCCTTTAAAGCAGGAGCGACATCACGGTTATCACGATACTGATCCAACGTATCGCGAAGAGCAATCAAAGAAGAACTATGACCGAATTCTTCAACGCTTTCGGGGTAAAACCGAAATATTGTCACCACGCAGGTAACCTTCTCTTATGGCTGCAAATGATTTAGCGAACCACACAACACTTGGTGTTGGGGGACCAGCAGCAAACATTGTTCATGCAAAAACTGAAGCGGAATTAATTTCAGCTGTAGAAGCCGCAGATGAATCAAATACACCGGTCCTAATTCTTGGTGGCGGTTCAAATGTTTTGATTAGCGACAACGGCTTTTCGGGCACCGTAATTAAAGTAGAAACTACTGGTAATTCCTTTGAAATCGATGCCTGCAGTGGTGGAACGTTAACTGTCAGCGCTGGTGCTGATTGGGATGAATTCGTTGCCTTCACAATCGAAAAAGGTTTAGCAAATCTCGAATCACTAAGTGGAATTCCAGGAACAGTTGGTGGCGCCCCGATTCAAAATATCGGTGCTTATGGCCACGAAGTTTCTGAAGTAATTGCCCGAGTTCGCACATTTGATCGCAAGCAACAAGAAGTTAAGACATTTACCGCAAGCCAATGCGGTTTTAGTTATCGAAATTCAATCTTTAAATCTGAGCCAGAGCGTTATGTAATTTTGGATGTAACTTTTCAATTGCGAATAGGTGAAGCATCTTTGCCGATTGGGTATGCCGAGTTAGCAAAGGAACTTGGAGTAGAAATTGGGGCTCGAGTCGCTATAACTAAAGTTCGAGACGCAGTTTTGAAGTTACGAGGAGCCAAGGGAATGTTGCTTGGTCAGGGAATCAAATCCGCTGGCTCTTTCTTTATGAATCCAATCTTGGATCAAAGCGCAGCGGATAAATTGCCGAGCGATGCACCTAGATGGCCAATGGATGATGGCAGAATTAAAACTTCAGCAGCTTGGTTAATGGAACATTCCGGTGTTAGTAAAGGTGATCAATTAGCTGGCGCCCAAATTTCACCAAAGCATGTTCTTGCACTTTCAAATGCTGGTGATGCAACCGCTAAAGATTTAATTGATTTAGCACGAAGCGCTCAGGAAAAAGTGCGAGCAAAGTTTGGAATTGTCCTGCAAACAGAAGTGCAATTAGTTGGATTGAGCCTTTAACTTATTTAGCTTCTGCAAGTAACTTTGCTACGCGACCAATTCCTTCGACAATATCTTCATCACTAAGTGCATAGGAAAAGCGAAGATAACCCGATGGGCCAAATGCTTCACCTGGCACTGCAGCAACTTCAACTTCATCCAAAATAAGTGTTGCAAGTTCAGCAGAAGTTTGAGGCCGCTTTCCGCGGATTTCTTTACCCAATACACCCTTTACAGATGGATAAACATAGAAGGCGCCAGTAGGAGTTGGGCAGGTAACGCCAGGAATTTTATTTAATAAATCAACGATTAATTTACGACGACGATCAAATGCAACGCCCATTTCATGAACTGCAGTTAAGTCACCAGTAACGGCAGCGATTGCTGCACGTTGGGAAACATTTGATACGTTCGATGTTAGGTGAGATTGCAGGTTGGTAGCAGCCTTAATTACATCTTTAGGCCCAATCATCCAACCAACTCGCCATCCGGTCATTGCATAAGTTTTTGCAACACCGTTAATAATTATTGTTTGATCTGCCATCTCGGGAACTACAACAGGGAGACTTGGTGCAGTGGCACCGTCATAAAGCAAGTGTTCATAAATTTCATCTGAGATAACCCAGATGCCATGTGCGAGCGCCCATTCTCCGATTGCTTTTACCTGTTCTGCAGAATAAACCGAACCAGTTGGATTCGATGGCGAGCAGAACAACAACGCTTTTGTCTTTGGAGTTCTTGCCGCTTCAAGTTGATCAACTGTCACTAAATAGTTTTGAGATTCATCAGCGAATACTTCAACTGAGATTCCGCCAGCAAGCTTTATACATTCAGGATAAGTGGTCCAAAATGGCGAAGGTAAAATCACTTCATCGCCTGGATCAATGATTGATGCAAATGATTGATAAACAGATTGCTTGCCACCATTAGTAACAAGAACTTGGTCTGCAGTGATTACATAATTTGAATCGCGAAGTGTTTTCGCAACAATCGCATCGCGCAGTTCTGGAAGTCCAGGTGTTGGTGTGTAGCGATGATTTGCAGGTTTTGCTGCTGCATCTGCTGCTGCCTTAACAATGTAATCAGGTGTTGGAAAATCTGGTTCACCAGCACCGAAGCCGATAACGGGACGACCAGCTGCTTTAAGTGCTTTGGCCTTTCCATCTACTGCCAATGTGGCTGATTCAGCGATGGCTGCGATCCGGCGAGAAATTCTTGGTTTTGCGCTCATAGTTCCCATAGTGCGGAGTATGCCATTCCTCAGTTTTACTAACCCCCCCTTCACGCTCTACACTCCCCGTTCTGGCGCTTGCATTAGGTCATGCTGACGCATGTCTTCTTGACTTAAGTAACGCTCGAAGGGCAGTAGCTCAACTGGCCAGAGTTCCGGTCTCCAAAACCGGCGGTTGGGGGTTCAAGTCCCTCCTGCCCTGCAAGTTGTTGAAGAAGTTGAAGAAGTTTTATTTGTAACTAGTAATAAATAGGAAAGAGGTAGTGAACGTGGTTGATGAGAAAGATCCATCACACAACACAGACCAGGAATCCCTCGGGTTCTTCGGTCGCATTGGCCTTTTCTATCGCCAAATAGTTTCTGAACTTCGTAAAGTTGTTTGGCCAACTAGAAATCAACTTACAACTTACACCGCAGTGGTATTGGTATTCGTAGGTTTCATTATCGCCGTTGTTTCTGTCTTCGACCTGGTTTTAACCAAGGTCGTCTTCTGGGTATTTGGATAAAGGGGGGATCTTATGTCACTTGAAGAGTTAGATAATTTAGATACACCTCCTGTTAGCGCTGTTGACGATTTCGAAGCTGCGCTCGCAGTGTCAGCAGAGGCCGAAGTTGTTGACGTGGCAGTGGTTCCAGATGAAGTTGAAACTGAAATTGAAGAAGAAGAGAATGATGAAAATGCCGAGTTCCGCCGTGCGCTTCGCACCGCACTTGGTGATTGGTATGTAGTTCACTCTTATGCAGGATACGAGAAGAAAGTTAAGGGCAACCTGGCTAACCGTATTACTTCACTAAATATGGAAGATTATATTTTCCAGATTGAAGTTCCTGAAGAAGAAGTAATGGAAATTAAGAATGGGCAACGCAAGCAAGTAAAGCGAAATGTATTCCCAGGTTATGTTCTTGTTCGCATGGATCTAACAGATGAATCATGGTCATGTGTGCGTAACACTCCTGGCGTAACTGGCTTCGTTGGAAACGCGCATCATCCATCTCCACTTACTTTGCCTGAAGTTGAAAACATCTTGGCACCACGTCCAGTTAAGAAATCAGACAAGATTGATATTCGCATGATTGATTTCGAAATCAATGAATCTGTAACTGTTATGGATGGCCCATTTGCAACGCTTCCAGCAACAATCGCTGAAATCATGCCAGAGCAAGGCAAGCTAAAAGTTTTGGTTTCAATCTTCGGTCGCGAAACCCCTGTTGAACTTTCATTCCACCAAGTCCAAAAGATTTAATAAAACGAGAAAAGGAAAAGAAAAATGGCACCAAAGAAGAAGATCACAGCACTCATCAAGTTGCAGATCCAGGCTGGCGCAGCAACACCTGCACCACCAGTAGGTCCAGCTCTTGGTCAGCATGGTGTGAACATCATGGACTTCGTTAAGGCATACAACGCTGCAAC
>CAMAYZ010000025.1 GCA_945863115.1 Bifidobacterium breve
TTCTTAACGCTTGCGATAAGAGACTTAACTTGAGCAGCTAGTGCTGTAACAGCAGCTAGTGCATCTGATGCAGCTTGTGTTGCATTTTGAGCTTCATCGTATGCATTGTTAGCAGCATCTGTTGCAGCGTTAGCTGCATCAAGTGCTAGTGATGCTGTTGAGTCTGCGCCACCAACTTCAATTGAAGTTGCAAGCTTTGCAGCATTAAGCGCAGCAACAAGTGAAGCAGATGTTGTGCTTAGAGTTGCAGACATATTAACGGTGCCTTGAGTGTAAGGAGCATAGAATGTTGCTGATGCTGTTCCACCACTGAATGCAATTGTTCCATTGCTAAATGGAGCAGATGTCAGTTGAGCTGATGTTGTGAAGGCACCACTTGTAGTTGTATCAAATACAAGGTATGAACCATCTGC
Source organism: Bifidobacterium breve (assembly GCA_945863115.1). Taxonomy (GTDB): domain Bacteria; phylum Actinomycetota; class Actinomycetes; order Nanopelagicales; family Nanopelagicaceae; genus AAA044-D11. The sequence goes on from CAMAYZ010000025.1 coordinate 414, forward strand.
AAGAGCTTTTCCTGTGCTATCTGTTGCTGTCAGTGTCATTGTTACAAGATCACCGATTGCATATTCTGTCTTATCGAAAGAAGCTGCAATTGTTGTAGCAACGATTCCACCAACAGTAAATGTCATTGGTGTGCCAGAGATCTTTGTAACACCATCTGCTGCAAGAACATAAGGTGTGATTGTTGTGCTTGTACCAGCAACTGAACCTGTTGCTGATGTGATTGTGATATCACATACGCCAGCGCCAGTTAATCCGGTTGAGCCTTCTTCAGTAGCGTTAGTTACTGTTGAAGAGAAGACCTTTGTGTCAGCAACAGTTAGCTTAACATTCGCACATCCGCCAGAGACAACATTTGCTTTGTCATCCTTTAGAGTAACTGTGAACGCAGGCTTTGTTGATGAAGATGTGTAAGCAGCTGAGGCTCCAAGAGCAGTAGCTGTTACAGATCGACCAATCTTTAGAACTTGAGCGTTAGAAACTGTAGCTACAGTTGTGCTGTAGAAAGTTACTGTCTCTGTTGCCACTGTGGTTGTTACGCCAAGAGCGTCTGTGTAGGTAATTGTTACAGTACCTGTTCCAGAAGATCCATCAGAGTAAACCATGAAGCCTGTGATACCCGCTGCATCAGTTACTGCTGTTGCAACACGTGCTGGCGTCTGGTTTAGATCTGTTGCATCTCCACCATCAATCAATCCAGCGCCAGAAACTGAAGCTGAAAGTGTTGCTGATGCAATTGCTGCTGGAGTTGCTTGAGTGTCTTTAAGAGTAACAAGAATTACAGCTGCCTTCGCAGGTGTTCCCGCTGTTCCCTTTGACTTCAAGATCGCTGCATCTGCAGTTACTTGTCCCGCTGCAGTAGCTAATTCAGCCGCTGTTGCTGGTGCAGAAAACGCTGTAATTGAGTCAGAAATGTATGACTTAGAGTTAGCAACGCTAAGTGCGCCAACAACTGAAGCAGCATTTACTGTGATTGTAATTGTTTGTAGAAGTGTAACTGTTACTACACCGCTTGAGTCAGTGATCTTGTTAACCTTTGCAACAATTGTTCCAACAGCTGGTGTCGTGATTTTTAGAACGGTATCTTCACCGCGACCAGTTGATGTTGCTGAAAGACCATCAGTTGCGACAGTTACTGTTTCAGATCCCGCAGCCAATGGCTGTGTTAGGACAGATAGCTTTGCACCTGTTGTACCTGGATCAATTATTACGTTGAATAGTGAACCTGATGCAACATCTGTGCCTGATTCAAGAGTTACGTAGTTTAGAGCGCCAGCAATACCTGATGCTGTCATTGATGATGTAGCTGTTCCAGATGCTGAGTTAACTGACTTTGCGTCAGCATTGATTACCAGCACTGGTGTTGCTTCAGCGGTTGTTCCGCCAGCAGCAACTGCACCATGTGAAGATGTTGCGGTGATTACTGATAATCCACCGAACGCCAACGCAGTAGCAGCAACAAGCGCAATACGCTTTGTTATTGTCTTTGTAGACATTATTTTCCTTTCGAGAAAAGTCGCAGCAAAGAATTTCTTTGCTACGGCTTGGCCCAAAATGCCCGTCTCATAGGTAATGAGAGGGTCATTTTTGACCATGAGATGAGTCGCACGTGCTGACGCATCTCTTTTCTGTTGCAGTATCCGGACTGCAGCAGAAACCTGTTTGTTGTTGTCTTTAGGCGACATAGATCGCCTGCCCTAGAACTTGGGTCTTGCCTGGGTTTAGTAGGACAACAGTTGTGATCTGAGAAGGGGCGGACTTACTGTCAACGCCACGACTCGCTGGGATAATTGTATCTGACGCTGAGCCTGCTTTTACGCTCATTACAGCCGTTAGAAGGTAATTTCCATCAGATTGACGCTCAAAATTAGTGCTTGTAGCAGCGATTCTCAGACCAACCCAGTTGCCAGCCATAGAAACAGAGGCATCAGCGCTGTATGTGGTGCCGCTGCCGCCGACTGTGATTTCCTGGGAAAGCAGAACGTTGATTGCATTGCTATCGGTAGTCATCGTGTTGCTGCGAAGGACTAGGCCTTCGTTGGTCAAGACAGGTGTTGATTTAGAAACGTTGATTGTTCCATTTTGGCCAGCTGGGTTTGCAACAGTGAAGCCCGTTGGAACACCCTTTGAATCTAGCCCAAAGAAAGTAAGTGCCTTTGATGAAGATTTGATGTCGATCATCTGGCCACTTGAAAGTAGTGAATCAACCTTCTTTGCGACCTGTGCTGGAGTTTCTGATGCAGAAGGTTCGGTTGAAGGCGCAGCTGAATTTGTAGCTGCTGGAACTTCTTGTGCTGTTGTTCCAGATGAAACGATTGAAGAAATGTTGTCCTGGCCGGTTACTGAATTAAAGCCAAGGAAGGCAACGAGAACAATAAGTAGTGAGAGGGCAACCTTTGAAGATTTCTTCGCAAGTTCGGCAGCCTTCTTGTATTGAGTAGAAAGGGCTTCAAGAGCAGTTGTGCCTGTTGCTTCGTCGATAACCCATTCGGTAAGAACGCGAACAAATGACGCGCGAGCGCGGCCAACAACGTGGCGGACATTCTCTGGCTTTGTGCCAAGTGCCTTTGCAATCTCTTCGGTAGAACGGCCTTCCATTTCCCACATAACAAGTGCGGTGCGTTGGTCGGCTGAAAGTCGTGAAAGTGCTTCGCGGATGATTGATGCATCTTCGGCGGCAGCAAGTGTTGTGTCAAAAGGGATGTGGGCTTCTGCTGAAATCTCGGCCAGGCGCTCTTGTGATGTTTCAGAGTCGATAGCAACAAGGTTTGGACGAGACCCGGTTGAGCGAATCTGGTTCAAGCAGAGGTTGTTTACTGTGGTGCGAAGGTATGCGAGCGCACGATCAGCTGTGTCCAGTTCAGGGGCAGCAAGGATGAACTTGAGGAATGCCTCTTGAACGATTTCAGCAGCATCGGCTTCAGAACGCAGGATTCGGCGAGCTTGGCCAACAAGTGATGAGCGGTTTTCAGCGTAAAGCGCGGAGAGATCGGCAACAGACCAGTCAGAGACGGTTGCTGGTGTAGCGGCAACGCCTTCTGTGGTGTTCTTCTTACGAAGTGCCATTTTGGGTATTTCTCCGGATTTCTTACTCGAGTGGCCTTGCGGCCGGTCTAGCAGATGACAACGTCTTGCCCTCTACTTAGTAAGACACCCCTGGGGCCCAAATGTTGTGCCCGATTGGAAAGAATTTCGGGATATTTTTGCCCTCAGCGTGCCTGAGCGTGGATTCCATACCTATATATAGGTATAAATCTGGACTCGAGCCTGATTCTGGGGTCTTTTCCTGAGATTGGGCTGGGGCTTGGCTGGAAATCAGGGGCGAATATGTGGCCGGCCGGACATGCCTAGATTTTGGGCAGATGCCAATCAAATTTTATTGATACCCCGCGAACCAGGACAATCACTAATCCACCCGCAATAGCAGCGACTATTCCCGAAGCATCTAGGTATTGCAGCCCCGCATAAACAAATGCGCCTGCGAAACAGGATGTGTTCCAATAGTTTCTCGGTGCAGCAGAACTGGTTCGACCTGACAGAGGACATCTCGAAGCAAGCCTTCGGTAACTCCACCAATAATTCCGAGCACAACGATGATTACAAAGTTTGCGCCATTTGTTGCTGCAAAAATTGCACTAGAAGCTGTGGCAACTGCAAGGCCAAAGGTGTCAAGAGCAAGTAAAAACGACCAACTGGTTTAGTTTGTTTTGCAATCAAAGTAATTAAAACAGCAAGTGCTATTGAAGCGAATAACCATGAATGAAGAATCCAAGGTGGGCGTTGGCCCATAAAAAGATTTCTAAGGGTTCCACCACTGATCGATGCGACGGCTGCAATGAGTGCGATTCCTCCATAGTCCAAACCTTTACTGGCGGCGATTCGGGCGCCAACAATAGCGAAAGCAAATGTTGCGATTAAATCGAGTCCAGTTACTAAAGAATCTATCTACATTTAATTATTTTCAGCTGATTGGTAATCAGCAAGCGCAACGATCAGATTCGGCAACGCCAGCAAGTGCTTCTTCGATATGTTCGCCGCAGCCAGACCAGGTTGCTTTTTTACAGGTATCACAAGTCATTTTTGAGCACATAGATTGACTCCTTTTGAGATTTAAACACAAATTAACAATATTAATTTACCAGAGTTAATGGGCGTTTACTGCTCGGAATTGAAAATTTGTAATCGCCTAATTGGCTGATATTTGAACCAGGTGTTAAACTGAAGCAGGCTTTATTCCTGAAATTATCGACGCTATTTTCTACCGCAAGCAAAACTTAACCAATTAGCAATTTTACAAAGATAGTTGAGTCTGCAAGCTAGAAATAGATGTAACTGGTGATCTATGAAAAGAAAGGATGAAATTTTCAACTTCGAGTCAATGAAAGTAGGGATTGATGGAACATGCTGCTGAAAAAATAAGTTCAATTATTCAAAAATTTGACAGCACTAACAACATTAGGGAAATTTGGGAAATTGGGAGTCGTGACGGACAAGACGCCCTGGTAATGTCAGAAATTTTCCCGGAAGCAATAATTTCATCATTCGAACCTAATCCAGATACCTTTAGAATGGTTGAGGAAGTCTCACGCAAGTCCCATGGAAAAATCACGGCTTTAAATATCGCTTTATCGTCATCAGATGGAGAGATCACATTCAATAAAATAGACACTACGTCTACAATAACGACATGGGCTGATGGAAATCCAGGTGCATCATCAATGTTTATTGCAAATGGAAAATATGAAATCGAAAAATACGTTCAAATCCCAATAAAAGTAAAATCAAATAGAGCAAAAACATTGATCGAAAATCAAGGCCTTGCTACTCCAAATCTAATTTGGATGGACGTTCAAGGAGCCGAAGGATTAGTAATTGAAGGTTTTGGTCAACACATTGCCAATGTTGATTTTATTTATGTAGAACTAAGTTTAAAGCCACTCTACACCGGTCAGGCTTTGGCAGGTGATATTGTAAAATTGTTATCGACAGACTTTTACTGGTATTCAAATCTAACTTATGGGGCTTGGCAATTTGATGCCTTGTTCATCAATAAAAAGTATCGATGTCAAAAACTAGTATGCAGAAATGTATTTTTGTTCTTATCTCTTAAATCATACCTAAAAATAGGAATCGAATATTCTTTGCCCGTATTTTTAAGGAAACGTTTGTCGGTCGCTAAAAAATATGTAATTCGTATTTTAATCAGTAACTTAAGAAAGTGAAATAAATTTGTGGGATGGATAGAAATTAAATTCGCTTTGCATGCGGCAGAAATATTCTAGCTCGTAAAACCACCTTTTTTTAACTGCTACAAGTAGTAGCCAGCCTCGCACAACCTATTTAGCTAACTAAGGCGAATGCTCTGCAATTTCAAATCATTCGTAGTTCTAGGTGTGAATTTGCTGGATTACTTTGACAAGTAAAATAAAGTTGAATCTTAAATGCTTGCGATTTCACTACCTAGTTTGATGAAATGATTTTAAAGTGGTTTTAGATAGATAAAACGATTTTTTGGATTTTGTCTCATTGAGCACCAAGTATCTGGGAGCACCAAATTTGAAGAAGAAATTCCAAAAGCTGGTCTGAGCAATTGTCTGGATTCACCGCTTGCGAATCTGCGTTTTGACATACACGTAAGATTGTTTAACTTCCTGATAGGAGGAGCGCATACCTTTTGCTCTTCCACAAGTGGGCCCCGTCGGGATCGAACCGACGACCCACGGATTAAAAGTCCGTTGCTCTACCGACTGAGCTAGAGGCCCTGGTGCATAACAGGCTCAAATGCTTAGTTAATTAGGCATTTGAGTTCTGATTAGATGGGTCATCTTATGCCATGTATAGGTTAGTTATCTAATAGATGTCCAACAGATTGCTTACCCCTATGCGAGCAAGGCTTGAGCCATACCCCGCTATTGGTGGAATAACGGCGGTTAAAGCGAAACTGAATGAGTTGCAATTGTGCCTGGGGCCTCACACTCTAAACACTCATCGTGATGTCCAAATCACCCGCATTCATTCCTAATAATTGTAATCAAAGTTAAGATCGATTCTGGTTCTTCATTTGTTCTTTCAAAACATAGTGTGCCGAGATAGTACCGTCAAACTCATCAACTTCTGAAAAGCTGCTTTTAATAATCTGATTACGGGACCAGTGTTCTGTCCAGATTTATTTCTGGTTAATCCCAATAACTTCACTAAGTTCATCTTTATATTTAAAATCCTCACGGCTATTGTCTGGCCCTTCCCCCTAAACAGGGTTTTTATAAATCAGACAAAAACTGGCCAGGTGAATCGGATTACCCGATACAACACTCATATCTAAAATCTGGGAATTAGAGTCCTAATTTAGACTACAATTAAACTTAGGGTTAGCGCCGTAATTCTATAAAAATCGTCTTTTAAGCCAGAAATAACTATCACTTGTAGTCTTGATAAAGAATGTATTAATATTGTTGGATAAGTGCCAAGAAGATTGGGACAAAATGAAACAATTTTTGGGAAAATAAATTGAACACTCAAAGATTCAGAGCTATCCCGAAAGCCCTATTTTCAAGGAGAACTCTGGGAAATCTGAAAAGAAGTTTTATTCGCATGGTGACCCAGCAACTGAGAAAGCGTGTTTTTGAAGTCATGGGACCTTTATTGATGAAAGTTTCTTTGACTATCGCAGAGATGTTTAATCTACAAGAATTACCTTACAGATTGAGAGAAGCGATTAGTCTGACTTTACCCGGTAATCCACTATTAGATAAGAAGTTACCAATCATAGACATCGCCATTGTGTGTCACCAAAAGGATTTTAGCAATCTTCACCTCGTGATTGAAGGTGCAAGAAGTAATGTTACAAATCCGATAGGGAAAATACTGCTTGTTACCCCAGAGCTTTTATCCGCCAAACTACAATCGCAATTCCCTGATTGCCTCGTGCTGACTGATGAAAGTGTTCTGGGTGTTGATCTCATCAAAGTAATTAATGAGTTAGTGCCTCTGCAACGCAGAGGGTGGATTATTCAACAGGTTATCAAATTTCGGATAGCACTTATGAGTGATGAAATTGCCTCGCTAATAATAGACGCGGATACTATCCTGCTGCAACCTAGAATTTGGCTTGATAGCAATGGGAATCAAATTCTCTGTATTAGCGACTCATGGCATCTTCCAATGAAAAACCATCAACGCAAGGTGTTGGGTGGGCGTAATTACCCGTTGATGTTTGTCACACATCATCAGTTAATGAAAAGGGATTCCGTGCGCGAAATCTTTGGTGCTGGCGGTGAGGGCCTACTCGAGTGGCTGGAATTAGGAGACTACACCGAAGTTTCTGCAATATCTGAATATGATACTTATGGAGAATGGATGGTCGCAAACAGGCCCGAGCAGATTAAATTCGCCAAATGGAATAATTTTTCAATAAAGCTTAGTCCTCACGAATCTTCAATGGAGCAAATTCTATATAAGAATTCCCGATATCATTCAATTTCAAATCATTCATACCTTTAGGTTGAATGCGTTCATTAAAATTTCAATACTGGTTCACATATAATCCCTTACGCTGAAACGTTACCATTTCGTTCAAAGAACCCAAATATAGGTCAAGATAAATTTGATCTATCCCCGAATGTCCAATAATTTGATTCTAAAGATTTGAGAAGGCGAGATGCCAATGAAAATCTCCCGATTGACTGAGCTAGAGGCCCTGGCAGCCAGAGCCCATTTAGGCTTATTTGGCGCTTGCGAAGTGTAATGGTTAAAACCCAGATAACTAAACCTGGGTATGGATTGTTTAGAACCTTAGGATTCACGGGTGAGTAGAGAAGAACTAGAGGGCGCGATTCGCCAGGTGCCAGATTTTCCTCTTCCCGGGATTCTGTTTTTCGATATTTTGCCCTTGCTTAAGGATCCAAAACATTTTAGAACATTAACTCAAGAACTTTCGTTGTTTGCAAATGCAATTGATGTAGTTGTTGGGATTGAAGCGCGGGGATTGATTCTTGGATCTGCAGTTGCGCAGCATTTGGGTAAGGGGTTTGTTCCGCTGCGAAAGAAGGGAAAGTTGCCGGGTGCAACTTTAGAAGAGAGTTATGGCTTGGAATATGGAAAAGACACTTTAGAGATTCAAGAAGGTGTTTTGAATCGTGGCGATCGGGTTTTGTTGATTGATGACGTGTTGGCGACCGGCGGAACATTGATTGCTGGTGTGAAGTTGATACATCAATGTGGCGCTGTGGTTGAAAGCGCTGTGGTGGCTTTAGAGATTGACGGTTTGCCTGGAAGAAGTTCTTTTGTTGGGGCGTTTCCTGATATTACTTTGAATTCCTTATTTGTTAAGTAATTTTTTTATTTTGTTTGTTAATTAGCTGCGCGCTTTAGGCGATCACGGATTGCGGCGGCAAGGCCTGGTCCTTCGGGTTGGATGACACAAACTTTTGTTAAGCCTTGGGCATCTGCAAAGCGAAGTGCGGTATAGAGATCGCGAGCGAAGCCTTCGATGGAACTTGGTGCGGCGAGACGAATTGCACCAGGTGGGGTTTGGATTGAATCGATTGCGATAAAGCCTTCTCCGCTTTGGGCATAGGTGTCTAGAACTACTGTTGCACTTGGCGAATAATGCGATTCAAGTGAACCGGAAACTCGGATATCTGTTTCTGCTTCGTCAATGACAAGCAAACCAGTGCTCTCTTGAATCATCTCTTTTGTGATTGCACCAAGTCGAAGTATTTGTGGGGTTTGTGATGTGCAATCGATGATGGTGGATTCGACGCCGACTTGGCATGGGCCGCCATCTAAAATTATGTCGTTTGATTGATCCAGGTAATTTTCTAATTCGTCTTTAACAGCTTGCGCTGTGGTTGGTGAAACTGCGCCAAAACGATTGGCACTTGGGGCGGCGATGCCTTTGCCACCGAGTGCTTGGAATTCTTTGAGTAGGGCGAGTGCGATGCTTTGATTTGGGACGCGCAGGCCGACGGTATTTTGGTTTCCGGTGATGAAATCTTTTGCAAGGTCGCTGCGCTTAAAAACAAGTGTCATTGGGCCGGGCCAGAAGTCGCGGGCCAAGTTGATTGCGTATTCGTTTATGTCTTGCGCCCAATCGTTTATGGCATCGATAGATGAAATGTGAACGATGAGTGGATGATCAGCGGGGCGGCCTTTAGCTTTATAAATTTTTGCAATTGCAGATTCGTTTGTTGCATCGGCGCCAAGGCCATAGACAGTTTCGGTTGGGAATGCGACTAGGTGGCCGGCGATAAGTGATTGCGCTGCGGCCTTTATTGAATCTGTCGAACACTGCGATAAGAACACAGGTTAATTCTCTCATTAAACTATCGGCTTATTCGTGGGTTTTGTTGATGAAAGGTGTTCTAGGCTGGGGGCATGAAATCACAAATGAGTAAGGCAAAGCGGGTAAGTGCAGTTGTTTTAGTGGCTGCATTGGTTTCGGTTTTCGGTGTCCAGGTTTCGCAGGCGGCGCCGGTTCGATACATCAGCGTGAGTTCGGTTGGGACCGTGAAGGTGACACCGGATGCGGTGCGATTGAATGCATCGGTTTCTAATATTTCCAAGGTCAGCAAGGATGCTTTGGCTGCGGCCAATGTCGCGGCATCGAAGTTTCGGGCCGCGATTCTTGCAAATGGAATTGATAAGAAATATTTAGCGAGCACTACTTTGACGGTTTATCCAGAATATAACTACACCCAAGAGGCGGGCAATGTTCTGATCGGGTATCGCGCAAGCCAGAGCTTTGAAGTTGTGATTCGAAATGCGGCAGAGGCTGGCGAGATTGTTGATGCGGTTGTTGCAAGTGCTGGTGATTTGCTGGCGATAAATGGTGTGACACCTTTTGTTTATGACAATACAAAGGCGACTGAAGCTGCACGAAATAGTGCGGTGAAGAATGCGAAGGCGAAAGCTGCTTCTTATGCGAAATTACTTGGAGTGAAGATCGGAAAGATTATTTATCTGCACGAATCTTCAGCACCATCTTCGTATCCAATAATGATGGCGCAGGCAAAGGCTTCGGATGAATCAACTTCAATTGATTTGGGACAGCAAGATGTCACTGTTTCGGTTGCCACAAGATGGGCAATTTCTTAAATTTACGTGCGTAATTAATCGAGTTTTGCCGTAGGGATTGTGTCCGATACCCTTGCGCTCTGCCTTAAAACGTCCCCATCGTCTAGAGGCCTAGGACATCGCCCTTTCACGGCGGTAACACGGGTTCGAACCCCGTTGGGGGCACTAGGTAAGGAAGTTTGTGAGAATTTATTCTTGCAAGCGTTCTTATACGAAAGCACGTCGAAGAACGTTTGTTGCCACGCAAGTGGGGATGAACAAACTAAAAGTTCTGAGATGTGTGGAAAGGCCCAGTAGCGCAGTTGGTTAGCGCGCCGCCCTGTCACGGCGGAGGTCGCGAGTTCAAGTCTCGTCTGGGTCGCTAGAAGAGAGTGTCCACACACTCTCTTCTTTTATTCTTTTTAATTAGTTATTTGGTTAATTAATTTAAATAGGAAATAGCAGTCACAACTAAATATTGGCTCGGTAGCTCAGTTGGTACGAGCGCGCGACTGAAAATCGTGAGGTCGACAGTTCGATCCTGTCCCGAGCCACTTTTTGATTTTTGTTGATATCCACATTCGTTTCTTACCCACAGCGACAGGCTTTTACAATCTAACTTAATTACTTTCACTACATCCTTTGCGGATGCCTACCTGGGAACTAATTTGGATTGCTTATCTCGATGTCTCAAACGTCATAAGCAAACTAGGTTCAAAACATGGTGTTGATGCACTCGAAATCAAGTTTTTGGTTGAAGGGTCCCAAGGGATATTTGGACTGAAGGTCACGGATGAAAAACATGGTTCGCGGACTTTTGTCCGTGTTGATTACTCAAATAGGTATGTTGTTGAAATTTACATTGATAAAAAGAATTCTGAATACTCAGAGTGGTCGCTTAGAACTGCAAAATTAGTTAGGAAAAACAACAAG
>CAMAYZ010000026.1 GCA_945863115.1 Bifidobacterium breve
ACCGAGACCTCGCGTAGTTGATAACTCATAGACATGAGAAGATACCGCTATGGGACTAAAAGAACGACTTCAGGGCGATTTAACCGAGGCTATCCGTTCAAGAGATGAGCTTCGCTCCGGAACTATTCGCATGGTTTTAACTGCAATCACAAATGAAGAAGTATCGGGCAAGAGCGCACGCGTTCTAGATGATGCAGAAATTATCACCGTGCTTTCACGTGAAGCAAAGAAACGTCGCGAAGCCGCAGATGCATTTAGAGATGCTGGACATGCCGATCGCAGCGAACGCGAAACTAGCGAAGGCAAAGTAATTACCGAATATTTACCAGAACAATTATCTGAAGATGAAGTTAAGAAAATTATTGCTGATGCAATCGCAGAAACTGGAGCAACAGGCCCTTCAGGAATGGGGCTAGTAATGAAAGCAATTCAACCTAAAGTTGCCGGCAAAGCAGATGGCGGAACTGTTTCAGGTTTAGTTAAAGCAGCACTTACCGGAGGAAACTAATGGATAAATACGAATACGCAACCGTGCCACTTCTATCGCACGCAACAAAACAAATTTTAGATACCTGGGGTTCTGATGGTTGGGAACTTGTTCAAGTTATCCCAGCACCTGGCACAGGCGAACAACTTGTTGCTTACATGAAGCGAGTAATTGCTTAATGAACGTCCGTAAAAAATTAAAAGAGATGGGACTAGAACTTCCAGTCGCAGCTCTTCCATTAGCGGCATACGTGCCAGCAGTTAAAACTGGAAAGTTAGTTTTCACAGCCGGACAACTTCCAATGGCTAATGGCGCAATTGCAAAAACTGGAAAAGTTGGCGCAGAAGTTACTGTTGAAGAAGCCAAAGAACTTGCCCAGCTTTGTGCATTAAACGCACTCGCCGCACTGAATTTAGTTGCAGATGTCGATGATGTCGCACGAATTGTTCGGGTTGTCGGTTATGTAAATGGCGCACCTGGATTTATAAATCATCCAGCAGTTGTTAATGGTGCATCTGAATTACTTATTGCACTATGGGGCGATGAAAATGGAAAGCATGCACGTTCTGCAATAGGTGTTGCTGAACTTCCATTGAATTCACCAGTTGAAGTTGAGTTGACCTTCGAACTTAAAAAGAAGTAATTAACGCCCGCGCTTTAATAGGCGTTCGAGATCAAGAACTACAACCGCACGTGGCTCGAGTCGAACCCAGCCACGGCCAGCGAAATCTGCAAGGGCCTTATTAACGGTTTCACGAGATGCGCCAACAAGTTGGGCAAGCTCTTCCTGAGTTAAATCATGATTGACATGCAAACCATCATCTTTTTGAACTCCGAAACGATTGCCAAGATCCATGATTGCTTTAGCAACTCGGCCCGGAACATCAGAGAAAACTAAATCAGCAAGGACTTCATTGCTGCGGCGAAGGCGTTGTGCCAGGCGGCCTAGAAGTTGCAGTGAAACTTTTGGATGTTGAGTAACCCAACCAATAACTTTGTCATTCGAAAGTGAAAGTAATCTGGCATCAGTTACGGCAGTTGCTGTTGCTGTGCGTGGTCCTGGGTCAAAGAGTGAAAGCTCGCCAAACATTTCGCCGGGTCCAAGAATCGAAAGTAGATTTTCGCGGCCATCTGCTGAAGTTGTTCCAAGCTTTAACTTACCTTCAACAACAACATATAAGCGATCACCGGCATCGCCTTCTTTAAAAAGCGTGCTGCCCTTTGAAACCTTGACCGGGATCATTGATTCCCGAAGAGTCGCTGAAGACTCGTCATCAAGTGCGCTAAACAACGGAGCTTTGCGAACTTCAGCTTCGTCGTTACGTTCTTTGGAGTTAGGCATTTTCAAAGGATACCCACAATGGCGCTTCTAACTCCAATCGGGCTAACCTCTCCCACATGAGCACCGAGGCCCGCGCGATCTATCGGGTCCTGACCAAAACATATCCAGATGTGCGATGCGAATTAGATTTTGAAACACCATTCCAACTTTTATGCGCAACAGTGTTATCTGCGCAATGCACTGACAAGCGCGTGAACATGGTGACTCCAAAATTATTTAAAAAATATGGAACTCCAAAGAAAATGGCAGGCGCCGATCTTGCTGTGATTGAAGAGCTAATTCATTCCACTGGATTTTTTCGCGGTAAAGCTCGCAGCCTTAAAGGATCTGCAATAAAAATAATGAATGAATATGGTGGCAAAGTTCCAGCAGATTTAAATGAGTTAGTAAAACTTCCTGGTGTTGGTCGAAAAACTGCAAATGTAGTTTTAGGTCACGCCTTCGATATTCCTGGAATTACAGTTGATACGCACTTCGGACGGTTAAGCCGTCGCTTTGGCTGGAGTGAATCGATGGATCCAGTAAAAGTTGAGCACCAGGTTGGAAAGTTAATTGCGCAAAAAGAGTGGACCAATTTGTCACAACGAATGATCTGGCACGGGCGACGCATCTGCCATTCCCGTAAACCGGCATGTGGCGCATGTCCGCTTGCTAAGTTGTGTCCATCATTTGGCATCGGAGAAGTGGATAAAGTTAAAGCCATGGCGCTATTAAAAACGGATGCAGACTTTCGATGAAAGCCATCTCTGCCCTATTTATTTCAGTATTGCTATTAACATCTTGCGGAACCGAATCTCCGAAGAGCCTTGGCAATGGCCAAGTAGTTTCGTGTTCAACAATTACAACCAATGCAACTAAAACTTCCGGGACGGTTCTTGAATGCTTGGATGGAAATTCCAAGATAATTCTGGAATCAATCAAAGGCCCAGCCGTAATTAATGTTTGGGGTTCGTGGTGCACACCATGTCGCCAAGAGATGCCGTTCTTGCGCGAGTTAGCCGCAACTAGCAAAGTGAAAATAATTGGTATTGATGTTGAAGAGAAGAGCATGGAAGCTGCACGAAAATTCATTGTCGATCAAGGAATGACCTGGCCGAATCTTTACGACAAAGATGGATCTACGAAAAGCACTTTTGGAATGGGAGTTCCCATCACCTGGTATTTGGATTTGGATGGAAAGGTTGTTTATCGTCATATCGGTGTCTTGAACTCTAAAGATCAGTTATTTTCTGAAGTCGAAAAATATTTAGGAGTAAAGCTATGAAATATAACTGGGTGGATATCGGACTTGGAATTCTAATTTTGCTCTCGTTTTACCGTGGATATAAAGCCGGATTTCTAAAATCAATTTTCTCGATGATTGGCTATGTTGGTGGCGGAGTTTTAGGTTTAGCTCTTGCTTGGAATTATCTAAAGGATTGGGATGGCGTTTTACAGAAGTTCTCACTTCTTTTATTAGCAATCGCAGTCGGGTCAGTTATTGGCCAATGGCTTCTTACAAAATTTGCCGAGTTCTTTCACAGAAAAATTCTCTTTGGCCCATTTAAATGGCTTGATTCACTATTGGGCGCAGCTTTCTCAGTTATTCAGATAGTTTTAATGGCCTATTTAGTCGCAGTGGTCTGTCTTGCGACTCCTTGGCAATGGGCAGATAAAAACATTCCAGATAGCCAGATTTATCAGAAGGTTGATCAATACACGCCAACGCTAATTAAAAGCGTAACTGAGAAAGTAAAGAGTTTAAATTAATCTTCGCTCTTTCCAGCTTTCAAACCATCGCTGATTAACTTCATGATATTTGGATCAGCAAGTGTTGTTGAATCGCCAACTGCACGATTTTCTGCAACATCCTGCAGTAGGCGGCGCATAATTTTTCCGCTTCGGGTCTTTGGAAGTTCAGCAACAACGATTATCTGTCGTGGTTTTGCGATTGCGCCAATCTCTTTTGCAACGTGATCTCGTAATTGTTTTACAAGAGCTTCACCATCAAGGCTTTCAACACCTCCGCGCATAATTACGAAGGCCACAATTCCTTGCCCAGTCATCTCATCTTTAGCGCCAACAACTGCAGCTTCTGCGACAGATTCATGCGAGACAAGTGCTGATTCAACTTCAGTTGTTGAAATTCGGTGACCAGAAACATTCATCACATCATCAACGCGACCAAGCAACCAGATTGCACCGTCACTATCAATCTTTGCGCCGTCACCAGCAAAATATTTTCCAGGAAAACGCGACCAGTAAGTTTCTTTGTAACGCTCCTCTTCGCCCCAAATTCCGCGAAGCATTGAAGGCCAAGGCTCAGTTAACGCTAGATATCCGCCGCCACCAAGTGCAACGTCATCTCCTTTTTCATCAATAACTCGTGCACCAATTCCAGGTAAACCGCGCATTGCAGAACCAGGTTTTGTTTCAGTAACACCAGGCAGTGGTGAAATCATGATGGCACCAGTTTCGGTCTGCCACCAAGTATCAACAATTGGACAACGATTTCCACCAATAACTTCGCGGTACCACATCCAAGCTTCAGGATTAATTGGTTCACCAACTGATCCGAGCAAACGAAGTGAAGATAAATCGCAACCATTTGGATATTCATCTCCCCACTTCATCCAGGTGCGAATCAAAGTTGGTGCGGTATAAAGAATAGAAACCTTGTATTTCTCAATGATTTCAAACATTCGTGATTTGCTTGGAGTATCCGGAGTTCCCTCATACATAACTTGAGTCGCACCATTTGTTAGCGGCCCATAAACAACATATGAATGTCCGGTCACCCAGCCAATATCGGCAGTGCACCAATAAACATCGGTTTCTGGTTTTAAATCAAAGACCATCTTGTGTGTAAAAGCAGCCTGAGTTAAATAGCCACCGGTCGTGTGATAAATCCCTTTTGGTTTTGCAGTTGTTCCAGATGTATAAAGAATAAATAATCCATGTTCGCTATCGAAGCCCTGTGCAACATGCTTATCCGATTGGTGATCAACGGCGTCGTGCCACCAAATATCGCGGCCCGCTTGCATCGCAGTTTCTTGGCCAGTGCGCTTTACAACCAAAACTTTCTCAACTGTCGGCGAACCAGCAAGAGCGGTATCAACCGTTGGCTTCAGAGCAAAGGCCGCGCCTTTTCTATATCCACCATCTGCAGTAATTACTAACTTTGCCTTCGCATCATTGTTGCGCACGGTCACGGCGTCAGCCGAAAATCCACCGAAGATAACTGAATGCATTGCGCCAATTCGCGCACATGCCAACATCGCAATTGCAGCTTCCGGAATCATTGGCAGATAAATCGCAACCCGATCGCCCGATGTAATTCCCATATCGGTTAAAGCATTTGCTAACTTTGAAACTTCGCGCAATAAATCTGAATATGTGATTGTGCGAGTGTCGCCAGGTTCGCCTTCGAAATAAAATGCGACGCGATCACCGCGACCTTCAATTACATTTCTATCAACAGCGTTGTAGCAAGCATTTATTTTTCCGCCGACAAACCACTTTGCAAAAGGCAATTGCCAATCAAGAACGGTGTCCCACTTCTTCTCCCAATGCAGTTGGCTTGCAGCATCTTCCCAAAACTTTAAACGATCAGCTTTTGCTCTCGAATACATCTCGGCCTGCGCATTTGCATTTGCTGCAAATTCGGCAGATGGCGGAAATTTGCGATCTTCCGAGCCAAGATTTTCCAGAGTCGTCATGTTTTTAAGATTACCAGCGAAAAGTTTTGCACACCATAACTTTGTCCAAGATTTTTTATCGAGCCCAAAATCTTTGAGTGCAAACTCTCTATCTTTCCCAAGCAAGCAAAATCAATAATAAATAGGGAGTAATAACTTGGGATTCTTCATAAATGTAATCACTAATCTGCACGTTTTAACCGTGGCAATCAAAGCAGTTGGCCGGGTCGGGAAAATGATCATCAATAGCAACCTTGGGACAATCGCTCTAAACCACCTGCTCAGCTTTTTTGGCTTGGGTTAATCCCAGATAAATCGCGCCATTAGGCGCACGGTTTTCCAATCCGCCCCAAAATGTGGTGGGATATGCCGTAAGCCTCACCGCAGCCCATCGAAGTGCCCGGCCAGAGATTTACGCCAGCCTTAGCAATAAACCACTTGATTTGGGAGAAGAAAATGCCAATTGCAACCCCGGAAATTTATGCCGAAATGTTGGATCGCGCGAAGGCTAAAGCTTTTGCATATCCCGCAATCAACGTCTCATCTTCACAAACATTAATCGGCGCTCTTCGTGGTTTTGCAGAAGCAAAATCTGACGGCATCATCCAAATTTCTTGGGGCGGAGCGGAATACCTTTCAGGTTCAACAGTAAAGAACATGATTGATGGCGCAGTTGCCCTTGCCGAATACGCACACATCGTTGCGAAGAATTACAACGTCAATATTGCAATCCACACCGACCACTGCCCAGTTGAAAAATTGGATGGCTTCATGCGTCCACTTCTAGATCTTGGTGCCCAACGAATTAAAGATGGCAAAGGCCCACTATTCAGTTCACACATGTGGGATGGCTCAGCTGTTTCAATGCCAGAAAATATGTCAATTGCAGATGAACTAATTACAAAGTCTGCCGCAGCTCGCACCCTTCTAGAAATTGAAATCGGTGTTGTTGGTGGCGAAGAAGATGGCATCGAAGCCAAGCACGACGCAAAGCTTTATTCGACACCTGAAGATGCACTTATGACAGTTGAAACTTTGGGAATGGGCGAACGCGGTCGTTACATGGTCGCTGCAACATTCGGAAACGTTCATGGTGTTTACAAGCCAGGAAACGTTGTTCTGCAACCGGCAATTCTAAAAACTCTGCAAGATGCAGTTGCTGCAAAGCACGGCCTTGCTGCTGGTTCAAAGCCAATGGACTTGGTATTCCACGGTGGCTCTGGCTCATTGCTTTCAGAGATCCGCGAAGCCCTTGATTACGGTGTAATTAAGATGAATATCGATACCGATACTCAATACGCGTTTACTCGCCCAATCGTTGATCACGTCATGAAAAATTATGACGGCGTTCTAAAGATTGATGGCGAAGTTGGAAATAAAAAAGCTTACGATCCACGTGCATGGGGTAAGGCTGCTGAAGCCGGTATTGCTGCTCGCGTTCTTCTTGCTTGCGAAGATCTCCGTTCAACCGGCACTTCATTACGCGCCTAAATGCCAGCACTAGTTCTGCTCGGTGCCCAATGGGGCGATGAAGGTAAAGGTAAAGCAACCGATTTACTTGGTGACCGCGTTGATTATGTTGTTCGCTATCAAGGCGGAAACAATGCGGGCCACACTGTTGTAATCGGTGATCAGAAATATGCGTTGCACTTATTGCCATCTGGAATCCTTTCACCAAACGTTGTTCCAGTAATTGGAAACGGTGTTGTCATCGATCCATCTGTTCTGCTTGAAGAAATCAAGGGACTTAATGAACGCGGCATCGATACTTCAAAATTAAAGATCAGTACCAACGCACATTTGATTACGCCTTATCACCGCACCATCGATAAAGTTTCAGAACGCTTCCTTGGTAATTCAAAGATCGGAACAACTGGTCGCGGAATCGGACCTGCTTATGCCGACAAGATAAATCGCATCGGAATTCGCGTTCAAGATTTATTTGATCCATCAATCTTGCGTCAAAAAATCGAAGGCGCCCTTCGCGATAAGAACCAAGTTCTAATCAAGGTCTTCAATCGCAAAGGAATTGAAATTGAAGAAGTTTTGGCTGAATATTTGGCATATGCCGAAATCTTGCGCCCATATGTAACAGACACTGTGTTGTTATTGGATAAAGCGCTAAAAGCTGGCAAAACCGTGCTTCTTGAAGGTTCGCAAGGAACTCTTCTCGACGTTGATCACGGAACCTACCCATTCGTAACATCTTCAAATCCAACTGCGGGCGGTGCTTCAACTGGTTCTGGAATTGGACCAACAAAGATAACTCGCGTAATCGGAATTGTTAAGGCTTACACAACTCGCGTTGGTTCCGGTCCATTCCCAACCGAATTGTTTGATGAAGATGGTGAATCGCTACGTCGCATTGGTGGAGAGGTCGGTGTAACAACCGGTCGTGCTCGTCGTTGCGGTTGGTATGACGCACCGATTGCGCGTTACGCAGTTCGCGTCAACGGGCTTACAGATTTCTTCTTAACTAAGCTAGATGTGCTTACCGGATGGGAAAAGATTCCAGTATGTGTTGCGTATGAAATCGATGGTCAACGCGTTGAAGAACTTCCAGCTTCACAAACTGATTTCCATCACGCAAAACCAATTTACGAATACTTGCCAGGTTGGACTGAAAACATTTCGGGTGCTCGCAAATTTAGCGATCTGCCTGCAAATGCCCAGGCTTACGTAAAGTTCCTAGAGAAGATTTCTGATGCACCAATAAGTGCAATCGGCGTTGGCCCAGGCCGCGATGAAACAATCTCAATTACGGAGTTCATTTGAAAGTATTGCTGATTGGTTCCGGCGGGCGTGAACACGCACTTGCTGCAGCACTAAATCGCGATACAACTTTAGAAGAACTTCACGTAGCACCAGGAAATCCAGGTATCGCAGAAATTGCGTTATGCCATGCAATTGATATCAATGACAACAACGCAATCGTTGAACTTGCAAAGAAATTAAATTCGGATCTTGTCGTTGTTGGTCCCGAAAAGCCTTTAGTAAATGGCCTGGGCGATGCACTAAACAAAGCCAATATCGCCTGTTTTGGTCCATCAAAAGCTGCAGCACAAATCGAAGGTTCAAAAGATTTTGCCAAGCAAGTTATGCGCGATGCCGGTGTCCCAACTGCAAAGAGCTTTACTTGCAACAACCAGAAAGAGATTGAGAAAGCTTTAGATACTTTCGGTGCGCCTTATGTTGTTAAACACGATGGCCTTGCTGCTGGCAAAGGTGTTGTTGTAACTGAAGATCGCGATATTGCTATCGAACATGCGCTGCAATCACCGCAAGTTGTTATAGAAGAATTTTTAGATGGACCTGAAGTTTCACTCTTTGGTATCAGCGATGGCATAACAGTTATACCGATGCAACCAGCACAAGATTTCAAACGCGCCTTCGATGGTGATCTCGGTCCAAACACTGGTGGCATGGGGGCATATTCACCATTGCCGTGGGCGCCTGATGAAATTATGGAAGAAACACTTAACCAAGTTTTAAATCCAACTATTCAAGAGATGGCAGCACGTGGCACACCATTTGTGGGTTTGTTATATGCCGGTCTTGCACTTACATCACGCGGAACAAAAGTTATTGAATTCAATGCGCGCTTCGGTGATCCTGAAACTCAAGTTTTGTTACCACGATTAAAAACTCCACTTGCTCAATTATTATTTGCTGCTGCAACAAAGAATTTAGAAAACTTTGGCGATCTTCAATGGTCTGATGATTCTGCAGTAACAGTTGTTCTTGCATCAGAAGGTTATCCAGCAGATCCAAAAATCGGCGAGGCAATCACTGGTATTCAAACAAATGAAAGCTCTTATGTTTTCCATGCCGGCACTCAGATGCGCGATGGCGTTCTGAACTCTTCTGGTGGTCGCGTACTAACAGTCACTGGATTGGGCAGCGATTTAACCCAGGCCCGCGACGCGGCATATCGCACGATCTCGCGAATTTCATTGCCCGGCAGCCATTATCGAAGCGATATCGCGCTTAATGCGTCGGTGGCAGAGAAGGGCAATTAAATGGGAGATAATTCACCAGTGAGTTTATTAGCCCAACGATATGCATCGGCGGGAATGCGCGAAATTTTTGCGCC
>CAMAYZ010000027.1 GCA_945863115.1 Bifidobacterium breve
TTGAATATTTCAAATCACGAGCTACTCGTGTGGCTTTTGCTTTTTGTCGGCCTCGCCCCATGCGCGTGACCTCCTTCTCGCTTTATAAGTTATGAGTTCTTCAGACCCGAAGGTTATCGCGTGGCGAAGCTGGCTTCCAACGCAGATTCGCCTTTTTGAGCAGGCGTTGCTGTGAGATTTGTCTGAATGTGGCCTGCTGCCCAGGCTTTCATTCCGCGTGCGGCAAGGCTTCGGATGGTCAGATCTGCGGCTTCTGGGGCGACGATGGCGGCCATTCCGATGCCACAGTTCCAGGTGCGCTCCATGTCGGCTTGGGGGACGCCGCCGATTTGGGCCAGATATTGCATCTCGATTGGCAGGGCCCAAGTCGATCTGTCGTAAACCGCTTTTAGACCGGCCGGAATTACGCGGGCAGTGTTGTCGGCGATGCCACCGCCAGTGATGTGAGTGAAGGCGTGCAAATCTGTTTTGATTCCTTTGATGAGTGCAAGGCAATCGAGTGAATAAATTTCAGTTGGAGTAAGTAGAACTTCGCCAAGGGTTTTTGTGAAATCTTGTGGGGTATCACTTAGTTTTAAGTTTTTAGTTTTGAGAATGTGACGAACCAATGAGAAACCATTTGCGTGGATGCCACTTGCTGGCATAGCAATGATGACATCGCCGGCTTTTATTTTTTCAGCGCCCAGAAGATTTTCATAATCAACTGCGCCAGTTGCTGCGCCAGCGATGTCGAATTCATCTTCGGCTAGAAGTCCTGGGTGTTCGGCAGTTTCGCCGCCAACAAGCGCGGTGCCCGCTTTGGCACAACCCTTTGCAATACCTGAAACAATTTCGGCGATACGTTCTGGAAAAACTTTTCCGACCGCGATGTAATCGGTCATGAAAAGTGGTTCAGCCCCGCAGACAACTAAATCATCAACAACCATTGCGACCAGATCTTCACCGATGGTGTCATATTTTCCGAGCTGTCTTGCGATTTCTGTTTTGGTGCCAACGCCATCTGTTGAAGTTGCAAGAAGTGGGCGATTGAATTTCTTTAACGCGCTGACATCAAAGAGACCTGCGAAGCCACCGATGTCACCAACAACTTCTGGGCGACGAGCTTTCTTTAAATGCTCTTTCATTAATTGCACGGCTAAGTCGCCGGCATCAATGTCTACTCCTGCTTGGCTATATGTGCTCATTATTCGTAACGGTTTACTACTTCTAATAAATTTTTGCCGGCAGAAAGGTCGGCTGGGATTTGAATTGGATATTTGCCACTGAAACATGCGGTGCACAATTTATCTTCGGCAATTGTGGTTGCGGCGACTAGGCCTTCCATCGAAACGTAACCAAGTGAATCAGCGCCGATAGATCTGCGGATTTCTTCGGTTTCAAGGCCTGCTGCAATCAGTTCGGCACGGGATGCGAAATCGATGCCGTAATAGCAAGGCCATTTAACTGGGGGCGAAGAGATGCGGACGTGGATTTCAAGGGCGCCAGCTTCGCGCAACATGCGGACAAGTGCGCGTTGGGTATTTCCGCGAACGATTGAATCATCGACAACAACGATGCGCTTGCCTTCAATAATTTCGCGAAGTGGATTTAATTTTAAGCGAATACCAAGTTGGCGAATTGTCTGGCTTGGTTGAATAAATGTGCGACCAACATAAGAATTTTTAACTAGACCCATTCCGTATGGAATACCAGATGCTTTTGCATAACCAATTGCGGCCGGTGTTCCTGATTCGGGAACTGGAATAACTAAGTCGGCAACCGCTGGATGTTCTTTAGCAAGTTGGGCGCCAACTGCAACTCTTGTGGCGTGAACATTACGACCGGAGATTGATGTGTCAGGACGTGCAAGATAAACATATTCGAAGATGCAACCCTTTGGTTCTGGTGTTGCCCAGTGGTGAGAGCGCAGACCGTTTTGATCGATTGCGATAAATTCGCCGGGTTCAACTTCGCGAACAAATGATGCACCGACAATATCGAGCGCAGCAGATTCAGATGCGACGACCCAACCATGTTCTAACTTTCCGATAACAAGTGGGCGCACACCATGCAAGTCGCGTGCGGCATACAAAGTGTGTTCATCCATGAAGACAAGTGAGAAGGCCCCTTTAAGTTGGGGCAGAACTTCGAGTGCTGAAGATTCGAAATTCTTTCCTTCTTGGGCTGCAATAAGTGCAGTCATGATTTCGGTATCTGTTGTTGCATTTAAGCCATCATCGCTGCTTGTGCCAATTATTTTTGAAAGTTTTTCGGCGAGATCACCGGTGTTAGTTAAATTTCCGTTGTGGGCAAGGGCCAATGTGCCGTGATTGGTTGCGCGAAGTGTTGGTTGGGCATTGTTCCAAGTTGAGGAACCAGTTGTGCTGTATCGGCAGTGACCGATTGCTAAATTGCCGGTAAGAGTTGCGAGATCGCTTTCGGTAAATACTTGCGAGACCAGGCCCATATCTTTGTAAACAAAGATTCGCTCGCCATCACTTGTTGCGATGCCGGCAGATTCTTGACCGCGATGTTGCAGCGCATAGAGCCCGTAAAACGTTAGCTTTGCGACTTCTTCGCCAGGTGCCCAAACACCAAAGACTCCGCATTCATCTTGCGGCAGATATTCGCCGGCATAAAGTTCGAAAGTTAATTTTCCATCAGGACGGCGGGCCATGGCGTAATCCTATTCCGCTGCGCCGAGTTGTTGGAATAGTGCGGAGATATCGGAGCGTTCGCCAGATGCGCTGATGCGACCATCGGAGATTGCTTCTTGCCAATTAATTTTTCCGCCCGCAATTTCGAAGAGAACTTCGGCGCTCATTTCGACAACATTCGGCGGTGTGCCACGTGTGTGCTTTGGGCCTTCGACACATTGGATTGCGGAATACGGCGGGATGCGAAGTTCGACGGCATGGCCAGGTGCAAGTTTAGAAATCTTGGCAAGAACTTCTTTTACTTGGCTCATTATTTCGGGATCTCGCATTGCTTAACCAAATAACTTCGGAAAAGTTTCGGTATGGGCTTTGGAAAGTTCTTCGATTGAAATTACGGCTAGATTGATTTCTAAATCAGTGCCACCAGTTGTGCCGATTTTGTAGATTGGGATTTGATACTTACCGGCAAGGTTAACGATTTCATTTGTTGCGCTATCTTTTATTGAAACTAAAACGCGACCAGGGGTTTCACTGAAAAGTGCGTTTGCAACATCGTTTAACTCAATACGGGCGCCAATCTTGTTTTTTAGAACTGATTCAACAATTGTTGCGGCTAGGCCACCATTTGAAACATCGTGTGCAGATTCGAAAATTGGTTGACCATCAAGCAAGAAATTGACTAAACGTTTCTCCATTTCGAGATCTGCAACTGGCGAAGCATTTCCGATTTCGCCGTGTAGGTAAGCCCATTCACTGCCAGATAAATTGCCGTTGTATTTTCCGATTAAATAAAGATCAAGACCAGCGGCCGGGATTCCCATTGGTGTGCGCTTTCGAACATCTTGGATAACACCAAGAACACCAATGACTGGTGTTGGCAAGATTGCGACGGCGCCAGTTTGGTTATAGAACGAAACGTTTCCACCAGTAATTGGTAGACCAAGTTCAAGTGCAGCGTCTGCAAGTCCGCGAACAGTTTCGGCAAATTGCCACATCACACCTGGATCTTCAGGTGATCCGAAGTTGAGACAGTTTGTAACGGCAAGTGGTTTAGCCCCTGTAGTAGCTATATTTCGGCAACTTTCGGCCAGTGCCAACTTTGCACCTTCGTATGGATCTAAATATGACCAACGAGCATTTGCATCGGTTGAAACTGCAACACCTAAATGTGTTTGTTCATCGATACGGATCAAACCAGAATCTTCGGGTTGAGCAAGAACGGTATTGCCTTGAACATATTTATCGTATTGCGATGTAACCCAAGATTTATCTGCAATGTTTGGACTTGCAATTAATTTTAGAATTGCAGCTTTAACTTCATCGGGCGCAGTTGGAAGTGGAACTTCGAATTTTGATTTTGTAAGTTGGTCGATGTAATCAGGTTTCTTGATTGGACGGTTGTAAACCGGGCCATCGTGCGCAACTGTGCGTGGTGGAACATCAACGATGAGTTCGCCATTGAAAGTTATGTGCAGGCGTTCACCATCTGTAACTTCACCGATAACAGTTGCGGTGACATCCCACTTCTTGCAGATTGCCATAAAGGTTTTGATTTTCTCGGGTGCCACGATTGCGCACATGCGCTCTTGGGATTCGCTCATCAAAATTTCTTCTGGTGAAAGTGAAGGATCGCGTAGTGGGACTTTCTCTAAATTAATTTGCATGCCACCGCTGCCAGCAGATGCGAGTTCGCTGGTTGCGCAAGAAAGTCCGGCGCCACCAAGATCTTGAATACCAATTACTAAATCTGCTTTAAAGATTTCCAGACAGCATTCGATTAAAACTTTTTCGGCAAATGGATCGCCAA
Organism: Bifidobacterium breve; assembly: GCA_945863115.1. Lineage (GTDB taxonomy): Bacteria > Actinomycetota > Actinomycetes > Nanopelagicales > Nanopelagicaceae > AAA044-D11. The sequence continues at coordinate 4,444 of CAMAYZ010000027.1, forward strand.
CTTGAACTGCTGGCCTCTTTGTTGGTTTTGCATCACTGAAAGTTTCGGATGCAAGAACTGAAACGCCGCCGATGCCGTCGCCACCAGTCTTTGCGCCAAAGAGAACAACAAGATTGCCGGTGCCGTGCGCAGTTGCCAGCTTGATATCTTCGTGTTTCATAACGCCAACACAGAGCGCATTAACTAGTGGGTTTCCGGCATAAGTTTCATCGAAAACAATTTCGCCACCAATGTTTGGTAGCCCCAAACAATTTCCGTAACCACCAATACCGGCAACGATTCCCGGAAGTAAGCGACGAGTATCTGGTGCATCTGCAAGACCAAAACGAAGTGGATCCATAACTGCAATTGGGCGGGCGCCCATCGTCAAAATGTCGCGAACGATGCCACCAACACCGGTTGCGGCGCCTTGATATGGCTCGATAAATGAAGGGTGGTTGTGGGATTCGATTTTAAAAGTGATTGCATAGTTTTGGCCGATATCAACAACACCAGCATTTTCACCGATGCCAACAAGTAGTGCGTCGGACTTAACAGCTTTTTCGCCAAATTGTTTTAAGTGAATTTTTGAAGATTTGTAAGAACAATGTTCGGACCACATAACTGAATACATCGCAAGTTCGCTTGATGTTGGACGACGACCAAGAATTGTTTTGATACGCGCGTATTCATCTTCTTTTAAACCGAGTTCGGCAAATGGTTGCTTGGTATCTGGATTTTGCGTTGCGGTTGTAACGGTATCTAGGGCCATTAGCGTCCTACCAATTGATGTAGAACCGAAGTGAAGAAAGTTAATCCGTCGGTGCTTGGGCCAGTTAAAGATTCGATTGCGTGTTCTGGGTGTGGCATCAGACCAACAATATTGCCACGTTCGTTTGAAATACCAGCGATTAAATTGCGTGAGCCATTTGGATCGAAATCAACATAACGAGCAATTACTCGGCCTTCGCTCTCTAACATGTTAAGTGTTTCATCATCGCATTGGAATGAGCCTTCGCCATTTTTAAGTGGAATCAGGATTTCTTGATCTTGTTTAAAACCTGTAGTCCACATGGTGTTTGTGTTTTCAATCTTTAATTTTTGATCGCGGCATAAGAAGTGCAGATTGCTGTTGCGGGTAAGTGCGCCCGGCAATAAATGTGATTCGCATAAAACTTGGAAGCCATTGCAGATACCAAGCACTGGAAAGCCGTGATCTGCGGCAGTAACGATTGAATTCATGATTGGGGCAAAGCGCGCGATTGCACCACAGCGTAAATAATCACCGTAAGAAAATCCACCAGGTAGAACAACTGCTTGAACTTCTTTTAAATCATCACTTGCATGAAATAACGGGACTGCAATTCCGCCAGCCATTTCAACTGCGCGGGCAGCATCGCGATCATCGAGTGATCCTGGAAAGGTAACTACACCGATGCGAAATGACATTACTTCTCGATCTTTACTACGTAAGTTTCGATAACTGGATTAGATAGAAGTGTTTCAGCTGCTTTTTCAACTTCTGCTAATTGCGCTGGTGTTGGGTCGCCAGTAACTTCGATTTCAAAACGCTTTCCTTGACGCACTGACTTAGCGAAGGTAAAACCTAAGCGGGGCAGCGCTGAAGCGACTGCTTGGCCCTGGGGATCGAGGATTTCGGGTTTCAACATAACCTCGACAATTATTTTGGCCATTTAAAATTTCCTTCCAGTGATTAGTTCAAATGCACTTGTGTAACGCTCTTGCGTCTTTGCAACTACGTCATCGGGAAGTGGTGGTGGATTGCTATTTCGATCCCAACCGGAATTTAATAACCAGTCGCGAACAAATTGTTTGTCGTAAGAATAATGAGTATCGGGTTCCCAGAACCGCGATGAATCAGGAGTTAAGGCTTCATCGCCTAGGCAAATCATGCCAGATGGATCGATTCCAAATTCGAATTTCGTATCTGCCAAGATGATTCCTTTGGTCGCGGCGAAATCATGAGCCTTGGAGTAAAGAGCGAGGGTAAGTTTTTTAAGAATTTCGGCGGCTTGTCCCCCGATTAAATCTTCACATTGCTCGAAGGTTATATTTTCATCGTGTTCGCCATCTTCGGCTTTTGTTGCTGGTGTGAAAATAGGTTGTGGCAACTTTGAGCCATCACTTAAACCTGCAGGCAATTTGATTCCGCAGATAGTCTGCGTTTTTTGATATTCCACCCAACCAGAACCAGCAAGGTATCCACGGGCAACGCATTCAACTGGAAACATGATTAACGGTTTAACAATTACTGCACGGCCAGAAACTTCGAACGGAACATCAGTTGAAACAATATGATTTGGAACAACGTCTTTTAATAAATCAAACCAGAACAGCGAGAGCTGTGTTAATAACTTTCCTTTATTTGGAATTGGTGTTGGCAAGATGTAATCGAAAGCAGATATGCGATCAGATGCAACGATAAGCAGTTCATCTTTATCGTTAGTGAATAAATCCCGGACTTTTCCGCTGCGCAGATGTTTCCATCCGGTTAGCTCGGGGATCATCGAATTTGGCCGGGACGGTACTGCGCTGCCGCAGCATGAGCGGAAGTAATCGCATCGATGCGATTTACGACTCGCTGGGTTTGCCCTTTTGCATCGCCAGTAAATTCAAGTGGCTTTGCAAGGAGCGCATTTAGTTCTTCAAACTTTAATGGGATTCGAGAATCATCAGCGATTGCTTGAATCATTAAATTTGGTTTGCCGGCACGAATACCAAGTGCGGCTGCAACTGCGTGTTCTTTAATAACTTCGTGCGCAACTTCGCGGCCCACACCGGCTTTAACTGCAGCCATCAAGATCTTTGTTGTTGCAAGGAATGGTAGATACTTACTTAGTTCGGCTTCGATTACATCAGGGAAAGCACCGAATTCAATAAGCACGGTCATGAAAGTTTCGATCAAGCCATCAAAAGCGTAGAACGCATCTGCGATTGCAACGCGACGAACAACGCTGCAAGCAACGTCGCCTTCGTTCCATTGATCACCAGAAATTTCGCCAACCATTGATGCATATCCACGAAGCACAACGGCCAGGCCATTTACGCGTTCGCAGGAGCGGGTATTCATTTTATGTGGCATTGCTGATGAACCAACTTGGCCAGCTTTAAATCCTTCGGTTACAAGTTCGGCACCCGCCATCAAACGAATTGAAGTTGCAAGTGAAGATGGTGCGGCGGCAAGTTGAACAAGTGTTGTTACAACATCGAAATCAAATGAACGTGGATAAATTTGTCCGGTGGAATCTAAAACGTTTTCGAAGCCAAGATATTTTGCAACTTCGGATTCCAACTTTGCATGTGATGTGGATGAGCCAAGCAAGTCAACAGAATCTTGTGCGGTGCCAACTGGGCCTTTGATGCCGCGAATTGGATATCGGGAAATTAAATTATCAAGGCGTTCGTAAGCAAATAACAATTCTTCGGCGGCGGATGCAAAGCGCTTGCCCAGAGTTGTGATTTGGGCTGGAACATTGTGAGAGCGACCAGCAATTGGTTGGTCAATATATTTTGTTGCAAGTGTGCCGAGTAAACCAAGAGTTGCAACAACGCGATCATGTGCAAGTTGCAGGCCATCGCGAATCTGCATTGCCTCGACGTTTTCGGTTAGGTCGCGAGAAGTCATGCCGGCATGGATAGCTTCGTGACCAGCAAGTGCGTTGAACTCTTCGATCCGAGCTTTCACATCATGTCTGGTTTGTTTTTCGCGAGCATCGATTGATGCAAGATCTACTTTGTTAATTACTTTTTCGTAATCTGCAATAACTGAATCTTCAATTTTGTGGCCAAGCTTTGTTTGGGCGCGCATGACCGCGATCCATAATTTACGTTCGCTGATTATTTTCGATTCTGGCGCAAAAATTTCGCGCATTCCCGCCGATGCATATCGTTGGGCTAATAAACTCACTGGTGAATTATCT
>CAMAYZ010000028.1 GCA_945863115.1 Bifidobacterium breve
GCTAACTAATTTTTACTTGAATATTTTTAGCTATTTTTTAGCGAGAGTACCTAGATAGAGTTCGATTACCTTTGGATCTGTCGAAAGTGATTTTCCGGTGCCTTCATAAGCATTTGTTCCTTGATCCAAAACATAGCCACGATCAACAATCTGCAGACATCGTCGGGCATTCTGTTCAACCATGATTACCGTTACACCGATTTTATTTATCTCTCTTACTCGGACGAAAACTTCATCTTGCAGTGCGGGGGATAGCCCAGCGCTTGGTTCATCCAGCAAGAGCACGGATGGATTCATCATTAGAGCGCGACCCATCGCAACCATCTGTCGCTCGCCTCCGGATAGTGAACCAGCACGTTGCTTGCGGCGAGTGCCAAGAGTTGGAAATAGATTTACAACAAAGTCAAAGCGCTCATTGAATTGAGCTGGGGCTTGAAAAGCACCCATCTGTAAATTCTCTTCAATAGTGAGTGAAGGAAAAACATTATTACTCTGCGGAACAAATCCTATTCCGCGGCTTACGAGTTCATCGGCTCGCATGTTCGTAATTGTTTCGCCATTCAAGGTAACTTTGCCCTCTCGCACTTTGACCAATCCAAAGAGCGCCTTTAGAAGTGTAGATTTTCCTGCACCATTTGGTCCGATGATTCCAACTAGCTCACCCTTATTTGCGTAAAGATTGCACCCATTAAGAATATTGATTCCAGGCAGATAACCTGCGACTAAATTTTTCGCATCAACCAAAGCTGATACTGATGTAGGTGAGTTAGCCATGCTTACGCACCTTCCAAGTTGGCGGATAAATCTTCATTATGGTGCGCACCGAGATAGGCCGCAATAACTTGTTCATTACCCATGACCGAAGCAGGCGTACCTTCGGCTATAACTTCACCTTGGGCCATAACTATTACCCAATCACTAATCTCGTGCACCATATCCATGTCATGTTCAACGAACAAGACTGTCTTTCCCTCGGTTCGTAGCTCTTTGATGTGCTCAAGGAGGGATTGTTTTAGTGCAGGGTTAACGCCAGCCATTGGTTCATCAAGCATGATCATTTCTGGTTCAACCATAAGTGCACGCGCCATCTCAAGGAGTTTGCGCTGTCCACCAGATAGTGCGGCGGCAAAATCATCTTGCTTCTCAAGAAGCTTGAAGTTTCTTAATATTTCAGTGGCTCGGGCACGAATCTCAGCCTCTTGTGCACGCCAAATCCACGGAAATACGGAACGCAGAACAGACTCACCTTTTTGATTGCGAGCCCCAAGCGCCATATTCTCAATAACAGTCAATCGGTAAAGGGCTTTCGTTAATTGAAATGTTCTAACCATGCCTAATCGGGCAACTTTGTGTGGTGGAATTCCATTAAGGTTTTTCCCGTTAAAGCTCCATGTTCCTGAATTTGGGCTGTCATAACCAGTTAGGAGATTAAAGAATGTTGTCTTTCCTGCGCCATTTGGCCCAATCAGCGCAGTGATTGATCCTCTTTGAATTTCAAGATGATCTACATTTACAGCGGTAAGTCCACCAAATTGTCTAGTGATTTTATCTGCGATCAGAATTGGATCTGACTTTGCAGAACCCGGAGTAGGCGAGGTTGTTAATGCAAAATTTGCATCTGCGCTCTTAGGCTTTTGCATCGAGGGCCAACTCCTTCTTATCTCCAAAGATTCCCTGCGGTCTAAAAATCATCAGTGCCATCAGTCCAAGGCCCATCAACATAAATCTGATCTGACCAACTTGATTGACGCCAATTAGCCAATCCGGAATCAAATCATTTGTAACTCCCTGACGCAGAATCTGCTCGATGAAAACAATCAAGAACCAGAAAATCATTGCGCCAACTATTGGTGAAAATACTCTTGCAGCGCCTCCGAGGATTAGAACTGTGTAAGCGAAGAATGTTAGAGCGGTACCGTAATTATCTGGCTGAACAGATTGACGTGATAAGGCGTAGACAAATCCGCCAGTAGAACCGATGACGCCACCAATAATCAGTGACTGCATTTTGTAGAGGTATACATTCTTTCCGAGAGAGCGAACCGCATCCTCATCTTCACGGATAGCGCGCATTAAGCGTCCCCAAGGAGAATTAACCATTATCCACATTACAAATGTAATTACTGCAACAAGGGTCCAACCTGTTATTACCACCCAGAGGTCATTGGCATTAAAGCGCAGAATTGGGGTATCTAAACCACTCTTAAATGGGTTGAGTGCAAAGAAATCTTTTCCGAATTTACCGGTAATGCCATCAGACCCACCTAGAAATTCATTAAAGGTTGCAGATCTAGCAATCTGTCTAACAATCTCGGCAGCAGCAATCGTGACGATGGCGAGGTAATCTGCCCGCAACCGAAGAGTAGGAATTCCGAGAAGTAGGGCAAAGATTATCGAGTTAAAGATTCCGATCAGAAAAGCAATCCAGAGTGGAATACCAAATGAGATGACAGGAACGGCAACGCTATAGGCACCTATCGCTAAAAAGCCTGCTTGTCCGAAGTTTAGAAGGCCGGTGTAACCAAAGTGCATATTAAGTCCGATAGCTGCAAGTGCAAAGATAATTGTGTTTACACCAATAGTCGCACTTAGTGTCTGTTGAGTAATAAAGAGAAAGTCCATCTATCCAATCCTCTCTTTCTTGCCCAGAATTCCTTGCGGTCTTACAATCAAGATAATAATTAAGATAATTAAGGCACCGACATATTTAAGTTCTGTTGGTATAAATAAGGTTGAAAGTTGCACGAATAAACCAATAATCAGAGATCCAACCAAGGCGCCATTTGCTGTTCCGAGCCCACCTAAGGTGACGGCTGCGAAAATTAAGAGCAACATGTCCTGTCCCATCAAGAAACTAACCCCTTGATTTACAGTGACAATTACGCCGGCATAAGTTGCAAGGCCAGCACCTAAAACCCAGACCGCCCTAATAACTTTCTGAACATCAATTCCAGAAGCCGAAGCTAACGCTGGATTATCTGAAACCGCGCGACTTGCTTTGCCCATACGAGTTCTCAATAACCAAAGTGTTGCAAGAACTATAAAAACAATTCCAATGCTGGTTGTTAGGATTGACTTTGGCGTGATACTCACAATTCCTAGTTCTAAACCGGCCTGGCCCGCATATTGTGGAAGCTGTCTGGTGTCTCCGCCAAACAGGAAGAGGAAGAAGTAACGCAGGAAGATTGCAAGCCCAATTGAAACCACGAGCATCGCAATCAACCCAGTGCCTCGCTTGCGAAGCGGTTTCCAAAGATATCGGTCCTGCAGAAAACCTGAGATAAAGGCACCTAGAAGAATTGCAATTGGAACGGCTATAACTACTGGAAGTTTTACGATTGCACTCAAGTAATAAGTAAGTAGTCCACCAAGTGTAAGAATTTCACCATGAGCAAAGTTTGTTAAGCCGGTTGTGCCAAAGATCAGATTCAAGCCGAGCGCGGCTAACCCAATCACAAGGCCCAAAATCAAGCCATCAACTGCAAGCTGCGCTGAACGCTCGAGCAGACTCGCCGCTGCTACACCCGGACCGATCGGAAAGAGAATTTTCAGATCGACACCCAACATAAATACATTAGCTCGAATAGTGCTCTTTGTTGGATCGGTTAGAGATTGGCCATCAGGTAGATCATCTTGATTGATGGTTAAGTTGAAAGTTCCTTTTGTGAGGATTTCAACCTCCCAATTGCCTTGCGAATCGGTAGTTAAATCCTTTGTGAATCCTTCTGGTCCAGTTACAGCAATACCAACATTGGGTATTGCAACACCATCTTTATCAGAGACGGTTCCATAAAGTTTCGTTGCTGTTTCTGCGGCGTTTGCATTAGAGGCATTAGAGATCGAGAAAAAAATTGAAGAGAGAGAGAGCAGTAGGAAAATTACTGAAGAACTGGATTTACGAAAAGCTAGGCGTCTGTTACGACTCTTGGAGCCCTCAACAAACTGAGAGTTCTTTGTCGATACAACAGATTCCAAATTCAAGTTGATTCCTATTCTTGGCACTATCCATTCAGACTGGCTGAGACGGACCCGGTATCCGATAACTTTAGCGAGTTGGTCTATCTTTCGGCAAGAATCAGGCAGGTAATTCTTGAGGTGCAAGTTTTCTCGCCTGCTTCATTAGTAATAATTACTTCATAGCAGCAGAGAGTTTTTCCGAGTGAAATAGCTGTTGCAGTTCCGATAACGAAGCCAGATGTAGCAGATTTATGATGAGTCGCATTTATATCGACGCCAACAATTTTTCTATTCGCTCCTGCATGTAGAGCGGTTCCGATCGAACCAAGGCTTTCAGCAAGAACAACACTTGCGCCTCCGTGCAATAAACCCATCGGTTGGGTATTGCCTTCAACAGGCATCTTTGCAACTAGTCGCTGGGGAGTGGCTTCAAGAATTTCAATTCCCATTTTTTCACCAAGGGCGCCACTGCCACGCTTCCGCAGAATTTCAAGGAAATCATCCATGTTGGGAAGTCTAACCAATAGACTCGCCGGAAATGAGCGCAACCAAAAAACTTTTGCTAATTGACGGCCATTCGTTGGCATATCGTGCGTTTTACGCGCTACCGGCCGAAAATTTCGTATCCTCAAGTGGGCAGCACACGAATGCAATCTATGGATTCGCCTCGATGCTCATTAATCTGATAACCGCAGAGAAACCAACGCATATTGCGACTGCTTTCGACGTTTCGAGGAAAACATTTCGCTCAGAACGCTTTCCAGATTACAAAGCAAACCGTTCGGCAACCCCTGATGAGTTTAGATCCCAAACAAGTTATCTCTTTGATTTAGTTCATGGTTTCGGCATTAGACACTTTGCTGTTGAAGGATTCGAAGCAGATGACATTATTGCAACGCTGGCAAAGCGGGCGGAGTCCGACGGATTCGAAGTTTTGATTTGCACTGGAGATCGCGATTCTTTTCAACTTATAAATTCAAAAACAACCGTCTTGTATCCGAAGCGTGGAGTCACAGACCTCGCACGAATGACACCAGATGCTGTAATAGAAAAATATGGATTGACTCCGGCGCAATATCCGGATTTTGCTGCTTTGCGTGGCGACCCAAGTGACAATTTGCCATCGATTCCAGGTGTAGGAGAGAAGACAGCAGCAAAGTGGATTGCCGAATATGGCAGCCTAGAAAAACTAATTGAAAATATTGGTTCGGTCGGTGGAAAAGTCGGTGATTCGCTTCGAGCAAATATTGCGAGCGTCGAATTGAATTCGGAACTAACCCGGCTACGAAGTGACATGGAGATTGAAACACCAATCTCTCAATTACTGTGGGAGGGAGCGCTAGTCTCGGAATTGAACTTGCTCCTAGACAAGTTGGAAATCAAAGCACTTAAAGAGCGAATTAAAGCTCTAGGGTCTAGCGAGAGTGAAGCCGTTGCCGCGAAGCCACAGGTTTCAGATTTAAGAATTGTTTCAAAGGATATTTCGCCTGAAGAATTAACAAAATTACTTGTTGGACGCACCGACCCATTAGCAATTTCATTTAATGCGCCTGAGGGAAAAATACTCGAGTATTCCGTTGCTCTAGACGAGACCCAGTTGTTTGTTGTTCGAGACTCTAAATTAGGTGCATGGTGGGAAGATGCAAAGCTTCCGAAATATTTACACGGCGCTAAAGAGATTGCCCGAAACTTTCCAGTTTCAGGACTCACCTTTGATACCGAATTGGCTGCGTATTTAATCAATCCAGGTGGGCGCAATCTGGCCCTTGATGACTTAACCGAAAGATTTCTGGGTGTAGTTAATGCCGAGCAGGAAGAGTCTTTGTTCTCGCAATTCGACGGCCTCGGTGCAATTTCGATAATGAAATTAGTTCCGTTGTTAAGTAAAGAGATTTCAGAGCGAGCAATGGCAGCTCTCATGAATGAAATGGAAATACCGGTTTTAGTTGAGTTGGCCGAAATGGAAGCTACGGGAATCGGAGTGGATTTAGATAAATTGCGCGAGCTTTCGGCCTTCTTTAAGGGGGAAGTTGAACGCGAAACAAGTGGCGCGCATAAAGAGGCCGGAAAAGAATTCAATGTTGGTTCACCAAAACAATTACAAGCGGTTCTCTTTGATGAGTTGGATCTGCCAAAGACCAAGAAAATAAAGACCGGATTTACAACCGACGCCGAGAGTCTTGATTGGTTATTCGCCAAGACTAAACATCCGATCCTCAAGCATCTTCTGCGAATTCGTGAAACCAGCAAATTACTTACAACTGTAGATGGCTTAATAGATGCAACCGCGAATGACGGCCGTATCCATACAGTCTTCCAGCAGACAGTAACTGCGACCGGAAGACTCTCTTCTACAAATCCAAACCTCCAGAACATTCCAGTTCGAACTGAAGAGGGACGCAAAATTCGAGATTGCTTTGTTTCAAAAACTCCTTATGTAACGCTGCTAACTGCTGATTACAGCCAGATCGAAATGCGAATCATGGCTCACCTCTCTAAGGACGCAAATTTAATTGAGGCATTCAAAATGGGAGAGGATCTGCACTCAACGGTTGCAGGCTTGGTATTTGGAGTCGCACCAGATGGCGTAGATCCAGAAATGCGCAGACAGATTAAAGCTATGTCATATGGTCTTGCCTACGGACTTTCTGCTTATGGCTTGGCTCAACAATTAGATTTGTCACCAACGGATGCCGCAATCTTGATGGATAAATATTTTGGACGCTTTGGTGGGATTAGAGATTATTTAGCGCAAGTTGTCGTTATTGCTCGCGAGAAGGGTTACACCGAAACCATTATGGGAAGACGCCGTTACCTTCCAGACCTAACTAGCGATAATCGGCCAAGACGCGAAGTTGCAGAGCGCATGGCGCTGAATGCACCAATCCAAGGATCCGCAGCAGACATCATAAAAGTTGCGATGTTAAATGTTGCTAAAGGAATTAACGAGCAGAGCTTGAAATCTAGGTTGCTGCTTCAGGTGCACGACGAATTAATTTTAGAAGTAGCGAAGGACGAAACAGAAGTGCTTACGCAACTAGTTAAAGAAGGAATGGGAAGCGCCTTTAAGCTCTCGGTTCCGTTGGATGTAAATATTGGAATCGGAACCAGTTGGGATTTAGCCGCACATTAAGTGCTTGAATTAGCGTGCATTTTCCGAGTTCGGACCTGATTTTGACCATCTACCCGCACGCAAGTAGCCTTAGCCCTTCGTGAATCAGCCAGATTCAATGAATTCATGAAATGTCCTATTCCTACTACTTTCTATCCCTTCGGAGAATTTTGACCCCTACACAAATTACGTTAAACGACATCGGCTCAGCCGAAGATTTTCTTGCCGCAATTGAAGGCACAATTAAGAATTTTAATGATGGCGATCTAGTTATCGGAACCGTTGTTCAAATTGATCGCGAAGAAGTTTTGCTAGACATTGGTTACAAGACCGAAGGTGTT
>CAMAYZ010000029.1 GCA_945863115.1 Bifidobacterium breve
AGGTCTAAAAAGAATCGGTGATGTTGTGGTTAAGGAAGATCGTCCGGAAATTCGCGGAATGGTCGTCGCTGTTCGCCACCTCGTCAAGGTTGAGGAGGTTGAATAACAATGGTGCTTAAAGTCCATCATCTACGCCCAGCTCCAGGAGCAAAGAAGTCTCGTACTCGTAAGGGTCGCGGTGAAGCTTCAAAGGGAAAGACTGCAGGTCGCGGTGGTAAAGGAACACGTGCTCGTAACGTTGTTCGCGCAGGTTTCGAAGGTGGTCAACTACCTCTCGTAATGCGTCTACCAAAACTTCGTGGTTTCAAAAACCCAGAGCGCACTGAATATCAGCCAGTAAACGTTTCAACAATCAATGCACTTTATCCAAAGGGTGGCTCTGTCACTGTTGCGGATTTAATTGCAAAGGGCGCTGTTCGTGATGGTTATCCAGTCAAGGTTCTTGGCAATGGTGAAATTTCCGTGAAGGTTACTGTCGAAGCTCATGCGTTCTCATCATCAGCATCTGAAAAGATTGCTGCTGCTGGCGGATCAGCTAAGAAACTTTAAATCCAAAAGATTCATTAGGCTAGCTAGGTTAGAAGGAGAAAATCGTGCTCTCAGCATTTGGTAAGGCGTTTAAGACGCCAGATCTGCGCAAAAAGATTTTCTTCACCCTTGCCATCATGGCGCTATTCCGTTTTGGATCAATTGTTCCAACACCAGGTGTGTCATATGAGAATGTCCAACTATGTCTAAATCAGGCTGACAATGGCGGACTCTTTGGACTAATCAACTTGTTCTCTGGTGGAGCGCTATTACAGCTCTCGGTTTTCGCACTTGGAATCATGCCTTACATCACTGCCTCAATCATTGTTCAACTTCTTACTGTTGTTATTCCTCGCTTTGAAACTTTAAAAGCTGAAGGACAATCAGGAACTGCAAAACTTACTCAGTACACCCGTTACTTAACTATTGGACTCTCTATTCTGCAATCAACTGGTTTGATCGCAGTTGCAAGAACACCAGGACGTTTATTTAGTGGTTGTTCATTCCCAATTATTCCAGACACTACCTGGCCAAGAATTATGACAATGGTTTTTGTTATGACCGCTGGAACTGCTGTAATCATGTGGCTTGGTGAGTTAATTACTGATCGCGGTGTAGGTAACGGAATGTCAATCTTGATCTTCACCTCAATTGCAGCAACCTTCCCATCTCAACTCTGGTCCATCAAACTACAAAAGGGGCTGTTTGCATTCATATTCGTATCAGCCGTTGGAATTCTTGTAGTTGCAGCAGTTGTCTTCGTAGAACAAGCGCAGCGACGTATTCCAGTTCAATATGCAAAGCGTCAAGTTGGTCGTCAGTCATACGGTGGAACCAGCACATATATTCCAATTAAGGTTAACCAAGCTGGCGTTATCCCAGTAATTTTCGCCTCTTCACTTCTTTACATCCCTTCTTTGATTGTTAACTTCTCTGGAAGTACTGCAAAGTGGGCTGTTTGGATTCAACAGAATTTAGTCACAGGCGATCATCCGATTTACATAATTGTTTACTCTGCAATGATTATTTTCTTCACATACTTCTATGTTGCAATTACTTTTAATCCTGACGAAGTAGCTGAAAATATGAAGAAGTATGGTGGCTTTATTCCAGGTATTCGTGCCGGTCGTCCAACTGCAGAATATTTACAATACGTGCTTTCTCGCATCACAGCACCAGGTGCGCTTTACCTAGCATTCGTTGCGATTATTCCAATCATTGCGCTGATCTTGTTCAATGCAACTGGAAACTTCCCATTCGGCGGAACTGCAATTCTTATTGTGGTTGGCGTTGGTCTTGATACTGCAAAGCAGATTGAGTCACAACTACAACAACGTTCATACGAGGGATTCCTTAAGTAATGCGCTTAATCCTGGTAGGTCCACCAGGTGCAGGTAAGGGAACACAAGCAGTTCAACTTGCATCGCATTTCTCAATCCCACACATTTCTACTGGCGATATCTTTCGCCTAAATATTAAGGGTGAAACCAAATTAGGTTTACACGCTAAATCATTTATGGATGCAGGGAATTTAGTTCCCGATTCAGTAACAAATGACATGGTGGCAGATCGCTTAACTCACCCAGATGCCAAGAGTGGTTTTCTTCTCGACGGGTATCCAAGAAATATTGGCCAAGCAGATTTCCTAAAATATAATTTAGAAAAATCAGGAACGCCACTTGATGCTGTTCTTGAATTCAAATTAGAGAATGAAGAAATTATTAAGCGCCTCTCTGGCCGCAGAGCTTGCCGAGGTTGCGGGGCAACATCACATGTAATTTTCCAAGCTCCTAAGGTTGCTGGTGTTTGCGATGCTTGCGGTGGCGAGTTATATCAACGCCCAGATGATGCAGAAAACGTTATTGCTAATCGCCTTTCAGTTTATGCAGAACAGACCGAGCCAATTATTAATTACTACAAGAGTGCCGGTTTATTAAAAACTATTTCAGCGGTCGGCGAAGTTTCAGATATCGCAGCTCGTGCAATTGCAGCCTTGAAGTAAAAAAATGGCAATTCAAATTAAGACTTTGGATCAGCTAAAGCTGATGCGAAAGGCCGGACTCGTTGTCGGCCAGACTTTGGAACTCATGCGTGCGGCAATTATTCCAGGTGTAACAACTAATGATTTAAATAATATTGCGATTAAAAACTTAGCCGCAAATGGCGCTAAATCAAACTTCCTTAATTATCATGGCTTTCCGGCAGTCATATGTGCCTCGATTAATGATGAAATTGTTCATGGAATTCCAAATGATCGCCCAATCGAAGATGGCGATATTGTTTCAATAGATTTCGGTGCAATTATTGAAGGGTGGCACGGCGATGCTGCTTTTTCAGTTATCGCAGGAACCAAGAGCCCTGACGATCAAAAACTTCTAGATACTTGCGAAGAGTCAATGTGGCAGGGGATTGCAGCTGGCAAAGTTGGCGCGAACTTAACTGATATTTCTTTTGCAATCGAAGATTACATTCGATCGCAAGGTAAGTATGGAATCTTGCGCGAATATGGTGGACATGGAATTGGCACAGAGATGCATCAAGAGCCGCATGTTTTAAATTTTGGCGCAGCTGGCATGGGCCCAGAGCTAAAGCCAGGTATAGCTCTAGCAATTGAACCGATGATTACGAGAGGCACTGCCAAGACGAAAGTCCTGGCTGACGAGTGGACTGTGGTTTCACAGGACGGATCTCGGGGTGCACATTTTGAGCATTCCTTCGCCCTGTTGCCCGATGGAAAGCCCTTCGTCTTAACTGCGATAGACGGTGGTAGAGAAAAATTCACCAAAATGAATATTGAAATATCTGATTTGCTCATTTAATCTGTTCGCATGAAAAAATCAGTTGCTCTGGCGCTAATCGCTACATTGATTTCAGCAACATCTCTATCAGCTTCATATGCTGCAAAATCAAATTCTGGAACTGGAAAAGGTTCTGGCAACGGTTCCGGAACTAATCGCGGAGCACAAGATGGTGCACTTTGCAGCGCAACAGGACCTAAGAATGCACGAACATCAGCAGGCGTTGAACTTGAGTGTCAAAAAGGTTCCGATGGAAAATATGCTTGGCATCCTGCAATGGGCGGTAGTAGTGGCGGCCAAGGCGGAGCTGCACCCAAATCATTATCTGATGTTTGGGGAAAAGATAAATGTTCTGGAACTTCAACAAAAATTACACATGGCATAACTGATCCTTCTAACATTTCATACATTGTTCCTATGGGAGCCATGTTGACTTCCCATATCACCCCTATTGATCATATTTATATATACTTTCCATCGAACTTCGGCCAGGCTATTGAAAAACCAGCAGGGACATACTTAGTTACATCTCCTGCTGCTGGAAAAATAGTTAGTGTCGAAGATTTTGCAAAAACTAATGGTTATCCTTACGCTGATTACCGAATTGTTATTTCGCACTCATGTAATTTATATAGTGCATTTATTCACGTAGGAAAACTTATAGGACCTGCCGCACAAATTGCTTCAAAGATTGGGACTAGTGGATCCTGGAGTGGGTCCGTTGCAGTAAAAGCAGGGGAAGCAGTTTCAGACGATTCAGAAAAGCCTAATTTCGACTATTCACTTTTCGATGGAACCAAAAAGTTGAAGGGTTTTGCTAACTTAAAGAGTTATGGTCAAGCTGAACAGTGGAAACCTTGGACCGCAGATATTTTGAGTTATTTACCAAAGTCATTAAAGAGCGCATATGAAGATAAATTCTTGGCAACGGTGTCACCAATCGGTGGAAGAATTGATTGGGATTTATCAGGAGCTGCACAAGGTAACTGGTTCGTACAAAATACGAATGGGTATCGCGGAGTTGGCGATCAAGGCGCTGCTTATGACAATCACGGAAAAGTTGCTCGCGGTTACTGGGATACTCATTTGGCAATTGCTCCAGATGCAATTGACCGAAATGCCACGATTTTTAGCATTGGTGATTGGGAGGGATGTCCTTGCCAGTTTGTTTCTAAAGATTCAAGCGTGTCAGGTTCAACAATCAAATCAAGTTCCGGAGTTACAGTTATTGAACTTACAGAATTTGAGTTTAAATCACCGACTGGTGAAACTGTTGATCGTTCACAACCAACCAAGGGTTACAAGGTTGTATCCAGTGGTCCAGTAGTCGGTTTGCTCGCCATTCAGGTCAACGCTAATGGGACTATGAAAGTCGAAAAGCTTCCCGGCAAAACCAGTAAGTCTGACTTCATGGCTTTTTCAAGCGCGGCAAAGGTCTACGTCCGCTAGATTTCCCAGCCCTGGTCCCACCGGGGCTATTGGAAAAATTAGCCAAATTCGACCTCAAAATCTCGGACCTTTTGCAGTAATTAGGAGTATAAGACCCGATTTCCTGATTTGGGGCTCGCGCCTTAGACTAACCCTCTGCCCAGAAATGGTCGGACCCCTGTTAATGAATTGAAATAGAGAAGTAGGTACTGCTTGGCTAAGAAAGACGGCGCAATCGAAATCGAAGGCTCCGTATCTGAAGCGCTACCAAACGCAATGTTTCGAGTTACGTTAACAAACGGACACGTAGTACTTGCACACATCAGCGGCAAGATGCGACAGAACTATATTCGCATCCTTCCCGAAGATCGCGTGATTGTAGAACTAAGTCCATACGATCTCACAAGAGGTCGAATTATCTATCGTTACAAGTAAGAAGGAGTAAGTCGTGAAGGTAAAACCTAGCGTGAAGAAGATTTGCGACAAGTGCAAAGTCATTCGTCGTAATGGTCGCGTAATGGTTATTTGCGACAACCTTCGTCACAAGCAACGTCAAGGGTAGTAAAAAACTAAACGCGTGATGCGACTTAAGTATTAAAACACTTAAGACCTTTGGACCGAAAGGCCGAAGCCAAATCTAAAAAATTTGGGTGCATTGCGGAGGACCTTTCGGATGTAGAAATAAGGTAACGATATGGCACGTCTTGTTGGTGTCGATCTTCCCCGCGAAAAGCGGTTAGAGATTGCACTCACTTACATTTTCGGTATTGGTCTAACCCGTTCACATGCGATTCTTGCAGCAACTGGTGTTAGCCCAGATACCCGAGTTAAAGATCTTCTAGAGCCAGATTTGGCAAAGCTTCGTGAATACATCGAAGCAAATTATAAAATCGAAGGTGATCTTCGTCGTGAAGTAGCAGGAGATATTCGCCGCAAGGTTGAAATTCAAAGCTACCAAGGTATTCGCCACCGCAAGGGACTTCCTGTACGTGGTCAACGCACGCATACAAATGCGCGTACACGTAAGGGCCCACGTAAGGCAATCGCCGGTAAGAAGAAGGAGACCAAGTAATGGCTGCACCTAAGTCAAAGACTGCTGCTGCAACTAAGGGCAAGGTCAAACTTCGCAAGAAGGAGAAGAAGAATGTTGCAGTGGGCCAGGCCTACATCAAATCAACATTCAACAACACAATT
>CAMAYZ010000030.1 GCA_945863115.1 Bifidobacterium breve
GCAGCGGTGGCATCGACAAGTGGCAATCTAGTAAATCCGCCAGGTAGGCCCATTTCATTTAGTGCGGCCTTAGTCAATATCGCACCTTGGGTGCGGAAGGTTCCGGTGAATACCGGTAATAATTTTTGATGAATTTCAAGTGCACGCGCAGCATTTCCAGAGAACCAGGCGTCTAACATTTCGCGAAGACCACTTCCAACGGTATGGCCACAAACTGAAACAAAACCAACTGCGCCAACTGATAACAGTGGCAAATTCAATATGTCGTCACCAGAATAAACTGGAATTCCAGAGCGCTTAATTACCCAAGAAGTTGCAGCTACATTTCCTTTTGCATCTTTTAGTGCAGCAATTCGTGGATGTTCGGCGAGGGCAACAATAGTGTCAGATTCAATTTCAATTCCAGTTCGGCCGGGAATGTCATACATCATTACTGAAAGATCAGTCGCGTCGGCCATCGCTTTAAAATGTGCCGCGATACCTGCTTGTGGTGGCTTGTTGTAATAAGGAGTTACTACTAATAATCCATCAGCTCCTGCTTTAGCCGCACGCTTTGCTTGAACAACTGAATGCGAAGTTTCATTATTTCCAGCGCCCGCAATAACTTGAATCTTTGATCCAACAACTTTCTTTACAACGCTAACGATTTGATCTTTTTCATCATCACTTGTCGTAGGCGCTTCACCAGTAGTGCCATTTACAACAATTCCATCATGTCCAGTTGAGACTAAATGCGCTGCTAATTTTTCGACACCTGCCCAATCAATTTCGCCATCCTTATTAAATGGCGTAACCATGGCGGTGATTAACCGACCAAATGGAGGTGTAATACTCATGCGCTTAGGTTACACGCAATTTACGGAGCTATGCGACCGGATTTCTGAAATGCCGCGTAAGTCATCGGCATAAGTTCGGCGAAATGCTTCTCCATTTTCTCGGCAACCATCTCAATTTCACGTTGTGGATATGACGGGAAATGTGAATCTGGGCTTGATGTGCGAAGTGAAAGGAAATTCATTAGTGCTCGCGCATTCATGGTTACATACATTGATGAATAAAGCGTTACTGGTAATACCGCACGAGCTACTTCTCTTGCGACGCCCGAAGCCAAAATCTTCTGATAATTTTCATATGCGACGATACAAGTTTCTTTAATTGCGTTAACTGTAATATCTAACTGCTCTTGTGTTCCATCAACAAAGGTATACGCACCTGTTTTACCTACCTGAACCAATTTGCGATCCTTGTTTGGAATATAAAAAACTGGACGAAGCTCGCGATAGCGGCCACTCTCTTCGTTGTAAGAAGCAATTCGGTGGCGCATAAATTCACGGAATACAAAAATCGGTGCCGAAACAAAGAAGGTCATTGAAGTATGTTCGAATGGGCTTCCATGCCGTTCGCGTGCCAAGTAATTAATTAGACCAGCATCACGATCACTAGATTCACCAACTTTTTCTAAAGTGGTCTCACCTGCTGTTGACACCCGTGCAGCCCAAATTACATCGGCATCACTTGCACTCGACTTAACCAATTCGACAGTCATGTCATCGCGGAAAATGATTTCTTGCTTGGTATCAACAACATCAGGAGTATCGGTATTCATAAGGCGACCCTATATAAAGCATCGCCTATCGCCTCGTATTAGGGCATACTTTCGGCGTGTCAGTGAAGCGTGATTCTTTCAGCGTCTCAATAACCGTCGGTGCGTATGGCAGCGCATTCGGTGCTGCGGCTGTGGCTGCAGATTTCTCAGTCCTTCAAGCATGTTTGCTCTCATTATTACTTTTCTCGGGAGCATCTCAATTCGCGGTTGTTGGTGTTATTGCCGCAGGTGGAACTCCAATAAATGCAATTGCAACTTCTACACTTCTTGGAACCCGAAATGGTTTATACGGACTGCGACTTGCACCACTCTTGAAACTACGCGGCTGGAAGCGAGTTCTCGCAGCTCAGATCACGATTGATGAGTCAATTGGTGTTGCACTTGCACAAAAAGATGAAGCCCAAATGCGTAAAGGATTTTGGTATACCGGTTTCGGTGTATTTATCTTCTGGAATCTATTCACACTCGCAGGAGCGCTTGGTGCACAATCAATCGGTGATCCATCTGCTTGGGGCTTAGACGCTGCCGTTCCTGCAGCATTTCTAGGGCTGCTCTGGCCGCGACTGTCTGATCGTAAATCTTGGGTGCTTGCTGGTTTTGCAATTCTCTTAGCGCTCTCATTAACGCCTTTTGTTCCTGCAGGCGTTCCAATAATTTCCTGCACAGCTCTAGCAATAATTATTGGGTGGCGAAAATGAGCACTTTCTGGATTGCAGTAATCGGGTCAAGCGCGCTGGCCTTTGTAATTAAGTTCGTTGGAGCTTCTGTTCCTGAAACATTCTTAAGCAATCCAAGAATACTAAGAATCAATACCTTCATCCCAGTAGCCCTATTGACTGCGCTGATTGCCGTAAACACATTTGCGGATAAAACTAAATTAGTTCTTGATCACCGCGCACTGGGAATCGCTGCGGCAGTAACCTTGTTGATTGCTAAGGCGCCGTTTCCAGTTGTCGTTCTCGGTGCCGCATTAACTTCAGCACTCGCCTATCGCTATATTTAAAGAATCTTTAGCGCTTCAAGTTTTGCTTTTAAATCGTTATCTGAAGGTTCAGTTAAGTGCGTTCCATCGCTAAATACAATTACTGGAATTGATTGGGCACCACCGTTGATCTCGACAACTTTATCTGCCGCGCTCTTATCAACTTCAACATCAACATAGGTGTATTCAACGCTATTTGAATCTAAGAAACGCTTTGATCTGCGGCAATCCCCACACCATTCGGCGCCATACATTAAAACGTTTGACATGATTTCTACTTAATTCAAATCCATATAGTGTTCAAGGCCGAAAGTTAGCCCAGGGTTCTTACCAACTTCTCTAATTGCTAATAAAACACCTGGCATAAATCCAGTGCGATCTATCGAATCATGTCGAATTGAAAGGGTTTCACCAGTATCGCCCAAGATAACTTCTTGGTGAGCTACTAATCCGCGCAAGCGAACAGAGTGGATATGAACGTCGCCGATTTTTGCCCCACGAGCGCCATCGAGCTCTGATGTTGTTGCATCTGGCATTGCAGCTTTTTTAACACTCTTACGTGCATCATTTATTAACTCTGCTGTTCGTGCCGCGGTTCCAGATGGCGCATCCGCCTTTGCTGGATGATGCAGTTCTACAATTTCAACAGATTCAAAATACTTAGATGCTTGGGCTGCAAATTGCATCATGAGAACTGCACCAAGTCCAAAGTTTGGGGCGATTAGTGCACCAACTTTTGGATTAGCAGCGAGCCATGATTTAACTTTTTCTAACTTCGCGCTATCAAAACCGGTTGTTCCAACTACAACGCTTATTCCATTCTTTATTGCAAATTCAAGATTACCCATTACTGAATCTGGGTGGGTGAAATCAACAACTACTTGAGCGCCACTCGAAACTAATTTATCTAGCGAATCACCAAGATCAAGGCTTGCAACCAATTCGAGATCTTTGCAGTCAGAAATTGCCTTAACACTCTCGGCTCCCATGCGACCTTTTGCGCCAAGCACTGCAACTTTGATACTCATGAAATCACCTTTTCGAATTTCGCTTTACTTCTAAATGGACCCACTAGTGCAAGGGTAGCGGGAGCACTGAATAAGTCGCGTGCTAATTGATGAACTTGCTCCGGAGTCACGCTTCGGACCTTGCTTAATATGTCATCGAAACTCATAATCTCACCATAAACAAGTTCGCTCTTTCCGATGCGACTCATGCGTGAACCAGTATCTTCCTGGCCCAGAATTAAGCCGCCAGTTACAGCGCCCTTTGCTCTTGAAATCTCTTCGTCGGTCAACCCATGTTGAGCAACTGATTCGCTGATGTCGCGCATCAATTTAATAACTTCTTCAGCTTTTTCAGTTTTACATCCGGCATAAAATGCCAGTGTTCCAGTGCCAGCAAATTGTTGTGGGTAGGCATAAGTTGTGTAGGCAAGTCCTCGTTTTTCGCGAATCTCTTGAAATAATCTTGAAGCCATTCCGCCGCCGATAGCTGAAGATAAAACACTAAGTGCAAATCTGCGATCATCACTTCGAGCAAGTCCAGGAAATCCGTAGAGAATATGGGCTTGTTCAGTCTTACGATCAATTATTCCAACTTCACCAAGTCCGGGTGTCTTTATGGGAGTTGCAGCTCTGACTTCATGTTTGTTATTTGGAACATCTAGAAAGCCATCTTTTGAGAGCGCTTCTTCAACCATTTTTACAACTTTTTTATGTTTAACATTTCCAGCAACTGAAACTACAAGGTTCTCTGGTTGATAGTGCTTTTTATAATAGTTATAGATCGAATTACGTGGCATCTTGTTAATTGAATCAACAGTGCCAAGAATTGAACGTCCTACCGGTGAATCACCGTAGTAAGTATCTAAATATAGTTCGTGGATATAGTCAGAAGGATCATCATCGCGAACTGCAATCTCACTCAAAACAACTTTGCGCTCTGAATCAACATCAGCTGAAGTAAAGGTTGAGGAGGTAATTAAGTCTGTTACAACATCGACGGCTAGGGGTAAATCGGTATCAATTACCCGCGCATAAAAGCAGGTGTATTCCTGGCCAGTGAATGCATTCATCTCGCCACCAACTGCTTCAATCGCAGATGAGATTTCAAGTGCGGTGCGAGTTTTTGTTCCTTTGAATAGTAAGTGTTCTAGAAAGTGAGAAGCTCCCGCGACGGATTTAACTTCATCGCGAGAGCCAACATTTGCCCAAATTCCTACTGCAGCGGAGCGAGATGTACTGACTTCTTCAGTAACAATTCGTAGCCCGCTGGGCAAGATTGTTTTACTCAATTATTCGCCGGCTTCCTTACCAGGAACCGTGCCATCTGCAAGAACTGGAACCAATGAGAACTTACCCTTTGGATCAATCTCTGCAATTTCAACTTCAATCTTGTCGCCAACCTTCATAACTTCTTCAAGGTTTTCGATGCGCTTTCCACCATGCAATTTACGAATCTGCGAGATGTGTAGCAGGCCATCTTTACCTGGAACAAGTGAGATGAATGCGCCGAATGTTGCAAGCTTCACGATACTTCCGTTGAAGCGCTCTCCCACTTTAGGTACAACTGGGTTTGCGATTGCATCAATCATTGCCTTTGCGGCTTCGGCTTGTGATCCTTCAAGTGCGCCGATGTAAACAGTTCCATCATCTTCGATGGTGATGTCTGCGCCGGTCTCATCTTGAATCTGATTAATCATCTTGCCCTTAGGTCCAATGATTGCTCCGATTAGATCAACAGGAACCTTGACCGAAATAATGCGAGGAGCAAGAAGGCTCATCTCATCTGGTGCATCGATTGCTTGGTTCATGATGTCAAGAATTGTTAGACGTGCTTCTTTAGCTTGAAGCAGTGCTGATGCCAAGATTGATGCAGGAATTCCATCAAGTTTGGTATCTAGTTGTAGCGCAGTAACAAAGTCTTTTGTTCCTGCAACTTTAAAGTCCATATCTCCGAAAGCATCTTCTGCTCCGAGAATATCTGTGATTGCAACATATTCTGTCTTGCCATCAACAACATCTGAGATCAGACCCATTGCAATACCTGCAACAGCGGCCTTCAATGGAACACCTGCATTTAGTAGCGACATAGTTGATGCGCATACTGAACCCATTGATGTTGAACCATTTGATCCAAGAGCTTCTGATACTTGACGAATTGCATATGGGAATTC
>CAMAYZ010000031.1 GCA_945863115.1 Bifidobacterium breve
ATTAAGACGTGGGGCCAAGACAGGAAGGCAACTGTGGCAAAGGTCCGCGTTTACGAATTAGCAAAAGATTTAGGTTTAGAGAGCAAAGAGCTCCTCGCAAAGTTACAAGAAGTCGGCGAGTTCGTTAGTTCTGCATCATCAACTGTTGAGGCACCTGTTGTGCGCAAGTTGATGGATAAATTTCCAGATCTAAAAGCAGTCACTCCTGCTCCAAAAGCGGCCAAGAAAACTGCAGCCAAGAAAACAGCAGCGAAAAAGGCAGCGACTCCAACACCTGAAGAGATCGAAGCTGCACTTGCTTCACTTCCAGAATCAACGCGTGAACAATTAACTAAAGCAAAGATTGAAAAACCTGCTGCTCCTGAGATTCCAGTTACTCCAGTTGCACCAGCAGCATCAACTCCTGCCGCTCCGTCATCTCCTTCAGTTATGCCTCGTCCACCTCGTGCCGGTAACAATCCTTTTGGTTCTGGTGGTGGTTCTGGAAGTAACGCAATGCCACGTCCACCTGCGCAACGTCCACTTCGTCCAGGCGAACGTCCACCAATGTCAGGACCGCGTCCAGGTTCAGTTCGTCCCGGTTTTGCTGCACGTCCCCAACAAGCGCGTCCAACAACAGGTGCACCAACTTCTGGTTCACGTCCAGGTTCACCAACAACTGGCGCACCAAATTCAAATTCTCCTTATCGCACACCTAATGCAAATGCTGGTGGCGCACCAACAACATTTGGTGGGGCCGGTGGAAAAGGCGGCGGACGTCATCAACGTGGCGGAACTGCTGGCGCATTTGGAAAGCAGGGCGGTAAAAATCGCAAAGCGCATAAGAGTAAGAAAGCGTTGCGTGAAGAGTTCGACAATATGGCGGCCCCATCACTTGGTGGCGCAGTTATTCCACACGGTGATGGCAAAACAACAATTCGTTTACGTCGCGGTGCAACCCTTATGGATTTTGCCGAGAAGATCGGTGGCGATCCAGCAGCGTTAGTTTCAGCGCTATTCCACTTAGGTGAAATGGTTACTGCAACTCAATCTGTTGATGAAGATACTTTCATGCTCCTTGGCGCAGAACTTGGATATCAAATTCAAGTTGTTAGCCCAGAAGATGAAGACCGTGAATTGCTAGAACAATTCGACATCAACCTTGATCAAGAACTTGCCGATATAGATGAGTCAGATCTAGTTGTGCGCTCGCCAATCGTTACGGTTATGGGCCACGTAGATCACGGTAAGACAAGCTTGCTAGATGCGATTCGCAAGACTGAAGTTGGTCGCGGTGAAGCAGGCGGAATTACTCAGCACATTGGTGCATATCAAATTCACCATGATCATGATGGTCAGAACCGCGCAATCACATTTATCGATACCCCAGGTCACGAAGCTTTTACAGCGATGCGTGCACGTGGTGCGAAGGTGACAGATATTGCGGTGCTTGTTGTCGCTGCTGATGATGGCGTTATGCCACAAACAATCGAAGCGTTGAACCATGCCCAAGCAGCAGATGTTCCAATTGTTGTCGCGGTAAACAAAGTTGATAAAGAGGGTGCAAACCCAGACAAGATTCGTCAGCAATTAACTGAATACAACTTGATTGCCGAAGAGTATGGCGGAACAACTATGTTTATTAACGTATCTGCGAAATCAGGTGCGGGTATTGATGAATTGATTGACGCAATTCTTCTTACTGCAGATGCCGCAATCGATCTACGTGCAATCGCTGATGATGTTGCTCGCGGTGTTGCAATTGAAGCGAACCTAGATAAGGGACGTGGCCCAGTTGCCACAGTTCTGGTCCAACGTGGAACTCTTCATGTCGGAGATTCAATTGTTGCTGGTGGAGCTTTCGGTCGCGTTCGTGCAATGCTCGATGAGAATGGTGACGCAGTAACTGAAGCCGGTCCATCACGTCCAGTTCAAGTTCTTGGTTTCACATCCGTTCCAGGTGCTGGTGACACATTCATCGTTGCTGAAGATGACAGAACTGCTCGTCAGATTGCCGAGAAGCGTCAACTCGCAATGCGAAATGCACTGCTTGCTAAGACTCGTAAGAAAGTTTCACTTGAAGACTTCATGGAGCAATCCAAGATCAGCACGCTTAACCTCATTCTAAAGGGTGACGTTTCTGGTTCGGTTGAAGCTTTGGAAGATGCGCTGCTACAACTTGATGTTGGTAGCGAAGTTGATCTTCGTGTTATTCACCGTGGTGTCGGTGCAATTACAAAGGGCGATGTAACTCTGGCTTCTGCATCTACCGCAGTAATTATCGGCTTCAACGTTAAGCCGGAACCACAAACTGCAATCTTCGCTGAAGTAGAAGGCGTAGAAATTCGTTTCTATACCGTTATCTACAATGCAATCGAAGAGATCGAAGCTTCACTCAAGGGCTTGCTAAAGCCAGAGTTTGAAGAAGTAGTTCTTGGAAACGCTGAAGTTCGCGATATCTTCAAATCAAGCAAGTTCGGAAATATCTCTGGCTGCTTAGTTCAAGATGGAACAATCAAGCGAAATGCAAAGGCTAGAACTTTGCGCAACGGTGTTCTAGTTGGCGAGAGCCTAACTGTCGACTCATTACGTCGCTTTAAGGATGATGCAACTGAAGTCAAGGATGGTTACGAGTGCGGTATCGGACTTGGTTCATTCAAAGACATTCAAGTTGGCGACATCATTCAGACCTATGAGTTGCGTGAGAAGAAGCGCGCATAACAAATGGCCTCAACACGTGCACTGAAAGTTGCTGATCGAATTAAAGAGATTGTTGCAGAGGCTCTTGAGTCGCGGGTGAAAGATCCGCGACTTGGCTTCGTAACACTCACTGATGTTCGCGTTACCGGAGATTTGCAGCAGGCATCGATTTTTTACACTGTTCTCGGTGATGAAGCAGCACGTAGTGCAACAGTAATCGCTCTTAATTCAGCGCGTGGAATGTTGCGCACTGAAGTTGGACGCACACTTGGACTTCGAATAACTCCTTCGCTTGAATTCTTTCAAGATGGATTGCAGGAAAGTGCATCTGCGATGAATGATTTGCTCTTTGAAGTTGCTCGGAAAGATGCGGAGTTAGCGAAAGCTCGCGAAGGCGCAAAGCCTGCTGGCGATCCCGATCCTTATAAGCACACTGAAGCGTAATTAAATGCATGGCTTTGCTCTTATAAATAAAGCACCTGGTTTAACTAGCCACGATGTTGTTGCCCAAGCCCGCAAGCTATTTGGAACGAAAAAAGTTGGCCATGCCGGAACACTTGATCCAATGGCTACCGGAGTATTAGTTCTCGGAATTGGTTCGGCCACACGGCTTCTGCAATATGTCACTGATGGCACAAAGAAATATGAAGCCACAATTAGATTAGGCCAGAGCACGCATACAGATGATCGCGAAGGCGAAGTTTTAGCAACAATGGATGCATCGAATCTGAGCGATACTGAAATAAAAAGCGCACTTAAGAATTTTGTTGGCAAAATTAAACAAAAACCGAGTTCAGTATCGGCGATAAAGATTGATGGCAAACGGGCACATCAGCGAGTCCGAGATGGCGAAGTCGTAGATATCCCAGCACGTGATGTCGAAGTTATGGAAATTGAAGTGCAAGCAATAAATAAAACTGGCGAATTTACCGATGTTCAAGTTGCAATCACTTGCAGCGTAGGAACATATATCCGTGCAATCGCTCGTGATCTCGGAGAAGCGCTGAATGTTGGGGGACACCTAACAACGTTAAACCGGACTTTGGTTTCACCATTTGATATCTCTGAATGCACTGATTTAACCAGCGTTAAATTGATTTCGGTTGCAGCTGGCATTTCGCGAATTTTGCCAGTTCGCACAATTGACCTTTCCGAGGCGAATGAAATTTCTTTTGGTAGAGCGATTGAGGCAAGTAATAAGTCAGGTGCTGTAGTTGCTCTAGATCAAGCGGGCGAATTTGTTGCACTGTTATTGGACAAAGAGCAATCTGGTAGAACCGTTGCTACGCCAACCCTTGTTGCCGTGAAAGAATAGCGACATGAGTAACCAGGGCAATTGCGTCGCCATCGGCATCTTTGATGGTGTGCATGCCGGTCACCAAGAACTACTCAAGAGTGCAAAAAAATATGGAAAAGTAATTGTTCTTACTTTTTATCCGCACCCTACAGTTATTTTTGCGCCAGAGCGCACCCCAATGCAATTGTTACCACTTGATGATCGAATCACTGCGTTAAAAGCGCATGGCGCTGATGAAGTGCACGTAATTGATTTCACTAAAGAGTTCGCAGCGCTAACGGCAGATGAATTTATCGACGATATTCTCGTTAAAAAATTAGCAGCAACCCATGTGATTGTTGGCGAGAACTTCACCTTCGGGCGAGGCGCGCAAGGCACCTCAGAATATTTGAAATCTGTAACCAAAGGATTTGAAACTTCTATTGTGAAACTTTCAGAAAATAGAGGAAACCCAATTTCTTCCACCCGGATACGTGGCTTAATTTTTGATGGGGAAGTTGCTCGAGCAAAAGAGCTATTAACGAGAAACCATTATTTGATTGGCCCAGTTGTTCACGGTGAAAAGCGTGGCCGAACTATTGGTTATCCAACTGCAAACATTGGACTAGATGATCTTGCGTGTATTCCCGCAGATGGTGTTTATGCCGGCTGGTTAACAGTCGAAAACATTCGATGGGCCGCAGCAATTTCAATTGGAACTAATCCAACATTTCCGGGAGTGCGCGGCCGCCAAGTTGAAGCCTATGCACTTGATCAAATTGGTTTAGAGCTATACGACAAGATAGCGAAAGTGGAATTTACCGAAAGACTTCGCGATACCTTGAAGTTCGAATCACTAGATGAATTGCTAATTCAAATGAAAGCAGATTGCGATCAGGCGGCGAAATTAACCGGATTTACCCGCATAAATCTCGACCAATAGCACTCGATTTCTTGATACCAAATGGCGCTGGTAGCCTTGCCCCACAACAAGCGAGCAATCGAGCCTTCGTGAATCACACCGAGGCCCTCGTGAAAGTAAAGGGAGCACCAAATGGCGTTACAACCATCAGTTAAAAAAGAAATC
Source organism: Bifidobacterium breve (assembly GCA_945863115.1). Taxonomy (GTDB): domain Bacteria; phylum Actinomycetota; class Actinomycetes; order Nanopelagicales; family Nanopelagicaceae; genus AAA044-D11. The sequence goes on from CAMAYZ010000031.1 coordinate 5,043, forward strand.
ATTGCACAATACGGCGCTTCCGCTACTGACACAGGAAGCCCTGAAGCACAGGTCGCATTGCTATCAAAGCGAATTGAAGAACTCACCGAACACTTAAAAGTAAATAAGAACGATCACCACAACCGTCGTGGTCTAATCCTTATGGTCGGTAAGCG